>NZ_QTNB01000001.1:0-998992 GCF_003603395.1 Bacteroides sp. AM44-19 | reverse complement strand
AGCAACGTCACCGAGCGCAGCCTCGTGACCACGTGCCGCCTCTTGAACTCGTCCCGTTCGGACGACAATCCCAACGGTTTCACCATCGAGGGATTCACCATCATCGAGAACAAGGATTTACAAACCATCAAAAGGTAAACGGATATGAAGAAAATCAGAAAATCATTTTGGCGTGCGTACTGGAGGATCCACGACAAAAAGAAAATGCTGGTGGCAAGGCTCAAAGGCTATCTGGACGGTTTGCCCCCGAAGACACGCAAACGCATCGTGCTGGCGATGCTCGCCGCTTTCGCGGTGCTTGCCCTCTACACCTTCGGCAAAGCCGTCTATGACATCGGCAGGAATGACGGCAGCCGGATAGCAACAGACCATGCCGGACAGGTGGAACTGTCCGTAAAGCCGGACAACAATCATAATGTAATACTTTATTTATATGGAACAGACGAAGAATGAACCTAAAAACGAGAACAAGGCGGCTCCCGACAACGGGAAACCGAAGAACCGACGCCAAGCCGAGAGCCATCAAGCCTGCTTGAATGGCCAAGGCGCGAAGGAGGAAGGCAAAGCCAAGGAGCGCAAGCCGCTGACCGAAGCCCAAAGGCTGAAACGTCAGAAAATGATAGTGCTGCCCGCTATGGTGCTGGTATTCATCGGGGCGATGTGGCTGATATTCGCCCCATCTTCCGACAAGGAGCAGCAACCGGGGACGGGAGGTTACAACATCGAAATGCCCGACGCAGACAAGGCGAACCGTCAGATTATCGGCGACAAGGCGAAAGCATACGAACAGGGGGCGATGGAGGAACGGCAGGAGAACCGCAGCCGCGCCATGCAGGAACTGGGCGATATGTTCGACCGCGAGGTGGCGGAAACGGACAGCGGCAGGGACTTCGACCTTGCCAATCCCGGAGGAACGGAAGAGAACGTGAAGTCCGCACCGAAGACCATCCAATCCTCCGCAGCCGCCTACCGCGACCTCAATGCCACGCTCGGCAACTTCTATGAGCAACCGAAGAACGACAATGCGGAAATGGATGAACTGTTGGAGCGTATCGCCTCGCTGGAATCGGAATTGGAAAGCGAGAAAGGCAAGGTGTCCGCTATGGATGACCAAGTGGCACTCATGGAGAAGTCCTATGAACTGGCGGCAAAGTACATGGGCGGACAGAACGGCACACAGCCACCTGTCGGACAGGCGGCAGAGCCTTGCCCCGTGCAGAAAACCGGAAAGAACACGGCTGCACCTGTCAGGCTGGTGGCGCATCAGGTTGTATCCTCGCTCTCACAGCCGATGAGCAACGCCGAGTTTGTCGCCTCCTTCTCGCAAGAGCGTAACCGCAGTTTCAATACGGCGGTGGGCGTCACGACCGTATCGGACAAAAACACCATATCGGCGTGCGTTTATGGGGCGCAGAGTGTGACGGACGGGCAGGCTGTCAAGCTCCGTCTGTTGGAGCCGATGGCGGTAGCGGACAAAATCATCCCCCGTAATGCGGTGGTGGTAGGCACGGCAAAGATTCAGGGCGAACGGCTTGATATTGAAATCACGTCGCTGGAATATGCTGGTACGATTATCCCGGTAGAGCTGGAGGTGTATGACACGGACGGGCAGCCCGGTATCTTCATTCCGAACTCTATGGAAATGAATGCCGTTAGGGAGGTTGCCGCCAACATGGGCGGATCGCTGGGCAGCAGCATCAATATATCCACCAACGCAGGGGCACAGCTCGCCTCCGACTTGGGCAAGGGGCTGATACAAGGCACGAGCCAGTATATCGCCAAGAAGATGCGTACCGTCAAAGTGCATCTGAAAGCCGGGTACAAGGTCATGCTCTATCAGGACAGAAATTGAAAACAGAAAAAGCAACAACAATCCAATTTTTATTTACCACTAAAATCCAAAGTAATGAGAAAAGTAATCATCATGTTTGCCCTCGCTATGGGCATCGTAACTGCCAACGCGCAGGAGAACGTAACCGTTGGAACGGACAATGGAAGTGAACCGACGAACGAAGCGAGAGCAGAGGCAAGCTCGCTTGACTATGCCTTGCAAGGAGGAGGAAGGCAAAGCCAACAACCGACCTTGACAAAGGAGGTCTATCCGCAGAAGGAGGCGGACGGCGATCTGTATCACGGGCTGACAAAGAAGCTGACCTTCGACCGCATGGTTCCCCCGCACGGTTTGGAAGTGACCTACGACAAGACCGTCCACGTCATTTTCCCCTCGGAAGTGCGTTATGTCGATTTAGGCTCGCCCGACCTGATTGCGGGCAAAGCCGACGGAGCGGAGAACGTCATCCGCGTGAAAGCTACCGTGAGGAACTTCCCGAACGAAACCAATATGTCCGTTATAACGGAGGACGGTAGTTTCTATACCTTCAACGTGAAATATGCAGCCGAACCGCTGCTGCTCAACGTGGAGATGTGCGACTTCATCCATGACGGCGAGAAGGTAAACCGCCCGAACAACGCGCAGGAAATCTATCTGAAGGAACTGGGTAGCGAAAGCCCGATGCTGGTGCGCCTTATCATGAAGTCCATCCACAAGCAGAACAAGCGCGAGGTGAAGCACATCGGCTGCAAGCGATTCGGCATCCAGTACCTGCTTAAAGGTATCTACACGCATAACGGTTTGCTCTATTTCCATACGGAGATAAAGAACCAGAGCAACGTGCCTTTCGATGTGGACTACGTCACATGGAAAATCGTGGACAAGAAGGTGGCGAAGCGTACCGCCGTGCAGGAGCAGATCATCTTGCCGCTCCGTGCGCAGAATTACGCCACGCTCGTGCCGGGCAAGAAGAGCGAGCGCACGGTATTCACGATGGCGAAGTTCACCATCCCCGATGACAAATGCATCGTGGTGGAACTCAACGAGAAGAACGGAGGTCGCCACCAGTCTTTCGTGATTGAAAACGAGGACTTGGTACGTGCCAATACCATCAACGAACTTCAAGTGCGCTGACCATGAGAAAGTACATCGCAATAATCATCGCGTCGCTTGCCCTGTGTACGGGGCAAGCGCACGCCCAGCGATGCCTGCCGAAGATGCAGGGCATCGAGGTCAGGGCGAATATGGCGGACGGCTTCAATCCCGGCGGCAACGACGGCGGATACAGTTTCGGGGCGGCTCTTTCCACCTACACGAAAAAGGGGAACAAATGGGTGTTCGGTGGCGAATACCTGTTGAAGAACAACCCTTACAAGGACGGGAAAATACCCGTGGCGCAGTTCACGGCGGAGGGCGGATACTACTTCAAAATACTTTCCGATGCCCGAAAAATCGTGTTCGTCTATGCAGGGGCTTCGGCTCTTGCCGGATATGAATCAGTGAACTGGGGCGAGAAGGTGCTGCATGACGGCTCCACGCTCCATGACCGGGACGCCTTCATCTACGGTGGTGCGCTGACGCTCGATATGGAGCTTTACGTGGCTGACCGTATTGCTCTGCTTGCCAATCTCCGGGAGCGTTGCCTGTGGGGTGGCGACACGAGGAAGTTTCATACGCAGTGGGGCGTGGGCATCAAGTTTATCATTAACTAACGCACTGCATGGAACGGACGGAAATCGACGCCATGAGGCAGATACCCCTTGCGGACTTCCTCGCACGGTTAGGACATGAGCCTGTCCGAAGAAGCGGCAACGAGTTGTGGTATCGTGCGCCATACCGCAATGAGCGCACGCCCTCTTTCCGTGTGAACGTGGCAAAACAGCTTTGGTACGACTTCGGAACGGGCAAGGGCGGTGACATCTTCACGCTTGCCGGGGAGTTTATCGGAAGCAACGACTTCATGGAACAAGTGAAGTTCATAGCGGAAACCGCCAATATGCCTATGCCTGTTCCCGAAGTGAGTAAACCGACTTTCCTGCCTAAACGGTCAGAACCTGCCTTTGAGGGTATGGAAACCGCCCCACTGCTTCATTCTCCACTGACGGACTATCTGGCGGAACGTGGCATCCCTTACGGCATTGCATCCCGGTATTGTTGCCGACTGAATTATAGAGTGCGTGGCAAGCGGTATTTCGCCGTCGGTTTTCCGAACGTAGCGGGCGGCTTTGAAATCCGCAGCCGTTTTTTCAAAGGCAGCGTGCCTCCGAAGGATGTGTCGCTGGTCAAAATGGAAAGTTCTCAGGCTGATGTGTGCAGCGTGTTCGAGGGCTTCATGGACTTTCTTTCCGCCGTCACGCTCGGATTGGAAACGGGCGACTGCCTTGTGCTGAACTCCGTCGCCAATGTGGAAAAGGCTATGAGGTATCTGGACGGTTACGGGCGCATAGACTGTTACCTCGACCGTGACGAAGCCGGACGGCGGACGTTGGAAATGCTGAAAGGACACTATGGGGAACGTGTCTGTGACCGTTCCGCCCTCTATGACGGTTGCAAGGACTTGAACGAGTATCTGCAACTGACAACGAAAAAAGAAATGAACAATAACTTATAAATCAAAAGACAATGAACATACTGAACAACAAGAACAAGAGAATATCAATCTTCAAGGCGTTGGCACTCTGCCTGTTCGCCGCCGTGTCGCTCACGCTTATTTCGTGTGACGACGATATGGACATCCAGCAATCCTATCCTTTCACGGTGGAAACTATGCCTGTGCCGAACAAAGTGACGAAGGGACAGACGGTTGAAATACGCTGTGAGCTGAAAAAGACGGGCGACTTCGCCAATACCCTCTATACTATCCGGTATTTCCAGTTCGAGGGAGAAGGAACGCTGAAAATGGACAACGGTATCACGTTCCTGCCCAATGACCGCTACCTGCTCGAAAACGAGAAGTTCCGGCTGTACTACACGGCGCAAGGTGACGAGGCGCACAACTTCATCGTGGTAGTGGAGGACAATTTCGGCAACTCCTATGAGTTGGAATTTGACTTCAACAACCGAAACGTGAAGGATGACGGGGTTATCACTGTTGTCCCCATCGGGAACTTCAAGCCCCTTACACGATGATGCGTGTATTCATGGCTATCCTCTGTTCGCTTCTGACGGTCTGTTCCGTGTCCGCACGGGACAGCCGCCATGAGGGAACGGACGGGCAGGCGGCTATCTACCGGCTGCCACCATTCGAGAGGGCAGTACGATGCACGAAGTATTTTGAGGGCTGGCATTCGGAAAAACATCACCCGTATGTAGGATATGGACATCGGTTGCAGCCGGGCGAAAGGTATTCGGCACGCACCATGACGAAGCGGCAGGCGGACGCGCTTCTGCGGAAAGACCTGCGGAAGTTCTGCGCGATGTTCCGGCAGTTCGGGAAGGATTCGCTCTTGCTTGCCACGCTCGCCTACAATGTCGGTCCGTACCGTCTGTTGGGAAGCGGAAAGATACCCAAAAGCACGCTGATCCGAAAGTTGGAGGCAGGCGATAGGAACATCTATCGGGAGTATATCGCTTTCTGCAACTACAAGGGTAAACGTCATGCCATGCTGCTCAAACGGAGAAAGGCGGAGTTTGCGCTACTGTATGTACCATAAAAAGTAAGTGTCCGACAACATAAACTCCGATGAAGTTGGGGATGCTTTATCGGAGTTTATGTTATATCAATATTTTAATTGATGGTCAGTACTTGATTTTACAAGTGACTCATTCAAGTAGTTTCGCTTTTTTCATGTAACTTTGCAAAAAATAAAGGATATGGATAGACAATTACCGTATGAGATAAGCTACAAGACGATTGCTTTTTGGCGCAATATCGAAAATGGATTCCTCTGGAGTACATTCATATGTTCAATATTACTCCAAACGTTCCAAATAAATTGTATAAGCCATTCATTAGATTCTATAAAATGGATTGCTAATTTGTTTAATGTTTTGAATTATATTTCTATTATAGGGTATGGTATATTATATATAATCGTAGAAATTATAATGCAACCTATGGCTGCTAATGAAAGACGGAAAGGATTTATCGACAATTCATTAGGCACGAAATTGCTGGAAAAGCCAGTTTTGAATTATTACGATAATGATTCTATTGAGAAAGGACCATATAAAATGTTGGTTAATTGTTATGAGAATTGTTTTTTTACATATAATATCATTAAAGTGATGTTGCCTAAAATGGCAATAAAGAACACAATACTATTTGGTTTGCTTTTGATATTTGCATACTACGGAATAAAAGATAACGTCGTTGCCATACCATTCTTGCAACTATTTTTATCGTCATTGTTCTTAATAGAACTGATATACCACATAGCATTCTTTTTTAGATTAAAGAATTTGTGTGATAAATTCAAACAAATTTTTAGCACACCTAAATCAACTAAAAATAAAACTATTCAGGATGCTATATATATGGTACTTGAATATGAAACGACATTGGCATATAATAAATCTCCGAATAGTAATTCTGTGTACAAAAAACTAAACAATAAATTAACAGAAGAATGGAGCTGTATAAAACAGAATTATGATATTCGATAATTTAGACAAATATACAACAGAAAGTGTATTACAAGGACATCCCGATAAAATATGCGACCAAATAAGTGATGCTCTTTTGGATGCTTTCTTGATGCAAGATTGTAATGCCCATACAGCAATAGAATGCTTGGGAAGTGGTAATAATTTAATTGTTGCTGGAGAAATTAGTACTCAAAATAAAAGGGTTGATATTGAGAAAATTGTCAATGATGTATATCAATCCATAGGCTATTGTGAAAAATTAAACATACTGAACTTTTTGACTTCACAATCAAGACAACTAAATGATGCTGTTATGAACGGTGGAGCTGGCGACCAAGGTATTGTGTATGGTTATGCTATAAACAATCAATATAATTATCTTCCGTATGGTGTATATTTATCTAATTTAATAGCCAAAGAGATTGATACGTATAGAAAGAGCGTAGATTATCTCCTCCCTGATGGGAAAGTACAAGTCACAATTAGCGAAAATAATCTTGAACAATTGATAATCAATGTACAGCATAAGGAGAATATTCATCCAGATTTCATTGAAAATGAAATAAAACAGAAGGTTTTAACTCAACTGATTGATTGTATAAATGTAGATATTCAGATAAATAGGAAATCAAAATTTTATAAAGGTGGGTTTGTTAACGATACAGGATTAACTGGTCGTAAAATAATGATAGACACTTATGGCGGTTTGGTAACACATGGCGGAGGTGCTTTTTCTGGAAAGGATCCGAGCAAAATAGATAGAAGTGCTGCTTACATGGCTCGATTTGTTGCAAAAAACATAGTCGCAAACGGATTAGAAAAAGAATGCAAAATAGCAGTGGCTTATTTGTTTGGAGAAGAACAGCCTACCATGCTAAATGTTTCCACAGACAAAGAATCCAATTCTACAAAATTGAAACAATTTATTCTATCAAAATTCGATTTTAGACCTAATGCAATAATTGAGTTGTTAAAATTAAAGAATCCTATATATCAACCAACTTCTATATACGGACATTTCTCTAATCCTAATTACAATTGGGAACAAATCATATCTTTATAAGACTGGTTTTATCGAAGATTGGCACAGAGGTTTCTTTGCTACTTTCTTTGTCCGCCATCATGCTCACTGAAAGAAAGTAGGGCGGCTTTCGCCGCCCACCTCTCAAAAACGGGTGTAAAGCCCCGTCACCATCGTGAACATTTCCTCCAGCATATCGCAATATATCCCCTCGTGCGTTTCAATGTCCTTCGTCTTACACTCGAATGTCTTTTTACTGAACGTCCTGCGGTAGAAGCGCATATTGTAGAGGTCTGCCCCTGCATCATAGATGATGTCAAGGCGGTTGGCACTCGTCTTGTTCCTCGCAAGGCTCATGCGTAAGCCGTTGCCCATGTCTATGAAGTCTTTGCTTCCCGTCATGGCGGCAAAGCGTCTGCCACCTATCTGCTCCAAAATCGTCTTTGCTATCATATTCATTCTTCTTTGGGTGTTATGTTCGGGCGGTGCGGACACCGCCTAAACGCTCAAAATTCTGTTTTCTCGGCTATTGGTGTGTTCCGTTCCAACCATGTTTTCACACACTCCATATTGTACTCGCTCGTTATGACTGCCGTGTGGCTGTCAATGGCGGTAAACCGACTGCTCTCATAGTCCTCTATCCACCCTTTAAGGGTTTCCACTCCCCACGCTTCGGCATCGTCAAAGATGCCGTCCAATTCCGTGATAGGCTTGCCGAACTTGACTATCAGCGTTTGGTAGCCTGCTTCGTTCATTGCTTGTCCTCCTTTCCTCTTTTTGCCGTCAGCCACTTGTCCCGTGTGGCTCGGCACTCGTCCAACGTGGGTTTCACACAAGAGAACAATTCCCCGTCCGTGTGGCGGTAGTCGTATTGCACAAGTGTCCGCTTGCGTCTGCCGATGCCTGTTTGGAACTTCTCGTATTTCTCTGTCCCTGCTTTCGTGCAGGTGCTTACTCCGTTGATGGTCATCCGTGTACTCATAATCGTTGTTTTTTTAGATGGTTAGAAATGTACTGACAAAACTCTGTTCTGCATCACCATTTCGGGATTGCTTGTGTAGCGTTGGTGCATGTAGAAATGGTGTGAGCCGAAGCCGTAAAGGAAGAACTTGTCAAGTTCGTGCTTCTCGGCAAAGTCCTTGACACTTGCCCTTAACTGCTCCTCACTTTGACAAAAAGTGAGGAGGTTCATAAACTCAAGGAACATCGTGGGAATTTTATCGTCCCACAAGCAAACCATACTTTCAAATCTTACTTCCATATTGTTCTGTATTATAGGTTAATGTTATGCTGCGTTCATCCGCTGACGGATAAGTTCGGTATTGTCCTCCACAAGCCGGATGATGCGGTCATGGTACTCGGTATTGGAATTGCATACCCCTCTGCTCTGTACCACTTTCAGCGTTTTCAGTGACACTTCTATCGTTTCAATCCGTTTGCCGTCAATGGTGGCGGATAGGATAAGGGAGTTTGCCTTGTTATGATAACCGCCCACACAATGGTGCATCATCCGTCCTTCCTCTACCATTTCCTCAACGCTCTCTATGACCTTGATGCAGATAAGGCTGTCAGAGAACACAAGTCCGAAGAAGATGCCTTTGGCTTTCAGATAGTTCTTCTCGTCTTCAATCGCCTTTTGCCGTTGCTGTTCCGTCCGCTCACGCTCCCTTTGCAGGTTGCGTTTTCTCACCAACTTATCGTGTTCCGCTTTGAGGTCGGCAGGGCAGACGTATTTCGGGCTGTTCGTGTCCTTGCCAAAATGACGCAGGAGGTCAATGGTGTCGCACCATACGGAGCCGTCCGAAATGGTGTAACCGTTGCGGATGCAAATCTTGACGGATGCCCAATACCGTCCCATATCAAAGGAACTACGGATATAATGCCGCAACATGGCATATTGCCCTGCTTTCAAGAGTGTTTCGGCTCGGCTGTCGGAAAGGATAGCCGTGAAAAGGTCATACGGCAGTGTGTTGTGATAGTCCCCATTGAAGCCGTTGCGTTTCAGTTCGGGGATGAAACGCTGTCGGGGATAGGTACACATAGGTGCTATATCGTATGCGTGAAGCCTGTTGTTCTTGCGTACCTCCATGTCGCTGTATTCAGACCATTGGTCATAATACAACATTGACATTCCACGCAGTCGGGCAACGGTCGTTGTCTTTCCATCGGGCGAAATCCACCTCTGCACCACTTCATAAATGGAATACTCGGCTGCCTGCCCTGCCTTGTATCGGGACTTGACGAAGAAGAAGCGTATCACTTGGTATTGCTTGCTGGTGGTGACGATGGAGAAGTATTCGTTTTCGCTGAAAACGCTCTTTCGGGTGCGCAACGCTTCCAATGACATACCGCAATGGGGGCAGGTACATCCGCAAAGGGTGTCCGCAAGGTCGTGGTCGCTCTTCCACGAATGTCCGCACTCAGTGCAGATGTTCGTGCCGTCCGCTCTCTTGATTGCGTAATGCTTGAAGCAATGGCGGAAAGCGTATGCCTTTTGCGTGGCGGTCAATCTCGGTAGTCGCTTGCTCAGCCGTGCGACTTCCTGCTGTATCTGTGTTCTCGGTTTCATAAGCCTAAATCAAATAATGAGGGTTGTTGTACTTCTTGGGTGGTCGCTTTGGTGGCGGTTCTCGGCTTGTTGCGGTTCTGCAACTTGCGGACTTCCTCCTCTTGATATTGTCGGAGAGCCTTCTGACGTGCCTCCGCCTTTTCCTCTGTGGTGAGTTCCACCACGTGGTTCACGGCTATCTGACACTGGATAGGCTTGCCCACCTCTATCTCGTTCTCGTCATAGTAGTGTACGGCTTGTCCGTATATCTCCCCGTCCGTGAAGCCGTTGCAACCGCTTTTCTGCACATAGTTCAGAATGTAGGTCACGCAGTCATCTATGTTCTTGGCAGGGTTGCGGTAGTTCTTCGCAAAGAGCGCATCTTCCGCTGCACGTTGCTCCAAATACATCTGTATCGTTCTCTTGAAATGGTCTGTCGTTTTCATATCGCTGTCGGTAAGATTAAAGGGTGAATAACCAAAGGATGAAGCCGAATAAGGCGATTGTGGAGAGGATAGCCACGATTATGCCTATCGCCACTCGGAACACTCCGTTTACTATCTCTCTGACGATGCCCCAAAGGATGCCGGATACCCAAAGGACGATGCGCATGATTAGGGTGCATATCGCAAGCCCTATGTATTGCGCCACTTGTTTGAAGTCTGCCGTTGCTGTCATATCCTCGCTATTTTTCAAGTTCTACAATGTTGTCTATCCTGCCGTATAGGTATCTGCGAAGTCCGGTCTTGTCTGTTGCCTTGTATTCCGTCCAATGTCCGTATTGGCACACGATAAACGTGCGGAGTACATCGGAGAAGTCAAACCTCCAGCCTTGCAGGAGTATTGCGCTCTTGAAATAGGTGTTGCTGTTCACGTTGCGTGTAAGCCAATCCTTTTCCTCTCGGTTCATCTGTCCTCCGTTGTTCAGTTTCTCACGAAGAATGTAAACCTTACTGCCTTTTAGTGCTTCCAATGTTGGCACTTCCCAAGCCACGAATTTTGTTGCCATTGTTGTTCCCATATCCGTTCTGTTTTTGATTTTTTGTTTTTAATGCGGATTCAAGAGCTGAGGGAGTTGAGTTTCAAACTATCTTATCTGCCTCTCGTTTATCCGACATTTTTTTTATGCGTCTTTCTGTCGCATCGGTCGTTTTCGTTTCGGGTGCTTAAAAAGGTAGGGATTAGGGAATGCAAGTTTTTTCGGGAAAAATACTACCCGAAGGGCTGGAGATTTTTCCCGAAAACAGGAGGCTTGACCTTGCTTTCCCGTCAAATCCCGGAGTTACCTTTGCGCCCAGAACGGAAATGACTGCCTGATGCGACTCACTGAAAGGCGCGAAAATGGAGGTAAACGGAAGTAGAGGCAGATTAGACAGAAAACTTCAAAAGAGAAATCCGTGAAAAAAGGAAGTCCCCCCAAAAAAGGACATAGTCGGTAGCGTGAAACCGGGCAAACCACCTGCAAGGAAGTATGGTTTTATCTGTCTGGCCGGACGTGTCGGGGCGGGCAGATAAAATCATTCTTCCCGGTTTGCCAGCTGTGGGTGACGGCTTGTTCCATTTATGGGCAAACGGTCATACACGGCTTTCCGCTTCCGGCTCAAAAGAACAGCGAAAAAGAAAAATCATCTGAAAAACCGTAAAAGCACCTCTTCGGCATAAGCACAAAAGAAATGGGCCTTGCCTCATCAGTCTAAACTGTCGTTTAGGCGTGAGGCAAAGCTCTTTTCTCCGCTTATGCAGTAGTCGGCACACGTTCGTTCAAAATCCTTTTGGGCGATGGTGTGCCGACGAATAAAGCCGCTTTTACGGAAAAACTTGTATGAGATAGAAAAAAATCAGGGAGATTCATATCAAAATCTCCCGTTTTATTGTTACTTTTGCATACGAAGAGTTCTTTGAAGGTTACGCAACGCGCAGAAGAATAATGCAGCAGATAACTAACTAAATCGTAACCTATTACTATCATGAGCGATTAACATATGCTCATTTCCAATAAAATACACTATTTTCGTAACTTCATCTTACAAATATAGGTATTTGTAATAGTGGCGTAGGAAAAATGAAACATCCTGCATTTATCTTTGTACTGACAAAAAAGGAGGTTCTTATGGTTTCTGTTGAGCTTAAGCAAGAAAAACACAATGCCCTCGTCAGTTTCCTGATGATTGTCATAGCGGCATTGTTCCTGCTCTATATGGGCAGTTCATTGGTACATTCTACAAAAGCGTTCTGGGAAAATTATTCCATAGAAGAGTTGCTGGAATAGAAGGAATTCAAGTCAAATCACTACCTTTGTCGGCAAAACATACTGCCGATGATACTTTATTTTACCGCAACCGGAAACTCACGCTGGATTGCAGAATTGCTTGCAGAGGCTATGCATGATACTGCCGTCAGCATTGTTGATTGCCTTAAGCAAGGCTCGATACCCGCAGGGCTGTCGACAGCTGACAGACTGGGTATTGTTTTTCCGGTACACTCATGGTATGCACCCCGTGTCTTGATTGATTTTTTGTCGCAGCTCCGGTTGCCGGACTGCTGTTACCGTTATGCCGTGTGTACATGCGGGGACGATATGGGAAAGGGAATGAACCGCCTGGCGGAACATTTTCCGTTGGATGCAGCCTGGTCTGTTGCAATGCCCAATACCTACGTACCGATGTTCAACTTGGATGATGAGGCGCTTTGCCGTAAGAAGATAGAGAATGCACGGCATGCCATTGCTTCGATTGTGGCGGATGTCATTGCACGGAAAAAGGTTTGGAGTGTGCATGAAGGCGGTGCTGCCTGGTTGAAAACGTATGTAGTGAATCCTTTGTTTGTACGTTTTACCATTGGTACCAAGGGATTTCATGTAGATGAAGGCTGTGTCTCTTGCGGAATATGCAGAAAGTCTTGTCCGGTAGGCAATATCAAGATGGTAGATGGACGTCCGGTGTGGGGAAAGCAGTGCATTCACTGCATGGCGTGCCTGCATGCTTGTCCCCAGGAGGTGATACAGTATGGAAAAACGACACGGAAGAAGGGGCGGTACCGGTTGACCGACTACTTATAGGCTATCGGGATATCAACTTGTCCTTCAATAGGGCATTCAGTACCTCATCGCGTAGGTTGCGGGCTATCGGTATCTTGTGTGTCCCTATGATGAGCATATTCCCTTCTATGGCTTGTACTTTGCTTGTCTGCACAATGTAGGAGCGGTGTACTTGTATAAACAGGTTGTCGGGCAGAAATTCCAATAAACTCTTTAGGGGAGAATAGGTGATTTCCTTTGAGGAGGAAGTATGTATCAATACGTAGTTGCCCATACTTTCTATGAACAGAATATCCTGGATGGTCACCTTCTTGAGCAGTTTGTCTGTCTTTACGAAGAGGTAAGGCTCGGGAGTGGATTCTTGCTCTTTCTGTAGCAGTTCATGCACTCTGTTCACCGCTTTCAAAAAGCGGTCGAAGGGAATGGGCTTGAGCAGATAATCGGTTACATTCAGCTCATATCCTTTCAATGCATACTGCTCGTAGGCTGACGTGATGATGACTTTGGGAGGATTATGGATACCGCTTAGAAAATCAATGCCGTTGATGTAGGGCATTTCTATGTCCATAAACAGCAACTCTGGCTGTTCTTTTTTCAACAGCTCGTTCAGTTGCAGGGCGTTCTCGCATTCTCCTGTCAAAGTCAGGAAATCTGTTTTTTCAATGTAACCGCGCAATCCTTTGCGTGCAATCGGTTCATCGTCGGTTATCACACATTTTATTTTCATAGGGTGTCAGTTCAATGGTGAGTTCTGCAAAGAAAGTGTTTTCTTCGGGACATATCTTTAATAGGTGTCTGCCGGGATATAGAATCTGCAGGCGCTTCTTCATATTTTCAATTCCCAGGCCACTGCTCTTTTTACGGTGGGCGATTGCCGGTTGGTCTACAGAGTTCCATGCTGTAAAAACAAGCTTATTTTCAATAGCTTTCAAGGAAAAGTGAATCCAATAGGCTCCGCTGACATATTTGAAGGCATTTTCTACTAGAGGCTGGAATAGGAGAGGATGAATCTCCTGCGTGTGGAGGTGTTCGTCGTATTCCTCTGTAAGTACAAGTCGTTCACTCATCCGTAATCGCTGAAATTGGATGTATGCTTCCAGATAGTCGAGTTCTTGCTTTACGGTTACTTTCTGCTTGATGTCATACAGTTGATAGCGCAACAGTTCGGAAAGTAGCTCAATGGAGTGCTTGGCCTGCATGTTGGAGTCTTCTATCTGGAAATAGATGGTGTTCAGCGCATTGAAAAGGAAATGCGGATGATATTGGGATTTCAGTAGTTTGAGTTCTGTATCCAATTGCTCGTTTCGGAGCTTTTCCAACAGCAAGCTCTGGTGCTGGTAGTAATTGGATATTTCCTTGTTGCGGATGATTGTATAGTATAGTACGTTGAGGGGAACATAGATAATATTGACTAAGATATAGTCACTTATAGGTTGTCCTAATTCTATGAGTCCTAACACGTAGGTGATTGATAGGGTAACGTTGGTCGTTATGAACAGTCCGAGTGTTATGTACGAATACTCTTTGCCTATGGATATTTCTTTTCTGAATATGTATTTATGAAAGATGTTCCGGAGGCAGTAATCCACTATATAGCAAAGTAATATGGTCAAGAGCAGGGCACGTAGCTGGTTGTTGAAGTCAGGCCACCACTCGGTTCCCCGCGAAGGGTCCGTTGCCAGCCTCAGGAAATAGAACTCAATTACTCCTAGGATTAGGGGAGATACCCAACGTAGGAAATGCTTCATTCGGAATTGTTTTAACTGGTTACAAATTTATTCGTTTACTTTCACTTATACTACTTTTAGGGGTAAATTCTTTCGGTGTCTCTCCTTTGTGGAAGCGGAAAGAAAAGCCTACGCCCAGTTTCATTCGCATTTTCTCTTGATACCATCCTTGCTGGGTGGTGCTGAATACATCTATGTGTATGTGGCGTGAGGAGAATAGGTTCTCGGCAAAGAGGCGTAATGTCCCCCGGCCACCGAACATACTTTTGCTGATTCCCCCGGATACGGACCACGTGGGGGAGATGATTGCTTGTCCCTGGGGTGTCTTTCCGTTCCAATAGCCGTTCAGCTCGGCTGTCCATCCTTGGGGCAGATGCAGTTGGTGGCCTATGTAGAGCATGGGGGTAAACTTTTTGTTCCGGTATTCGTCCCCATCCATTTGCCAGGCATACTTCCGGTAGATGAGGAGCAGGTTTGTATTAATCTGCCACCACGGGAACGGTTTCAGGTTGGCGGCACTCAGCCGTATACCTGCTGAATAGTCGGAAGAAAGATTCATGGGCAGTACCAATATGCGTTTGTTTTCTTCGGCCATGTAACTTTTAGTTATGGGATGCCGGGTATAGGAAGCCAAGAGACTCATCCGATAGCGGCTCTTCAGGATATAGGAGAATTCGGTGTTATGGGCAAGTTCCGGTTCCAGGCGGGTATTGCCTTGTTCATACAGATAATTGTCGTTAATGGTGACAAACGGGTTCAGGTCCCGGTATTGCGGACGTACAATCCGTTTGCTGTACAGAAAGGAGAGCTGGTGCATATCCTTCCACTGGTATTGCATTTGCAGAAAGGGGAAGATATGGGTGTAGTGATTGGTGAAGGAAGAGTCTGCACGCAGGGTGTTTCCTGCCAGTTCTCCTTTTATATTGGTATTTTCTACACGTATCCCTGTTTCTATCTTCCAGGATTTTCCGAAAGATGTATTCAACGCTATATATCCGGCGTTGATATTCTCATTGTAGATGAAGTGATTGTTCAGTGACAGTATTTCTTGCCAGTTGTCATATTCTTTATTACAATAGGTGGCGGAGTTGTCGATAGATACAAAGGTAGTCTTGCCACCGATACCCAATGTCGTTTTCTCAGAGAGTGGTACAACAAGGTTCGTTTGTCCGCAATAGATTTGAATATCCCCTTCCATGTCTCCCTTGAGTAGGTTGTTCCTATATATTCCCGAGGATTCTATGAGCGAGAAACTACTTTGCTGGTCCTGCTTGTTGGCGTTGCCGAACAATTGGAAATCAAAGGAAGCATCCCATTTCAGTTTGTTGGGAGATTGATAGCCGGTACTGATTCCGCCAATCAGGTTGTGCTGGCTTGCTCTCAGGCGGTTCCGGGTGATGGAGGAGGAATCTGGAACTGCTGTGAGTGAATAGAAATCCGAGCCCAGCTTTTCTTTTCCCCGCCGGCAGATCCAGCTCCCGTTGAGATAGCCGTTCAGGTTGGTATGCGGAGTCAGCTCATAGTCGGCTGCAATCCTGAAGTTATGTGATTTATACGCGTAGGTACGATAGGCTTGCTGCCCCATATGAAAATCAAGGATTTGTTGGGTAGTCAAGTCTATGTACTCACGGGACATGGTGGTTTCGTTAAGGTCGATTCCCTCATAATAGGCATAATCGGTATATAGGTTGAACTTGTTCTTGCGCAGGTTTAGATAAATGTTGCCATAACCGGAACCGTAGATGTACGCCTGATTGTAACCGGCATTCCCGCCGGTAATCAGTCCTTTTATATTTATCCTTTTTATTTCAATGTTTATCACTCCCGTTTTTCCGGCTGCATCGAGATGGGAGGACGGATTGTTTATCAGTTCTATTTTCTCCACTGTCGACGCCGGGATACTTCGCAAGTAGTTTATCAGCGTTTCTCCGCTCAGATAGGTTGTCTTTCCATTCATCAGTACGTTGATGCCTCCTTGTCCGTCCAACAGAATATTGCCGTTGCTTTGAATTTGCACGCCTGGCATCTGTCTCAATGCGTCGTACAGATTGCCTTGTGTACCCGAGATGGTAGCCGAGAGGTTGTAGACCGTTTTCCCGGCCTTCATCTCTACCGGTACTTTTTGTGCAGTAACGGTGATGCCGGACAATGCATAGGAATCTTCCTCCATAAGAATCCTACTCAGTTTGGCGGTTTCTGTGTCGGTGATACTGAAAGGGATATAGCGAGTTTTGTACCCTACGGCTGATGTCTTTAACAGATAACTGCCGTTATGCCGCAGGGGTAGGGTGAAGTGACCTTGTTCTCTGGTGACAGTGCCTTGTACAAAGGAAGAATCCTTTGCATCCAGTCCCACTACGGTAGCTCCTTCTATGGGTAGTTGCTTACTGTCGGTTATTTCACCTTGTACCGCTTGTGCTTGAAGTATGGAGAAGGGCAACAGTAATCCCCACAAAAGAATCGGAATTTGTTTCATCATCATATCCATTTGTTTTCTGCACGAAAGTAGATATGAAGAGGGCGTTAATCAAATAAAAAGGATGAATGGCAGGAAATCCGTGATGAACGGTTGGTTTCTTATCTTCGTTTTACTATTCCCACGTAAACCAGCAGAATGACGTTCATCATCAGTGCGTAGATAATAGCAGGTATTGCAATGATGTCATTGTTGAATACAAACGGACTACTGGCAACAGCAATTGCTTGTGCGGCATTCTGCATACCGATTTCTATAATGAGTGTACGTTGTTCTTTCCGGTTGAGGCGCATGGACTTCGATAGCACTACGCCGCCTCCCATAGCCAGCAGGATAAGAATGGAGATGCAGAGGCCCAGTTTGCCGAATTGGCCGGTGATGGTAGCATGATGCTGTATGAAGAAGATGGTTGCCAGCAGGATAAGTGCGGGAAAGGCTGTCTTGGACAATATCTTATGAATCCTTTCTGCCATTTGCGGACGGTAGCGCTTCGTGAATATGCCGGCTACAATGGGAAGAAGCATCAGAACCAGGTTCTGCATGATAAGGCTTCCTACGGGGAGATGGATATCTATGTCCAGATTGCTGTCTACAAAGTGTGTGGCGAATTCCATAATCACGGGGATAGTGAACAGCGTAATAATGCTGCTGCATGCCGTCAGTGACACGGACAATGCTACGTCTCCTTTGGCTATCATGGAGAAGATGTTGGATGAGCTGCCGCCTGGCGAGCAGGCTATGAGTATGATGCCGATAAAGAACAGAGGTTCGAGCTGGAAGACATGTCCTAAAGCAAATGCCAGCATCGGCAGTAGGATGATTTGGCCTACCAGCCCGGCAATAATGGGGCGGGGGCGTTTGCGGAACAGTTGAAAGTCTTCGGTTTGTAATGTCAGTCCCAGTTCAAACATCAATAAGGTAAGAATGGGGAGGACTATCCATATTGCATTCATAAGTCAAATCATTTTGGAGGCTGCAAAGATAGCAAATCTTGTTTATACTTTGTCATTTTGTCAGTCTTTGTCTGCCAAACAAACAGCTTGTCGGTTTGGCACGGTTTTCGTAAGTTGTTTATTGCTTGTTTAAAGCAAAATTACTATTATAATAAATGTATAACATATAAAACAAAAAGACTATGAACATTAAACCATTAGCAGACAGAGTGCTGATACTCCCTGCACCTGCAGAAGAAAAGACAATTGGCGGTATCATTATTCCTGATACAGCGAAAGAGAAACCTTTGAAAGGTGAAGTTATTGCAGTAGGCAACGGAACAAAAGACGAAGAAATGGTGTTGAAGGTTGGTGACACAGTGTTGTATGGCAAGTATGCTGGTACTGAACTGGAAGTTGAAGGAACCAAGTATCTCATCATGCGTCAAAGCGATGTGCTCGCTGTTTTGGGATAATTTTTAATTAGTAAACCGTTAAATAGTAAATAAAATTATGGCAAAAGAAATATTATTCAATATCGATGCCCGCGACCAATTGAAGAAAGGTATCGACACACTGGCAAATGCAGTGAAAGTAACCCTCGGCCCTAAAGGTCGTAACGTTATCATCGAAAAGAAATTCGGTGCTCCCCACATCACGAAAGATGGTGTAACGGTAGCGAAAGAAGTTGAGTTGGCAGACGCATATCAGAATACCGGCGCACAGTTGGTAAAGGAAGTTGCTTCCAAGACCGGTGATGATGCAGGTGATGGTACTACAACCGCTACTGTTTTGGCTCAGGCCATCGTAGCCGAAGGCTTGAAGAACGTGACTGCTGGTGCCAGCCCGATGGATATCAAACGCGGTATCGACAAGGCTGTTGCCAAAGTGGTTGATTCTATCAAAGGACAGGCAGAGAAAGTGGGTGACAACTATGACAAGATTGAACAAGTTGCTTCTGTTTCTGCCAACAATGACCCCGTTATCGGTAAGCTGATTGCAGACGCTATGCGCAAAGTTTCCAAAGACGGTGTCATCACTATCGAAGAGGCCAAGGGTACTGATACTACTATCGGTGTGGTTGAAGGTATGCAGTTCGATCGTGGCTACCTCTCTGCTTACTTCGTTACCAACACGGAGAAGATGGAGTGCGAAATGGAGAAACCGTACATCCTGATTTATGATAAGAAGATTTCCAACTTGAAAGATTTCCTGCCCATTCTTGAACCGGCAGTACAGACTGGTCGTCCTTTGCTGGTTATTGCAGAAGATGTGGATAGCGAAGCGCTGACAACTTTGGTTGTAAACCGTCTGCGTTCTCAGTTGAAGATTTGTGCAGTGAAGGCTCCGGGCTTCGGTGACCGTCGCAAGGAAATGTTGGAAGATATTGCAGTGCTGACCGGTGGTGTTGTCATCAGCGAGGAAAAAGGTCTGAAGTTGGAACAAGCTACTATCGAAATGCTGGGTACTGCCGACAAGGTAACTGTCTCCAAGGATAATACAACCATTGTAAACGGTGCCGGTGACAAAGAAAACATCAAGGAACGTTGCGAGCAAATCAAGGCTCAGATTGTATCTACGAAATCTGATTATGACAAGGAAAAACTGCAGGAACGTCTGGCCAAGTTGTCTGGCGGTGTAGCTGTTCTTTATGTAGGTGCTGCTTCTGAGGTTGAAATGAAGGAAAAGAAAGACCGTGTAGACGATGCGCTTCGTGCTACCCGTGCCGCTATCGAAGAAGGTATTGTTCCAGGTGGTGGTGTAGCCTATATCCGTGCATTGGATGCTCTGGAAGGCTTTAAGGGTGACAATGTAGATGAAACAACCGGTATTGACATCATCAAACGTGCTATTGAAGAACCGTTGCGCCAGATTGTTGCCAACGCTGGTAAAGAAGGTGCTGTTGTTGTACAGAAAGTGCGTGAAGGCAAGGCAGACTTTGGTTACAATGCCCGTACAGATGTTTATGAAAACCTGCATGCAGCTGGTGTGGTAGATCCTGCCAAGGTTACTCGTGTGGCTCTTGAGAATGCCGCTTCTATTGCAGGCATGTTCTTGACTACAGAATGTGTAATCGTAGAGAAGAAAGAGGATAAGCCCGAAATGCCGATGGGTGCTCCCGGAATGGGCGGCATGGGTGGAATGATGTAAGACTTTTCCCCTGATTGCTTAATCAAATAGAAGAACCGCAGTGTCTTTTTGATAGATACTGCGGTTTTTTTGTTTCATTTTCCTTCTTGATTATCAATAAAAAGAGTGTAATATTACAAAAGTGTTGCAAAAACGGTTCATTTTTATATCTTTTGTTCGTTTTTGTTGTTAGTTAAATAAAAAATCATATCTTTACCCTTTGTAAAGATAACCTAATCAACAAGAGCTATTAACCTTTTTAATTAAAGAGAAAAATGAACAAAAGCGAAATTGGACTAAATGCTGGGAAAGTTTGGCAGTTGCTTAGCGATTATACCAGATGGAGCTACGATTCTTTAAAGAGGAAGTCCGGACTGAAGGACAAGGAATTGGGAGCCGCATTGGGGTGGCTTGCCCGTGAGGACAAGATTGAAATTCATCAGGAAGAAGATGAACTTTATGTTTCACTAGGGGTAAATGTTTATATCGGATAAAGGGAACCGAGTGAATGGATTGATTGAGGGGCACAGATTTCATAGTGCGGAAGCATTTTCTGCCGGGGGGATGAAATCTGTGCTCCTTTGTTTTTTCATGTTGCAGAATATTCTTTCCTTTGCACATTCTTTTCAATGAACAAAAACAGAAAGATTATGAGAAGTTTTGCTTCAGACAATAATTCAGGCGTACATCCGTTGGTAATGGAGGCACTGAACCGGGCCAACAGTGACCATGCTGTCGGTTATGGGGATGACCCTTGGACAGAAGAGGCTGTCCGTAAAATAAGGGAAGCGTTTACGCCGGATTGCGAACCGTTGTTCGTATTCAATGGTACGGGCAGTAATGCGGTGGCTTTGCAGCTGTGTACCCGCCCTTATAATTCCATTATTTGTGCGGAGACCGCACATATCTATGTCGATGAATGCGGTGCGCCTGCCCGCATGACAGGTTGTCAGATTCGTCCCATAGCTACCCCTGACGGCAAGCTGACGCCCGATTTAGTCCGTCCTTATTTGTGCCATTTCGGCGAGCAGCATCATTCGCAGCCCGGAGCCATTTATATTTCGCAATGTTCGGAGCTGGGCACTGTCTATAAGCCGGACGAGTTGCGGGCTTTGACGGATTTGGCCCATCGGCATGGCATGTATGTCCATATGGACGGAGCCCGTCTGGCCAATGCTTGTGTAGCCTTGAATCTTGGCTTTAGGGAGCTGACAGTGGATTGCGGAATAGATATTCTGAGCTTCGGCGGTACGAAAAATGGACTGATGTTGGGAGAAAGCGTGGTTGTCTTTAACCCAGCCTTGAAGAAGGAAGCTTATTTTGTGCGCAAGCAGTCGGCACAGCTCGCATCCAAGCTCCGCTATCTGTCCTGCCAGTTCACTGCCTACCTGACAGACAGCCTTTGGTTGAAAAATGCCGCGCATGCCAATCGTATGGCAAAGATTCTTTACGACGGATTGAAGGAATTGCCAGGTGCGCATTTTACGCAGAAGGTGGAAAGTAACCAGCTTTTCCTTACGATGCCCCGTCCGGTGATTGACGAGCTGTTGAAGGAGTATTTCTTCTACTTCTGGGATGAGGTCATCCACGAAATCCGTTTTGTAACCTCTTTTGATACTACGGAAGAAGATATCGAGCAATTGCTGCAATCGGTAAAAAGGCTTCTCTGAAATATATAAAAGCTCCTAACCTTCACAGGCTGGGAGCTTACTTCGAAACTTTCCCCTCTTGGGGGTAGGGGAAGGTTTACTGAAAACAAACCGATTGAATATTTACCTTAAATACCTTTGCACGATAACCTTTTTAACTAACCTTTTCAATAAATCCTTGTTAGAGTATGCTTATATACCGACAGCCTCGCGGACCGGTACAAAAGTGTAGCCTTTTCGTTTCAGCGTCTTAATCATCTTGTCCAGATAGCCATTATAGAACTTGTCTGTGCGGCGGTCGTCCGTTCCGAAGTGTATCAGCATTAGGTGTCCGTTCAGACCTTCTTTCTTTTCCACCTCCATAATCTTGTTGTAGATGAATTTGCTGCTCCGGTACTTCTGTCCCATGTCCGGAGTGGTGTAGTCGGCATTGCTCATGGTACCAGGGGTATAGTTGATGACTTGAATACCCATATTCTTTGCCCAGGCAGATATTTCCTTGTTATAGTATTCGTAAGGAGGAATATAGACGGGAGCGTCTTTGTATTCGATACTTGCCTTGCGGAGGGTCTCGTAGCTTTTCATCATATCGTTCTCAAACTCTTCGCGGGTGACCAGCAGAGAATCACGGTCTTCCCAAGGCATGTACAACAGATGTCCGTAACTGTGGCTGCCTACAAAATGCCCTTCGTCGAGCAGGCGTTTCACTACATCGGGATAGAGTTCATAGAACTCTCCGGTAAAGAAGAAGCCACCTTTGATGCCATGCTTCTTCAAGGTACTGATGATGGCATCGGCACCGTCTGCTTTGTCGGCGGCAGTGAATACGAGGGTGATTTGCTTTTTTGAGGGATCGGTGCGGATAATGCCTCCGTCCACATATACATTCTTGTCATTTGGGATACCGGCTTGCTTCATTCCATCCTTCTGCATGGCAGAGAGGTAGTACGTGAGGCAGGCGGTTCCATCCATGGTAGGCTCATTGGTGGAATAGTCGTGGATGGCGTCGTGATATACCATCAGGTCTGGCTGGAAGCGTTCGTAGTCTTGTCCGGGAGTTCCGGGAATTCCCGTCATATTGACACCGCGCAGGCTTTCGAAGATGGTACGATAGACAGGACCGTCCACCAGTCCGCCGGTAGTATTGCCCACGCCTGCATTCAGCAGTGAGGAGTGGGGTTGCGAGGGATAGTCTCCGTAAAGGGGAAGTTCCACAATCATGCTGGTTCCCCAAGGGTTACAGCCGAACAGCCAGTCGCGCAGGGAGGCTTCCATTTCGGCGTATGTGTCATCGCCGGTGGTTTCACGGTACAGCCGGCATTGGGTTAGCATGGCGGTAGTCAGATTGTTGGAACACCAGATGTAGGGTATACCGTGCAGGAAGGGGCTTTCTACCGCTTTCTCGTACGTGCGTTCAATGCCCGTACGCATGTTGCGGATGAATTCCTTGCTGATGCGGCTGTTGTCCACTTTGGCAAGATGGTAGTGCCCCATGTTTATGAACGGATACCATTGGTAGTGGCGTGCACTGTCGGCGCCCATCCAAGGAGTCACCGGTTCGCGACGTCCGTATTCAAGGGCTTGGGCCAGGTATTTGTTGTCGCCGGTGGCTTTGTACAGTTCCATGGCTCCCAGTTCCATATCGTCCACCCAGTTGTCCTCTTCGTAAATGTAGGGAGACAAGACAGAGGCAGTCTGGCATGCTCCCGGTTTCTTTACGCCTTCCTGATAGGCGGCATCGGCCTTGGCTTCGATTTCTGCTGCAAATTTAGGATAGTAGTCTTTCAGTATCTTGGCGCCTAAAGCGAAGCAGGAGGCAAACTTGCCGGCAGTGCTTGCCACTCCGGTCGTTGCATTCTTGAACTCTCCACGTACTTGCGGTTCGCCACTGCAAAAGTAAACGGGGCGTCCTTTACCCGGTCCGTAGCCGTAATCCACCAGGTCTTTGTTAGGTAGGCGCATTCCGGCATGGTCACGGTCGTCGGCTATCTGGTTGTACAGCTCGCCCGGAGCAGGATTCATCCGGTTCAGCCAGTCCAGTCCCCACTTGATTTCGTCCACGATGTCGGGAATGCCGTTGGCTCCCGGATGTCCGGCTGCATCATAGGCGTCACCGAATGATTCCGGATTTTCTTGATAGGCAAACATCATCTGGTAGATGGCATTGGCGGAGGTGGTGGTGTATTGCAGATAGTCCGTAGCATCGTGCCAGCCTCCGCGGACGTCTATATGTTGTCCGGTTTTGGTGGGATGATAGACGATGTAGCCGTCGTGCACGTGGCAGCTGTCTTTCAGGAACGGATTATAGCCGCAGCGTTGCTGCCGCATGTAGTGCAGCAGGTAGTCTGCGGTACCGTTGTAGACTTGTGCATTGATGGGGAAACGGGGGGAGACCGCTTTGCCTGCTTTCAGATAATACGTGCCCGGTTCTGTGAAATCACTGAAGTTCAACCGGTAGGTACTCTTCATGCCTCCCATCTTGCCGGTGGCCTTGGTTGTGTTGAAGGTACGCACCACCTTTCCGGTGAAAGCGTCAATCAATGAATAATTTTCTACGTTTGTTCCTTCCTCGCTCATGAATACAGCGACTTTGACGGATTGCGGCAAATAGCCGAGTTGGTTGATTCTGATCCATTCGCCTGCTTTGCCCGGCAGGGCTACGAGAGCGAATATTACCGTTAGGAGCCAATAATTACTTTTCATAATGGGGGTTTTTAATCTAAGGTTGGGGATTATATATAAAACAAATTTTCCTTATTACAAATAAAGCATTTTCTGTCAATTTTAGGAAGATTTAGGATGAATAATTAGACGATATTAGGTGTCGTTTACACTATTTTGGTATTTTATAGACGTGAAATAAGTGTTTGGTTGAAACTAAATGTTTGTTTATCACGTAATTATTATGCTTGATGATGCTTTTTAATTTTCGTTTACCTATTTTAGTAATGCGTAAAACAAATTGGCGTGTTATTTGTTTTATGGTATTTAGACAATAAAACTAATAGACTATGGCTTATATTGATTACTATCAGGTCCTTGGAGTGGACAAAAAGGCATCTCAGGATGACATCAAGAGAGCGTTCCGCAAGCTGGCGCGCAAGTACCATCCTGACTTGAATCCGAACGATGCTACGGCCAAGGATAAGTTTCAGGCTATCAACGAGGCGAATGAGGTGCTGAGTGATCCTGAAAAAAGAAAGAAATATGATGAATATGGTGAACACTGGAAACATGCCGACGAGTTTGAAGCGCAGAAGCGGGCACAGCAGCAAGCCGGGGGCTTCGGGGGATTTGGCGGTGCCGGTTTTGGAGGTTCCGGTGCGGGATTTGGTACGGACGGAGGCGGTACGTATTGGTATTCTTCCGACGGCCAGGAATTTTCGGGCAGTAATGCCGGTGGTTTCTCAGACTTCTTCGAACAGATGTTCGGTCATCGTACGCGCGGAGGAGGCGGTGCCAATGCCGGTTTCCGCGGGCAGGATTATCATGCGGATTTGAACCTCTCGCTTCGTGAGGCTGCGAAGACCCATAAACAGATATTGACGGTGAATGGCAAGCAAGTGCGTATTACCATTCCGGCCGGTGTGGCCAACGGACAGGTCATCAAACTGAAAGGCTATGGTGGCGAGGGCATCAACGGAGGTCCTGCAGGTGACTTATACATCACGTTTGTGATTCCGGACGACTCGGTATTCAAGCGTTTGGGAGATGATTTGTACGTGGATGTGACCGTCGACCTTTATACAGCCCTGCTGGGTGGCGACCAGTTGGTGGATACTTTGGATGGTCAGGTGAAGCTGAAGGTGAAACCCGAAACTCAGAACGGGACTAAGGTACGTCTGAAGGGTAAGGGCTTCCCCGTATATAAGAAGGAGGGACAGTTTGGCGATCTCATCGTGACTTATTCCGTGAAGTTGCCGACAAACCTGACGGAACAGCAGAAAGAGATGTTCCGTAAAATTCAGAGTATGAACTAATGAAAGGAGAACGGATTATGCAGAACGAATGGATTGTCATCAGCGAATATTGTGACAAGTGTCATATAGAGCCCACTTTTATTGATATGCTGTGCGAAAGTGGACTGATAGATGTGGAGCAGGAAGGTGGAGAGCGTTATCTGCCTTTCTCCGAGTTGCCGGATGTGGAACGGTACAGCCGTATGTACTACGACCTTTCCATCAATATGGAAGGGATTGATGCCATCCACCATCTGCTGGCAAGGATGGAAGAGATGCAGCGGGAGATACACTCGCTGCGCGGCAGGCTGAGGCTGCACGGAGAGTATTAATTTTCCTTTCGTCTCTTTGAGAACTTTTGTCCTTTTAAGAAGGGGCAAGCAGGAGGAAGTATTTCAGAAAAAACAAGCGGGCACCGGAGTAGCTAAACTCCGGTGCCCGCTATATTTGCCTTGTCAAGCAATGCATTTATTTGCGGTAGCTTTCCAGCTCTTCTGCCTTGAACTTACGGATGAAGTTAAAGTGTTTTTCCACTTCGGCTTCTGCGTAGTTCACATACACCAGAGCCGACTTGCCGAACAGTTCGGGAGCCTTTGTCGCGTCCTGAATGATGAGGTGCGACATGATACATACCGCAGCCATCTCATAGAGGCGACGTGCCACGAAGTCCAGCAATTCCTGATTCTGTGCCTCTTTCACCGCATTGGTGCAGGCTTCGAACTTGTTGGTCATCTCTTTGATGCGGTCCATCAACGGTTGCATTTCTTCGCTGCACGGCACTTGCTCGTAGTCGCGCAAGGTGGCAGAGTATGAGCCGTTTGTTACATAGCGGATAGCAGCTACGGTCTGCAACTGAGTAGTACCTTCGTAGATAGAAGTGATACGTGCATCACGATAGATACGTTGGCAAGCATACTCCAGCATGAAGCCCGAACCGCCGTGAATCTGGATGCTGTCGTAAGCATTCTGATTGGCATATTCAGAGTTCATACCTTTTGCCAGCGGAGTGAAGGCGTCGGCAAGTTTGGCATACTTCTTTTGTTCCTGGCGTTCTTCCGGAGTCAGTTTGCGTTCGCGAGCAATGTCGTCCAGCGCTTTGTAGATGTCAACGTAGCGGGAAGTCTGGTACAGCAAGGAGCGTCCTGCATCCAACTTGGCTTTCATAATAGCCAGCATGTCATATACAGCCGGGAATTCGATGATAGCCCTGCCGAACTGCTTGCGGTCTTTGGCATAAGCCAGACCTTCGTTGTAGGCAGCTTGTGAAAGGCCTACCGACTGTGCGGCAATACCCAGACGGGCACCGTTCATCAAAGCCATAACGTATTTAATCAAACCAAGCTTGCGGTCGCCGCAAAGTTCTGCCTTTGCATTCTTGTAAACCAGCTCGCAGGTGGGAGAGCCGTGGATACCCAGCTTGTTCTCGATGCGGCGCACGTCTACACCGCCTTCATTCTTATCGTAGATGAACATGGACAAGCCACGTCCGTCTTTGGTACCCTCTTCTGAACGTGCCAGTACGAGGTGGAGATTGGCGTCACCGTTAGTAATAAAACGCTTCACGCCGTTCAGGCGCCAGCAGTTGTTGGCCTCGTCATAGGTCGCTTTCAGCATTACGCTCTGCAAGTCGGAACCGGCATCCGGTTCTGTCAGGTCCATAGACATGGTCTCTCCGGCGCAGACACGCGGTATAAAACGGCTGTGCTGGTCTTCGTTACCGAATTCGTAGAGCGTTTCGATACAGTCTTGCAGTGACCAGATGTTACCGAAACCGGCATCGGCGGCGGCAACGATTTCCGCACACATGGTGTACGGAGTAATCGGGAAGTTCAAGCCACCGAAACGGCGCGGCATGGTCATACCGTTCAATCCGGCTTTTACCATGGCGTCGAGGTTCTGCTTGGTGCCGCTGGCATATTCCACACGGCCGTTGGCACAGTGGGGACCTTCTTCGTCCACGCCCTCGGCATTGGGAGCGATAATCTCTCCGGTAATCTCTCCGGTGATTTCAAGTACCTTGTCAAAAGAGTCCATAGCATCCGCATAGTCCTGCGGGGCATAGTCATACTTGTCTTTGTCTTGGTAACCGCGTTCTTTCAGTTCGCAGATACGTTCCATCATCGAGTTGTTCAGATGATACTTCAATTCGGGAACTTCGGTATAAAAATTTGCCATAATTTCTTGGTTATTTAGGTATTCTGAAGTATAGGGGTATGGTGAATTTCACTCGCTTGGCCTCTCCGTCCTGATAGCCGGGCGACCAGCGGTAGACGTCGGCAATGGCCTCGAAAGCGCGTATGGCTTCTTTGTCGATGTCATAGCGCACGGACTGGAGAATTTGGGGATGGGTCATCTTGCCTTCTTCGTCTACAACGAATCGCAGGATTACCCTTCCTTCTGCCTTTTGCTTCCAGGCGTCTTCCGGATATTTGGTAACATTGGCCACCAGTTTCATGAGGTTCTCTATTCCACCGGGGAAGGATGGAAACACGAAATACGGCTGATGTTCCATTTCAGTTCCGTGCTCGTCGAACATCTTTCCACCGGTACACTGATTCTCTGAATAGTGTTCCTCTCTACGGAGTTTCCCGTCGGGATAGTATTGCAGGAGTGTTCCGTCAAGTTTACCATCGCTGTAGCTCCGGGCCAGATGTATGGCACCGTCGGGATAATACACCATGGTCTGCCCCTCCAGGCGGTTGTCTCTATATACTTCTGTCAGGCTGTCCTTGCCATTTGCATAGAATGATGTATGCAGGCCTTCCCTTATCCTTTTGCGGGGATTGCTTTTGTATTCGGAGAAATGCCAGACATCCTTCTTTTGTCCTTCCAAAGCATACTCTTCCACCTTGATGCACTTCTTGTTTATCTTGGAAACAAGAGCATACCTGACTGCCTGGATGGAGTCGTCCGTCCATTGGTAATTCTTGTCCAACCAGAGCTTTTCTTGAGCGATAGCGGAAGATATACCTGAAAGAAGAACAAATATAAGAATCAGCCCTTTCATGATTACCTTTATTGTTATTTACTGTGTGATTTATAATACTTAATCATCTTCGGGATAACCTCTTCCACCGTACCGTTGATGACGTAGTCGGCAATCGTGTTGATGGGAGCGTTCTCGTCATTGTTGATGGAGATGATAATACCACTTTCCTGCATACCGGCAATGTGCTGGATTTGTCCGCTGATGCCGCAAGCAATATACAGTTTGGGGCGGACAGTGACACCGGTCTGGCCAATCTGGCGGTCATGGTCGGCATAACCGGCATCGACGGCAGCACGGCTGGCGCCTACCTCAGCATGGAGTTCTTTGGCAAGCTCGAACAACATGTCAAAGCCTTCCTTGCTTCCCATGCCGTAGCCTCCGGCAATCACGATGGGAGCGCCTTTCAGGTTATGTTTTGCCTTTTCTACGTGGCGGTCGATGACTTTTACCACATAGTCCGTCTCGGGCACGTACTTGGCAACGTCGTGGTTGATGACTTCGCCCTTATAGTCGGCGTCCAGAATCTCTTTCTTCATCACACCTTCGCGAACGGTTGCCATCTGCGGACGGTGCTCGGGATTCACAATCGTGGCAACGATGTTACCGCCGAATGCGGGACGGATTTGATACAGCAGGTTCTCGTAAACCTTGCCTTCCTTCTTGTCTTCGTGGTTGCCGATTTCCAGTGAGGTACAGTCGGCAGTCAGTCCGCTGGTCAAAGCGGAAGAAACGCGCGGACCGAGGTCGCGACCGATAACGGTGGCGCCCATCAGGCAGATTTGCGGCTTTTCTTCTTTGAACAAATTGATGAGGATAGAGGAGTGGGGAAGGGAAGTATAGGGGAACAAGCCCGGAGCGTCGAATACGTGGAGTTTGTCTACTCCGAAGGGCAATACCTGCTTTTCAATGCCTACCAGATTATTGCCGGCAGCAACTGCCTCCAGTTGACAGCCCAACTGATTGGCTAATTTACGACCTTTGGTCAAGAGTTCGAGACTGACGTCGGCAACTGTTGTGCCTTCTATCTCTAAATATACAAATACATTATTCATAATCTTATCCTATCGTATGGTTAGCTAACAGTTCAACAATCAAATCTTCTACATCCTTGTCGCTGCCCGTCAGCGTTTTGCTTTCTTTGGCCTGGAATGAAATGTTCTGAATGGTCTTCACCTTGGTGGGCGAGCCGCTCAGACCGCATTGTGCAAGGTCGCCGTTCACGTCGGCAACGCTCCATTCCGTGATGTTCAGATAGGGATATTTCTCGTAGAGGTCGGCGTAGGCAAGCCCAGCGCTTTCCTTGGTGATGGCAGCTTTTTCCTGGGCACCGAGGGCGCGTTTGTACTTCTGCACCAGTTTGGCATTGCGCGGGCGGCAGGGAGCGGCACTTCCGTTTACGGTGATGACTATGGGCAGGGGAGCCTCAACGGTTTCCACACCCCCGTCGATATGACGTTTCACGGTAATTTTCTTGGCGGCTTTGTCCACGTTCAGAATCTCTTCTGCGTAGGTCACTTGCGTCAGCCCCAGCTTTTCGGCAACCTGCGGGCCTACTTGGGCGGTATCGCCGTCGATGGCCTGGCGTCCGCCAATGATGACGTCATAGTCGCCTATCTTCTTGATGGCTGTGGCAAGGGCATACGAAGTGGCAAGCGTATCGGCACCTGCAAAGGCGCGGTCGGTCAGCAGATAGCCGTTGTCGGCACCACGGTAAAGTCCTTCACGAATAACTTCGGCTGCACGTCCCGGTCCCATGGTCAGGATGGTAACGGTGGAGCCCGGATGTTCATCTTTCAGTCGGAGAGCCTGCTCAAGAGCGTTCAGGTCTTCGGGGTTGAAGATGGCAGGGAGTGCCGCGCGGTTGATGGTTCCGTCGGCTTTCATGGCATCTTTCCCAACGTTGCGTGTGTCGGGAACTTGTTTTGCCAATACAACAATTTTCAAACTCATGCTATTAATTATTAGTATTAGTATTTCTTTGTATGTCAGTACCGGGAATAGGAGTAGTAGAATCCTGCTACTGAAATTGGCCGGTTAACTCATTATCAGCCTGCAAATTTACGGAAAGAGTTGGGTTTGACAAGAAAATGGGGTGAAAAATGCACAAGTTGAGGGATTTTGCGCAAATATCAGTTGGCTCTATATCTGTAAAAAAGGTAATAAAACCGGTAATTTATCTACCTTTCCGTTCCCGTTTCCTCTGTACTTTTGCAGCGTCCGGATGAGGCCTGCACGACGGGCGGCATCGGATAAACAAGCATCGCTACTTAAATGTTATTATAGAATATGTATATTGAAAAAGTAAATTCCCCTGCTGACGTGAAAAAGTTATCAGTCAGCGAGATGAACGGATTAGGTGGAGAAATCCGCCAGGTGTTGTTAAACAAGTTAAGCTCTCACGGAGGACACGTAGGTCCCAACCTGGGAATGGTAGAAGCCACCATAGCCCTGCATTACGTGTTCGATTCACCAACGGACAAGATAGTCTATGACGTGTCTCACCAAAGTTATACCCATAAGATATTGACAGGCCGCCGGGCAGCGTTTATGAATGCGGACGAGTATGACGAAGTCTCCGGATATTCCGAACCGTCGGAAAGTGAGCATGACTTTTTCGTTATCGGGCATACCTCTACCTCCGTCAGTCTGGCAAGCGGGCTTGCCAAGGCACGCGACCTGAAGGGTGAGACGGGTAATGTGATTGCGGTCATCGGCGATGGCTCGCTAAGTGGTGGTGAAGCTTTCGAAGGATTGAATGTAGGTGCCGAACTGGGCACGAACTTCATCGTCATTGTCAACGATAACCAGATGTCCATTGCCGAGAATCATGGCGGGCTATACCGTAATCTGCAACAGTTGCGCGAAACGGAGGGTCAGGCTCCCTGCAACTATTTTAAGGCAATGGGATATGATTATCTCTATGTGAAGGATGGCAATAACGTGGAGCAATTGATAGAGGCTTTCCGTGAAGTGAAGGACAAGAAGCATCCGGTTGTGGTACATATCAATACCTTGAAAGGTAAAGGATACAAATTGGCGGAAGAGCAAAAAGAACGTTTCCATTACAGTGTTCCGTTCGACCTTGAGACCGGCAATCTGACCGGTGAGCCTGGAGAGGATGAAGACTATGCCGACCTTACCGCTGGTTATCTGTTGCAGGAGATGAAGAAAGACCCGACTGTGGTGGGCATCACCGCAGGCACACCCACGGTATTCGGCTTTACACCGGAGCGACGCAAGGAGGCTGGTCGCCAGTTCATCGATATGGGCATTGCCGAAGAACAGGCTGTTGCCATGGCTTCTGCCATTGCTGCCGGAGGTGGAAAGCCGGTATTCGGCGTCTACAGCACCTTTATCCAGCGCGCCTACGACCAGCTGTCGCAAGACCTCTGCATCAACAATAATCCTGCACTGATTCTTGTTTTCTGGGGAAGCTTGTCGAGTATGAACGACGTTACCCATCTTTGTCTTTTCGATATTCCGGTCATTGGCAATATTCCGAATATGGTTTATCTGGCACCTACTTGTCGTGAGGAGTATATGGCAATGCTGGAGTGGGGGATCCGTCAGACGGAACATCCGGTTGCCATCCGCGTGCCGGCCAATGGGGTTGTCCGCAGGAATGTAGAACCGGAGAAGGATTACGGCAAGACGCTGAACCGTTATGAGGTGTCCCATCGTGGAGAGAAGGTTGCCATATTGGGACTGGGCTCTTTCTATCAGTTGGGCGAAGCCGTGGCTGCCCGGTTGAAGGAAGAAAAAGGAGTGGATGCCACGCTTGTCAATCCCCGCTACATCACGGGTGTGGACGAGGCTTTGCTCGATGACCTGAAGCAGGACCATGCACTGGTCATTACTCTTGAGGACGGAGTGCTGGATGGTGGCTTTGGCGAGAAGATTGCCCGCTACTACGGTCCGTCGGATATGAAGGTGTTGAACTATGGTGTGAAGAAAGAGTTTATCGACCGTTACGATGTGGAGGAGCAGTTGAAGAAGAATCGGTTGACGGTTCCGCAGATTGTGGAAGATATCTGTAGGATTTGGTAAGAATTGAAGAAGGAGATGCATCAAACTGCATCTCCTTCTTTTATTTATTTAATACCCAGTTTCTTGGCAATATCCTTAGGCAGTGCATCCTTGTGCACAATGATGTTCATTGTTTTATAGCGCACGAAAGCTTTGGAAGCATACCACAGCCCTTTGTACTTTCCGGCTTCACCCCAAGAGTTTTTTACCATATAGTATTCGTTGCCTTCCTGGTCTTTGGCTATACCGTAAATCAGCATACCGTGGTCGTCGGTTGTTTCCCAGTTGTCGTATGCCTGTTGGCGTTCTTCTTGTGTGCACCACTTTTGCGGTTGAGGCTTGCTGTTCAGTTTCTTTTCTTCCGGTTTCATTTTCAGCCAGTGTGCCATGTCCGAACCGCTCAGTTCTTGCACCTTTTCTGCATCGGGCATTACGGCTATACCGTCACGTGTGAAACCTTGTTCGCTTACGTCGCTACCCCAAGCAATGGTATAACCTTTATTGATAGCATTGTCGAACACTTCCATCAGCTCGTCGATAGGCAGGTTGTAGGAAGAAGCCCAACGCCAGTTGTCTTGTATTTCCAGGACGAACGGCTGGTAGAAGGGATGGTGCGTATAGGAAGTCAGTGAGATATAGTCATCTGCATTCAGTCCGGTAGATTCATAGAAAGACTTCGGAGTGTATTCTTTGCCTTTATAGGTGAACTTTTCAGGACGTTCGCCCAAGTAAATATCGTGGATAGAGGTGATGGCCTTCTTCCAGAGTGGGTTCTTGTCACTGTCGGTTTGCAGGCTGCGCAGTTTGCCTTTGGCGATAGCTGCCACTACGGCATCAGATACGGCTGTCAATTCGGTGTGGTTGCTCAGCGTGTCACCATACATAACGCCCGGACGCATTTCCTCTTCGGGCACCAGACCGAAAGTCTTCATACCATAAATTACATCGTAGAACGAACCGCCTTGTGAGAACGAAACGTCACCATGTGTACGCACTGCCTTGTCGGCACGGTCCAGATAGGTGTTGTGTACGATAAACATTTCAGAAAGGTCGTACTCGCCCTTGCCCATACGGAGCAGTTCGGATTCGATGAATGCCAGTCCGGAGTAGCACCAGCATGTACCGGCACGGTTTTGGTTCTTAACAGAAGTGATAGGATTTTCTTTTACGGTTGTAAAGATGAAACCTTCCTCTTTCGTAGTGTCTTGTGCTATTGTGTTTAAACTTAATAAACCCAATGCAGCCATCAGTATTGATTTCTTCATCATAATTAAAATGTTATAGATTTATAGTTGCAACTGCAAATATAGGTAGAATATCGTAAACAAAAGCTATCTTTGGAACGTTAATTCTGACACTTATGGAGAAAATAATACGTATCGACGACCGTAGCGGTCTTGTTTTGGAGGGCGGTGGCATGCGCGGCGTCTTCACTTGCGGTGTGCTCGACAGCTTTATGGATCGTGGCATTCGCTTTCCCTATACCATCGGCGTCAGTGCCGGAGCCTGCAACGGACTTTCCTATATGTCCGGCCAGCGCGGGCGTGCCAAGTACAGTAATATCGACTTGCTGGAAAAATACAATTACATCGGATTGAAGTATCTGTTGAAGAAGCGGAATATCATGGATTTCGATTTGTTGTTCCAGGAGTTTCCGGAACACATACTTCCCTACGACTACGAGGCATACTTTCATTGTCCCGAACGCTATGTGATGGTAACTACCAACTGCGAGACGGGCGAAGCGAACTATTTTGAGGAGAAGCGGAGTAAGGAGCGCGTCATTGATATTGTGCGTGCTTCGAGCAGTCTGCCGTTTGTCTGTCCCATTACCTACGTGGACAATATCCCGATGCTGGACGGAGGTATTGTGGACAGTATTCCTTTGATGCGTGCCCGTCAGGATGGATTTACCAATAATGTGGTGGTGTTGACGCGCAATCATGGGTACCGTAAGGAAATTCAGGGAACGAAAGTTCCACCTTTTATATATAAGAAATATCCGCTATTGCGTGAAGCCATCAACCGCCGCAGCATTGTCTATAATCAGCAGTTGGAGCAGGTGGAACGGATGGAAGCCGCCGGGGAAATCGTTGTGATCCGTCCACAGAAGCCGGTAGTGGTAGACCGCATCGAGCGTGACATCAAGAAGCTGACGGAGCTTTATGAAGAAGGATACCGGTGTGCGGAACAGTTTGTTTTTTGAGAAGTATAGATTTATTTTCCTGAGGTTATTATTGTTTACTAATAGATAAATGGTGAGGCATTAATAACTTTTTTGAGTAAATTGGCATTATATATAAATCCTTAAAATATCTGTATTAAAGAGTCGTGTAGGATTGATTCTAGCACGACTCTTATATTTACTGTTGCATGAGAGGAGTATTATTAATATCCGGGGTTCTGCGTAAGATTTTTATTTAAGTTGAGTACATCGATAGGAATTGGAAATACTGTTGTGTATCCGTTGGCATCGTATACCCAGTCTCCTGCAGAATTGGCATGCGGTACGCCTGGATATTTATCATCTGTAGCCTCAGTGTAGGTACCAAAACGGATTTGATCTTCTCTCCGAACAGGCTCCCACATTAATTCAAGAGCACGTTCATCAAGTAAGTCTTGTAATGTAAGGGTTTCTCTTGGTTGGGCATTCACCCGATTACGAACTTCATTTACCAGTGTAAGTGCTTCTGAAATATTCCCTAGACGATATTGTGCTTCTGCTGCGAGTAGTAGCGCATCCGCATATCGGTATACCACAAAATCTGCATTAGTATAATGAGCCCACATTGTGTTTTTGTCGGTTTTATCAAGCTCCAGTTTTTTTACTCTAGCTCCAGCCCATTTCACTATATATAATCCTTTAGGGTCAGAGTATGAAGTTACGTCATAATCAATACGGGCTTGGAATGGTAAATAGGTTCCATAAGGATTATAAGATTCGGAAACTTGTGAGGCAATTCTTTTTCCGTCAACATACACATCTCCATAGAAAAAGCTCATGTCCCAACGTGGATCTGTTGCTGAATAGTCAGCAGTTTCTGTCGCTTCGTCATAGGTTGCACCAAATATTTTAACAGCTTCTATTGTTGCTATTGGACCGTTCCCACCATTAAATCCTATAGCAGCAGAATGTGCATAATGCAATGAGTACCAATGTAAATTTTGACTAAGGCGGTAAGTGTCTGTATCATTAGGACGAATAAAAATGTTTTCAATAGAACCTTCGTTGCCTACAAGGAAATTAGATTTAAAGTTATCAGCTAGTGCATATCCTAATTCTTTAATACGTTGTTTGCAGTATATAACAGTTTCCCAAGCGTTACGTGTAGTTCCTTCAAGAGTGATTGTTATATTCTTTCCGGCATTTGTAATATAGGATTCTACTGCGTTAATTCCTCCAGTGAAGGAGCCATCGTTCCAATCTTCTTTTGAAAAGATTGGTGCATTGATAGCTAGTTTTGCCATCATCATATAACCGACAGCCTTTGTGATACGCCCATAGTATTGGCTGTTTGAATCTGCGGACTTTGCTTCAGGTAGGTGTGGTATGATATCGGTTAATTCATCACGTAAAAAATCATAAACTTGAGTACGATTTGGTTGCTTTACGTCTGCCACTTTGGTATCTGAGGAAACTATAATAGGTACCCTGCCAAAAAGATTTATTGCATGATAATAATAAAATGCTCTACAAGCTCTAATTTCATATTGATAGTCTTTGAGATAATCTTCTCCTCCCTTATCTATCATATCTTGTAAGTCTTCATAAGCAGAATTACATAAACTAATCTGTTTGTAAATGTCATTCCAAGTTGCTAAAAATGCCGCATAAGATGGTGACCAACTGTGTAAGAAAGCATTCTGATGGAAACCGCCATCTACCCAGTCACCTTGACGACCGGGCAACATTGCTAAATCCGATGTGAATTCTGATAAAAAGGAGTAAGGGTATGTACGAAACTCAAAGCAGGTTCCTTGTAATCCCATTCCTGAATATATAGCAGCAACAGAATTGATATATACTAATGTGGGATTACTTAATGCGTCCTCTTTTTGGAATTTGTCATAGGCAACTTCGTCAAGAAAATCAGAACAACTGCTTAGTAATAGTATTGCTATTGTCACTAAACCTAATATTTTTTTCTTCATGGCTTTCTATTTTTATGTTTAGAAACTAAGAATTAACTGAATAGTATATGTTCTATTAATAGGATAGATATTACGAGAATCAACTCCACCTTGAAAACTTGCTGAGTTAATCATTGGAGTTAGTCCGGAATAACCAGTAATGGTAGCTACATTATTACATGAAAGTGCTATGCGAGCATTGGAAAAGATTTTGAATACTTTGGTGGGAATGTTGTATCCCAATGTTATATATTCAATGTTTACATAATCTCCTTTTTCAAGCCAATATGAAGTATGTACAATATCATAGATACCTAAGTTAGGGGCTGTCTTAAGTACATTATATGAAGGAAATAAGTTTAAGTTATTATAATTAAGATGGGTTGCGTTATAAATTTTATGTCCAAATGCGCCATTGAATTGGACAGACAGGTCGAATTGCTTATATCGTAACTGTGCATTAAGATTCATGTTGACTTTTGGTACAACTTGACCAAGTATCTCTCTATCTCCAGAATCTGAGTGGTCAATGGTTCCATCACCGTCTAGATCTTTAAATTTATATGTTTTCTTTCCATCTGAAGCTTGATTGAAGCCATCGTGTACTGGTAAACGGAAAATACCAACGGGATAACCTTCTGCCATATAAGTAACAGCTGTATTTGCGGTAAGCCCTGAACCACCTGCACTTGATACTACTACCCAGTCTGTGGTAGTTAATGCTTCACCATTATATGCTCCTGAAAGTGATATTAATTTATTTTTTAAGAATGATACATTACCTGATAAATTGAGTCCCCATTTTTTATTTTTGATTACTTCTCCTGAAATGGAAAATTCAAATCCTTTATTAACCATTTCTCCCATATTGGCAAGTAAGGTGGGGTATGTAAATGGCGGAACAGATACATTATATGTATACAGTAAATCTTTAGTTGTTGAGTGGAAGTAATCCATCGTTCCACGTAAACGACCATTGAACATTGTAAAGTCCAATCCAATATCAAAAGTATATTTTGTTTCCCATTTTAAATCGGGATTAGCATTAGAAGCTACAGCATAAGTTACTACTGACTGATTGTTGTAAGATGAAATTCCATTTGGAGATAAGACTTGTAAAGAGTTGAGTGGTGAAATAGCATCTTGATTACCTGTAACTCCATAACCAGCACGTAGTTTAAGTGTAGAAAATATTTTTTGCTTTTTCATGAATTCTTCATTACTGATAATCCATGCGGCAGATGCGGAAGGGAAAAATCCCCATTTATGGTTAGCTCCAAGTTTAGATGAACCATCTGTACGTGCATTCACTGTTATTACATATTTATTGTCAAACATGTAGTTGAGGCGTGCCATATAAGATAAAAGTGTGTTTTTTTGAGCCCCTGATGATGCATTTCCATAACTTAATAGGGCACCGGCTGCAAGATTATTATATTTAAAGTAGTTGGTATCAAACCCTTCTGTATATACAGAACTATTGAATGTATAGTAGGATTGACCTTCTACTAGAGCTAAAGCATTAATTGCATGTTTATTAAATTCTTTTGAGTAATTTGCTTGTATATTACCCATCCAATCTTTGCCATGTCGATTGCTGACCTGAGCACGTCCACGATTACCTCTATAAGCATATACATCATTGGGGTAATATGCTTTATTATTTGTGTTTACATACATAAATGAGCCAAAAGCGCTTAATGATAATCCATCGATTATCTTATATGTTGCTCTTGCACTGGCATTAATGCGTGTACTTTCATTTTTCAAATCGTATTCCATTATTTCTCCTGGATGTACAACCATTGATGAAACATTGTTGTCAATGTCCCATATACCAGTTTCTGGATTTCTTTCAGATGGATATGTTGGATTATAAACGGCAGCGCTTGACCAAACATTGGAACCTGGCTTGGATTCACGGTAAATAGCAGATAAATTAAATTCAAGACTCAATTTATTATTTAGACCATGTAAGTTTGAGTTGAAACGTCCGTAATACGTGGTATTACCAGTATTACGTACTGATCCGGTTCTGTCGTTTATACCAAATGTGGCACGCATGCTTCCTTTTTTTGTTGCTTGTGTAAGAGAGACTGTATGATTATTTTGGGTATATACAGAATTTTGTACCCAATCCATCCAGTTGGTACTTGCACCTAAATCTTTTCCTACTCCAGAAAATAAAGTTTGATTGACATGCCTCCATTCGTTAGGTGATAACATTTGTAATTGTTTATATGCATGGCTGATACCGAATTGGCCATTATATGTGATATTGGAAACTCCTTCTTTTCCTTTAGCTGTAGTTACAACAATTACGCCTGCTGCACCGCGTGAACCATATTGGGCTGTTTCCGAAGCGTCTTTTAAAACTGTAACTTCTTCAATATCTTGGGCTGCAATTGTATTTAACATCTCTAGGGATCCGAAGACTCCATCTATGATTACTAATGGATCATTACCTCCTGATAAAGAAGATGTTCCACGAATGCGGACAGTCGGTTCAGCATTAACATTCCCACCGTCTTGAGAAATAACCATACCAGGAACTTTGCCTCTGATGGCATCAATAGGAGTAGCAATATAACCAAGATTCATATCTTTTGCCGTAACACGATCTACTGCTCCTGATACAGATCGTTTATTACCGACAGCATAACCGATAACTACTACTTCATCCAGAGCTTTACTGTCTTCCACGAGGGTTATATTAATTTTTTTTCTACCAGCGATAGCTACTTCTTGGGTTATGCAACCTACGTAAGAAAAAACAAGAGTAGCATCACTGTTTGTGTTGATTGTGTAATTTCCATTAAGGTCGGTGATAACTCCTTGGGTGGTTCCCTTAACTAATATGCTAACACCTATAATAGGCTCATCATCTGTTCCAATAACAGTTCCTGTCACATTGATTTGTTGAGCTAATATGGAATTGGAATAAAGTATGAATAAAAATGTTATCCATATGAATTTTGGGGTAAATATATGTGTTTTCATAATCACATTTTCTAGTTAATCAAAAGTTTGTTATGTGGGCTGTCCTTTTTATAAGGATAGCCCAGCTTTTTTTAATGAGTGGCTTCATTGATTAAATCAAGTAGTCCATTGACAATGGCGCTTTCTGCATATCCGGGTTTTAATCTGGAAGAAAGTACTTCAAATGTCTGAAAACCATAAGCTGCATCATTAGGTATATATCCAGAACGTGCTGTTCCATTTGTTATTGTTGCCATCATTGTGCGTGTATATGGAGATTCATTTTTCAATCTGACTGCTATATAATTAAAGATTTCTGCATTAACAGATGTAATAGGTATATTGTCTAGCATAATTAGACCGAGACGGAGCACAATCGGGTCTGCATCTTCATATTTGCCTTCGTAGCCAGCTCTTCCTTTATTTAATCGGTTACGTCCTGGACAAGTTATAATTTTGCTTCCCGTGTTAATTGGAATAACTGTTTCATAACGTTTGATATTACGCATAACATGTTGAACTTCTTCTCCTAACATTTGCCCCATAGATATGATGATATCTTTCTGTTGTTGCATTAGTTTTGCTACTTGAGGGTTGTTCCGGTCAAGCCCTGTGCCTCCTGGAGGCATTGCATTTGAGATATCTTCGCCTCTTTTTGCATATTCCTTAATACGGATATCTCGTAACTCATACGTCTGATTGAAGTAAATCGGGTTTTGGTCACCACTGGCTCCGGTTGACCATACTGCTATTATTTCATTATCAAAAGTGTCTTCTATGTATTTGGAAGTTGTTCCTGGTACATCTCCACTAATCATATCCAACTGCCCTGCTGCAACAGCATGCATTGCGTAATTATAATATACTGCGATGGGTTTGTTATCCATTGTTTTGAAACAGATGACTGCAACTGTTTTATCTGATATCCCTTCATAGTTGGGGCCTTCCCACCAGCCGTGACGTTCTTGATCAAAAATATTGCGATTGATATTGATATATGAAACTCCACTACCATATCCTATTTGGGCAGGTTGTAGTTTGGACGTGGCTTCTTTAATGGAAGAGAATATTTTTTCATTCAAGACTTCTGGTTTTAAACGTGCTCCACTATGTGTATGTGACGCTGTAATCATTATATTATTTTGGGGTATTCCAATTTCCGTCTCAACCCGTTCTGTTATAGTCTTCCATTGAGCATCACTGATACCACCTATATCTACTGTAACCAATGCTGCTTTCGTATGATTATTATCAATTACAATAGCTCGGCTATGAATATGGTCAAGGATACCGAAAGAATTCGGTGGTAATTCATCTTGATTAGGAGTAATGTCCACTTTGGCAGCTCCAACCCTTAATGTTCCTTTGGGACCGTTTTGCGCATAAGTAGGACTTACAAGCATTATGGAAAAAAGCATTATAGCTAATCCATACATTTTTTTTGCTTTACATGTTTTCATGGTCTTAATAATTTGAGTTTAACTTAATATATTATTTGTTTTATAACAATGGCAAATATAGCGCTAAGAAAATGAAATGCTTGTCAAATATGTTTCAAAAACTATGAATTTTGTTACCTCAGCATTGTTCTACAATGCTGAGGTAACATTTGTTATAGTAGTTGCAACATTAATTATGTCCAAGCTTCTTTTTTTGTTGTTTCTTTGCAAAACCTTATTAATATAATACCATTAAACATGAAACATTTATTAACACAGTGGCAGATGGCAGTAAAATGGAGTATAGCATTATTCGCAAGTTTGTGCTGTTTACTCTTTTGGGGTTGTAAACAAGCTACTCATTTTCAGATGCAATTGGAGCATATGAATGAGTTGGAAAGTATTATTTATGTGGAAGGACAAGCAAAAATATTGCTTCTTCCAATTCAAGAGTCTGCAGATGAATCTCTTTTGCAAATAGAGAGTAGTGACGGGAATAAAATTATGCAGACTTTAGACGTACATATGGCAGTTGACAGTATAGATTATTTTGTTCCTCTTGATTTAGATAATTATCGGCAGGGTAGTGGAGAGACTATTATGATTCGTATGAAAGGACTCTATAATAATGCTGTAACGTGGGATGCTATAGAGCTGGTTGATACTTTTGATACTACTAACCGTGAAACTTTTCGTCCAATTTACCATCACACACCTTTGTATGGTTGGATGAATGATGCCAATGGATTGGTCTATAAGGATGGAGAATATCATCTTTATTTTCAATATAATCCTTATGGCTCTGTTTGGGGGAATATGCATTGGGGACACTCAGTCAGTAAAGATTTGATGCATTGGGAGCATAAAGCACCGGTGATTGCTCGTGATTCTCTGGGACATATATTTTCAGGTAGTTCTGTTGTAGATGTAGAGAATACAGCTGGTTATGGTGCAGGAGCTATTATTGCTTTTTATACTTCTGCAAGTGAAAAAAATGGGCAAATTCAGTGTATGGCTTACAGTAAAGATAATGGGTATACTTATACTAAATATGAAAAGAACCCTATTCTGACTCCTTTTGATGGGATAAAAGATTTCCGTGATCCCAAGGTTTTTTGGTATAATCCTGAAAAGAAATGGATTATGATTGTTTCTGCTGATAAAGAAATGCGCTTTTATGCTTCGTACAATTTAAAGGATTGGACATATCTTAGTGCGTGGGGAGAAGGATATGGTGTGCAACCTTGTCAATTTGAATGCCCAGACATGGTCCAATTACCAGTTAATGGTAATAAGGATTATATGAAATGGGTTATGATTGTCAATGTAAATCCTGGTTGCTATTTTGGGGGAAGTGCTACGCAATATTTTGTAGGCAATTTTGATGGGACGAAGTTTGTCTGTGATAGTCCTAAAGAGACAGTAAAATGGCTGGATTGGGGAAAGGATCATTATGCAACAGTTTGCTTTTCAAACACTTGTGATAGGATTATTGCAATACCTTGGATGAGTAATTGGCAGTATGCAAACATCGTTCCTACAAAACAGTTTCGTAGTGCTAATGCCTTGCCTCGTGAGTTAGGGTTGTATGAACAAGATGGTGAATTTTATGTATCAATAACTCCTGTAAAGGAAGTACGTGATATACGTAAAGAAGTGAGGGAGATATCTACATTTATGGTTGATACCGAGTATCATGTGGATACATTGTTGAATGAGAATAGTGGGGCCTATGAAATTGAAATGCAGTTTGTCAATGGTACAGCAAATATAATGGGGTTTAAACTATTTAATGAAAAAGGTGAAGAGGTTGATATTTACTTAGATTTATTAGAAAGTAGATTAGTAATGGATCGCACGAAGAGTGGTATTGTTGATTTTGGTCGTAATAGTCAATCTCATATACTTGAAACCCATGATAAACGTATGAAAACTTCGATTAATTATATCGATGATTTTGCTCTTGCTACTTGGGGGCCTATAGTAAAAACAATGAGCCATACTTTAAATATATTTGTTGATAAGTGTTCTGTTGAGATTTTCCTTGATGGTGGTAAGGTAGCTATGACTAATTTGGTTTTCCCTAATGAGCCATATAATCGTATGAGTTGTTATGCAAAAGGTGGAAGCTACAAAGTGAATAATTGCAGAATTTACAGATTAGGATTTTAAAAAATAGGATATAATTATGCAAAAAACGAATTCCTTGGCAAAGCTCTTTCCGGTCATGCTTTGCTTCTTCGCCATGGGCTTTGTGGATTTGGTGGGCATCGCCTCCAACTACGTGAAGGCCGACTTGAACCTGACCGACTCGCAAGCCAACATATTCCCGTCTCTGGTGTTCTTCTGGTTCCTCATCTTCTCCGTACCTACGGGTATGCTGATGAACCGCATCGGACGCAAGAAGACAGTGCTTCTCAGCCTTGTCATCACGTTTGCCTCTTTGCTTCTCCCGGTTTTCGGAGACGGCTACGTGCTGATGCTGCTCTCGTTCTCATTGCTGGGCATCGGCAATGCGCTGATGCAAACGTCGCTCAACCCGCTGCTTTCCAATATCGTAAGCGGCGAGCGGCTGGCAAGTTCGCTCACCTTCGGACAGTTTGTAAAAGCCATTGCTTCGTTTCTGGCTCCATACATCGCCATGTGGGGAGCTACGCAGGCCATTCCGTCTCTGGGCATGGGCTGGAGGGTGCTGTTCCCGGTCTATATGGTCATTGCGGTGATTGCCATTCTCTGGCTGAGCGGTACTTCCATCCGCGAGGAAAAGGAAGAGGGACGCCCTTCCACCTTCGGGGAGTGCCTCGCTCTGCTGGGCAAGCCGTTTATCTTTCTCTGCTTCCTGGGCATCATGTGCCATGTGGGCATTGATGTAGGTACGAATACCACAGCGCCCAAAATCCTGATGGAGCGTCTGGGCATGACGCTGGCCGATGCCGGCTTTGCCACCAGCCTTTACTTCATCTTCCGCACGGCGGGTTGCTTTCTCGGAGCCTTCATCCTTCAGAAGATGGCTCCCCGAACCTTCTTCGGCATCAGCGTGTTATGTATGTTGGCTGCGATGGTAGGGTTGTTCGTTTTCCATGAAAAGGCAATGATATACATCTGCATTGCCCTTATCGGTTTCGGCAATTCGAACATCTTTCCGGTTATCTTCTCTCAGGCGTTGCTTGCTATGCCACAAAAGAAGAACGAGGTTTCCGGTTTGATGATTATGGGGCTCTTCGGCGGTACGGTATTTCCGATAGCAATGGGCTTGGCAAGTGATGCTGTAGGACAAAGCGGTGCCGTGGCTGTGATGACGGTAGGGGTAGTGTACTTGTTCTTCTATATGCTGCGTATGAAGCGGTAATCTTTGTTCGCAGGCTGCGGACACATATCCCAAGGCTGCGGATATCTGTCCCAAGGTTGCGGATGTCTATCCCAAGCCTTGGGATAGAGATAATCCTTAGTTCTTAGAGACTTTTTAATAGATAATTGGCAACTTTTCATTCTATAGTTAGGAACTTTTTTATTAGGTTTGCAGTGGGTAGGACATTGAGTTTGCCGTGAATAAAATATATCATTCATTAAACAATATAATATTATGAATAAGATAATAGTAGGTATGGGCGAGGCTCTGTGGGACTGCCTCCCCGAAGGAAAGAAGATAGGCGGTGCTCCGGCAAACTTTGCTTACCATGCATCGCAGTTTGGTTTCGACAGCCGTGTGGTCAGTGCCGTAGGTGCCGATGCGGATGGGGACGAGATTCTGGATGTGTTCGCCCGGAAGGGGCTGCGCACGCAGATTGAGCGCGTGCCTTACCCCACGGGAACGGTGCAGGTGACGCTCGATGCCGTGGGCGTGCCGTGCTATGAGATAAAAGAAGGCGTGGCCTGGGACAACATTCCCTTTACCGACGAACTGAAGCGTCTGGCACTGAACACGCGTGCCGTATGTTTCGGCTCTTTGGCGCAACGCAGTGAAACAAGCCGCATCACCATCAACCGTTTTCTCGACACGATGCCCGATGCGGAGGGGCAACTGAAGATATTCGACATCAATCTCCGCCAAGGGTTCTATACCAAAGAGATACTCTGCGAATCCATGCGCCGCTGCAACATCCTCAAGATAAACGATGAGGAGCTGGTGACCATCAGCCGTATTTTCGGCTACCCGGGCATCGACTTGCAGGACAAATGCTGGATTCTGCTGGCCAAGTATAACCTGAAGATGCTTATCTTGACTTGTGGAACGAACGGCAGCTATGTGTTCACTCCGGGAGTGGTTTCCTTCCAGGAGACGCCCAAGGTACCGGTGGCGGACACCGTTGGAGCCGGTGATTCGTTCACGGCAGCCTTCACCGCTGCCATTCTCAGCGGGAAGCAGGTGCCCGATGCCCATAAACTGGCGGTGGAAGTCTCTGCCTATGTATGTACCCAGAGCGGTGCCATGCCGGAATTGCCGGTGGCCTTGAAAGAAAGGCTGGCATAGATTTTTCTTATTCTTTTCACATTTTTCGTTATCTTTGCTCATCTGCAATCTTAAATCAGAGGAAAGTGAAGATGAGACAGCATAACCTTCGGATTTTATTCTTTCTGCTCGTGCTTTGGGGAGTGGCGGTTGCCTGCTCCCGGCGCGAGGCACGTTTCCGTATCGGCGTTTCCCAATGTAGCGAGGATGAATGGCGGCGCCAGATGAACAGTGAGATACTCCGTGAAGCCCATTTCTACGAAGATGTGGAGGTGGACATCCGTACTGCCGTCGACGATAATGACCGTCAGGCAAAAGACATTCGTGAACTGATAGCCGAAGGGGTGGACCTGCTGATTGTGGCCCCTAATGAAGCCACTCCGATAACTCCGGTTGTGGAGGAGGCATACAACCGGGGCATTCCGGTGATTGTAGTGGACCGTAAAATCCTTTCGGACAAATACACGGCCTACGTCGGTGCAGACAACTACGAGATAGGGAAAGCTGTGGGAGAGTATGTGGCCAATGTGCTGCACGGGCAGGGAGATGTGGTGGAAATCTCCGGTTTGGTGGGTTCCACACCTGCCGTAGACCGTCATCAAGGATTTGTGAAGGCTATATCCGCTTATCCCGGTATCCGGTTGCTGGCCGCTGAAGACGGTGCCTGGTTGCAACTCAAGGCCGGAGAGAAAATGGATACCCTGCTGAGCCGCTTTCCGCATATCGACCTGGTGTATGCGCAGAATGACCGTATGGCGGCCGGAGCCTATGCTGCCGCTGCCCGCAAGGGGCGGGAGAAGGAAATGCGGTTTATCGGCATAGACGCCCTGCCCGGCAAAGACTACGGAGTGGAGAAAGTGCTTGCCGGCGAACTGGATGCCACGTTTATATATCCTACCGGTGGCGACCGCGTGATGCAGATTGCCATGGATATCCTGAACAAGCGTGATTTTCCCCGTGAAACTATCCTGGGCACTTCCGTCGTCGACCGCGACAATGCTCTCATCATGAAGATGCAGACCGCCCACATCGGCACCCTGGATGGAAAGATAGAAACCCTGAACGGAAAGATAAACCAGTATTTGGCCAGTTATGCCACGCAGCAGGTTGTCTTGTACGGCAGTCTGTCTGCCCTATTGTTGCTGGTCGGTTTGTTGGTGGCTGTCTACCTCTCCTTGCGTGCCAAGAACCGGTTGAACCGTGAGCTGTCCATGCAGAAAAAGAAACTGGAAGAACAGAAAACTCAGTTGATACAGCAGAAGGAACTGTTGGAAGTGCAGAAGTCGCAGTTGGAACAGCTTTCCCATGAACTGGAGGAGGCTACGCACGCCAAGCTGGTGTTCTTCACGAATATTTCACACGATTTCCGTACTCCGCTGACGCTGATAGCCGATCCCATAGAGCAGCTTCTTGCCAACCGCACCCTCGACGGACAGCCGCGCCAGCTCCTCGAGCTGATGAAAAAGAATGTGCATATCCTGCTTCGCCTGGTCAACCAGATACTTGATTTCCGGAAGGTGGAGAACGGGCGCATGGAGCTCCATCTCGAACCTTTTGATTTGCTCGACAGCTTCCGGGGCTGGAACGACTCTTTCCGCATGGCGTTGCTGAAGAAACATATTGCTTTCAGCTTTGAGGCATCTCCCGATACGGACTTCCGGATGATGGCGGATGCGGAGAAGATGGAGCGCATTTACTTCAATCTCTTCTCCAATGCCGTGAAGTATACGCCGGAGAACGGGAAAATCACCGTACGGTTGTTAAAGTCGGAACAGAACTACAGTCTGTCCGTCTTCAATTCCGGCAGCTACATTTCTTCGACCGATGTGGAAGCCATCTTCGAGCGCTTCTATCAAGTGGACGGGCATCAAGCCGGTACCGGTATCGGACTGGCGCTGGTACGTGCCTTTGTAGAGATGCATGGCGGTAACATTACGGCACGCAGTGACGAGAAAGGCACTACTTTCATCGTTACTTTCCCGCAGCAGGATGTTTCGCAGTACCATCCCACCATAGTGACGTTGCCTGCCGAAGAGAAGGACGTGTCGTCCACCCTGATAGATACGGAAGTGAAGGCATGCGAAGAGGTGGTTGAGGCTGATTGTCCTACTGTGCTGGTAATTGACGATAATGCGGATATTCGCAACTATGTGAAGTCACTTCTGTCGAACGAGTTCCGTGTATTGGATGCTGCGGACGGGACAGAGGGTATCCGGCTGGCCATGAAGTATGTGCCGGATGTGATTATCTCCGATGTAATGATGCCCGGTATGGATGGTGTGGAATGCTGCCGCCGCTTGAAGGGGGAGTTGCAGACATGCCATATCCCGGTGATTCTGCTGACGGCCTGCTCGCTGGACGAACAGCGTATCCAGGGCTATGATGGCGGTGCCGATTCTTATATTTCCAAACCATTCAATTCGCAGTTGCTCTTGTCTCGTGTCCGCAATCTTATTGCAAACCGCCGTCAGTTGAGGCAGTTCTTCGGAGATAACCAGACTATCGAGAAGGAAGCCATCAGTGATTTGGATAAGGGTTTCGTCTCCCGCTTCAAATCGCTTGTCGAGGAGAGGATGAAAGATGCGGAACTCAATGTGGAGGATTTGGGACGGAATATGGGTATGAGCCGTGTGCAGCTTTACCGTAAGCTGAAATCGCTGACCAACTATTCGCCGAATGAGCTGCTGCGCCAGATGAGGTTGAAAAAGGCTGCCTCACTGCTTGCCTCCTCTGACATGACGGTAGCGGAGATTGCCTATGAAGTGGGCTTTTCGTCACCTTCCTATTTCACGAAATGCTATAAGGAACAGTTTGGGGAGAGTCCTACCGAGTTTCTGAAAAGAAGGGGATAGCTGTTGTCTATCCCCCTTGTTCTTAATACACGTCTGTTTACTTCTGTAAATGATACTGGAACTTATTTCAGTATTTGAGGCAGGTTTTCCCTTCCCCAGAAGTAGTAAACACAGATTCCAATCCAGCTTGTGAGCAGGATGATAATTGCAACTAATAGTTTCTTCACGCCGTCTACCGGCCACTTCATGATTTCAAGTACGGCTTTGACACACAGAACCACACCGATAATCCAAATGATAAATCCAATCATAACCTGTGATATTTAGTATTGTTAATTAAAAACAAATAGAGACTACGCCTTATTCAGGAGCAGCCTCTATTCTTTATTTAGTAATCGGAATTACTCTGTAACTTCAGCGCCCCAATTTTCTTTGGAAAGACGCTTGTAGCTGTTGTAACGCCATTTAGCGTTTTCTTCAGCAGCCTTGAACAGCTCGTCGGCCTCCTGCGGATATTGCTTCATTACGGATGCGTAACGAACTTCACCCTTCAGGAAGTCTTGGAATCCGCTCCAATCCGGTTCCTTGCTATCCAGCGTGAACGGATTCTTGCCTTCAGCCTCCAGAGCCGGGTTGTAACGCCACAAGTGCCAGTAACCGCACTTAACGGCCTTTTCTTCCTCTGCCTGGCTCTTGCCCATACCTGCCTTCAGACCGTGGTTGATACACGGAGCGTAAGCGATGATGAGTGACGGACCGGGATATGCTTCTGCTTCACGGATAGCCTTTAAAGTCTGAGCCTGGTCGGCACCCATAGCGATTTGGGCAACGTATACGTAACCGTAAGTAGTAGCCATCAGACCGAGGTCTTTCTTGCGTACACGCTTACCGGCAGCGGCAAACTTGGCGATAGCGCCTACCGGAGTAGCCTTGGAAGACTGACCGCCTGTGTTGGAGTAAACCTCAGTATCCAGTACGAGGATGTTGACATCCTTACCGCTTGCGATTACATGGTCGAGACCACCGTAACCGATGTCGTAAGAGGCACCGTCGCCACCGATAATCCACTGGCTGCGTTTTACCAGGTATTGAGACAGACTGGCGATAGTCTTGCAGCTGTCGCACTTGTCTTTGGCAGCTTCTACCATCGGAATAATCTTTTCAGCCAGTTCCTTGCTCTTGTCTGCATCGTACATGTTTTCAATCCAAGCCTGGAATACTTCTTTGTATTCGGCCGGAGTTCCTTCTGCTGCGATGGCATCTTCCATAGCCTTCACGATACGTGCGCGCATCTTTTCGTTGGCAAGCTCCATACCCAGACCGAATTCGCAGAAGTCCTCGAACAATGAGTTTGCCCAAGCAGGACCGTGACCTTTTTCGTTCTTGGTATAAGGAGTAGAAGGTACTGAACCGGAGTAGATGGAAGAACATCCTGTTGCGTTGGCTACCATTTCGCGGTCACCGAACAACTGGGAAATCAGTTTAACGTACGGAGTTTCACCACAACCGGAGCAAGCGCCTGAGAACTCGAACAACGGAGTGGCGAACTGAGAGTTCTTCACGTTGGCCTTGATGTCAACCAAATGTTGTTTGCTCTTCACGTTTTCAGCACAGTAGGTCCAGTTGGCAGCTTCCGGCAATTGGCTTTCGAGGTGCTTCATAGTCAGAGCCTTGCCACCCTTCTTCGGGTTGCCCGGACAGACATCGGCACAGTTGCCACAACCCAGACAGTCGAGAACGTCTACCTGAATACGGAATGTCATACCGTCGAATGCTTTACCTACAGCCTTCAGTTGAGTGAAGTTGGCACCCTTCTGCTCTTCAGCATCGAGTACGAACGGACGGATGGAAGCGTGAGGACAAACGTAAGCACACTTGTTACACTGGATACAGTTCTCAGCGTTCCATTCGGGAACGAATGCGGCTACACCACGTTTCTCATATTTGGCAGTGCCTTGTTCCCAAGTACCGTCTTCAATACCCTTGAAAGCGGATACCGGCAATAAGTCACCGTCTTGTGCGTTGATAGGACGAACCACTTCGTTGATGAATGCAGGATCGTTGTTTTCAGCCTTGGCGTCGTCTGCCAGATTGGCCCAAGCCGGGTCAACGGTCAGCTGCTTGTATTCGCCGCCACGGTCAACGGCTGCATAGTTCTTGTTGACAACATCTTCACCCTTCTTGCCGTAAGACTTAACGATGAACTTCTTCATCTGCTCTACAGCCAGGTCAACCGGAATAACGCCGGTGATACGGAAGAATGCGGATTGCAGGATGGTGTTGGTACGGTTGCCCAAACCGATTTCCTGTGCAATCTGGGTTGCATTGATATAGTAAACAGTGATATTGTTCTGTGCAAAGTACTTCTTCACCTTGTTGGGCAGGTTCTTGGCAAGCTCTTCGCCTTCCCAGATGGTGTTCAGCAAGAAAGAGCCGTTCTTACGCAAGCCGCGGGTTACGTCGTACATGTGCAGGTAAGCCTGAACGTGGCAAGCCACGAAGTTTGGCGTATTTACCAGGTATGTAGAGCGGATAGGAGTGTCGCCGAAACGCAGGTGCGAGCAAGTGAAACCGCCTGATTTCTTGGAGTCGTAAGAGAAATAGGCCTGGCAGTGCTTGTCGGTGTTGTCACCGATAATCTTTACGGAGTTCTTGTTGGCACCTACTGTACCGTCAGCGCCCAAACCGTAAAATTTGGCTTCGAACATGCCTTCGCCGCCCAATGCGATTTCTTCTTCCTGGGGCAGAGAAGTGAAGGTAACGTCGTCCACGATACCGATAGTGAAGTGGTTCTTCGGCATCGGCATAGCCAGATTCTTGTAAACGGCGAGGATTTGAGCAGGAGTAGTATCCTTGGAACCCAAACCATAACGGCCGCCTACGATAACCGGAGCATTCTCTGCACCGTAGAAGCAGTCTTTTACGTCGAGGTACAACGGTTCGCCGTTAGCACCCGGTTCTTTCGTACGGTCCAGTACGGCAATCTTCTTGGCAGTCTTGGGAACGGCGGCAAGGAAGTGCTTGGCAGAGAACGGACGATACAAGTGAACGGCAACCAAACCAACCTTTTCGCCATTGGCAACGAGGTGGTCGATAGCTTCGCGGGCAGCTTCCGTTACAGAACCCATGGCGATGATAACGCGTTCTGCATCTTCTGCACCGTAGTAATCGAACAAACCATACTTGCGGCCTGTGATTTTGGAAATCTCGTTCATGTATTCCTCAACGATAGCCGGAACTGCTTCATAGTAGTTGTTGCAAGATTCACGGTGTTGGAAGAAGTGGTCAGGATTTTCGGCCATACCACGGGCAACCGGGTTCATCGGGTTCAATGCACGTGCGCGGAATTCAGCCAAAGCTTCCTGGTCGATAAGCGGAGCGAGGTCTTCGTTCTCCAACATTTCAATCTTCTGGATTTCGTGAGAAGTACGGAAGCCGTCGAAGAAGTTCATAAACGGAACACGGGCCTTGATGGTGGCTAGGTGGGCAACACCTGCCAAGTCCATAACTTCTTGTACAGAACCTTCGGCCAACATGGCAAAACCAGTCTGGCGTGCAGACATAACGTCCTGGTGGTCACCGAAGATACACAGTGCATGGCTTGCCAATGTACGTGCTGATACGTGGAATACACAAGGCAGGAATTCACCGGCAATCTTGTACATGTTCGGGATCATCAGCAACAGACCTTGTGAAGCTGTGTAAGTAGTAGTCAGCGCACCGGCTTGCAGAGAGCCGTGGACGGCACCTGCAGCACCACCTTCTGACTGCATTTCCTGTACCAATACTGTTTCGCCGAAGATGTTCTTGCGACCTGCGGCAGCCCATTCGTCTACGTATTCAGCCATCGTAGAAGAGGGGGTGATGGGGTAGATGGCAGCTACTTCGGAGAACATATACGAGATATGTGCAGCAGCCTGGTTACCATCACAAGTAATGAATTTCTTCTGTTTAGTCATAACTAAATTGAATTATTTATTTAAGTAAAAAAATCTCTCTCTTAATACAAGAAACCGAATAACCAGAGAGGTATTTGGTTGCCTCGGCCTATTTCTGCCTTATGCAGTACATAAGTAACTCCCGGATTATTCTTTATCTTTGTTCCTTCCGGACAAATCTTGAAAGGCATCACCTCATCTACCATGAACGAGATGTTCTTGTCGCCCTTGTTCACCTTGTGGTCCTTCCACATTGTGTTGGCAAAGAAAGTGTCCAGTACGTCTTGCTCTTCCACCTTGACGGGATAGATGGAATACATCAGATTTGAATTGTGCATCATTATCTTCGACGGCTTCTTGGGGAATTCTTCTCCCTTCGGATAGACCATATTGATGAGTCGTGCGTCTGCCAGATACTTGATGTAATTCATTACTGTGGCGCGGGAGGTCTGTATGTCGTTTGCCAGTTGGCTGACATTCGGCGCTTTCGGCCCGTCCACGGCCAACAAATATAGTAATTTCTTTATCTTCGAAAGGTATTTCAGCTCAATTTGTTTGATGAGCAGGATATCCACTTCCACCATCATGTTCATCGTCTTGAGCAGATTCTCCGAAAAGTTACGCTTTTCAAGGAAGAAAGGGTAGAAGCCGTGGTGCATATAGTCTTGTATGTAGTCCAATGGACGTACTTTGGAGAGGATGCCTTTGGCTATCTGTTCGTGGTTGCTCAGGATTTCTTCCAACGGATAGGCATGGAACTTCATGCCCGTCTGCAGGTTTAGGTATTCGCGGAAGGAGAAGCCGCGCAGGTTGTAGCTCTTCACGATGTCGCGCAACTCCATATTCTCCTCTTTCAGACGCATCACGGACGAGCCGGTGAACACGATTTTCAGGTTGGGGAAGCGGTCGTAGCACATACGCAGTTCCTTGCTCCATTCCGGGTACTTGAATACCTGGTCTATCAACAGCACTTTTCCTCCGCGGCGCTGGAATTCGGCGGCGAACTCTACGATGCCATGTCCGGAGAAGTAGAAGTTGTTCATGTTGATGAAGAGGCAGGAGCGGTCTGTGCCGAATTTCTCTTTGGCATATTGCAGCAAGAAAGTAGTCTTACCTACGCCTCTTGTGCCTTTGATACCGATAAGACGGTCATTCCAGTCTATTTCGTCCATTAGGTCGCGGCGTACGGGGGCATTGGTATGCTCTACGAGATAAGCGTGTGTACGGTAAAATGCTTCCATGCTTTAAATTCGGTTTATCAGGCGACAAATATACGGCTTTTTTATAGATTTGCAAAGTAGAGATGGCAAAATATTATATAACTTTGCACTCTCATACAAAACGTGAGTAATTGGTTAACATTTGAAAGATGAAACTTTATGTGTTCAATCCTGATGCAGATATGGCATTGGGAAATAATGAAGAAAATTATATGGCGCCCGCTACCATCCGCCGTATGGCTGAAGACTTGGCTTTGTTGCCGATATGGTATGCCCAGCCGGGTAGTGGGGTACTGGCCTCTTCCGCCTATAATGCAGATTATCTGAAACAGATGCAACAGTTGTTCCGGCTGGATGTGCATTTGGTGACAGAGCCGGAGCTGCCCGATTATGCTGATGTGCGGGTAATGCCTTGGGGATGGAACCCCGCTATCCGTAAACGGATGTTGAAAGGCGGTGTTCTGGAAAAAAATCTTCCTACGCCGGATGCTTTGGATAAATATCGTATGAAGGCTGCCCGTAGTAACGCTTTGGCTTTTCGCGCACTTTTCTATTTCAATAAAATAGATTATACTTGTGGTGACGGTTGTTGCTTGGTGGAGGCTGATGGTAGAATGACGGATATCTCTCCGGATATTGTTGATCGTTACAAGGAGGGATGTGTGTTCAAATCACTTTGGTCGGGAAGTGGAAAGGGATTGTGTTGGTGCCGTCATGGCTTTACGAAAAATGTTTCCGATTGGTGTAGTAGGGCGCTGAAAGAAAATAGAGGTTTTGTGATGGAGCCTATATTTGATAAGGTGGAAGACTTTGCCATGGAATTTTATTCGGATGGTCGGGGAAAGCTTCTTTTTGTCGGCTATTCCCGTTTTGTTACGGATGACAAAGGGGCATATCGTGGTAATATCCTTACTTCGGATGAGCAAGTGGAGGAATGGATTCAGCAATATGTACCCTTTGAAGCATTTGTACGCATACGCAATATGATGCAGAAAGCATTGGAAACGAGTTATGCTACATCTTATATGGGTTTCTTGGGTGTGGACATGATGGTCTGCCGTCAGAAGGAAGGGCATCCGTATGCCATCAACCCCCATGTCGAAATAAATCTACGGATGAATATGGGAATCGTTTCCCATGTGCTTAGTGATCATTTCATTGTCCCCGGTGGGGAGGGACGTTTCTCCATTGATTGTTTTCCGACCCATGAAGCTTTGATGGAGCGGCATGAGCAGGATATGCAAAGCTATCCGCTGGTGGTGAAGGACGGCAGGGTTGTTTCCGGCTATCTGCCTCTGGTACCGGTCACTCCGAAGAGCCGTTACCGGGCTTTTGTCTGTGTCACTGCTGCTGAATAGCTTCGCTTTCGTTTCCGCAACGGTCTATGGCTGTCACGGCAAAATATTTTCGGGCAGTCCACGGGCGGATGGGGGCATAGGTATATTCCGTGCCTTGTACTCGTTGTGCCAGGATATTCTCCGGATTGGAGGTATCTACGGGATAGGTGTCCGAACCGTAGATTACATACATCGGAGCATTCCGCTTGTCATTGTCCGTGGCGGGTTGCCAGCTTAGTTTCCAATAGCCGTTTTCCGGTGTTTCCACCGTGAGTCCGGCGGGAGGTGTAGGAGCTACATTGTCTATCCACGGCATGGCGGGTTGCAGGGCCGGGGCGGTATAGTAGTCTTCTTCTAGCGCATCATAAAGCCCTTGCGTATTGTCCATCAGATACTTCACGCGGTAGTGTGCCTCCCCCGCCAGACCGTGGGCGCGGATAAAGTGCATCTGCCGTTCAATCTCGTCCAGCGTCCAGTTCCCTTCGCTGGGGTCGAGGAAGTAGATGCCCAGACCGGGAATGATTTGGCGTCCGTTACTTTGTTCCTGCCAGTCGAGGGCAAAGGGATAGAAATGATTGCCACGGAAATAGAGCATCGGATAAATCTGGTCCTGGATGCCCTCGCCCAGCCAACCCTGCACGTCTTGATAGACGGTGTGGAAGGCATTCCAGCCACGGGAGGGGTAGCGGGAAGTGTCTTTGTATTTTCCTACCGGGCAGGTGCTGACCTTTACCCAGGGTTTCATGGCTTTTACACCTTTATATATATAGCGTACTATTTCCGTCAGGTTGTCTCTGCGCCATTGGGCAAGGCTGCGTCCTTTGCTGTATTTGCGGTAGTCGTAGCTGTCGGGAAAACGGGGGGCGTTTTCCGGATAGCGCAGGTAGTCGAAGTGTATCCCGTCTACATCGTAGCGTTCCACCACTTCGCGGACAAGGCTCATCAGGTACTCTTTGGTTTGCGGATGTCCGGGATTCAGGAAGTATTCGCGTTTGTAGGGTACGCAGATGGCGCGTTTCTTTTTGGTGACGGACTCTTTACCGAGGGCGGCTACATGCTTGCGGTTGCCCAGAGGGATGGTCACCATCCAGGCATGGCACTCCATACCGCGCTTGTGGCATTCGGCTATGGCAAAAGCCAGCGGATCGTAGCCGGGGTCGCCGCCCACCTTTCCGGTCAGTATGGAGTTGTAGGGCTCGATGGCTGATTTGTAGAGGACATCTCCCCGTGTACGGGTCTGGAACAGTACTGTGTTGAAATTGGCGGCTTTCAGTCTGTCCAATATTTCAATCAGTTCGGCCTGTTGCTTGCGGATGCCTTCGGGCGAAGTGGTGCGTGTCTGCGGCCAGTCCAGGCCATAGACGGCAGTTATCCAGGCGGCACGCACTTCATGCTTGGGCGGTTGCGCAGCCAGTGGCAGCAAGACGGCCATATATAGTAAAATGGAAATAATTCGTTTCATTTTTCTCTTTTCTTCTTTATTTCTGTCATATTTCTCGGCGAAGATAAGCAAAACACCCGATTATTTTGTGCTGTTTACTTGGAAACTGTTACATTTGCATACATTAAAGATATTAACACGCCATGATTACATTTACGCTTTGCCTGCTGGCGTTGATAGCCGGCTATTTTATCTACGGACGCTTCATAGAACGCGTCTTTGGTCCCGATGACCGCAAAACACCCGCCCTTACCAAAGCCGATGGTGTGGATTACATTCCACTGCCTACTTGGAAAATCTTTATGATACAGTTTCTCAATATTGCCGGGTTGGGACCTATCTTCGGTGCCATCATGGGAGCTAAGTTCGGTACGGCATCCTATCTGTGGATTGTACTTGGCAGTATCTTTGCCGGTGCAGTGCACGACTATCTTGCCGGTATGCTCTCCTTGCGGCATGACGGGGAAAGCCTGCCGGAAATCATCGGACGCTATCTGGGGCTGACCACCAAGCAGGTGATGCGCGGCTTTACCGTCATCCTGATGATATTGGTGGGAGCTGTCTTTGTGGCAGGGCCGGCCGGACTGCTTGCCAAGTTGACCCCCGACAGCTTGGATACCACCTTCTGGATTATTGTTGTTTTCGCTTATTATATCTTTGCCACTTTGCTGCCGGTAGATAAGATTATCGGTAAGATATACCCACTGTTCGCCGTTGCCCTGCTGTTCATGGCGGTCGGTATTCTGGTAATGCTTTACGTCAACCATCCTGCATTGCCGGAGATATGGGACGGATTGCAGAACACGCATCCCGATGCGGTTGCATTGCCCATCTTCCCCATCATGTTCGTCAGCATTGCCTGCGGTGCCATCAGTGGCTTCCATGCCACGCAGAGTCCGCTGATGGCACGTTGCATGACAAGCGAGCGCCACGGACGCCCCGTTTTCTATGGGGCAATGATAACCGAAGGCATTGTAGCTCTGATATGGGCTGCCGCCGCCACTTATTTCTTCCACGAGAACGGGATGGGGGAGACGAATGCCTCTATCATTGTAGATGCCATTACAAAAGACTGGCTGGGTGCCGTAGGTGGCGTATTGGCCATTCTGGGTGTTATTGCCGCGCCTATTACCAGTGGCGACACGGCTTTCCGTTCAGCGCGCCTCATTGTGGCGGATTTCTTGGGAATGGAACAAAAATCCATGCGTCGCCGTTTATATATATGCATCCCGATGTTCCTGGTAGCCATTAGCTTGTTGCTTTACAGCCTGCGGGACAAGGATGGATTTGATATGATTTGGCGTTATTTTGCCTGGGCCAATCAGACTCTGTCCGTCTTTACGTTGTGGGCCATTACGGTCTATCTGGTACGCGAGAAGAAAGGACGTTATTATTACGTCACCTATTTCCCGGCATTATTCATGACGGCTGTGTGTACCACTTACATCTGCATTGCTCCCGAAGGTTTCGGGCTCGGTCCGAATTATGCGCTGGGCATAGCCTTGATAGCTGTTGTGCTGGCTGCTATTTGGTTTAATATTTGGTATTTTAAGACGACTAAAAAACTTTGGTAATGAAGAAAATCAAGAAATCTACCGGGCTCACGTTGGCCCTGCTTATTTACGTTTCTGCTACTGCCGCTTATTTCCTTCCCCGCAATACGGAAATCAGCGATACTGAGAAGTATGTCACCGTAGCTGCTTCGTACCTCATTGTATTTGTGCTGTGGCTGGTGCTTCGCAAGAAGGAGGCGCTGCAACGCAAGCGATTCGAAGAAGACAATAAACAACATTGATTATTCACTCAAAAAACAGAACAAGATGAAAAAACTGGCATTATTCGTTTGCTTGCTTGTTGTCACAGTGGCAGCTCAGGCACAGTTTGAAAAAGGTAAGTGGATTTTGAACCCGTCCATCACCGGTTTGGAATTTTCTCATGACACGGGAACCGACAAGACAAGTTTTGGCCTTGAAGCCAAGGGAGGTGCTTTTCTACTCGACAACATCGCCTTGCTGGTGCATGCCGGAGCTGCTTGGAATACCGGAGGATCTGACCTCGATGTCTATACGCTGGGTGTAGGCGGACGTTATTATTTCGACAAGATTGGCGTGTATCTGGGTGCCGATGTCAATGTGGACCGTTGGGATTGGGGACACGATTTGGATGATACCAAGTTCTCTTTCGGTCTGGAAGCCGGTTATGCGTTCTTCCTGACGCGTACGGTGACCATCGAACCTGCGGCTTATTGGAACATTAACGACGACCGTTCTAAATTTGGTCTGAAAGTAGGTTTCGGATTCTATTTCTAATCTCATTTTGCTACTACCACAGAGTTTGTTTTTGCAAAACATCTGTCATGCTATCACGCGGAGGGGTATATTCTATTGATTACAAATACCTTACCGCGTGATAGATAGGCGTGATAGATAAGAATCGTTACACTTATCTGTCACGCCCATTTCGTTTCCATTTCAATTGTACTGCATACTTCTTTCATTGGCGCTATTATCTTAGTTATCAGTTCTTTCCTACTGCAAAGTTCTGCACACTTTTTGCAGTGTCACTGCATGAGGCTTGCAGTAGCTCTGCAATACGGTTGCAGTCGTACTGCAATGGGCGTGCAGCAGCACTGCAAAAGGAATGCAGTGACTTTGCAGTGGCGATGCAGTGTCTTTTAGCCGTAATCTTTTCTATTCTCATACCGTTATTACATGTATTCCTAATATAGTCTTATGAGATTAGGGGTTCTATTTTTGATTATGATTGCGAAAATGAGTATATTTGATGCTATGGACTTGAAATACAAAATGCTATGAACAGAGTTTGTTTTCTCCTATTGCTTTGTTGCCTTTCATCCTGCAAGATGAATAAGACGGAACGCGTAGAAATGCCTGAAGATTCTGTAGATACGGTAGGGTTAGACCGACGGTTGCAGGAAAAATCAGTGAGCGATAGCCTCAAGATAGGGCTCGTGGATGACGGTGACTGCTTGCAAAAACAATTGCTTGCCATTCACGACGAACTGAGAAAGCGGTTGGAAAACACAACCTACACACACATCCGGAGGAATGTGACCGGATATGGGGTGGGGATGCATTGCATAGATATAGATTTGATTGTGAATACTCCTGAAAAACGGAAAGAGTTCCGGGAGGAGATAATGGACTCCCCCGTTTTCTGTTTTCATGGTGTAGAAGTCCCCGTCATCAACGAGAGAGTAGGCAGGAATCATATTCGTGGCATCCATATCCGTCCCGAATATCCAGTCTTTTCAACGAAAGCGCCTCATGCGACATTCATCCTCAGCAATCACAGTGGCGGAGATTTGACCTGCGGCGAGCATTACTACCTGACGTTCGAAGACGAAAAAGGTACCTGGCGGGAATTGCCGATAAACGCTGCCTTTTGGGACATCGCCTATGTGCTGCGGGATGGGGAGGAAAGGGTTATGAAAGCCTCCCTTTATCCGGATGTGCATCCCAACAAGCCGGGACGCTACCGTTACTTTTATGAGATAACCATCAGGAGGAAACCTGTCTTGATGATGGCTGAGTTCAGACTGACGGACAATGAGGAAGAATGGAGAACGGCGGAAAAGACATCTCTTCCCCCTTATGTTTCGGATGCAGGGAAGGGCGGGAGCCCACAATTGATAACGGAAGAGCCAATGGAAGAACCTGTCTATAAAGTAGTGGAAGTGATGCCCGAGTTTCCGGGAGGTATGAAAGCCTTAATGGATTTTATTCAAAAGAATATCCGTTATCCGGAAGAAGTCCGTAAGAATGGCATTCAAGGAAGAGTTGCTGTCAGCGTGGTGATTGACGAGAATGGTCGTGTGACGGACCCCGTTATTATGCGCAGCAGGTATCCTGCCCTGGATGAGGAAGCATTACGGATTGTAGAATTGATGCCACAATGGAAACCGGGGATGCAGCAGGGTAAAGCCGTGAAGGTGGAATTTACTTTTCCGGTTACTTTTAAATTGGAGTAGTAGCACCCGGTAAGATTAAGCACAAAGACACGGAGGCATAGAGTTTTATTCTTTTTCCTTGAATTTAATATCTCTGTGTCTCCGTGCCTCTGTGTTCTATTTAAGGAAGCGAGGGGTGTAATTTCTCTTGCAAGAATTGTCCCGTATAACTTGCCGCACACTTCGCCACTTCCTCCGGTGTACCGGTAGCTACGATGTTTCCTCCTTTGTCCCCTCCTTCGGGCCCCAGGTCTATCACATGGTCCGCACACTTCACCACATCCAAATTATGTTCGATGATGACAATGCTGTGCCCGCGGCGTATTAGGGCATCGAAGGCTTCGAGCAGTTTCTTGATGTCATGGAAGTGTAGTCCGGTGGTCGGTTCATCGAAGATGAACATGGTCGGGTCTGCTTTCTCCTGGCTGAGGTAGAAGGCGAGTTTCACGCGCTGGTTCTCTCCACCGGAGAGGGTGGAGGAGGCTTGCCCCAGTTTGATATATCCCAAACCTACATCCTGCAAGGGTTGCAGCTTCTTCACAATCTTTTTCTGTCCGTGTTGCGTAAAGAATTCGATGGCTTGGTTTACGGTCATCTCCAATACGTCGTAGATATTCATGTCGTGGAACTTCACTTCCAGCGTGTCCGCCTTGAAGCGTTTGCCGTGGCAGGATTCGCATTCCAGTACAAGGTCTGCCATGAATTGCATCTCCACCGTGATGGTGCCTTCACCCTTGCATTCCTCGCAACGGCCGCCTTCGCTGTTGAAGCTGAAGTATCCGGCACTGTATCCCATCTGCTTGGCAAGCGGTTGGTCCGCCCATAGTTTACGGATTTCATCGTAGGCCTTGATGTAGGTCACGGGGTTACTTCTCGATGACTTCCCGATAGGATTCTGGTCAACAAACTCTACATTGCGCAGGTTCTGCAAGTCTCCTCCAATGGAAGTGAACTCGCCTGGACGTTCGTTGCATTCATCCAACTCTCGTTTCAGGGCGCGGTAGAAGATGTCGCGTACCAGCGTACTCTTGCCCGAACCGCTGACACCGGTGACTACGGTCATTACATTCAGCGGGAACCGTGCCTCTACACCCTTCAGGTTGTTTTCGCGCGCGCCTTTTATTTCTATGTAGTTGTTCCACGGGCGGCGGTGTTCCGGCAGGGGGATGGTTTCTTCGCCCAGCAGATAGCGCACGGTATAGCTGTCACTGTCTTTCTGAAGGTCTTTCATATCTCCTTGGTAGACGACCTTCCCTCCCAGGCGGCCTGCCCGGGGACCGATGTCGATGATATAGTCGGCAGCACGGATAATCTCTTCATCGTGTTCCACTACCACTACCGTATTGCCCAACTGTTGCAGCTGGCGGAGCACGTGTATCAGTTTGTCCGTATCGCGGCTATGCAGGCCGATGCTCGGTTCGTCAAGAATATACAGGCTGCCCACCAGACTACTTCCCAGCGAGGTGGCGAGGTTGATTCGCTGGCTTTCACCGCCGGAGAGCGAGTTGCTGAGGCGGTTCAGCGTGAGGTATCCCAAACCGACATCCAATAGGAATTGGATGCGGCTGTTGATTTCTGTCAGGATGCGGCGGGCTATGTCGGCGTCATGTGGGTCTAGCTGCAGGTTGTCGAAGAAGAGCTTCAACTCAGTGATGGGCAAATCTACCAGTTCGGAGATGTTGCGTCCTCCCACGCGTACGTAGTTTGCTTCGGGCTTCAGGCGGGTGCCGTGGCATTTGGGGCAGAGCGTCTTTCCGCGGTAGCGTGCCAGCATCACACGGTATTGTATCTTGTACTGATTTTCCTGCACCATCTTGAAGAAGGCGTTGATGCCCTCAAAGTAGGGTGTCCCTTCCCACAGCATCCGGCGTTGCTCGTCGGTCAGTTCATAATAGGGAGTGAAGATGGGGAAGCCGGCTTTCTCGGCTCCGTGTATCACCATATCCCTCCATTCGCCCATCTTTTCGCCCCGCCAGCATACAACGGCTCCATCATAGACGGACAAGGAGCGGTCGGGTATCACGAGATGCTCGTCGATGCCGATGACTTTCCCGAATCCCTCGCATACGGGGCATGCACCGATGGGAGAGTTGAAGGAGAACATCTGGTCGTTCGGTTCTTCGAAGGTGATGCCGTCTGCCTCGAACTTGGTGCTGAAACGATAGAGGCAGGTACTCCCGTCGGGCTGGTAGAAACGCAGCAGGCAGGCACCGTCTCCTTCATACATGGCTGTTTCGGCCGAGTCGGTGAGGCGGCTGACGGAATCCTTTTCTGAAGAGGCTGTCATACGGTCAATCAACAGAAAAACTGTGTCTCCGGCTTTCGGCTTGTATTCGTCGATGCGCATCATTTCACCGTTCACTTCCAGACGGGTGAAACCTTGCTTCATGTCTATCTCCAGTTGTTGTTGTAGCGTGCGGTCTTCGCGCAGCAATATCGGGGCGAGCACGGTATACTTGGTTCCTTCCGGATATTCCAGCATGCACTTCACGATATCTTCTGCCGAGTGTTTCTTCACTTCTTGTCCGCTGACCGGGCTGAAGGTCTTACCGACACGTGCGTAGAGCAACCGCAGATATTCGTATATTTCAGTGGAGGTACCCACGGTGGACCGTGGGTTACGGCTGCTTACTTTCTGCTCAATGGCAATGGCAGGTGGAATCCCTTTGATGAAATCGCATTCAGGCTTGCTCATACGTCCCAGAAACTGGCGGGCATAACTGCTCAAGCTCTCCACGTAGCGGCGCTGCCCCTCGGCATATAATGTATCGAAAGCAAGTGAGGATTTTCCGGAACCGGACAGTCCGGTGATGACTACGAGTTTGTTACGGGGAATCTCTACGTCAATGTTCTTGAGGTTATTGACACGGGCTCCCTTTATGATAATCGATGTATTTTCTGCCATATAAAAGTCACTTATGTGATTTAGGATTTGCAAAGATAATGCAAACCGGGGTAGAATAAAACGAACCTGCTGGAAAAATCGTATCAGATAGGCAAGGTTAAGATTTGTTATACTTTAGGATGACTGCTAATTTACATTAAATAAAAGCACTAAATTCGCATCCGACTCCTTTTAATGTCCGAACATGGTAAAGCGTAATATAAAATGGCTTCTTGTTGTGCTGGTGTTAGGTTTATGCCCCTCAATCCTGCATGCCGAAGACCCTTATGGAGAGATGAAAGCTCTGGCAGATAGTGCGCAGAAAGTGTTGGGACAAGACCGATTGCCTTCCATCAATGCCCGGTGGATAAAACTTGCCCGCGAACTGAACGATACGGTACAGATTAGTGATGCCCATAACAACTTGATTTCTCATTATTATCAGTTGGGGGACATTGACCAATTGAAAGCCGCAACCTATGAATATATGGACTGGTGCCGGAAATACCAACGGACACGAGACCGGTATATGGCGTGGCGGCAGTACATTCAGCGTATGACGGAGAAAGGTATGCAGGAGGAGGCGATGGCTGAAACCGTCAGGCTCCATCAGGATGCCGAGCAAGCCCGGGACAAATACGGATTGGCATGTGGCGAAATGTGCATCGGGTATAACCATCGGGTCTTTGGAAACAACGTAAAACTGTGTATAGAGAATTACAACAATGCACTGAAACTTTTCGAGGAAGGCAGCTATTATCGTGACGCATACGTGGTGTTGCTTAATATTATCCAGACTTATCTTTCACGCAGTGAGTATGCAGAGGCCGGCGAGTATCTGAGTAAATTGTCGCAACTGGAGGACAAACTGGACCGTAAACAAGTCAGCATAGACCCTTCCCTGCACCTGCGTTTCTGTGAATTCAGGGTTATAGGCTTATTGGCCAATGAAGGTAGAAAGGCTACTGAGCCTTATATTGAGGAGACCGACCGCTTCTACCGTCAACATCCGGAGAGCTCGACGCCCGAAGCATGGTTTGGCTATAAGATAATGTGTTGCCGTATCCTCGGTGATTTGAAAGGTAACATTGCTTACGTGGATTCACTCATGGATTATCAGCATTCACTGGGGCTTTGCTATCCTTATAACCATTATATGAAAGGAGAACTGCAGGAACAGTTGGGCGATTATCGTGCGGCTTGCCGCAGTTATGCCAGATATGCCGCCGTGAGTGACTCCGTGCGTACGGCAGAAATGGATGACAAGCTAAGCAAATATACGGCACAGTTTGAGGTGGACCGGTTGAAGATGGAGAAGCTGGAGCTGAGTGCCAGATTGAACAAGGAACGACTGATGATAGCCTTGGCCGTTGGCGGACTGGTATTGTTGCTTTTGCTGCTCATTACTTATCTGTATATCCGCACCCTCTCCATGAACCGCAAGTTGGAAGCTGCACGCAGGGCGGTGGAAAAAATGAGCCAGGTCAAAAGTTCCTTTATACAGCATATCACCCATGAAATCCGTACTCCGTTGAATTCCATCGTCGGCTTTTCTACCTTGCTGGCTCAAGAGAAACTGGATGATGTGGAGAAACGCGAGTATGTTGAACAAGTGGAGGGCAACAATACATATCTGTTGAGTCTGATGGAGAACATACTCAATATTGCGGATATGGATTCGCGAGTGTGGGAGATGCCGCGGGAGGAGATAGAAGTGGATGCGTGTTGCAAGGAATGTATTGAGGGCTTCCGTCCGGAACTGAAGCCGGGAGTTGAACTGGAATATGTGCCTGCTTCCGGCATTATGGCCTTTTATGCAGCCCGGCAATGGCTGAAAATGGTGCTGGTGTCTTTGTTGGATAATGCGGTGAAGTTTACGGAAGAAGGTCATATACGCGTTTCCTGCGAGGAAGATAAGTCCCGACATGTATTGCGCTTCGTGATAGAGGATACCGGTATAGGCATCAGGCCGGACGAATCGGACCGTATTTTCGAACGTTTTTATAAAGTGGACACGTTTACCAAAGGGTCCGGATTGGGGCTTGCCATAGCCAATGAGATAATGGAGTTGGTGGGAGGCCGGATTTATCTGGATGACACCTATTGCGGAGGATGCCGCTTTATTGTGGAATGGCCGATGAAGGACAAACCTTAATTATAAACTATTTTAAGTATTAAAAAGCTGTAATTAGAGAATGAGAGTAAAATCCCTTTTATGTGTATTCTTCTTGCTGCTAATGGCGGGAGGAGTATTTGCGCAAGTGCAGACCGGGTCTGCCTATCCTAAACGTGAATTTCGTGCAGCATGGATACAGTCAGTAAACGGACAGTTCCGTGGAATGCCGACCGAAAAACTGAAGCAGAATCTGATCGGGCAGTTGAATTCCTTGCAGAAGGCGGGAATCAACGCCATAATTTTCCAGGTACGTCCCGAAGCGGATGCTCTGTATGCTTCCAGACTGGAACCGTGGAGTCGTTTCCTTACCGGAGTGCAGGGTAAAGCGCCCGAACCCTATTGGGACCCTATGCAGTTTATGATTGATGAATGCCATAAGCGTGGTATGGAGTTTCATGCATGGATTAATCCGTATCGCACGAAGACGACCTTGAAGAGTGAGTTGGCTCCCAATCATGTGTACAATATCCATCCGGAATGGTTTGTCACTTATGGCGACCAGTTGTATTTTGACCCGGCACTGCCTGAGAGCCGCCGGCACATCTGCATGGTGGTGAGCGACATCGTTTCCCGCTATGATGTGGATGCCATTCATATGGACGATTACTTTTATCCTTATCCCATTAAGGGAAAGGATTTCCCTGACGATGCAAGTTTTGCACGTTTTGGCGGAGGTTTCAGCAATAAAGGAGACTGGCGCCGGAGCAACGTGAATGTGCTGATTAAGAAACTGCATGAAACAATTCGTGAAATCAAGCCGTGGGTGAAGTTCGGGGTTTCTCCGTTTGGCATTTACCGGAATGAAAGCAGTGACCCGCTTGGCAGTAAGACCAAAGGCCTGCAAAACTACGATGACCTTTATGCGGACGTGTTGCTGTGGGCCCGTGAAGGTTGGATAGACTATAATATTCCGCAGATTTATTGGCATATAGGACATCCGGTTGCCGACTATGAGACACTGGTGAAGTGGTGGGCCAGGAATACGGAAAACCGCCCCTTGTTTATCGGCCAGTCCGTGATGAACACCGTGCAGAATGCCGACCCCAAGAACCCGTCGATAAATCAGCTTCCTCGCAAAATGGCCTTGCAACGGGCCTATCAGACCATCGGTGGCAGTTGCCAGTGGCCTGCCAGTGCGGTTGTAGAGAATGCAGGCAAGTATCGCGATGCCCTGATTGCCGAATATCATAAGTATCCGGCGCTACCTCCCGTTTTCGATTTCATGGATAACGAAGCTCCGGCAAAGGTACGTAAGATGAAACCGGTGTGGACGGAAGACGGATATATTCTTTTCTGGACAGCTCCCAAGTATAAAGAGGAAATGAACCGTGCCGTCCAATATGTGGTCTATCGCTTTAATGACAAAGAGAAAGTGAATATAGATGACCCTTCCCATATTGTAGCCATCACGCGCGATAATTTCTATAAACTTCCTTATGAAGACGGAAAGACAAAGTACCGCTATGTGGTGACAGCCTTGGACCGTCTGCATAATGAATCGAAATCCGTTGGAAAGAAGATTAAACTTTAAAAATTAGGGATTAAGGATTAGGGATTAATCATTAACGTTTAATCCTTAATCCCTAATAAAGTATCAATCCTGCTATTCCACAAGCTACAATCATTCCTATCGGGTTCAGTTTATATTTCTTTGTGCCTATAAATGCCACGAGGAAGATGAGGCAGCTGATGACGAAGGAATATATGTCTTCTTTGGGAGAACTGAAGTTTTCCGAATTCATCAATACCAGCGCGGCTGAGGCCAGCAGACCGACCACTGCCGGGCGGAGCCCACTGAATACCGCTTCCACGGAAGGATGTTTCTGGTATTTCAGAAAGAATTTGCTGATGGTCAGCATCAGTAGGAAAGAAGGAAGCACCACGGCAAACGTAGCAATAATAGAACCTAAAATACCATAGCTTGTACCGTAGCAATCAGCTATCGTAGTATAACCCACATAAGTTGCCGAATTGATTCCTATCGGACCGGGTGTCATCTGGCTGATTGCCACAATATCAGTAAATTCCTGCGCTGTAAGCCAACCGTAACGGGTAACTACTTCACCTTGTATCATAGACAACATGGCATATCCGCCACCAAAGCCGAAAAGCCCAATCTTAAAGAATGTATAGAATAACTGTAAGAAAACCATGATTAGTAATTAATGATAAATGGTTAGTGATTAATGTTGCTATCCTTTTTAATTCTTTAATTTTTAATTCTTCGGACGTTTTCAACGTCCGAAGAAGTATCCTCCTACACCTGCCGCAATGATAATCCAGATGGGAGAGAAGCCCAACAGCCAGATGAGCAGTGCTGAAACCACCGGTATCCATATGTTGTATCGGTTTATCCGGGCCGATTTTGCCATGCTGAATGTAGGGGCGGCAATCAATGCAACCACTGCCGGGCGAATACCTTTGAATATACGTTCCACGATGGTGTTGTCCTTGAAGTTGTGAAAGAACAACGCTATGGCGAGGATGATGAGAAACGAAGGAAGTATGGTTCCCAATGCAGTGATTATGCTCCCTCGTATTCCCCGTAGCCGATACCCTATAAAAATGGATATATTGACGGCAAGGATGCCCGGAGCGGACTGTGATATAGCAAGCAGGTCAATGAAATCTTCTTTGGCTATCCAGTTTCGTTTGGTTACGATTTCGTTTTCTATCAGCGGTACCATGGCATAACCGCCGCCGATGGTAAAGGCTCCTATCTTAAAGAAAATGGAGAATGCTTCAAGATATATATTCATATTCAAAATGTTATAATTTACTTTATTTCTTTATCATCTTTCCCTTCCTTCCCTCTCTTGGCATACTGGCTTGGGCTCATATTGAAATGTTTCTTGAATACTTCACGGAAATATTTCGCATCACTGAAACCGGTCAGTTCTGAAATCTCGGTGATGGTATGCTTTTGTTCTTTCAGAAGTTGGGCAGCATGTTTCAGTCGAATCAGCCGGATGTAGTCAGCCGGAGCTTGGTCGGTCAGTGCCTTTATCTTATTGTAGAAGCTGGTCCTACTCATATTCAGCAGGTTGCAGAGCACGTCGACGTTGAAGCTTGGGTTGTCCATATTGTCTTCGACACTCTTTTTGACGGTTGCAATGAATTTCCAGTCCAAGTCGTTGGAGCAGTTGATGCAATCCGTATTGTTCTTCTCGTCGTTCAGGTCCAGACTGGCATATTTGTGGCGCAACAGTGCCCGGTTAGTCAGCAGGTTGGCAATGTTTGCCCGCAATATACCGATATTGAAGGGTTTCACAATATATTCATCCGCTCCGCTTTGCAGCCCCTCGATGATATTCTTGTCGGTATTCAGTGCTGTGAGCAGGATGATGGGGATATGTGATGTCTCGATGTCGTTCTTCAAGATATGACACAATTCGTCTCCTCTCATTTCCGGCATCATGATGTCTGAAATGACGAGGTTGGGCATATACTCCTTGACAATGGTCAGTGCTTCTTTTCCATTGGAGCATACTTGTATGTTGTATTGTTCAGACAATGTTCTACGCAGATATTCCCTTAATTCGTCATTGTCCTCTACAATAAGAATTTTCTGGTGGTTACTGTTGTTTTGTGACTGTTGTTGCGTCTTGTCGTAGATTCCACTGGAAGCAGGGGATGATGTAGTAGAGGCATTGATAGGCACTCCGGAGGCCGAATAAACAATCCGTTCGTTTTTGGGTTGAGGGCGTTGGATTGCTTTGCGGAAATGCTTGTTCCCTTTGGGGAACGTGATTTTGATGCAAGAGCCTTTCCCTTCCATGCTGCTGAAGTTGAGCTTTCCTTTATGTAAGCGTACAAGTTTCCCTACCAGAAGTAGTCCGATGCCGCTGCCGATAACTTTGGAATTGATAGCATTACTGCCACGGAAATGCATCTTGAACAGCTTTTTCTGTTCTGAAGCCGGAATTCCGATACCGGTATCTTTCACCTCAATACTCCAGGTATCTTCTGTCTCGGAAGTAAAGACATGTACATTGCCGCCGTCCGGTGTATATTTCAGTGCGTTGGATATGATATTTTTCAAAATGGAATCCATCTTGTCCTTATCTAACCATACGTTCAGATAACGGAAGCTGCTTTCGTAGGTTAGGTTGATGTGTTTTATGTTTGCGTATGAACGGAAAGCATCGATCGTCTCTTCCATATATGTGCTCAGTTCGTATTCGGATACGTATAGACTTCCGGAATAGGTGTCTGCGCGTTCGAAATTAATAAGGTTGGTGGTCAGGCGCAACAAGGCATTTACGTTTCGCAGGGCTGTATTGATGTTGCTCTGTCCGCTGGAAGTCAGTTGCTCGCGTTCGGTGATTTCTTCCAAGGGTGCTTTGATGAGCGTCAGTGGAGTACGTATATCATGCGCTGTATTGACGAAGAAGCGTATTTTCTCATCGGATTCTTTCCGCTGTTTTCTCAAGACTATTATTCGTAGAGTGATGCTTGCAATGGATATGATAATCACTGCATAGAGTATCAGCGCCCAGAAACTGAGCCAGAGGGGTTGCTCGATAATGATGTCCATACTGCGTTCCTCCAGGACAATACGACGGTCTTCGTTGGAGATGGCACGTACGCGGAGGGTATAGTTGCCCGGACTCAGGTTGGTAAAACGGATGACGTTTTCCTCTCCCGGACGGCTCCAACCCTCATAGAAGCCTTCCAGTTTCCAGGAGTACAGAATTAGGGAAGGATAGTCATAGTTGATGTCTGAGACCTGCAATGAGAAGATGTTCTGGTTGTACTTCAAACGCAAGGTTTTTGTCTCGTCAATATCCAGAATAAGTGGAGAACCTTCATCCTTGGGATAAACGGTCTGATAGAATACCCGCAGGTCACTGAATACCATTTTGAACTTATAGTCGCGAGGCAGGATCATGTCTTTGTTGAATTCTATGGCTCCATCCGTACTGCCGAAAATGAAATTGCCGTTTTTCCTCAAGGTGCCTGAGGCTGCGTTGAAATGGTCAGACTTCAGTCCTTGTTCTTTGGTCCAGTTATGGAATGTCTCTTCGACAGGATAGAAGGTGGACAGACCGTGTTCTGTACTCAGAAAGATATTTCCTTTACCATCAGACAATAGTGTATAGATATTATTGGAAATCAAGGCGCAGTTGTCTCTATGATAATGTCTGAATGTGTTTTTGGTCGTATCATATACCAGTAAACCGGCATTGTTGGTACCGATATACAGCATTCCGTCGGAAGCTTGGCATAGGGAGTAGATGTAGTAGGATTCTACCGGCATCTGGATATAGGTATACTTACCGGTTGCTTTTTCCAACAGGTACAAGCCGGTGGAAGTGCCTATCCACATATGTGTGGAGTCTTTCTCTATGATGGCAGTGATACCATTCAAGCCCGGGAAATGGCGTATATTTTTTCTGGAATAATCTATTTCTTTTAAGTTATAATACCCTCCGAACCAGATGTTTCCTGAAGAATCTTTCATAATGGAACGGATATACTTGTCCGGCCGGATATTCAGATTACTGAATAAAGACGGAGTAAAGAACTCTGTGGACAGTAGTTTCTTGTTGATCTGGTAGATGCCGGAACTATATCCTCCGGCCCAGATGATGCCGGGCTCCACTTCGCACAATGAGATGAAGATATGGTTTTTACTATGGCTTGCGGTGTCGAAACTGCTGAGAAAAGAATGCCATTGTTTCGTCTTGCTATAATAAAGGCTGATGCCGTTATTGGTGGCAAACCATAAATCGCCGTCATGGTCTTCAATGATGGCATTTACCTGGTCATTGATGAGTGACTGTTTATTGCCGATAGAGTGTTTTATCCATTGATAATCGGCATATCGGTTGTTGCGTACAGTTATACCAATGGGATAATTAGCCATCCAGATGCGTTGTTCACTGTCAATGTAGATATCATTGATGGTATTTCCGTTCATTGAGTTGTACCGGTTATAGTCAGCAACAATGTATGGTATAGATTCATAGGTATCGGTATTCATTTTGTAGACACCGGCCCCGTCTGTAGCTATGAGGATTTCATTGTTATTGTAGGCACGGATACAGTTAATACTAACGTCCATCAGTCCGGATGGGATATGCATGACTTTGTGCTCATTCAGGTCATAGGTAAATATTCCCCGTTGGAAAGTACCGATAAAAACCTTGTGAGACGGTTTATGATAGTATAGTTCGTTGATTTGTATCTTCAAGGTGTCCAATTGGTTGCAGGGACTGAGGGTGAGGGTGTTGTTGGCCAGCTCAGCATAATGTATGCCGATGTCGGTCCCGATGAAGAAGTGGGTCGAATCAATCTGTGCGATATCAGTAATTCGTTCTCCTATTTCGTTTTGAATGAATGTCACCTTCTGGGTATTGCTGTCGTACAGATATAGGGCATCTTCATTGCAAAGCCATATTACGCTGTTGGCATCCACAAAACCGTAACTGATAGGGGTTGGACGTCCTTTCACTTCGCTTTCGGGTAGCTTGTATACCAGGACAAAACGGTCGTGTTTTGTATCATAGCGGAACACGCGTCCTTTCTTGCCAATTTCCCATATGGTTCCTTTGGAATCCACATAGAGCCAGTTCAGGTTCATCATGGAATTCACTTCCTCATCTCCATCCATCAGTTTGTACGGCTTGAATTCTTTTCCGTTGTATCGGTCGATGCCGTCGTGGGTAAGAAACCACATGTAACCTTTGGGTCCCTTTTGAATAGCATATACCCGTCTGTTGCTCAAACCGTCTTCCACACCGATGTATTTGTATGTTTGTGCAATGCCTATAATTGGCAATAATAGTAGTATGCAGAAAAAGAAGTACTTTTTCATAATTGTCGAGCGGTTTTTTGAATGTTGTACTGAGGGAGAGTTGAAAATAAACACAAAAATAATGCTTTTGTTTGAGAAAAGCAAAAAAAGAAAGCGAAGAATAGAAATGTAACAAGCGCGGGATTATTCATAACCCGCGCTTGTTACATTTCTATAAAAAAGGAAGTTCAGTTCATTTTTTATTGGCTTCCACCCACTTGCGTGCATTGACAAATGCTTCTACCCAAGGAGTGATTTGGTCGCTGTTTACGCGGTCTGCGGGGTAGCAACCGTTCTGCCAGGGGAAGATGGCACGTTCCAAGTGGGGCATCATGGCCAGATGACGTCCGTCGGCACTTGCCAATCCGGCTATGGAATAATCTGAGCCGTTGGGGTTGGAAGGGTATTCGTCGTATGAGTATTTCAGCACGACGTTGTATTTGTCCTCGTCGTATGGCAAGGAGAATTTTCCTTCACCGTGAGCTACCCAGATACCCAGTTTGCTTCCACTCAGTGAGCCGAGCATTACGCTGCGGTTGGTGGGGACAGTAACACCGAGGAATCTGGATTCAAACTTGTGTGAGTCGTTATGAAGCATCTTGCCGTTTTTCTTGTGCTCGGGATTGATAAGATTAAGTTCCATCATGAGCTGGCAGCCGTTGCAGACACCCAGTGAAAGCGTATCCTCGCGTGCATAATATTTGTCGAGCGCTTCTTTTGCTTTCGGATTGAAGAGGAAAGCACCTGCCCAACCCTTAGCAGAACCAAGAACGTCGGAGTTGGAGAAACCACCGCAGTAAACAATCATGTTTACATCTTCCAACGTTTCGCGACCGCTGATAAGGTCGGTCATGGTAACGTCCTTCACATCGAAGCCTGCCAGATAGAGTGAGTAGGCCATTTCGCGTTCGCCGTTGGTTCCTTTTTCACGGATGATGGCGGCGCGGATACCGGAAGGTGTGCGGCGGTCCGGGTCGATGCCGTATTGTGAGAACTTGCCTTTGAAGTCCGGCATGAAGGCGAATTCCACCGGTTGCATCTTGTAGTTCTCGAAACGCTTCTTGGCACAGCCGTTCATGGACTGCTTACGGTCAAGGAGATAAGAAGTAGAGTACCATACATCACGCATATAGTCGATGCCAAACTGATAAGTAGCATCGCCTTTTGATACAAGAATATGGCGTTCGTCTGTCGGTTTGCCGAGCTTCACGTAACCTACGCCTGCATCTTCCAGGATTTGCTTTACAGCTTCCTTGTGCTTGTCGCTCACCTGGATAACGATACCCGGGTTCTCCGCAAACAGAATCTTGATAAGGTCTTGCTCCTTGATTTTATCCAGGTTGATTTCCATACCGCCTTCCACATTGGCAAAGCACATTTCAAGCAGTGTAGTGATAAGACCACCGGCGGAAATATCATGTCCGGCAAGAATCAGTCCCTTGTTGACCAGTTCCTGCACGGCAAGGAAAGCATCGCGGAAGTATTCGGCATCCTGCACGCTGGGAACTTCGTCACCTACCTTGCCCAGGGTCTGAGCAAAGGCAGAACCGCCGAGTTTCAGGTTGTCGAAACTGAAGTCTATATGATAAATGGTAGTCTTTTCATTGTTAACCAGCACCGGAGATACGACTTTCTTGACGTCGGAAACTTCTCCACCGGCAGAAACAATTACCGTGCCCGGAGAAATTACTTTGCTGCCGTCGGGGTATTTCTGTGTCATGGAAAGAGAGTCTTTACCGGTCGGTACATTGATTTGCAGGGAACAGCAGAAGTCACTCAAGGCCTTTACTGCCGTGTACAGACGGGCATCTTCACCTTCTTGCGAACGGCAAGGCCACATCCAGTTGGCAGAAAGGGAAACGCTGTCCAGACCTTCGGCAAGCGGTGCCCAAACCAAGTTGGTCAATGCTTCGCTGACGGAAAGAACGGAGCCGGCTGCCGGGTCGGCAAGTGCCGCCTGGGGAGCATGGCCCAGAGAGGTTGCGATACCCTTTTCGCCGCGATAGTCCAAAGCTACCACACCACAATCGCTCAGAGGCAACTGCAATTCACCCTGGCACTGTTGGCGGGCAATCTTGCCTGTTACAGAACGGTCCACCTTGTTTGTTAACCAGTCTTTACAAGCCACAGCTTCCAGTTGGAGCACATTGGTGAGGTATTCGTGTAGTTGGGAAACTTCGTATTGGGGCATTTCGTAGTGACGTTCCACGGTCTTGTCCACCATATAGGTCTTGGGGGAAGAGCCGAACATCTGTTCTACGGCGAGGTCGAACGGACGTACACCGTCAGCTTGCTGGAAGGCAAAGCGATGGTCGCCGGTCGTTTCACCGACTACGTACATCGGGGCACGCTCACGTTCGGCTACCTTGCGTACATGTTCGATGGCCTCTTCCTGAATCAGCAAGCCCATGCGTTCCTGGCTTTCGTTGGCAATGATTTCCTTGGCAGACAGAGTCGTGTCACCGATGGGCAACTTGCTCATGTCAATTAAACCGCCGCATTCCTCTACCAATTCGGACAGACAGTTTACATGTCCGGCAGAGCCGTGGTCGTGGATGGAAACCACCGGATTGGTCTCTTCCTCACAAAGTGCGCGTACCACGTTGTAGGCGCGTTTCTGCATTTCGGCGTTGGCGCGTTGTACAGCATTCAGCTCGATGCCACTGCTGTAGCGTCCGGTATCTACGGAAGATACGGAGCCGCCGCCCAAACCGATGCGATAATTGTCTCCACCGATGACAACCACTTTGTTGCCGGCTTCCGGTGTACCTTTCAAACAGTCACGCTGGGTACCGTAGCCTACGCCTCCGGCAAGCATAATCACTTTGTCGTAACCATAGACTTCATCTTTTTCCTTATGTTCGAAAGTGAGCACGGAACCGCAGATTAGCGGTTGGCCGAATTTGTTCCCGAAATCACTGGCACCATTGGAGGCTTTGATTAGTATTTGTTCGGGAGTTTGATACAGCCATTTGCGTACCGGCAGAATCTCTTCCCAGGGACGTCCTTCTTCCGTACGGGGGTAGGAGGTCATGTAAACGGCTGTTCCGGCAATCGGCCAAGAGCCCTTACCGCCGCCCATACGGTCGCGAATCTCACCGCCCGTACCGGTAGACGCACCGTTGAACGGTTCTACTGTTGTGGGAAAGTTATGTGTTTCCGCTTTCAGGGAGATGACACTCTTGATGTCTTTTACTTGGAAATAGTCGGGCTTGGAGTGGTCTGCCGGAGCAAACTGTTCGATAACCGGACCTTCGGCAAAGGCCACATTGTCTTTGTAGGCAGAGATAATCTTGTTGGGATTCTCTTGTGTGGTCTTCTTTATCATTTGGAAGAGTGAAGATTCCTGTTCCACTCCATCGATGATGAATGTTCCGCCGAAGATTTTGTGACGGCAGTGCTCGGAGTTGATTTGCGCGAAGCCGAATACTTCGGAGTCTGTCAGAGGGCGCCCGAGGTCTTTCTCTACCTTCTTGAGGTAATCCATTTCCTCTTTGGAAAGTGCCAGACCTTCCTTTTCATTGTATGCCTCCAGGTCTTCGATGTGTACAATCGGTTCCGGCTGCCGGTTGGTTGTAAATACATTCTGGTCCAGCCCCTTGTACATACGTTGCAGCATCGGGTCGTGGTCTGCGTTCTCATCTTTTACGGGGAAGTACTCTTCGATGCGTATGATGCCGTCCAGCCCCATATTCTGGGTGATTTCTACGGCGTTTGTACTCCAAGGAGTAATCATCTCACGGCGCGGGCCGACGAAATGTCCTTTCAGGTTGTCTTCACTTTCGGGGGTGGCTTCTCCAAAAAGCCAGCAGAGTTTGTCGCTGTCTGCCTGGGGGAGTTCATGATTACATTCTACGGCAATCACGCTCTTGGATGGGGTTCTGAAAAAAAGAATCATAGTTATATTTACGATTTTACGATTTACGATTTTACGATTGAAGTTACTTTTTTGAGTATCTTCATCTTTTCTTCTTGGGGACAAAGATACGCAAAATCGGTGGGGAGGAGAAAAAAAGAAAACAAAAAACGCATGCAAGTAAAATTGCATGCGTTTTTTTGTTCTGTTTTATAAAGCCGGATGCGTATTATTGTATGACGATTTCATCCGTAAATAAGAATTGCTTCTTCCCTTGTATGGCGTGGAAACGTACATACCGTGCTTCAGTAGGGGTGCCGGTCCAGCCGAAATCTCTGAAAATCACGTCTTTTCCGGCCTCCTCCTCGCTGCAAGTATCACTGCCCAGCAGGGTGAATTCTTTGCCGTCCACTGATGCCCACACTTCTACTTTGGCTGGAAGAAAAACCTGTGGGGTACGGATTTGCATGAAGTTGGCCATGACCCGGTGTATAGCGGTCACTTCGCCCAAGTCGATGGTAGCATCCAAATCATTGGGGCAGAATCCCTGCCAACGTCCGTCCATATAGCTTTTACCGCCACGTAGTCCGTCAAGTAGTCCGGTATCGCCACCGCCTTTATACACATCTTTGTTCTGGTAGTATCCGCCATCCGGCGCATAGGTTATCTTTTTGCCTATGCCTTTGTGGTAGTCGGTGCGCAGCTCGAGGCTTTTGCCGAGTGGCTTATTTCCGTCGAAAAGACGGGCTGTCAGCAATATCGAATCTTTTACGGCAAATGGCTTTTTGTATAATTTGGAAGATGCGGTCGGTTCGGAGCCGTCTGTTGTATAGCGGATGTCAATCGGATATTTTTCGGAGGTGAGGGAGAGCATGATTCTCTTCTTGGCATAGTCAACGGTCTGGCTGGTCTGCACTAGTTCGGACAGGGTGAACGGGTTGTAGCCTTTTGCCTTGATATGGCGTATTTCGTTGTTGATACGTCTCTTGAAACTTTCCGGATGCTTGTTCTTTACGGGAGTCCAGCCTACTTCTGCCAGGGCGATGATACGCGGATATATCATGTATTCGGCATGCTCGTAGGTGGGCAGATATTCTGCCCACACATTGCCTTGCACACCTAATATATATTTGCAGATATCTGTTCCTAATGAATCGGGAGCCGGGTCGTAGGAGTAGGTCTGTCCGATGGGGACGCAGGCGCCAAACGCCAGAGGCTGTGTCTCAGGGTCATCCTGGTAATGGTCCAGATAGCAGTGGCTCTCCGGTGTCATGATGGCGTAATGCCCCATGCGGGCGGCGGCAATGCCACCCTCCGTACCCCGCCACGACATGACGGTTGCGTTGGGGGCCAGGCCTCCATCCAGTATCTCGTCCCAGCCGATGATTTCACGCCCTTTGTCGTTGAGGTACTTCTCTATGCGGGCTATCATATAGCTTTGCAGCTCACTTTCATCTTTGAGCCCTTCTTCCTTCATGCGCTTCTGGCATTTGGGGCATGCCTTCCAGTGGCGTCTGCTGGCTTCATCACCTCCAATATGGATATACCGGGAAGGGAACAGCCGTATCACTTCATCCAGCACATCTTCGAAGAACTTGAAGGTCTCTTCGTTTCCGATACAGACTTCACCGGATGTATAAGGCTTGCCGGTACAGGACAGCTGTGGATAGGCTGCCAGTACTTCTCCCGAGTGTCCCGGCATTTCTATTTCGGGGATAACGGTGACATGCCTCAAGCGGGCATATTCCAGAACCTCACGTACATCCGCTTCCGTATAGTAGCCTCCATAGGCTCCTTCTTCATCCTTCTCGCAGAAGTGGTGGTCATATTTCCCCCAATCCTGCAGATTGGCGGCTTTTCTCCAGGCTGCGAATTCTGTCAGGCGAGGATAGCCCGGAATCTCCAGCCGCCATCCGGCGCCGTCGGTCAGATGCCAATGCAGGCGGTTGATTTTGTAGGTGGCTACCAGGTCTATTTGTTTCTTGACATAGTCCGTGTTAAAGAAGTGTCTTGAAACATCCAGGTGCAGCCCACGATAGGGGAATCTGGGTTCGTCCTTGATGGTCGTGACTGGCAGTTCCTTCCCGTTACGGGCAAGTTGTGCCAGGGTTTGCAGTCCATAGAAGGCACCTGCTGCGGAGGAGGCCTGAATGTTTACACCTTGTTTGCTGACTGTCAGGTTGTAGCCTTCGGCAGCGATTGGATTATCCGTTGCGTCCGTTATTTCTATCGTTACAAAAGGGTTCTTGTCGACAAGCTTCATGGGGATGGCAAAGTCCGGCAGATAGGCCAGCAGGTCATTCATGTCGGATTTCGCCAGATTGGTCGAGAAGGTTACCGTAGATGGCAGTTCGACTGTTTTTGACGTTGTTTGGGCATACTGCGGATATGGAACCACACCGAGTTCCTTGGGGGCTTCGCATGCCGTCAGTAGTAAGACGGCCATGGAAACGAGTGTTAGAGTTTTTTTTATTCGTTTCATAAGGGGGTATTGTTAAGTTCGGAGGTAAATATACGGAATAATATGTAAAATGGATAATCTTTACTTCTTAAAATCCTTTTCCGTCGAAAAAACGTTAACACTATTCGTTCGTCTCATAAAAAAGTCCGATATTTGCAGCCATGATTCAGATAGAGACCATATTTGACATATTGTGGAAGGGGTTCATTATCGGCGTCATTGTGTCCGCGCCATTGGGTCCTGTAGGAGTATTGTGTATTCAGCGTACTTTGAATAAAGGACGGTGGTATGGTTTCGTAACGGGGATAGGAGCTTCGCTAAGCGATATTGCATATGCTTTGCTGACGGGCTACGGGATGAGTTTCGTTTTTGATTATGTCAACAAGAACATCTTTTACCTGCAACTTTTCGGAAGCATTCTTCTGTTGGCGTTTGGCGTTTATACGTTCCGCAGCAATCCGGTACAGTCCATCCGTCCGGTATCCATCAACAAGGGTTCCTATTTTCATAACTTCATAACGGCGTTTGCCGTCACGCTTTCCAATCCTCTGATTATATTCCTTTTTGTAGGCCTTTTCGCCCGCTTCGCTTTTGTAAGTGAGGGAGTGCTGGTATTCGAGGCCGTTACCGGATACTTGGCCATCGCATTGGGCGCTTTGGCATGGTGGTTTGGCATTACCTTTTTTGTCAATAAAGTCCGTACACAATTCAACTTGCGTGGCATCTGGATGCTGAACCGTATTATCGGGAGCATTGTCATTGTGGTGTCTGTGGTGGGATTGGTGTTTACGCTGATGGGTGAATCACTGTATTGAGTGGAAAGGTGAAAGTGGGAAGGTGAAAAATCATAATTCATACATTTTATCGTGAAGATTGCGCAACAACTGAAAGAGAAGAATATAGCCGAATACCTTATATATATGTGGCAGGTGGAGGATTTGCTCCGTGCCAACGGCTGTGACATAGACCGGATACGCCAGAACATCATTTTGCGCTATCCGGAGGAGGAACGGCCTGCGCTGGAAGAATGGTATGGAAATCTGGCAGGTATGATGCGTGCGGAAGGCGTAATGGAAAAAGGGCATCTGCAAATCAACCGTAATGTCATTCTGAATCTGACGGAGCTGCATGGCGAATTGCTGGCTTCTACGAAATATCCGTTCTATAATGCGGCTTATTTCAAGGCACTGCCTTTTATCGTGGAACTGCGTCAGAAGAACGGCCGGAAAGAGGAGTCTGAGGTAGACACTTGTTTCGAGGCGCTTTATGGAGTGCTGCTGTTGCGCTTGCAGAAGAAGGAAATCAGTCAGGGCACGGCAAAGGCTATGGAGGCCATCAGTGGTTTCATCTCGTTGCTTGCCAACTATTATGACAAGGAGAAGCGGGGAGAACTGGAGTTGATGGATAATTGATAGTGGATGATTGATAATTATGAAGGAAAATATTGTTCATCGTAACATTCTATATATAAGTGTAACTTTATTAAATGAATATTCTGATAACCGGTGCCAACGGTCAACTTGGCAATGAAATGCGAGTGTTGTCGAAAGAAAACGGACAACATGCTTATTTTTTCACTGACGTGCAGGAATTGGACATTTGCGACGAACAAGCTGTGCACAGGTTTGTGAAGGGTAACCGGATAGATGTGATTGTGAATTGCGCTGCTTATACGGCGGTGGACAAGGCAGAGGACAATCAGGAACTTTGCGACAAGCTGAATCATGTCGCTCCTGGCTATCTGGCTGCTGCTGCCGAAGCTTGCGGTGCTGCCTTGATACAAGTGTCCACCGATTATGTTTTCGACGGAACCGGACACACTCCCTATACGGAAGAGGCGGACACTTGCCCCAATTCGGTATATGGCTCTACTAAACTGGCAGGTGAGCAGGCGGTGATGAAGCATTGCAGCCGTGCCATGATTATCCGTACAGCATGGCTCTATTCCATTTACGGGAATAATTTTGTGAAGACGATGCTTCGTCTGGGACGTGAGCGAGAGACGCTGGGGGTTGTCTTCGACCAGATAGGCACACCGACATATGCCAATGATTTGGCACGTGCCATTTTTGCGGCTGTCAACCGGGGGATTGTTCCCGGTATCTATCATTTCAGCAACGAGGGTGTGTGCTCGTGGTATGATTTCACGTTGGCTATCCATCGCCTGGCCGGCATAAAGACCTGCAAGGTAAGCCCGCTGCATACGGATGAGTTTCCTGCCAAGGCGCCGCGTCCGCATTATTCCGTGTTGGACAAGACAAAGATAAAGAAGACATTCGGCATCGATATACCCCATTGGGAGGCGAGCCTTGCCGTCTGCATGAAGAATTTGGAAGAGTGATTATTACTGACTAATTGATATATGGCCAATAACAACGAAATAGAGAGACGGAGAACGTTTGCGATTATTGCGCATCCGGATGCCGGTAAGACATCATTGACCGAGAAGCTGTTGCTTTTTGGTGGACAAATCCAGGTGGCGGGTGCCGTAAAGAGCAATAAGATAAAGAAGACGGCAACGTCGGACTGGATGGATATTGAAAAACAGCGTGGTATTTCCGTTACCACTTCTGTAATGGAGTTCGACTACCATGACTACAAGGTCAACATCCTTGATACTCCGGGTCACCAGGACTTTGCTGAAGATACCTACCGCACGCTGACGGCTGTGGACAGTGTTATCATCGTGGTGGACGGTGCGAAAGGTGTGGAAACGCAGACACGCAAGCTGATGGAGGTCTGCCGTATGCGTAATACGCCGGTGATTATCTTCATCAACAAGATGGACCGTGAAGCCAAAGACCCGTTCGACCTGTTGGACGAGCTGGAGGAGGAACTGCACATCCACGTGCGTCCCTTGACGTGGCCTATCGAGAGCGGTGTCCGTTTCAAGGGTGTCTACAATATCTACGAGCATAACCTCAACCTCTACCAGCCCAGCAAGCAGGTAGTGACGGAGAAGGTGGAAGTGGACATCCATACCGAGGAATTGGACAACCGGATTGGTGCCCAGCTGGCCGATAAGCTGCGTGGAGAATTGGAACTGATAGACGGTGTTTACCCCGAATTCGATAAGGAGGAATACTTGAAAGGAGAGCTTGCTCCCGTATTCTTCGGTTCGGCACTGAATAATTTCGGTGTGCAGGAACTGTTGGATTGCTTTGTGGAGATTGCTCCCAGTCCCCGTCCCGTGAAGGCGGAAGAGCGTGAGGTGGAGCCGGAAGAGCCTAAATTTACCGGATTCATCTTTAAGATAACCGCCAATATCGACCCGAATCACCGTTCATGTATCGCTTTCTGCAAAATCTGCTCCGGGAAGTTTGTACGCAATGCCCCGTACTTGCATGTACGTCATGGCAAGACGATGCGTTTCTCGTCGCCTACGCAGTTCATGGCGCAGCGCAAGACAACTGTCGATGAGGCTTGGGCGGGAGATATTATCGGCCTGCCGGATAACGGTACGTTCAAGATTGGCGATACGCTGACCGAAGGCGAGGCGCTTCACTTCAAGGGACTTCCGAGTTTCTCTCCGGAGATGTTCAAGTACATTGAGAATGCCGACCCGATGAAGCAGAAACAGCTTGCCAAGGGTATCGACCAGTTGATGGACGAAGGTGTGGCGCAGTTGTTCGTCAACCAGTTCAACGGGCGTAAGATTATCGGTACGGTGGGGCAGTTGCAGTTCGAGGTCATCCAGTATCGTCTGGAGAACGAATACAGTGCGAAGTGCCGTTGGGAGCCGCTCAGTCTGTATAAAGCCTGCTGGATTGAGAGCGATGATGCGGCTGAACTGGAAGCCTTCAAGAAGCGCAAATACCAGTACATGGCGAAAGACCGCGAGGGTAGGGATGTGTTCCTGGCGGACAGCGGATATGTGTTGCAGATGGCGCAGATGGACTTCAAGCATATCAAGTTCCACTTTACGAGCGAGTTCTAAGCTATACGATTTTTGCTGACTCACGGCTATAAATGATGCAAGTCGAAGAAAAAGAGGAGGTACAAAGTAATGAAAAACTTTGTACCTCTTTATTTATTGTGGGAAGAAAGTGTTACCTTTGTTTCTGCAACGATTAATATGCATTGATTATGAAAACTGTTGAAGTAAGCTCGTTCCTTACCGATTTTACACCTTACTTATTATAAACACAAAATTTCAAGATGAAACATACCTTCCTTTTTCTCCTGCTGATTCTCCTTCTGGGGCTGACAGCCTGCTCGAAACCTGCCGATAGAACTTTGGTGTATAGTGTGGTGAAAACCTATCAGGATTTGTATAATGCGGTAACAAAGTAAAATCAGCCAAACACGTAGAGAGGCACATTCTCTCTATGTGTTTATTCTTTCTTTTCACTGGCATAAACTCATAAATGATGTCATATTGCAAAGAATAACTTATAACAATTACCTTGTAGAGATAGGAAGATACAGGTGGCTTCATTATCAGGGGTTTGCGTGTGTCGCTTGTAGAGATTATCACCTTATTCCTCTTATTTAAGCTTTATTTCCCCCCTTCTTCTTGTAGAGATATGGTTTTTGTAATCCTTTGTTTTTGAGTGATTTGTGAAAATCGGTTGTAGATGCCATTTTCTTGTTTTCCCTTGTTTCCCACCCTAACTTTGCAACATCGAATTTGAGAAAAGCAGACGGCTGAATCGTTGAGGCCTCACGATGAAAACTTCTGTTTCTCGGGTGAGACAAGAGAAACAGAATATACCTATTATTAATCATTTAAAACATTACGATTATGGCATTTTTTAAAAGAGTTCAAAAAAAAGTAAACGATTTGTGGTATCCTCAATCAGTAACCTGGGGCAAGGCGGTTACTACCCGTGAAGTGGCAGATGAACTGTCTTTCATTTCTACCGTGACCCGTGGTGACACGTATGCGGTGATGGAGAACTTGGGGCGTGTATTGAGCAATTTCATGGGGCAGGGACGTACTGTGAAGATAGACGGTATAGGCACTTTCTACTATACTGCTACCTCTACCAAAAGAGGGGTGCCGACGGCTGAGGAGGTAAGCGCTTCGCTGATAAACGGAGTACGTGTCCGTTTCCTGCCCGAAGTGGAGCGTAATAGTGGCAATCAGGTGACTACCCGCAGCATGGTGAATACAAAGATTGTTTGGAAAGAGTGGGGTAAGACTTCTACCTCCACCGGTACTACTCCCGGCGGCAACGACGGCGACCAGGGTGAGAATCCGTTGGGCTGATTCTCCTTCCTTGAAAGCAATTGATGACTGACACCGTTTTATGCTAAAAGTTTCCTGTACCGCCTCATTGGTTGTGCGGGAAGCTTTACTTTTTAGCATCTTTTATCATTCTTCTCTGCCTTTCTTTAATGGATTATCGCTAATTTCGAGCGATTTTTCGTAAATTCGGCTGAATAACTAATAATTTATAATATGGAAAACTTGAATACAGCACTTCTGCTGATGGTGGTAGGTATGGCAACAGTCTTCGCTATCCTGCTGATTGTTATTAACTTAGGAAAAGCTCTTATTGCATTGGTGAATAAATATGCGCCCGAAGAGGTGACACCGGCTAAAGCTGCGGCAAATGGTCCCGCACCTGTCCCCGGTAATATTCTGGCAGCTATCAGTGCAGCCGTAACAGTAGTGACACAAGGTAAGGGTAAAGTTGCTAAGGTAGAAAAAATCTGAAATAATAATCTTATATAAAAACACACCGAATAATTTAGTATGAAAAAGGAAATTAAGTTCAGTTTGGTATTCAGGGACATGTGGCAGAGTGCCGGAAAATATGTACCCCGTGTTGACCAACTGGTGAAAGTAGCTCCCGCCATCATTGAGATGGGTTGTTTTGCGCGCGTGGAAACCAATGGCGGAGGTTTTGAACAAGTAAATCTGCTGTTTGGGGAGAATCCGAATAAAGCCGTGCGCGAGTGGACGAAGCCGTTCCATGAAGCCGGTATCCAGACTCACATGTTGGACCGTGCCCTGAATGGCCTCCGCATGAGTCCCGTGCCCGCCGATGTGCGCAAGCTGTTCTATAAGGTAAAGAAAGCGCAGGGTACGGACATCACACGTACCTTCTGCGGTCTGAACGATACCCGCAATATCATCCCTTCTATTGGCTATGCACACGATGCCGGAATGATTTCCCAATGCTCGCTCTGCATCACCCATTCACCCATCCATACCGTAGAATACTACACGGAGATGGCACTGAAGCTTATCAAGGCAGGTGCCGACGAAATCTGCATCAAGGATATGGCAGGTATCGGACGTCCGGTTTCTTTGGGCAAGATTGTGGCCAATATCAAGGCGGCGCATCCCGATATTCCTATCCAGTATCATAGTCATGCGGGTCCCGGTTTCAATATGGCAAGTATTCTTGAAGTGTGCGAAGCGGGTTGCGACTATATCGACGTAGGCATGGAGCCGCTTTCCTGGGGTACGGGACATGCCGACTTGCTCAGTGTGCAGGCCATGCTGAAGGATGCAGGCTTCCAGGTGCCCGAAGTCAATATGGAGGCATATATGAAGGTACGCGCACTCATCCAGGAGTTTATGGACGACTTCCTTGGCTTGTACATCAGCCCGCGCAACCGCCTGATGAACTCCCTGCTGATTGGTCCCGGACTGCCGGGTGGCATGATGGGCAGTCTGATGGCAGACTTGGAATCCAATCTGGAGTCCATCAACAAATACAAGGCAAAACGCAACCTGCCCTTCATGAAGCAGGATGAACTGCTCATCAAGTTGTTCAACGAAGTGGCATATGTTTGGCCGCGCGTGGGTTATCCCCCGTTGGTGACTCCGTTCAGCCAGTACGTCAAGAACCTTTCCATGATGAACGTCATTGCTATGGAGAAAGGCAAGGAACGCTGGGGTATGATTGCCGATGACATTTGGGATATGCTGTTGGGCAAGGCAGGTAAGCTGCCGGGTCAGCTGGCTCCCGAAATCATAGAGAAGGCCGAGCGCGAAGGACGCAAGTTCTTCACCGGCAATCCGCAGGACAACTATCCCGATGCTCTGGACAAGTACCGCAAGCTGATGAAGGAGAACAAATGGGAATTGGGCGAGGACGATGAAGAGCTCTTCGAGTACGCCATGCACCCGGCTCAATACGAGGCTTACAAGAGTGGCAAGGCAAAACAAGACTTCCTGGAAGACGTAGAGAAACGCCGTGCCGAACGTGACAAGTCTCCGCTGGACGATGCCAAACCCAAGACGCTCACCGTGCAGGTGGACGGCCAGGCTTACCGCGTGACGGTGGCATACGGTGACATCGACCTGCCCGCTTCGGCCACCGAAAAGGTGACAGCTCCCCCCGTAGGCGAAGGTCAGGACGTTCCGGCTCCGCTCGAAGGCAAGTTCTTCCTGACAAAGAATGCGCAGGAAACCCCGTTGAAAGTGGGTGACAAGGTGAAGAGTGGCGACCTCCTCTGCTATATCGAAGCTATGAAGACATACAATGCCATCCGCGCAGACTTTGATGGAACGGTTGTTGCCATCTGTGTCAATCCGGGTGACTCTGTTTCTGAAGATGATGTATTAATGAAGATAGGATAATGGAAGATATATTTGCAAAACTCTATGATATGACGGCCTTCAGTAACATCATTGCTGATCCGTCGTTCCTCGTGATGTATGCCATCGCTTTCATCCTGCTTTATTTAGGTATCAAGAAACACTATGAACCATTGTTGTTGGTACCCATCGCTTTCGGTGTGCTCATTGCCAACTTTCCCGGCGGCGAGATGGGGGTGATTCAGGCAGATGAAAACGGAATGGTCATGGTAGGCGGGGTGATGAAGAATATTTGGGAGATGCCGTTGCACGAGATTGCGCACGACCTCGGACTGATGAACTTCATTTATTATATGCTGATTAAGACCGGCTTTCTGCCGCCTGTTATCTTTATGGGTGTGGGTGCGCTGACAGACTTCGGTCCGATGCTCCGTAACTTGCGTCTCTCCATATTCGGTGCGGCTGCGCAGTTAGGTATTTTCACCGTACTGCTTTGTGCTGTGATGATAGGGTTCACTCCGCAGGAAGCAGGTGCGTTGGGCATTATCGGTGGTGCCGATGGTCCTACGGCTATCTTTACTACCATCAAGCTGGCTCCCCATCTGTTGGGACCGATTGCCATTGCTGCTTATTCTTATATGGCGCTGGTACCGGTCATCATTCCGATGGTGGTGAAGCTGTTCTGTACCAAGAAGGAATTGATGATTAACATGAAGGAGCAGGAGAAGCTGTATCCTTCGAAAACCGAGATTAAGAATCTGCGTGTATTGAAGATTATCTTCCCGATTGCAGTGACTACGATTGTTGCTTTATTTGTGCCCACAGCAGTACCTTTGATTGGTATGTTGATGTTCGGTAACTTGATTAAGGAAATCGGTTCGGATACAAGCCGCTTGTTTGATGCTGCTGCTAATAGTATCATGAATGCAGCTACCATCTTCTTAGGATTGAGCGTTGGCGCCACGATGACCAGTGAGGCATTCCTGAATTGGACGACTATCGGTATTGTGATTGGTGGTTTCCTGGCATTTGCATTGTCCATTACGGGAGGTATTTTCTTTGTGAAGCTGTTCAACCTATTCAGCAAGAAGAAGATCAATCCGCTGATTGGTGCTACCGGCCTGAGTGCCGTACCCATGGCAAGCCGTGTCTGCAATGAAATAGCAACGAAGTATGACCCGAAAAACCATGTGCTGAATTACTGTATGTCCAGTAATATCTCCGGCGTAATCGGCTCGGCTGTTGCGGCGGGTGTGCTGATTTCATTCCTGGGATAAACGGTCAGTAGGAAAAATATAAAGAAACTCCGGTATGGCTTTGTAAAGCTATGCCGGAGTTTTTTGTATGTTTTTCTTTGAGGGGCATTTCATTCACTAACCACCTTCCAATATTCAGCCATCGCCATCTTCTCCGCCAGATACGCATCAATTAGGTTGGCGTGTGCCTGCGTCCACGAGAGTTGTGCGGACAACACATCTGCCATGCTGGCTTTTCCTTCATTATAAGAGAAGGTGACAAGGCCCAGATTCTCTTCGGCGAGTATCATATTCTCCCGGGCCGTCTTGACTTGCTGTTCAGTTTCCGTCAGTTTTGTGGTGGCTGCGGAGAGTTCCTCCAGAATATTGTCCGTTACATAGCTTTGTTGCAGCTTCTGTATGCCGATATAGGCTTTCTGTTGGCGGTTTGTCTTGAAGCGGGCTCCCCAACGGAAGATGGGGATGCTGACATTGACTCCTACGACGGGAGTATGAGGTACATCCTGCCCCATATAGGTGATTCCCGTATCCCAACCGGTAGCGAGGAACATGTTGACTTGTGGGTTGTAGCGGCTGAGGGCGGCATGCCGTTGCGCTTCACTGCGGGCGATGTTCACGGAGGTACTGGCATATTCTGCTCGGCGAAGCAGCACATCATCTAGGCCCAGAGGTATGATGGAGGCAGTCGGTATATCTATTTCGGCTATGCTGTCTATGGGAGCGTCCGGTTCCGAGCCCATAAGGATATTCAGTTTTTGCAGGGCAAGGGTATGGTTTTGGCGTGCCTTGATGTACTGCAATTCGGCTTCCTTACGTCGGGTGGAAATCATCAGCAAGTCTGTGCGGCTGATGGCACCGTCATCAAAGCGGTCTTGGATGATGTCGTACTGCTGTTGTACAATATCCTGAAAGGTAGCCGCGGCTTTCAGACCGGCACGGGCGGCAGAGGCATTCCAATAGACGGCGTCACTTTGATAGTGTATCTGGTCGAGGGTCAGCTCTGTGGTAAGTTGGTCCAGTGCCTCTTCGGCTTGCGCCACTTTCTTTTGGGCTATTAGGGAACCTCCGGTATAAAGCGGCTGCGTCAAGGTGGCAAGTGCCTGATAGGTATAAGGGTGGTAGTCTCCTTTCGGACTGTTCCATTGGTCCAGATGATTGAGATTGGCGGTACCCTCGGCGGTGATGTCAATCTGGGGCAGGAAACCGGTGGAGGCAATCTTGCGTGCCTCGGTACTGGCGAATGTTTTCAGATGCTGTTGTTTCAGAATCTGGCTGTATGCTTCTACCTTGTCGCGGTATTCTTCGCGGCTCAGATATGCTTGTTGTGCCCCGGCATTCAGTCCTGAGCACAGTAATGATAGAATAAGTATATTTGTTTTCATCATTCAATTGGTAAACTGTAAATTGTTGAATGTTCTCTCACTTGATTTTATGAATGGCGCAATAAGCCACCGGCAGCACGAATAGTGTCAATGCCGAGGCTACCAGCAAACCACCCATGATGGTTGCCGCCATGCCGCCGAACATGGCGTCGAACAATAACGGCAACATTCCCAGGATAGTGGTACCCGATGCCATAGCCACCGGGACAATACGGGTGGTCGTTGCACTGATAACGGCTTCACGCGGTGCTTTTCCGGCAGCGGTTTCCGTATCAATCTGGTCCACCAGCACGATGGCATTCTTGATATTCATTCCAATCAGCCCCAGCAAGCCGAGGATGGAGAAGAAGTCGAATGATTTCCCCAATACCACCAGTCCCAGTACAATACCTATAAAGATAAGCGGCAGCATCAGCAGGATAACAATCGGCTTCCGGTAGCTGCGGAACAGAAACAGCAAGGTGACGAACATAAGGAAGAATGTCAGCGGCAGGTTAGCTGCCAGTGCGGCATTGCTTTCTGCCTGGCTTTCCTGCTCTCCGAAGTATTTCATGGTGTAACCTTCGGGCACATCAATCTCTTCTTGCACTTGCTTCCATATACGGTTGAAGGCGGCAATGGCATTCACACCGCGGCGTGGGTCGGCCTGCGCCATCATCACCATCTGCCGGTTGTAGTCTTTCACATTGGAGAACTTGTACTGGAAGTCGAACCGGCTGACGACTTGTTCCAGAGTGGTTGTTTCGCGTGCAGTGCCGAATACGGGGAGTGTACGCAAGTCGTTGATGCGGAAAGAGTCGATAGTTTTATCCTTCAACAGAACGGGAAGTACCTGGTCTCCTTCCCTGTATTCCCCAAGTGTCATGCCGTTCGTACCGATCTGGATACTCTGTGCCATGCTTTGACGGGAGATACCCAACGGTTGTGCACGCTCCTGACTGTAAACGGGATGCCATACCGGTATCTTATTGCCCCAGGAGTTGCGCACGTTGATAAGTTCGCCGTCACGGTGCATGATGTCCAGAGCCTTGTTGGTCAACATGACCAGCGTATCCGTGTTATTGCCGATGAACCCGATTTCAATGGCGGCATCTACAGCAGGAGAGAGTTTGAACAACATGGTACGGGTGATGGCATTGGGATAGTTGGCCTTCATGTAGGCATCAAGGTTCTCTTCCTGCTTCTTGGTATATTTGCTGTCCGTTACTTCCACCAGGATATTGGCGAAGTTAGGTTTGGGACCGACGGAAGTGGAGGCCAGATAGTAACGCAACGGTGTGCTGCCGAATGTGACGGATACCCGTTTCACTTCCGGCTGCTGCATCAGATGCGCTTCCACCTTTTTCATTTCGGTTTCTACTTCGCGGATGCTGTACCCGTCCGGATAGAATACATCTGCCCGAAAGTAGGGCTTGTCCAGAGAAGGGAAGAAGTTCTGGGGCATCAGCCCCATGACGATGAGGGAGAGGATGAACAGTGCTGTAATGCTTCCAAGGGTCAACGCCTTCTTGCGTATCAGTGTGCTGAGGATGGAGGCGAATTTATGGTAGAAAGGCTTGTCGTATGGGTCCTTGCTACCATCTTTAGCCTTTGCTTTCAGTATGAAGTTGCCGAATGTAGTGGTTTGTGTCAACGCCAGCACCCAACTTAATCCCAGGGAAATGGCCAACACTACGAATAGCGGTTTCACGATTTCGGCTACGGAAGAGGGAGCCAGATACAGTGGCAGAAACGAACAGATGGCAATGAACGTTGCTCCCAGCAATCCCCATTGGGGACCGGTGGCACCGTCTATCAGCGCTTTTCGGCGGTCGATGCCGCGGGCAATGGCAATTTGGGCATTATCTGTCACCACGATGGCATTGTCCACCAGCATTCCCATGGCTATGATGAATCCGGCGAGGGAGGTCCGGTTCAGACCTACGCCAAGAAACGACATAATGAGCAGTGTGCCTCCGATAGAGAATATAAGGGAAGAGCCAATCAGTACTCCTGCACGCATGCCCATCACCAGCATGATGATTACAATCACAATCAGGATGGATTCTATCAGATTGATGATGAACCCGTTGTTGGCTTCTTTGGCAATCACGTTTTCGGGATACAGACTTTCCAGTTCCAGCCCCACGGGGATGAGGGGCATGAGTTCGGCAAGCCTCCGGTCTACCAGTTCACCGGTTTTTACCACATCCTTTGTCGGGTCGGTGGAGATGCCGATACCGATGGCGCGCTTTCCGTTGACGTGCATGATATTGCCGGGAGGTTCCATGTATCCCTTTTCAATGATGGCGATGTCACCCAGCTTGACTTGTCCGCCGGAGGTAGTGATAACCTGGTTGTGGATATCATCGACAGTCGTGTAGGTACCGTTGGCCACAATGCGTAACTGTTGTTCTCCGGCGCTGATTTCACCCGTATTGATAATCTGGTTCTGCGATTGTAGCAGGCTGGCCAGCTGCTTGGGGTCGATACCCATTCCTGCCAGCTTGTTTACGGAGATGAATATATGGATGACCTCTGTCTGTGTACCGAAAAGGGCTACCTTCATCACACCGTCTGCCGTGATGACTTGTGTCTTGATTCGTTCCGCCCAGTTTCTCATTTCTTCATAAGAGAAACCGTCGTCACCCACCAGGCCGTAATAGATGCCGAAAACGTCTCCAAAATCATCCGAGACGGTCGGTACAGAAGAGCCTGCGGGCAGTTGGGGCTGTATGTTGAGCACTTTACGCCGCAGTTCGTCCCACTTCTGCGGAATGGATGCGGCAGAGAGTGACGGTTGCAGTTCGAAGGTTATCTTGGAGAGTCCGTACATAGACTCTGACTTTATCTTGTAGACGCCGCTCATCGACTGTATTTCTCGGGAGATGGGTTCGGTGACGAGCCGTTCCACTTCTGCCGGCTCCGCTCCCGGGTAGCGTGTCATGATGACTGCCGACTTGATGACGAAAGGTGCGTCTTCCTTCTTTCCCAACCTGCCGAATGACAGTATACCGCCGATAAGCAGCACAGCCAGAAAGAAGTAGACTATCTTCGTGTTGTCTAATGAATATTGGACTAGATTCATAATGAATATTTTTTAGATAAATGGGGAATGTAATGTGCCAATGTGATTAATCACATTAGTACCTTTATTGCTTCTCCTTCTGTCAGCTGGTATACTCCGGCCGTCACAACGGTTTCTCCCGGTTCCAACCCTTTAGAAATAAGCAGGTTTGCCTCTCCCGTTGGAGAATAAACGGTCACTTCGCGGCGACTGACTTTATTACCTTCCACCACCCATACATACGTTTTCCGGTTTTCACTGTCGCCAAATACGGCGCTTAACGGTACATTCATCAGCTTTTCTTCCAGAAAGGGAGCGACATCCGATGCCAGCTTTATTTTGCATGTGAATCCCGGTTTTACGTCATAACGTGTACGGTCAAAGTGCGGGTCGTCAATTGTTATTGTCACCGGAATACCCGTCCCTGCTGTGGAGATGTCAAGATACTCTTCCAGTCTGGCATCGAAAGCCTCTGCAGGGTAACTGTCGAACACCACCTTGAACTTTACGTCCTTGGCACGGAGCAGATAGAGATAATCATCCGGTACGGTGAACTTGATTCGTAGCTTCTGTGTATTTACCAGCTGTACAACCCCTTCTCCTGCATTGACACGCTGATAGTTCTCTACCAGCCGTTTTTCGATGGAACCCTCGAAAGGGGCTGTCAGCCGCGTATCCCGCATATTGTTGCCGGACAACTCGTAAGTGGATTTTGCTTTCTGATAGTTGGCTACGCTGATTTCGTATTCCTGCACGGAGATAGCCTGGCGGCCAAGCAGCCGTTTGTTACGTTCCACTTGTGCGGCAGCTGTTTCGTAGGCAGCCTTGTCGGCTGCATATTGCAGGGAGATGTCGCGTGGGTCGATGGCGGCAATCAGTTGCCCCTTTTTTACCCGCTGTCCCTCTACAACCGGGAGGCTGATGATTTGTCCGCTGACGCGGAAGGCAAGTCTCACATATTCCACGGCTTCCACTATTCCGGAGAAGTCTTTGCGGATAACCGACTGTGAACTGACTTGCGCAGTCTTCACCGGTCGGATAAGGGTATTGCTACCCTTTTGTTTTTGCCCGCACGACGTGATGAACAACGTCGTAACCAGGGCGAAAAGAAACATTTTTTTCATTGGTAAACAAGTATATAGTTATTCGTTCAGGTATATATAAAAACATAAAACCGGGAAAACAACCAAATGTTCTCCCGGTTATAGGATAAATGATGATTTAATGTGCCAATGTGCTAATATGCTAATGTGCCAATGATCTGCGGCGTGATAGCGCAGCATAAATATTGCGTAGCCAATTAGCACATTGGCATATTAATTTTCAATTCCGTCCCCCGTTCCAGCGTATATGGGTGTCCGTAGACTTGTATGTCCACTTTGCTGCCTGCTGTAAGCGAGATTTCGATTTCTTTTCTTACCCGTATGTGAAGTGTGTTTTTCAGATAATTCACCTTGAATGAATAGCTGTCCCATTTTTGCGGTATGACGGGGGAGAAACACAATGTCTCCTTCAGCACCTGCATACCTGCAAATCCGCGTACAATGGCCAGCCAGCTGCCGGGCATACTGGTTATGTGCAGACCTTGGTCCGCTTCGTTGTTGTAGTCGTCCAGGTCAAGCCGCGTGGCATGCAGGAAAAGCTGGTAAGCTTTTTCCACTTTGCCGATGCGTGCAGCCAGGATGGAATGGATGTGGGGAGAAAGGGAGGATTCGTGTACGGTCATCGGCTCATAGAACTCGAAATTGCGGCGGACGGTTTCCGTGTCGAAATAGAAATAATAGAGGTAAAGTCCGAGCAACACGTCGCTCTGCTTGATGTAGCAAGAGCGCAGAATGCGGTCCCATGACCAATGTTGGTTGATGGGGCGTTCTTCGGCAGGAATGTTATCTGTACTTTCCAGTACTTTATCCATATAGCCGTCATTTTGGATAAAAATACCCCGTTCCTTGTCTTCCGGCAGATACATGTGTTCGATGATGTCTCTCCACCGGGCACTTTCCTTCACTTGGTCGAGATTGGTGATGCGGCGTATGTGGGCATATTCATCCGGATATTGCTGTGCCACCATTTCCAGAAAACGGAGGGTCATCTTGAGGCACTGTATACAGGAATAGTTAGTGTACCAGTTGTTGTCCACATTGTTTTCGTATTCATCCGGGCCGGTAACCCCCAGTATGACATATTTCTGTTTGGGTTGGGAGAAGGATACCCGTTGGCTCCAAAAACGGCTGACGGCAATCATTACTTCCAGGCCATATTTAGCGATATAGTCCATATTGCCCGTCAGCGCTGCATGCTGAACGATGGCATAGACAATGATATTGTTACGGTGGATTTCCTCGAAGGTTATTTCCCATTCACTGTGGCATTCCTCTCCATTGTTGGTTACCTGCGGAAACAACGCTGCACCGTCCTTGAAACCCAGTTTACGGGCGTTTTCGATGGCTTTGGGAAGCTGGTTGTACCGATATGCCAGCAAGTTCTTTGCAATCTCTTTGGGAGTGGAGAGCAAAAAAAACGGTACACAACACAGTTCCGTGTTCCAATAAGTATTTCCGCCATATTTTTCTCCGGTGAATCCTTTGGGGCCGATGTTTAGGCGCGGATCATCTCCCCGGTAAGTCTGATACAGTTGGAATATGTTGTACCGGATACCTTGTTGCGCTTCCGGGTCCCCTTCGATGACGACATCCGTTTCGTCCCAGATTTCCTGCCAGGCCCTTCGATGCTCTTCTACCAGCGTATTCCAGCCTATGCTCTTGGCTTCGCGTGCCTCGGCCACGGAGTGTTCCACCAATTCACTCCGTTCGTGGTAGAGAGAAGAAGCGATGGCGGTGTATTTGATGAGTGTCACGTTGTCTCCGGGTTTCACGTCGGCACCTACGCTGAAACCGGTCTGCTTTTCCTTTTCTATCCGTATGGGGTTGGCAGTGGTTTCCTTGTTGTTTTTGAAGAATTGGTAAGTCATGGCGTAGCACACTTGTGCATCTTCCCGGCGGGTCTGTGTCCAGAGATAGGCACAGCTGCTGGTAGAACCGGAACGCAGTATGTTCCATATTTTCAGGTTTGGCAGATCGGCATCGTCTACTATATTCCCGTCAAGGATGGGCACGAGTGAGATTCTGCCGGTATAGTTGATGGAAGACACGCTGTACTTGATGAGACAGAGGTTGGGTCTTGCCATATTTGTGATATGCTCTACATGGATGCGGAGCTGGTTTCCACGAGGAGACGTCACCTCCATGTCCCGGTAGGAGATACCTTCCTTCATATCCAGGCGGCGGTTGAAGCTGTCGACATCCCAGCCTGCCAAATCGAGTTCCTCATCGATGAGGCGCAGGTTGATGCGGCTCCAGTCGGCAGCCTTGGGTATACGGGTGTAATATGGTGGAAATCCGTTCTTCCACCATCCTACGCGGGTTTTGTCCAGGAAAGTGATGCCGGCCACAAATGAACCACGGTAACTGTCACTGCTGTAAGGCTCCTCAAAATACCCTCGTTGCCCGAAACGTCCGTTTCCGAGGCTGAATATACTTTCCGACATCCGTTGACGGTCGGGGTGGAATTGGTCTTCGATGATGTTCCATTCATCGGTCTTGAGGTATTTTTTCATGGCGACGTGTTTTCTGTAGTTATCGCCGTAAAGATACGCAATATGCGGAAATAAAAGAGAAAAGTGAGGACAAAAATAGTGAAAGGGGAAGGGAGGGGATTAAAAAAGATAATATAGCACACAGATGACACAGATAAGGCAGATGAACACGGATTATTAGACAAACTTATCCGTGTTCATCTGCCTTATCTGTGTCATCTGTGTGCAGAAGTAGGAGCTTGGTTCTATTTCTCTCCCTTAGTCTCTTTAATTAAATATACACAGAAAGCACCTATTATCAGCATCACTCCTGCCAATACAAGCATATTGATTTCGGGGGGCAGTACTCCTTTGGGAGTAAACAAGGACAGAATACTGCCGCCCAAAGCTGCCGCAATAATCTGTGGAATACAGATGGTACCATTGAAAAGACCTAAGTAGGTACCCATATGTCCTCCGCTCAGTGCATTGGTCAAGATGGTGAACGGCAGTGCCAGCATGGCAGCCCATGCACAACCTATCAGCAGGAAGGAAATGAACAACATATACGGATTGTGCATAAAATAGGTGGAAATGAAACCTATACCTCCCAGAACAAGGCTGAGTGAGTAGACGCGGCGGCGGTCCTTGAACATCGGTATGCAGATGGCCCAAAGCACAGAGCCGATGGCTTGCACGGCAAACAGTACGCCTACCCAGTCGGCGGCATTCTGATATTGCAGGCTCTTGGTGTCGAGTACTACTTTGGTCACACCATCTACCAGGTGCTCTACTGTAGGAGCGTCAAAAGCATTGGCAGCGATGCTGCCGTTGGTATAGGTCCACATGAACATAAAGGCAAACCAGCAGAAGAATTGTACCAGTCCGATAGTCCAGAATGCTTTCGGAGCCTTGATGAGCAGCTTCAGCATGTTGGTCTTTTCATGTTCCTCTTCTTCGGTGATGCCGTGATACTCTGCATATTCGGCAGGCGGCATCTCTTTTACTTTGACCGAAGTGTAGATAACGCAGAAGATAAGGATGGCTGCTCCGATGTAGAACGAGTAAATCACCGAGTCGGGGATTACTCCTTGGGGAGCTGTATTGCTGATGCCAATCCATGCAAAGATGAACGGGAAGAGATAGCCTACCAGGCTGCCTGCATTGCAGAGAAAACTCTGGATGGAGTAGGCGAGCCCTTTTTGTTTCTCATTCACCATGTCACCCACCATCATTTTGAAGGGTTGCATGGCCATATTGATGGAGGTGTCGAGGAACATCAGCGATACCAGTCCGAAAATCATGGCTGTACTTACTGCCATGCCGAAGCTTCCGGCATTGGGTAGCAGGCACATGACGAGTACGGCCACCAACGAACCTATAAACAGATAAGGGATGCGCCGTCCGAAGCGTGTCCAGGTCTTGTCACTGGCGGCTCCCACAATGGGTTGTACAATGATACCTGCCAACGGCGGTAATATCCAGAAATAACTCAAATTATGCGGGTCTGCACCCAAAGTGGAAAAGATACGGCTGATGTTTGCACTCTGCAAAGCATATGCAATCTGTACGCCGAAAAAACCAAAGCTGATGTTCCACAGCTTCCAGAAACTTAAATCGGGTTTTACTTTCATGATGGTTTAATATGTTTTATTATTTCGTAGTTCCTCTTATCACCAGATTGGTACGTACTATCTTGTTGTTGCTTTTCTCTTCTCCCTCCAGCTTTCCGGTCAGAATGCTGAAAGCGCTTTTACCTACTTCCTCGCCATGCTGCTCCACGGTAGTCAGCTTCGGGTCGGTGCTTTGCGCAATGGCTCCGTCGGTGAATCCGCAGATGGATACTTCATCGGGAACTTTTACGCCGACCAGTTTGCAGGCATACAGTATGCCCGAAGCTGTCTCGTCGTTGATGGCAAAGAAACCGTCAGGGCGGTCTTCGCTTTCCAGCAGGTCGGGAGTGATGGAGATGGCACGTTCACGGGTGTCGCACAACAGAATCATGCTGTCGTCCACCGGAATTTTATACTTCTTCATGGCATCCAGGTAGCCGTTCCGGCGATTTTTGGTAATCTCCAGGTGGGGAGCCGCACCATAGAAAAGGATACGCTTGCATCCGGTCTGTATCATGTATTCCACGGCGGCAAAGGAGCCGGCATAATCGTCCACCACCACTCGCTCGGTTTTCAGCCCCGTGCAGATACGATCGTAAAAGACGATGGGAATATCGTTGTTCAGTAGCTCCTGGTAATGGTCGTATTGGGAAGTGTCCTTGGCAAGTGAAGCGATGACTCCGCAGACACGGGCGGCAAGGAAAGAATGCACAATCTTCACTTCCTGCTCGTACGATTCGCTGCTCTGCGCCACTATGATATTATATCCGGCATTTGCCGCCGCTTTCTCAATTCCGCTCAATACGCAGGAAAAGAAGTGGTGTACCAGTTGGGGGACAATGACGCCGATGGTATTGCTGCGGCTTGCGCGGAGATTTACGGCCAGTACATTGGGCTTGTAGTTATGTTCGCGCGCATAGGCATGGACAAGGTCACGAGTTTCCTTGCTGATGTCCGGATTGTCTTTTAGCGCTCTTGACACGGTGGAAGGGGAGACATTCAGCGCCCGGGCAATATCCTTGATGGTAATCTGCGGTTTATTCATGGTATAGTTTTGAGGACAAAGATAAGGTAAACTTCCCTAATCCGATTGCAAAAATAACGTAATATGGTAAATTGTGCTTATTCGTTGAGGTTTATCGGGTTGTAAGTTTGTGCAAACGATTGCAGACACCCGTATTTTGACAAATAGAGGTGATATATAGTTCTATATTCCCTAAATGCTTATATTTGCAGTATGCAATTAATGATGATAACGCCATGAAACACATGAAGTTCTTGACTTTCTTTTTTTGTATTGCCTTTGCCGTATTTGCATGCAGCAGCAATAATGAGACAGACCCCAACGCCGGTGGACTTCCCGATAAGGAGGAACCTCTGGTTACGGACTTTGCTAAAGGTGCCGACATCAGTTGGGTGACGGAGATGGAACATAAGGGTATGAAATTTTACAATACCTCCGGTGTGGAGACCGATTGTTTCCAGCTGATGAAGGATTTGGGCCTGAATGCGGTTCGACTCAGAGTATGGTTTAATCCCAAAGAGCACGATAACTGGTGCAATACGGCTGATTTGGTGACGAAAGCCAAGCGTGCCGCAGAGCTGGGTATGGATGTAATGGTAGACTTCCATTACAGTGATTGGTGGGCCGACCCTGGACAGCAGCATAAGCCTGCTGCATGGAAAGGACTGAACTTGGCCGACTTGAAGAAAGCCATCGCCGACCATACTGCCGATGTACTTAATGCGCTGAAAGCGGCAGGAGTTGCTCCCAAGTGGGTTCAGGTAGGTAATGAAATCCGTCCGGGGATGCTTTGGGATGAAGATGCTGCATTGAGTGGTGCGTCCTATAATGTGAGGGAATGTGATGTAAAGGGTTCCAACAGCACTTCCGAGAAAGTGAAATACCGTAAGAACTTTGCCAATCTGGCTGCTTTTATCAATGTAGGATACGATGCGGTAAAGTCCGTCTTTGACGATGCTATTGTCATCGTCCATCTGGACAATGGATATGACAACGAATTGTATACCTGGTTCTTTAATGAACTGAAAGCCAATGGCGGTAAGTGGAATATGATAGGCATGTCGCTCTATCCTTACAGGACGATGCTCGAGCACAAGGAATATACAGCTGATAGAACTATCACCGAGTGTATTGCCAATATTAATAGTGTAGCCCGGAAATACAACTGTAACGTGATGGTGGTGGAAACCGGCATGGAGTGTGCCGACGACAAAGGGAATCTGGCAAGTGCTTCCGTGCTGGCAGAAGGGAAACGCCAACTGGCACGTATCCTGAAAGAGTGCAAGGAGAATACCGGCGGACGCTGCAAGGGCGTGTTCTACTGGGAACCGGAATGCAGGCCGAATCAATATCGGCTGGGGGCATTCACTGAAGACGGCCGCCCCACTGTGATAATGGATGCTTTTAAATAATTATATTAACAAAATCTTTTAAAGAAGAATGAGAAAGACAATACTTATCTTTTCCTGCTGCGCTTTTTTTGCCTTGGCGGCAATGGCGCAGCGTACAGAAGCATTGTTGGAAAAGAACTGGAAGTTCACCAAGGGAGATGTTCCCGAAGCAACACAAACAAATTTCGACGACAGTAAGTGGGAAACAGTGACCATTCCTCATGATTGGGCCATCTTTGGTCCGTTCGACCGCAACAACGATTTGCAGGAGGTAGCGGTTACGCAAGACCTTGAAAAGCAAGCTTCTGTAAAGACCGGGCGTACCGGAGGGTTGCCTTATGTGGGTGTCGGTTGGTATCGTACGGCTTTTGATGCTCCTGCCGACAAGCAGGTCACTCTGGTTTTCGATGGTGCTATGAGTGAGGCTCGGGTCTATGTCAATGGGAAAGAAGCTTGTTTCTGGCCTTTCGGATATAACTCTTTTCATTGCGATGTTACCGGTTTGCTGAATGCCGACGGTAAAAACAATGTGCTGGCTGTCCGTCTGGAAAACAGGCCCCAGTCCTCCCGTTGGTATCCGGGGGCGGGATTGTATCGCAATGTCCGCCTGGTTACTACGGAACGTGTCCATGTTCCGGTTTGGGGTACACAGCTCACCACACCGCATGTTTCTGCTGAATACGCTTCCGTGCGTCTGCGTACTACAATACGGAATGCCGGTGATGCGGATGTTCGTATTTCTACTGATATTATTGCGCCGGACGGTAAGATAGTAGCCCGTAAGGATAATAGCCGGAAAATTAATCACGGACAGCCATTTGAGCAGAATTTTCTGATAAATGCTCCGTCTCTGTGGTCCCCTGAGACACCTTATTTATATAAGGCAGTATCTAAGATTTATGTAGATGGCAAACAGACTGACGAATATACCACGCGTTTTGGTATCCGCAGTATTGAGATTATAGCTGATAAGGGATTCTTCCTGAATGGTAAGCACCGTAAATTCCAGGGGGTATGCAATCACCACGATTTGGGCCCGTTGGGTGCGGCTGTCAATGTGGCTGCTCTTCGCCGTCAGTTGACATTATTGAAGGATATGGGATGTGATGCAGTCCGTACCTCCCACAATATGCCTGCACCCGAATTGGTGGAACTCTGTGACGAGATGGGCTTTATGATGATGTTGGAACCTTTCGATGAATGGGATATTGCCAAATGTGAGAATGGATATCACCGCTATTTCAACGAATGGGCAGAAAAGGATATGGTAAATATGCTGCATCAGTATCGGAACAATCCTTGTGTGGTAATGTGGAGTATAGGAAATGAGGTTCCTACCCAATGTAGTCCCGAGGGCTACAAAGTGGCTTCTTTCCTGCAGGATATTTGCCATCGCGAAGACCCTACACGCCCCGTTACTTGCGGTATGGACCAAGTGACTTGTGTGCTTGCCAACGGGTTTGCGGCAATGATTGATGTACCCGGCCTTAATTATCGGGCTCACCGCTATGTGGAGTCTTATGAGACTCTTCCACAGAATATTGTGCTCGGTTCGGAGACGGCTTCCACTGTAAGTTCCCGTGGTGTCTATAAATTCCCCGTACAGAAGGGAGCTAGTGTGATGTACGATGACCATCAGTGCTCCGGTTATGATGTGGAGTGTTGTTCCTGGTCGAATCTTCCCGATGAGGATTTTGCTTTGGCTGATGATTATGACTGGACAATCGGACAGTTCGTCTGGACAGGTTTTGATTATTTGGGTGAACCTTCTCCTTATAGTACGGATTCCTGGCCCAGCCACAGCTCCGTTTTCGGTATCATAGACTTGGCAAGCCTCCCCAAAGACCGTTTCTATCTGTACCGCAGCCTATGGAACAAGCAGGCAAATACCTTGCATGTCCTTCCGCACTGGACGTGGCCGGGCAGGGAAGGGGAGAATACTCCGGTTTTTGTTTACACCAGCTATCCCAGTGCCGAACTGTTCGTCAACGGAAAGAGTTATGGCAAACAACGGAAACTTACTGCTGATGAAAGCCGTGCTTTGGAAGGTCAGGACTCCCTTGCTTTGCAGCGTCGCTATCGCTTGATGTGGATGGATGTTCCTTATGAACCGGGCGAAGTGAAAGTGGTGGCTTATGATGCTTCCGGCAATCCTGCAGAAGAAAAGGTGATTCGTACCGCTGGCAAGCCCCATCATCTGGAGCTGGTTGCCGACCGCACCCACTTGTCTGCCGATGGTAAGGACCTGGCATATATCACAGTCCGTGTCGTGGATAAGGACGGTAACCTTTGTCCGGCAGACAGCCGCATGGTAAACTTCTCGGTGAAGGGTGCCGGAAAATATCGCGCTGCTGCCAATGGAGATGCTACCAGCCTCGATTTGTTCCATCAGCCCAAGATGCCGGCTTTCAGCGGTCAACTGACGGCTATTGTGCAGAGTGGCGAGCAAGCCGGTGAGATTGTGTTTGAGGCAAGGGCTAAAGGATTGAAGTCCGGAAAGCTGGTACTTTATACTTCAGAGAAATAAATAGCACTATTTGCTTCCACTCTACCACACCTGCTCTGTAACCCTTTGTTCATCGGTGTTTGAGGTGCGGTGGAAGCAACAGAAAAAGGTGGAAGCAAATTTTGCTTCCACCTCTGTTTTTAGGGCCGACATGATGTTAACTTATTGTAATGTAACAAGTTAATATCATGTCGGCCATTTTGTTAATATCGTGTTAATGGCATATTAATATTGTGCAGACACGTTATTCATATCCTGAAAGTATGTTGCTTGGTTTATACATGCATGGCATTTCTTCAGTAAAAGCTTTGTGTTTCTTTTGTTTTGTCTTGATGTTGTGTAGTGCTTAACGGCCATCATCCGATCTGTTGACGGCCGTTAGGCGATTTGTTGACGGCCGTTGGCAGATTGCTTTACGGCCGTTAGGCGGTGAAAAGTTCTGTGGTTCAGTTGAATAAACATATGCATAGCATGCAGGAATGCCGTATGTGGAGTGTACAGATGCATTGTATGATGGTGCAAAGTAGCCAAAATCAAATGACTTTTTCGTATTGTGCAACTTCATGCAATCGTTTGCATTGTTTGCTCCCCACATTTTACACATTCTTTATACTTTACTAAATTAATAAAGCATATTTTTGTGGCGTCATGCTTTAGGTACTTGAAAGACATTAGAAAGCAAAAGTACGAAATTATTTTTACGAATAATATATATAGGTAATTAATATTGTTAACTTTAATTTATTAAATGCATGAAGCAAGTAAATCCTAGAATCTATCGAACGATTCTTACCCTAGTTTTAGGGCTGTTCTTGTCAGTTGGCGCTTATGCACAGAACATCACCGTGAAAGGTACTGTTACTGATGCGACAGGCGAACCGGTAATCGGTGCAAATGTCTTGGAAAAGGGTACAACTAATGGCGTTATCACCGACATTGATGGTAATTTTCAGTTGCAAACCTCTCGTGGTGCAATACTTCAGGTCTCTTTTGTCGGTTTCTTAACAGCTGAAGTAAAAGCAGCTCCTAATGTGAATGTTATTTTGCAAGAAGACTCCCAGTTACTTAGTGATGTTGTGGTAATTGGTTATGCTACAGGTAGTCAGCGAACTATCTCGGGTGCCGTTCAAAAAGTAGGCCGTGAAGAAATGAATGCAGGTGTAGTGGTTAATCCATTGGCTGCTATCAAGGGCAAAATAGCTGGTGTAAATATTCAAAAAACAGGTGGTGACCCTACAGCTGCCCCCGCTATTCGTGTTCGTGGTACTACTTCTCTGACCGGAGGCAATGACCCTTTGGTTATTATTGACGGTGTGTTTGGCGATTTGAACATGTTGAATGCCATTTCTCCTGCCGATATTGAGAATTTTACAGTATTGAAAGATGCTTCTGAAACAGCTCAGTATGGTTCACGTGGTGCATCAGGAGTAATTGTAGTTACTACTATCAAGGGCAAAAATGGTGTGAAGAGTTTGAGTTACGATGGAAGTTTCGGTATTGAAACTGTTTATAAGAATCTGGATATGTTGAGTGCGAGTCAATATAGAGCTGCTGCTCAAAATTTGGGTATCAGTATCCTGGATAAAGGGTATGATACGAATTTTATAGAAGAAATGCAACAGTCCGGTTATACTCAGAATCATCGTTTGTCTTTCTCAAATGGAAATGAGGATTCCAATTATCGCGCTTCTATTGGCGTTATTGACCAGAAAGGTATTATAAAGAACAATACGATGCGCAATTATACAGCAAAGATTGATGCAATGCAAAATATGTTCAATAATAAATTGAAATTAGAATTCGGCATGTTTGGTTCATTGAAAGAAAACAGATATGTGAATGACTATCAAAAAACATTTTATTCTGCTGCTTCTTATAACCCCACTTTCCCGAATGTGAAGAATCCTGAGACGGGAATGTGGGATGAAAATGCCAATGCTAATGAGGTGCATAATCCGCTAGGTCGTTTGGATATTGATGACCGCGAAACGAATGCATTTATTAATGCGAATGCACGCATTACTTATAGCATTACAGATGATTTGAAATTGAGTGCATTTGGTTCTTATACATACAATGTAAAGGAGAACAAGAAGTACATCCCTACTTCTATTAAAGCAGGGTTGAGTAATCGTGGTGAAGCTTATCGTGGTGACAATAAGTCGCAATCTATGTTGGCGAATATGATGTTGACCTATAAGAAGGCTTTTGGCAAGCATTACATCAATGCTTTAGCTTTGGCTGAAGTTCAAAGGGTAACTAACACAGGTTTTGGAGCTACAGTGAATGGATTTAGTTCTGATGATTTTTTATATAACAATTTGCAAGCAGGTGCAGTGTTAAAATGGGGTAATAACACTTCTTATTATAATAATCCGAGTTTGGCATCTTTCATGGGACGTGTTAATTATTCATATGCCGATAAATACATTGTAACTGTGAACGCCCGTACAGATGGTTCTTCTAAAGTTGGAGCAAACAACAAATGGGCTTTCTTCCCGTCAGCATCTTTGGCTTGGGTGCTTTCTGAAGAAGAATTTATGAAAGATATTGATATTATCAGCAATTTGAAGATTAGAGCTGGTTATGGTCTTGCTGGTAATCAGGATGCTATCAGTTCCTATATGTCTTTGCCTTTGATGAGTCCGAATGGTACAACTACAGTAAATGGCCTTCCTGTAGTAACTATGGGGGTGACCCGCAATTATAATCCGGATTTGAAATGGGAAGTTAAGAAAACTTTTGATGTTGGTTTTGACTTGGGAATGTTTGACGAACGTTTGACTTTGGGTTTTGATTATTATAATTCAAAGACAACCGACCTGCTTTACAATTATGATGTGAAGGTTCCTCCTTTTACCTATCCTACTTTGCTTGCCAATATGGGAGCTATGCGTAACACGGGTATTGAAATATCATTGGGTGGAACTCCTCTGAAAACCAAAGATATGGAGTTGAATATCAACGCTAACATAGCTTTCCAACAGAATAAGTTGCTCTCGTTGAATGGCACATATATGGGTGAAGCTATGACCGCCAAAGAATATATGAATTTGGGTGGCATGAATGGTGCTGGCTTCATTGGTGGCTACAATCAGATTATCTATCAGATGGTGGGGCAGCCGGTGGGTGTATTCTATTTACCTAAATGCGACGGTTTGGTCGATAATGGATTTGGTGACTATACTTACCACATCCAAGACATTGATGGTGTTGAAGGGGTTGACCTTGCAGATGGAAAAGATCGCTATATAGCAGGTCAGGCTATGCCTAAAGCTTTATTGGGTGCTAATGTTAGCTTCCGTTATAAACAATTTGATATTCAGGTGCAAATGAATGGTGCGTTCGGGCACAAAATATATAACGGTACCTCTTTATCCTACATGAATATGAATCAGTTCCCCACATACAACGTAATGCAAGGAGCTCCAGAGAAGAATATTAAAGACCAGACAGTGACAGACTATTGGTTGGAGAAAGGTGACTATTTGCATTTTGATTATGTGACATTGGGCTGGAATCTTAATACAAAGAACATGAAAGCTATCAAGTCCTTGCGTGTCACGTTCTCTGTAAATAATTTGGCTACAATTACCGGCTACTCAGGGCTTTCTCCTTTGATTAACAGTACTACCGTAGGTGGTGATTTGGGTGTTGATGACAAACGTTTCTATCCGTTGTCTCGTACTTACTCTTTAGGACTTAGTGTTAACTTTTAATTAGATGTATATTATGAAAAAAAATATATTATATAGCTTGTTGATTTCAACAGTGGCAACTGTCGGTTTGTCTTCTTGCGATGCTTTTTTGGAAGAGAATCCGAAAGATCAGATTACGGAGGAACAGGCATATCAAAATTCTACGCTACTCTATTTAAATACAGTAGCTTCGCTCTATACCGAAGTAGGTGCTAATGGTGGTGGATCGGGTTTACAAGGTACTGACCGTGGTCTTTATGACTTGAATACTTTTACTACCGATGAGGCTGTTATCCCTACACGTGGTGGTGACTGGTATGATGGAGGGTTGTGGCAGGATGTATTCCTTCATAAATGGGGAACGAAGAACGACTTGGTAAAAGGTTCATGGGATTATCTTTATAGGGTAATTGCTCAAGCCAATAAATCATTGGATAAGTTGAATGAAATTTTGGCGAAAGACCCCGAAAATACATCTGTGCCCAAGTATATATCCGAGGTTCGCGCATTCCGTGCTTTGTATTACTATTATCTGTTGGATATGTTTGCTCGTGTGCCGTTGGTTACCTCTTCTACTACGGCAATGGCTGATGTCGAACAGTCTGAACGTTCCGTTGTATTCACATTTGTGAAAACAGAACTTGAGGAATCTGTAGCTGATTTGAGTGATGCTCATAGCAACTTGCCGGGTGAGTATTACGGTAGAATAACGAAACCGGTTGCTTACTTTCTATTGGCAAAATTGGCTTTGAATGCCGAAATTTATACAGACGATAATTGGACTGACGGTTCAAAGCCCGATGGGAAAACTATCAAGTTTACTGTGGATGGAGCAGAAAAAAATGCTTGGGAAGCTACAATTGCTTATGGTACTAAGATTAAAGAGTTGGGCTATCAGTTGGCCGATAACTTTGCTTCCAACTTCTCTACGAAAAATGAAACTTCAGTAGAGAACATTCTTACTATTCCCATGGATCCTAATTTGTATAAAAATGAGTTCTATAACTTGATCCGTTCCCGTCATTATAATCATGGTAATGCTTATGGACAGGGGGGATGGAATGGCTCTTCGGCTACCAAAGAAGCTCTCGATGCTTTTGGATATGGAACAAATGCAGTAGACCCACGTTTTGATGTTACCTATTATGCCGGTAAAGTAGAAGGACCGAAAGGTATTATTAAATTGGATGATGGAACAGATTTGGAGTATCTTCCTGCTGAAATTTCATTGGATATGTCTGGTAAGGCTTCTGAAAAAACTGCCGGTGCACGCATGAAAAAATACGAACTGGATGCAGCTGCAACCAATGATGGTAAATTGCAAACGAATGACATCGTTTTGTTCCGTTATGCTGATGTATTATTGATGATAAGTGAGGCAAAGGTAAGAAATGGCGAAAGTGGAAATGTTGAACTGAATGAAGTTCGTGCTCGCGCTGGAGCAAGTACAGATGTAGTAGCTAACCTTGAAACATTGTTGGCAGAGCGTCTGAGGGAATTTGCTTGGGAAGGTTTGCGCCGCCAAGATTTGGTACGCTTTGGTAAGTTTACACGTGCCTACACTGACAGACCTCAACTACAGGGTGAAGCTAACGGATATACTACCGTGTTTCCTATCCATGAAGATGTTTTAAGTCTGAATACTAAGTTGACTCAGAATTACGGTTACTAATGTTTAATGATTTAATACTTGATAAAATGAAAAAAGTATTTGAATATATAGCAACACTCTTATTGCTACTGGCAGTAGGGACAAGTTGTGAAGAAGGAAATGATAACTGGAAGGTGATTACGGCTGTTCCGACAGGATTGTATATTACGGGTGATGCTACAATTTATAGTGCGGCTGCCACTTCCTCTCAATTGACAACTCCAGCGTTTGACAATGCTCCGGAAGGAACTAATATTGTAGGAATCTATACATGGCTCAAATCATCAGGGAGTTTCACTATGTTGGAGGTGGATTCTGAAGGCAATGAAATCAATTATGGCAGTGGAGAATCTGTTGCTACGACTCCGGCTCCGACTTATAGATTGACCGTAGGTGGTAGCCCGTTCACGGTTGCGAAAGACGGATTATATTATGTAGCTTTTAATAAGGCTGATAATCAGCTCACGGTTATCCCTACTGATTTTGGTATTATTGGTGATGCAACTCCTCAGCAGTGGGATGATGAAACTGCTATGGCGGGTGCTTTGAATGAAGCTCAGGCTACTGTGGAGTATACTATAAAAGATGTAACACTGGATAAGAAAGAAATGAAGTTCCGTTACTTGCATAATTGGGGCGTGGATATTCCTTATCAAGGGGCAACAGTGAAGATGCACTCAAATATGGGAGCCGTCGCAAAAGGTGCTATTTCCGAGGCATTCAGTGAATGTAAAGGTGGAGGGGATAACTTTACTGTAGGTAAAGCTGGCATTTATGATGTTACATTGAAACTGGATTTACGCACCGGTGTTTTTTCTGCTCAGGCTATTTGTACGGCAGAAGACACTTCAAGTGCTACGTTACCCGAAAAGATGTTTGTTGTTGGTGCACCATGGGATTGGAAGTGGGAAAATGCACCGGAAATGATACCGGTACATAGTCACGATGGTATGTTCTGGGGAATCTATTATATTGAAGCAGGTCAAGGCGTTAAGTTCAATAATGAAATGAGCTGGGATACTGGTGACAACTTTGGAGCTGAAAACGAAGAACCCAAAGGGTATGGCGAATATCCGGCAGGTGGAGCTAATTTGGTAATCAGTACATCAGGTTATTATCAGATAGTAGTGATATGTACACTTTCTGCGGATAAGAAGAGCATAAACAGAAAGATTGTTCTTTCTGAACCGGAGCCTTACTTGATTGGTGATGCAGCAGCTGGTGGATGGGATGCTCAGTTGGCAGATGTTGATAAATTCAAATTGAATGCAGAAGGTGAGTATGTGTCTCCGGTATGCAAAGAAGGGAATTTGCGTATGTGTGTAAAATTGGAGAACTGCGATTGGTGGCAAACTGAATTTAATGTTTTTGATGGCAAGATTCTATTCCGCGGTAAAGGCAATGATCAGGATGCCGTTAAGGTAGCTGCCGGACAAACAGTGAAGTTAAACTTCAAGGACAATACCGGGAGTATTCAGTAAGAACAATGTGCTGAAAGAATATAAAGTATTATAATGAAAAGGGCTGCAGGTGAAGTGCGCCCCAAAAGTTGGACAGGTTAAACATTAACCGGTTATAGAAAGAGTTCGGTATTGTACCGGACTCTTTCCATTTAACCGGGACTTTATTCTTTTATAAGTATGTTCTTTTATTTCTTTTATATTATCGGTATCTGTCATTAGCTTCGCTCAAAACCTCTTCTGATTATTTCATCAAGGTATAGTCAGAGCGTAGCGAAGAATCTACTTTCTTTATGAATACGCAGAGAAGAGATTCTTCGCTACGCTGAATACGGATAGTATAAGCTAATTATGGCGACATACTTGGTTTATAATCAGTACTTATAAGAAAACTTGAGAGATAATTGCATTGTTTGTGATGCAGTATTTGCTCAAGATTCAGCTCAGCCCCGACAAAAAGTTGAGCGCACTTTTACCCTCATGCCCTCATAATGTGCTGCATCCCTTTGTCCATCGGGCATACAGCTATGAGGGTAACCATGAGGGCAGCATGAGGGTAAGGCGTTACTCTCATAGCGTATCGTCCGCTCGCTTCGTGGCATCCGGGAAAAACAATGGCAAGAAAGATGTATACCCCTTTGCTTTCTATGCTGAATCACAGAGGTTTGTCGTGTTGAAGCACCTTGTCTGTCAACGGCTCACTATGGTGGGCTTTCTTGTTCATATGGGCAGGGCTGACGCATTAAAAATATTTCATTGATAAAAGTTCACAAAGAAGTTCATCATCCCATCCAGCAGCCTTTCTTTTTCCTTTCACGCTTCCCTTTCTTTCATTTTTCTTAATGACCATCAGTGCTATTTTATTCATAAGTGAAACATTCTGTGCCGCATTGCCCGTTTTTCTGCCTGCGTCTTCATTAAAGGAGACATCCAATTGCCAATGTAGATTGTTCTCAATAGCCCAATGTGCCCGTATGGCTTCTGCTATTCTTTGAGGCTCAAGTCCCAATGAAGTGATATAGAACCTATGGTTTACAGTCGTCTCGCCTGTCGTCCTGATGGTTCTTTGCGAGGAGATTCTCACAACTGCCTTCAATCCCTTCCAATCCTTTAACATCCCGGTTAACGCCTGGCAACTGTACACAAGACACTCACGGCGTTCGTGTTTGCCATGAGCCTCTTCCTCCGTTATGTATTTGCCGTATCTGGTGGCATAATAAGCCTTGTTGACATCTATATTCTTCTTGTCCAAATCATCGAACCATCCTTTGACTGTATTATAAAGATTCCGATGGTTTTCTTTAAGAGCCAGGACATAATCCGCCCCACACTCTATTTTCTTTTTGGCAATATCCGTTTGACAGCCCATTGCATCAATGGTTACAAGGCATCCGGTTAAGTCCAATGCTTCCAGCAACAAGGGGATAGCCACAATCTCGTTATGTTTCTCATTGACTTTCAGTTGTCCAAGGCTGATTCCATTAGCTGTAGCCCAGGCACTGACCATATGGAGCTTAAATCCGGGATTCCCGGCGGGGTGGGAAGAGGTACACTTGCTGGCACCACGGATGGTCTTGCCGTCAATGGCCACGACACCCTCATATTTCTCACAAATCTCAAACATCCAGTGCCGGAAAATACGTTCGAAATACTCAGGGTTCAGAGCGCTGAAAAAGCGGTTGAAGGTATCATGGCTGGGGATGGATTCCAATCCGGGAAGACGCTCGCGGAAAAAGTCAATCTTGGCATTGCCGAAATCCTCTATCTCATACCAGGACTCCGCGCCACATATGACAGCAGCCATGGCGATATAAACGATGGCATCGGCAGAATGTACACGTTTTCTGTCAATACGAGGGTCATTGATTTGTTTACAGATACTAAATATTGCCATTGTTCTTGTCAACTTATGTTTCTTAATTGCTTATAAAGATAAGGATTTTAGATGATGTATGAAAGCGTTTTGTCTATTAGTTATCAAGCATATAAAGTATGCTTTTAATAGAATTATAATAGTTACTATGTTTGTAAATGCTGAAAATATTCGCTTGTCGGGACGGGTAGTCCCGCCCCTTGCCGCTGGGCGCTCCCCGACCAATGAATTTTAGATAAAGTAAAATAGGCGCAATAATTGAATTACTAAATTTGTAATTGACAAGATTCAATATTCAGTAATTAAAACTATTACACCTATGGTGCAAAGAAAAGAATTAAATTTTGAAGGTCAAAATATCTATATAGGTATTGACGTTCATTTGAAGACTTGGCATGTGTCAATCCTCACCGAATCCGGTTGCTTGAAAAAGCACAGCCAGCAGTCTTCCGCCCAAGCGCTCTTTGAACATTTGAAGAAACATTATCCCAACGGTAATTATCTGTCCGCTTATGAGGCCGGTTTCAGTGGCTTCTCCACTTATTATTCATTGTTGGATTTTGGTATAGAATGTCTTCCGGTTCATGCTGCCGATATTCCGACGGGACAATACGAATCCGTGATGAAAACAGATGCCATTGACTCCACCAAAATAGCGAGGGCTTTGAAGTCCGGTCTGCTTCGGGGTATTTACATCCCTAAGAAAGAGGTTCTTGATGACCGTAACGTCATGCGTTTGCGTATAACTTTGAAACGGCAACTTTCCGGTTACAAGTCACGAGTGAAGCACCTGCTTTATAATAACGGAGTTATTTATCCTGAATGTTTTCAAAACTCAAAGTCTCATTGGTCGAAACGCTATCTTAAATGGGTACATGAAGATGTACAACTGTTATCAGAAAGTCGAAATTCACTGGATCTGTTGTTGAGACAAGTGGAGTTGTTTCGTAAGAGTCTCCTTGAGATTACCCGTCTGGTACGTACGTTATCCCGTAACGGGCGTTATGGGGAAGCATACGAGAACATCGTCTCCATTCCCGGTATTGGTATGATTACAGGCATGTGCCTTTTGACAGAGATAGGTGACATTCACCGCTTCCGTAATGAAAGACAATTCGCCTCCTATCTGGGACTGGTACCTACAAGCCATAGCAGCGGTGAAAAGACAAGTCACGGCGAGATGACGTTCAGAGGAAATAAGCGGCTTGGCCCTTTACTGGTGGAGAGCGCCTTGGTAGCCATACGGCAAGACAGGGCATTGGCCGCTGCCTACAGAGAGTATTGCAAGCGTATGTTGCCGCAAGAGGCGATAATCCGCATAACCCGTAAATTGTCAAACAGAATACTGATTATACTCAAAAGTGGAAAAAAGTATGAGCATGACAGATGTTACTGACAGAAAATATAAAAGAGCCCTTCAGGCAAATTTCAACCGGGACGACTCCTGCATAAATTATGATGAACCTTCAAGGTTGCATCTCTAAATAGATTGTTGCGTCCTACCTATTATTCTGAAGAAGTAAATTGTTGGCTGCATACATTGTGGTACAACTTATAGAAGTTTGTCTAATAGGGCTTTTATTTAATTTTAAACGACACAAGGCTTACGGCTTTGGGTTAGTTCATAGGTTGTGGCTTTAGTCGCAATCGGGATGAATATTGTTTCTTTTTGTGAACTCAAAAAACGTAAGTGATTGATTTATAAAGTTAATAACAAATAAAAAGGTATTCAATTATTAGGAATACAACATAGAAAATATTTATGGTAAAAACTATAATGCGTCAGCCCTGTAGGCGTTTTTATCAAAGGAAAACGGTGCTGAAGCATAAGGATGCTTGCCTTGACGATGATGAACGCCAAGGGAGAGCAACCTCGCAACCATATTGAAGTTCCGCAAGTTGATTTGGTTCTGTTGTCATATCCGTGTTTCTTGATTCGTAATCCTTATCGTTTATTCTACAATCGGTCAAGCTAAACCGAGGAAAACCACGGCTCTTTCATTTAAGGGAGTCAGAAGGAGTTATCGGGAGTTAAAGGGAGTTGGAAGCCGGTAGTATCGTTATATATCAACAAGAGTATCGGCCTTTAACTCCCGATAACTCCTTCTAGCTCCCGACAACTCCTCTAAATGAAAGAGCCGTGGAGGAAAACTTGAAAAATCAGCAGCAATGCGCCTCTCTACAAGAACTTTTGCTATCTTTGTGTCGTTGATGCCAAAAGTGGCTGATTGAATAGAAAAAACAACAGGAGGACAGCAGATGGACCCATTGAAATACATAGTACCCGGCAGAAAGAGACTTCCCTACGGCATGATGAACTTCGCGGATATCCGCCAAGACAATTATTATTATGTGGACAAGACCCGCTTCATCCCCATGATAGAGGAGGCGGACCGCTTCTTCTTCTTCATCCGTCCGCGCCGCTTCGGCAAGAGCCTCACGCTGAATATGCTGCAACACTACTACGACGTGCGCACCCGCGACAAGTTCGAAGCCCTTTTCGGTGACCTGTACATCGGGCAACACCCCACGCCGAGCCGCAATAGCTATCTGGTGCTCTATCTCAACTTCTCGGGCATCAGCGGCGAGCTGAACGACTACCGCAAGGGGCTGGACGCGCATTGCGGCATTACTTTCGAGAACTTCTGCAAGATATACGCCGACCTCCTTCCGGAAGATACTCTGGAAGGGCTACGTGCGGTGAGCGGAGCCGTGGATCAGTTGGATTTCCTTTATCAGGCTTGCGCACGTGCCGGACAGGATATGTATCTCTTCATCGACGAGTACGACCACTTCACCAACGCCATCCTTTCCAGTCCCGAAAGCCTGCACCGCTATACGGATGAGACGCATGGCGAAGGCTATCTGCGCTCTTTTTTCAACAAGGTGAAAGCAGGAACTTATTCCAGCATCAAGCGTTGCTTCATTACCGGCGTAAGCCCCGTGACGATGGACGACCTGACCAGCGGTTTCAACATCGGCACCAACTACTCCCTCGCGCCGAAGTTCAACCAGATGATGGGATTCACCGAGGAGGAGGTGCGCGGAATGTTGGCCTATTATTCAGCAAACAGCCCCTTCCACCACAGCGTGGACGAGTTGATAGAGATGATGAAACCGTGGTACGACAACTACTGCTTCGCGCAGGAATGCTACGGTGAAACCACGATGTACAACTCCAATATGGTGCTTTACTTCGTCAAGAACTACATTGATGATGGCAAAGCACCACGCAACATGATAGAGAGCAACATCCGCATTGACTACGAGAAACTGCGTATGCTCATCCGCAAGGACAAGGAGTTTGCCCACGATGCTTCCGTCATACAGACTCTCGTGAGTCAAGGCTTCATCACCGGTGAACTGAAAGACAGCTTCCCTGCCGTCAGCATCACCAATCCCGACAACTTCATCAGTCTGCTCTACTACTTCGGAATGCTCACCATCAGCGGCACGTATAAGGGAAAGGCAAGGCTCACCATCCCCAACATGGTGGTGCAGGAACAGCTCTATACCTATCTGCTGAATACTTACGACGATGCCGACCTGAGTTTCAGCAGTTACGAAAAGAGCGAACTTTCCTCGGCTCTGGCTTACGACGGCGACTGGCAATCCTACTTCGGCTACATTGCCGACTGCCTGCACCGCTATGCCTCGCAGCGCGACAAGCAGAAAGGCGAGTCCTTCGTCCACGGCTTCACCCTTGCCATGACTGCGCAGAACCGTTTCTACCGTCCCGTCTCCGAGCAGGACACGCAGGAAGGTTATGTAGATATTTTCCTCTGCCCGATGCTGGAAATCTACTCCGACATGAAGCACAGCTACATCGTAGAACTGAAATATGCCAAGTATAAGGATTCCGAAACCCGTGTGGAGGAACTTCGCCGGGAAGCCATCGCCCAGGCCGACCGCTATGCCGATACGGAAACGGTGAAGCGTGGCATCGGCGCCACCCGGTTGCATAAGATTGTGGTGGTGTATAAAGGTATGGAAATGCGTATCTGCGAGGAAGTAGGTTGATTGGCTACAAAAGTTTGTCATTCAGCTTTCATAAAACATGGTGGTACGGGAACATTTGCTTGCCATGCAAACGTTTCCGTAAGCTTGCTGCTACTTTTCTCTTGCGTTAATCGGTTTGCCCTTTCTTTTCCGGCTATATTTGTGAAGTGATAACTTTGAATACTTCATATTATGAAAATTATCAATCAACGTAAGATTTCTGTTTTATGGCATTTAATATGCTTCAGTTTAGTGCTGGCATTCACGGCATGTAGTGACGATAAAGAGGAGTTACAGGAGTATTTGACCCCTGCTTCTGGTAGTGAATCAATCTTTGAGCAAGGTTTTAGCTTTGGTGAAGCTGCTTCTTCGCAAAGCGTCAGTTTTGAGGCCGGGCAGCAGTGGACAGCCGAGCTGAGTGGTGAAGATACCGGTTGGTGCAACATCAGTCCGGCAAAAGGTACGTCCGGGAAAGCTACGATTATGGTTTCTGTCGGCAAGAATGAGACAGGGAAAGCGCGGACGGCACAATTGAATATTGTATCCGGTTCGAAGAAGAAAGAAATATCTGTCACTCAGGCTGCCAATGCGATTGTAGCTCCGGATGGTTTGAGTTTTACACCGGCAGCACCGGATGCCGACCAGTCCCTTGTAATTACTTTTAAAGCGGATGCAAAGTCTGCTCTCTATGGGCATAAAGGAGATGTGTATGTGCATATTGGTGTGGTCAGTGAAGGAACTTGGCTGTTCGTTCCGGCAGAGTGGACGGAAAACAAGGATAAATGTAAGATGACTTCAACCGAAGCCAACGTATGGAGCATTACGCTGAGCCCGAATATCCGGGAATGGTTTGGAAGCGGGAAGACACCGGTGAACCGGCTCGGAATAGTGATTCGCAGTGCAGACGGCAATAAGAAAGGGATAGAATCGGATTCCTTTGTTGAGGTGACCGACACAAAATATGAAGGTTTTGTTCCTGGTGAAATTAAAACTGCAGCAGTGCCGGCCGGTATGGTCGAGGGTATCAATGTAGTGGATAATTCTACGGTGACACTGGTACTTTATGACAAAGATGCGAATGGGAATCATAAGGACTTTGCCCATGTAGTGGGCGACTTCAATAACTGGACATTGGGCAATGACGAAAAATCGCAGATGTATCGTGATGATGCTTCCGGATGTTGGTGGATTACGTTGGCGGGGCTGGATGCTGGCAAAGAGTATGCTTTCCAATATTATGTAGGTACGAAGGCGGGTGAAGTGGTTCGCCTGGCTGATGCCTATACGGAAAAGATTCTTGATCCTGATAATGATAAATATATTCCGGCTTCTACCTATAACGAAAGTATGGCTTATCCTGAGGGAGGAGTAGGAATCGTTTCGACCTTCAAGATACAGAAAGACAGTTATAACTGGAAGGTCAATGACTTTAAAATAGCAAATCCTGAGCAATTGGTGATATACGAATTGCATCTACGTGACTTTACCGCCTCCAGCGACATCAATGGTGCAATGGGCAAGCTTTCTTATCTGAAGGCTATGGGAGTCAATGCCATCGAACTGATGCCGGTGCAGGAGTTTGACGGAAACGACAGTTGGGGGTATAATCCTTGCTTCTTTTTTGCGATGGATAAGGCTTATGGCACAAAGGCCATGTATAAGCAGTTTATTGACGCTTGCCATGAGGCGGGTATGGCAGTTATTCTGGATGTGGTCTATAATCACGCTACAGGAAACAATCCGCTGGCTAAACTTTATTGGGATGGTGATAAGACTGCAAAGAATAATCCATATTTCAATGTGGAAGCACCTCATCCTTATAGTGTGTTCCATGACTTCAATCATGAAAGCCCGTTAGTGCGTAAGTTTGTGAAGCGCAATCTGCAATTCTTGTTGAAGGAATATAAGGTGGATGGGTTCCGCTTTGACCTGACGAAAGGATTCACACAGACTTCTTGTACTGAAAGCACGGCATCCAATTACGATGCAAGTCGCATTGCTATCCTAAAGGATTATAATGCTGCCATCAAGGAAGTGAAAGAGGGCTCTTATGTTATCCTGGAGCATTTCTGTGATTCAAAGGAAGAAAATGAACTGGCTGCAGATGGCATGCACTTATGGCGCAACCTGAATAATGCCTATTGTCAGTCGGCTATGGGATATGCTAAAAATAGTTCTTTTAGCAGCCTTTATGAGAAAACACCTGCATGGGTAGGTTTTATGGAAAGTCATGATGAAGAACGCGCAGCTTACAAACAGTCGCAATGGGGTGAAGGTATACTGAAAACCGACCTTGATGCTCGCATGAATCAGTTGGCGCTGAACACTACATTCTTCCTTACTGTTCCAGGTCCTAAGATGGTTTGGCAATTTGGAGAGATGGGATATGACATTTCCATTGAGGAGAATGGACGTACGGGCAGGAAACCGTTGCATTGGGAGTATCTGGAGAATACTAACCGCAAGGAGCTGCACGATGTTTATGCGGATTTAATGAAATTGCGTAACGCCCATCCGGAATTGTTCGATTCAAGTGCCATCTTGACATGGAAGGTCGGAGTTTCTGATTGGGACAACGGTCGTTCATTGTTGGTAGAAAGTGTAACGGGCAAGCAGCTGGTTGTTATGGGCAACTTTACGCATAATGCGGTTGATGTAGCTTTCCCGGCAACAGCTGGTAACTGGACCAATTATTTTACCGGAAAGAGTGAAACAATAAATACACAGGTTAATGTACCGGCTCATGGATATGTAGTCTACACTAATTTCTAATTTCGGTAAAAATCATTCATACATCTTTATCAGCACCCGATTCAGCCAGTTCCAACGGAAACGGAACCAGCGTCGGGTGCTGCTTTGTTTTCCCCCGAAGCGGAGAACGAACTCACGGTAGCCATGCCTGCGGAAGGGAAGTCCCACGTCCATGAACTCTAAGTGGCGGTATCCGCGTTGTTTGGCATCATCCAGTGCTTTCCATACGGCAAGAATCCCCGGATATTGCAGGGCATAAGTCTTGCGCATGCCACCAGAGAACCATAGATAGGCGCTATCATCTGAATAAATGCATGCGCTGCCACCGATAATCTTCTCCTTATAAGTGACGATGAAGATTTTGCTTTGCTGCCCTTTTGTCAACTGGTTTTCGAGATGCTGAAAGAACTTGATGCTGGGGAAGTGGCGCCGTATCTTGGAAGAATATACGTGGCGCAACATCTGGGCAAAACAGAGAATCTCCTCTTTGGTACGTGCTTCCCGCACTTGGGCGCCGTTTTTGAGCCCTTTCTTTATTTGCCGGATACGTGACGGGCTGAAACGCTCTTCCACCTTTTCGACGCTGTGCAGCGAGTTGCGCACCCGCAGCCAATTGATGGCGATGTATTGGTTGTCCCGGAAAGATTTGTATCCGAACATGGCATTTTCCAGGTTGCGGAACTCGATGAGAAAAGAATCGCGCAATGCTTCATTGGTAAGCCTTTGCAGCATGTCACTGAAGATAATCTCTTTGTCTGCCTCGTTATTGAAATATTCTCCCGTACCGTACACCTCACATCTTTTGATGATGCCGGGTGGAAACATGCGGACACTTTTACGTATGGCGGCAAGCAGTTTCGCAACGGGCTTGTCATCTTCGGATGCCACAATGAGTATGGGGGTATACCCCGGAGTTGCCTCGTAGATTCGGAACAACTCTGTGGAATGGAAGGTGTTGGTGCCTGGCAGGTCAGGAACCTTGCTCCCACGGTAATATGTAGTGAGTTTGAGGGGCATGGCCTGCAAATTTAAAAAATAATCTCGTATCTTTGCAAAAATTATTGTTAATGTGTCGATGTGCACATTAGCATATTAGCACATAAAATCATTATGGAAAGTTTCAGTGAATTGATAAAAGCACGCCGCAGCATGCGGAAGTTTACAGAAGAAGAATTGACACAAGAACAAGTCGTCACTTTGATGAAAGCTGCTTTGATGGCACCCACGTCGAAGCGTAGCAATGCATGGCAGTTCATAGTGGTGGACGAGAAGGATAAATTGAAGGAATTGTCCTATTGCAAGGAGCAGGCATCGCAGTTCATTGCCGATGCGGCACTGGCTGTAGTGGTTGTTGCCGACCCGCTGGCAAGCGATGTGTGGATAGAAGATGCCTCCATTGCTTCCATCTACCTGCAACTTCAGGCCGAAGATATGGGGCTGGGAAGCTGCTGGGTGCAGGTGCGCGAACGTTTTACGGCTTCCGGTATGCCTTCCGGCGAGTATGTGCACGAGGTGTTGGATATTCCTTTGCAGTTGCAGGTGCTTAGTGTTATTGCTATCGGCCATAAGGGGATGGAGCGCAAGCCTTTCAACGAAGACAATCTGCAGTGGGAAAAGATACATATCAATAAGTACGGAGGAAAGTAACAGTGAGTGCAGCAAAAGCAAACAATAACCGTGATACATATAAGGCCACTGCCATCACACTGATTGTATTCGGCATTCTTTACTTGGTGGACAAATTGGTGCATTTTTCTGCAATCGGCTTGCCGTGGGTGATGAATAAGGATAATTTTCTATTGTATACCGCAGTGATTTTTCTGCTGTTCAAGCATGACAAGTCAGTGGGATTGGTATTGATAGGTTTGTGGCTGATATTGAACTTCGGGTTGATAACTGCCTTACTCGGTACGATGTCCGCTTATCTGCTGCCGTTGGCGTTGCTGGCATTAGGGGCTATTCTGTATTGGTTGGCAACAAGATAAGCGTATGGCAGGAAGAAGTATAGAAGATATGTCCATTGCCTTTATCGGTGCCGGAAATCTGGCTACTAATCTGGCAAAGGCTCTTTATCGGAAAGGGTTTCGTATTGTGCAGGTCTACAGCCGTACAAAAGAATCGGCGCAGGAATTGGCACAGACGGTGGAAGCTGCATATACCACGGAGCTGCAGGCGGTTACGAAGGAGGCGCAGCTTTATATCGTTTCGCTGAAGGACGCGGCTTTTGTAGAATTATTACCCCAGATTGTTTCTGGAAAGGAGAATGCTTTATGGGTGCATACAGCCGGCAGTATTCCTATGAATATTTGGCAGGGGCATGTTGCGCGTTATGGAGTGCTTTATCCGATGCAGACTTTCAGTAAGCAGCGTGAAGTGGATTTTGGACAGATACCGTGTTTTGTGGAAAGCAACTCGGAAGAGGATGTGCAGCTTCTGAAGGACATTGCTTCCGCCCTATCGGAAAAAGTGTATGAAGCAAGTTCTGAGCAGCGCAAGAGTTTGCATCTGGCGGCTGTGTTTACGTGCAATTTTACCAATCACATGTATGTGTTGGCTGCTGAACTGCTGAAAAAGTACGGGTTGCCGTTCGAGGCAATGCTCCCCTTGATAGACGAGACGGCCCGCAAGGTGCATGAGCTGGAACCGCTTGCCGCACAGACAGGACCGGCTGTGCGCTATGATGAGAATGTCATTGACGAGCATCTGCGGATGCTTGCCGATGAGCCGCAAATGCTGGAACTATATCGGGAGATTAGCGAGAATATACATCGGTTGGCAATAAGATAACCGGATGCCGATGCTTGCCTCTTTTGAACTAATGTTTTGCTGTATATAGGTATATTATAATGAACAAGAAAAAAGTGCAATGAGTACCATAAACTATGATTTGAAAAAGATAAAAGCCCTTGTTTTTGATGTGGACGGTGTGCTGAGTGCCAATGTTATCCCTATGAGTTCGGAGGGTGAACCTCTGCGTACGGTCAACATAAAGGATGGTTATTCCCTGCATTTGGCTGCTAAGCAAGGTGTGTTGCTGGGTATAATTACGGGTGGACGTACAGAAGCAGTCCGCAAGCGTTTTACCTCTTTAGGTTTTGAGGATGGAAATATCTATATGGGTTCTTCTGTTAAAATCCATGATTACCATGACTTCCGTGACCGTCATGGCTTGAAGGACGAGGAAATATTGTATGTAGGTGATGATATTCCCGATTTAGAGGTGATGCGTGAGTGTGGTTTGCCATGTTGTCCTAAGGATGCTGTGCCTGAGGTAAAGGCTGTGGCTCGCTATATTTCGTATGCAGAAGGCGGTTATGGCTGTGGTCGCGACATTGTGGAACAGGTATTGAAAGTGCAAGGGCTTTGGATGGCAGATGAAAAAGCTTTTGGTTGGTAGGATGGCAGGCAAATTAATAATTAAAAATTAATAATTAAAGTGAGGCGGCTCGCTTTTGTAATATAGTAGGCTGATGTTGGATAATCTGAAGAAATATAAGGTGATTCTTGCCTCTAACTCTCCGCGAAGGAAAGAATTGCTGGCTGGTTTGGGAGTGGAATATGAAGTAAGAACTTTGCCCGATGTGGACGAGTCTTATCCCGAAACGTTGCGGGGAGCGGATATTCCTCTCTACATATCCAGGGAAAAGGCAGATGCCTACCGTGATATGATGCATCCGGACGAATTGATGATTACAGCAGATACCATTGTCTGGCTGGATGGACAAGTTCTCGGAAAACCCAAGAATAGGGAAGAAGCTATGCAGATGTTGCGCGACATGTCCGGACGTACCCATGAAGTGTTTACCGGTGTATGCATCACTACCACTGAGTGGCAACGCAGTTTTGCGGCGGCAACAGAAGTGCGTTTTGCCAAACTGAACGAAGAGGAAATTGCCTATTATGTGGACAAATACCACCCCATGGATAAAGCCGGAGCTTATGGTGTACAAGAGTGGATTGGATTCATCGGGGTGGAAAACATATCCGGGAGTTACTATAATATAATGGGGCTCCCCGTACAGAGGCTGTACAGGGAGTTGTTGGAGGTCTAAACCAGATCCATCATTAGAGGGATATCTTTTTCACTGATTCCTTGTCTGACAAGTGTTTCTTTGTCTTTACCGAACATTTCTCTAAAAATCTCCTGCCCGCCATATTCCAAAGCTGCTTTACTGTAAAGTTCTGCAGCTTTTTCTATTTTGCCCGTTCTCCAAGCAACATGTCCGGCATTGAGATAGTCTGCCGCGAGTGGTTTGGAGGCGAGTATCTTTTCGTAATACTTCATTGCTTGCTCATACTTGCCGTTGACAAACGAACACCAGCCTATAGCACGCCATGCTTTGATACAATTGCTTTCGATGAAATCAAGCTTGAAGAAATATTGCAGAGCCTCTTCATATCTTTCCAGTTCGGCAAGGCAGCTTCCGGCGTAGAAAAGGACATTATGGCTTTCCGGCTGGATTGCCTCCACTTTCTTATAGTATTCCAGTGCAGAGGCAAAGTCCCTTATCTGCCGGTAGCACGTAGCGAGATGGCGGATTGTCCAGACATGGTCGGGCTTTAGTACATCGGCTTTCAGGTAGGCGTCTATCGCTTCCTTATACCTCTTTTCCTTTTGCAGGCAATAGCCAGCCTTTTGGAAAATGTCTGCATTTGCATGGTTCAAGGCTATCAATTCCTTATAAAGCTCCAATGCTTCTGCCGGGTGTTCTTTGCGGAAGTGGAAGTCGGCGATGGTAATCAGCAGCTCGGGTTTGCACAGAATCTCTTTGAGTGCCGGGATACGGTGCAGGGCAATCTCCTCCTTGAAGATGTCACGGAACTCGTGTCTGCATTGGCTTAACTTGAAGAAACGGTATAAGTCGTGGACATACTGGTTGCTGATGACATCCGGTCGTTCGGCATACTGCCGCAAAGCGGAGGATTTGCTTTCGTCCATGAGTGCATCCAGATCCTGAGAAGTCATCTGGCTGAGCATCATCGTACGCTGTGACTGTGGTATATGTGCCATTGTAAAGCAAAGGGAATACTTGTCACTATTGCAGAAGAAACCGGATTGGAGGATAAGGGAGAGGATGGCATTGTCTCCGGTAGGCTTGAATCCGAATTCCTTGATGATGCTGGAGTGATGCATGTCGAACGGATAGAACCAGTTGTACGGTTCCTTAAAGAACGGATAAGTCTTGAGTTGTGCAAACGTACTCATATAGACGTCAGCGCCTTCCAGCTGTAATTCGTTCATCTCCCGTATCTTGTCTCCCAGTCCGGAACTTTCAAAAGCTTTCTCCCAATCCGGATTAAGATCGTTTTCCTCAGGGTTCTCTTCAAAACCGAACTTCATGTTACGCATGATGTTCACATTCCTCATCATCTCCGGAATGATTTCTTCACGCATCTTTTTGTCTATTTTTTCCGTTTCCTGGCTACGGAGTAGCTCGATGTAAATACGGTTCAGTTGCTTGCCGAAACTGCTGTCTTCGTTGAGCAGGGAAAGGCGGGCTGTCAATTCGGGATAAAGCGACAGACGGGTGGGATGAAAAAGAAGTGCGAAAGCGATACCTACCAACGCCCGTTGGTTTACTTGCGTATTTGCATGCGTTACGGCGTCCAGCAACCATGAGAATTTGCGGGTATCGAAGCATTCCATCAGACTGAGCATGACGGCACTGGTGAACAGGCACAAATCATTGACGGGAAGCATTTCTGATTCCAGTAATCCTTTGGCTTGCTGTTCGTCTTCTGCAGACCAGTCACTGTTACTCCATGTGGAAAGGAAAAGAACCTGGGCGGTTTGTTCGTGCCGTTGCAGTACGGCGTCCATGCCTTGGTTATCCGGCATCAGCTGACAAACGGCCAGGTCATCAGGGAAAGATTCCAATACCTTCTGCAGTGCGGCAATATTGTATTCTTTGGGGAGGCGTTCCCGGTTATTGCGCAGGGAATGGTAATAGTGCGTGGAAACTCCGTCAAGGAGAGACAGACGTGCCTGGTCAGCGACTTCCCAAGTTTCGGTCAGAATCTGGCGATATAGTTTCTGTCGTTCAGGATCGTCGATTCCCTGGCGCATGTATTGCAGCATGTACTGATAGGATGTCTGAGCTTGTTCCAAGCGGTTGCGGAGTGTCCAGTCACCGCTGTTCCAAAGAAAGGCTTCCAGTTGGGATTGTGCTTCCTTCAGCCGTTGCTGCTTGAGTAGAGTAACGATATGCTGATATTGTTCTTGTATGGCTTGTTCGTTCATAAATCAGTCTCTTTTTGGGTATGTATCTTATAAAACTACAAAAAGGATGCCAAAAAGTTCATAAATTTCCATTTCCCCAGCTCAGAAACGAACTTGCAACTGTGCTTGAAGCAGGTTTGAGTTTTCTCCTTTATGGCGGTTACAGTATGTATACTGGGCTTGCAGACGGCATTTGGGATAGAACCAATACTGTACACCTGCTACATAATTGGTCTGTTTATCGGAAATAGTTTTATTTTTGTTGAAATAGTCATAAGAGGCTATTACGTCAAATTTGGGAAGCACATGGGCAGATACGGTTGCATAGTAACCGTCACTTTTAACGTGTCCGTCTTTTCCGGCCAAGTATTCTGTACGTACATCTACGGATTTTGTTTTGATGGTGGCACCTGCCGACCAGCGGTTTCGGGTGTAATTCTCTCCTATGGCTATGTCTGGATTAATGGAAGAAACGGCTACGGCGCATCCTTTCCCTTTAACAAAGGAACCGCCGACGGACAACCATTTCAATGGATGTACCATAAGGCTGCCTACAATATCTTTCTGATTGTTTTTATCTTTTAGGTTGATGCCTTGTCCGTTCATGATGGCAAGGTTATAAGTCATCAAAGAGTCGAACAAGTCTCCATAAATTAACAATCCCATATCACGACCGCTTGCAGAGCCATACAACGGATCACTGCCATTGATACCGGCCAGGTAATTGACGGCTTGAGAATAACAGTTTATTAATTCGACAAAGCAGGGAGACATCGGGTTCTCAATGGTATACATGGTTTTGAACTGTCCGATACGTGCTGTGAGTTGAGGGAGAAAGCGGTATTCCGTGTAGGCTTCCAGAATTTTTCCGGTATTGGCAAAGCTGTACATGAAGTAAGCCGACCATTTATCGGTGATTTTACCGCGCGCCATAAAGATAACTCTCTTTATATCGAAAGTATTGCTGGTACCTTCGCCCGCATCATCGTATGTATATCCCACTTGGGCATAGCCGGAGAGTGAAATGCGGTCTTTTAAAGTGTTGACTACATCATTCAGACAAGCATCTTGTGCTTTCAGGATGCATGTGGCTGATAAAAGGATGCAGGATAGTAGAATTCGTCTCATTATAGGGATGGATAGTAGTAAAAAAGGCAACCCTTTTTTCAAAGAGCTGCCTTTGGGTGTTATTTTGCTTGTTTTTATTCGTTGATAGCAGCGATACCCGGAAGGATTTTTCCTTCGATTGCTTCAAGCAATGCACCGCCACCGGTAGATACGTAAGACACGCCGCTTGCCAAGCCGAACTTGTTGACACAAGCTACAGAGTCACCGCCACCTACGAGTGAGAAAGCACCGTTCTTGGTAGCTTCTACGATAGCTTCGCCTACAGCGCGTGAACCGTGAGTGAAGTTCTCGAATTCGAATACACCCGTCGGACCGTTCCAAAGGATAGTCTTGGAGTTCTTGATGACATCTGCAAAGATCTTTTCAGTCTCAGGACCGATATCAAGACCTTCCCAGCCATCAGGAATTTCGTCAACCGGGCAGAACTTGGTGTTGGCATCGTTGGAGAAAGAATCGGCAATCTTGGCATCAACAGCCAAAACAAGGTTTACGCCTTTTTCTTTTGCTTTCTTCACCAGGTCAAGAGCCAAATCCAGTTTGTCATCTTCGCAGATAGAAATACCGATTTTGCCGCCCATGGCTTTGGTGAAAGTATAAGTCATACCGCCGGCAATAATCAGGTTGTCTACCTTGTTCAGCAGGTTTTCAATGATTTCAATCTTGGAAGAAACTTTGGAACCACCCATGATGGCAGTAAACGGACGTTGGATATCGTTCAAAACTTTATCAACAGCCTTTACTTCTTTTTCCATCAGGTAACCGAACATTTTGTTGTCCTTGTCGAAATATTTAGCGATCAATGCAGTAGAAGCGTGTGCACGGTGAGCGGTACCGAAAGCGTCGTTTACATAGCAATCTGCATAAGAAGCCAATTTCTTGGTGAATTCTTTCTGGCTTTCCTTAACAGCAGCTTTGGCAGCCTTCTTTTCTTCGTCTGTAGCATCTTCAGCCAAACCGCGGGGTTTGCCTTCCTCTTCAGCGTAGAAACGGAGGTTCTCGAGCAACAACACTTCACCCGGTTGCAGAGCAGCAGCCTTTACGGCAGCTTCTTCGCCCATACAGTCGTTAGCAAATTGCACCTCAACACCCAACAACTCTTCGAGATGCTTCAGAATGTGCTTCAAGGAGAACTTGTCAGCCGGGCCTTTCGGACGACCGAGGTGAGAACCGATAATTACACTACCGCCATCGGCCAAAATCTTCTTCAATGTAGGAAGAGCGGCACGCATACGGGTATCATCTGTAATGTTGAAGTTTTCGTCCAAGGGTACGTTGAAGTCCACACGAACGAATGCCTTTTTTCCGGCAAAGTTAAATTGATCAATTGTCATAATACTCTATTTTATTTAAAAGTGTTACTAATTTCTTTTTAGTGAGCGCAAAGTTAGCATTTATTTCTTTTTTTTGCTATGAAACCGTTGTTTATTCTTTGTCTTTGCCGCTCTCTTTGCTAACTTTATATTTCTGGCAGTAATATTTGCACATTAATTGCAAACCGCAGGTATCACATTGTGGAGTACGTGCCTGGCATACATAGCGACCGTGCAGGATAAGCCAGTGGTGAGCTATGGGGATGTCTGTTTCCGGTATATGTTTTACCAATTCTTTTTCGACACTGAACGGGGTTGTACATTTATCTGATACGAGACCCAGGCGATGGCTGACGCGGAACACGTGTGTGTCTACTGCCATAGCCGCTTTATTGAAAACAACGGATTGGATGACATTGGCTGTTTTGCGGCCTACGCCGGGCAGTTTTACCAGTTCTTCAAGGCTATCGGGGACCTCACTTTTAAAGTCTTTCACCAGCATTTGGGCCATGCCTACAAGGTGCTTGGCCTTGTTGTTGGGATAGGACACGCTGCGGATATACTCGTATACCACGTCGGGAGTAGTAGCGGCGAGTGCTTCGGGAGTAGGGAAGTCCCGGTAAAGGGCAGGGGTAATCATATTGACGCGTTTGTCCGTACATTGTGCAGAGAGAATAACTGCTATCAACAGCTCGAACGGATTGTCATAATGCAACTCTGTTTCGGCTACGGGAACGTTCTCCCTAAACCAAGCAAGGATTTTTTCATAACGCTCTTTCTTTCTCATCTTAATTTGTTTTTATGATAGTGAGGAGATACTTTCAGATTGAAATAGAAGATGGAGATAACCGTGAGGCAGGCTCCGAAAAAATATGCCATATCGAATGAGGTAATCTGTGCGATATAACCTCCTGCTGTCAGACCTATACCAATGCCTACATCCCATGAAGTCAGGTAGGTAGAGGTGGCTGTTCCGCGCTGGTTGTTGGGGGCCAGGTTTACGAACAGCGTATTGAAGGCGGGGAACATCGTCCCGAAGCCTACTCCCAATAGGAGGGCAACCATAAAAAACAATATGTTTGTCAGTTTCGGGACGGTCTTCATCAGTAGTCCGCAAGCGGACAATATGAAGAAACAGCTACATACCAGATATAGTCCTAAAGTTATGACTTGGGTGATACGTCCTTTATCCACTTGTTTGCCGGAGAACATACGGGACACTGCCATGCCGACGGCCATAAAAGTAAAAAACAATCCGGAATTCAAGGTAATTCCTATTTCTTTGGCATACATGGCTACGTAAGTGCTTGTCATGCCATATGGTATGGAGAGCAATAGCAGTGCGATTCCTGCCGGGATACCTTTCAGCAGCACAAAGCGGTCCAATGAGATAGGTTCTCGTTTGACTGGTTGTTTGGGTGGGGTCTTGACGAGGCATGCGGCAACAAAACCGATAGTTCCTGATATGAGCGAGCAGGCAAAAATCGTTTCAAAGGAATATATGTCATGCATGAAAAGACCAATCATCGGGCCGAAGCTCATGGCTGTATTGTTCATCAGTCCATAATATCCTACGGCTTCACCGCGACGGGACGAAGGGGTAATGTCAATCACAATTGTATTTCCCGCTACGGTCACCATTCCAAATGCAAGGCCGTGGACAACCCGCAACATGATGAATAAAGATAGGACTCCCGCTAACATGTAACCTGCGAAAATGGTGATAAAGATGAAATATGCCACCAGATAAAGAGGCTTGCGGGCCAGTGTGTCGAGCAGGTATCCCGAAAATGGGCGTATGCAGAGCGAGGCAATGGTGTAGCATGACAAGATGACACCTACTGCTGCATTTCCGGTATGGAATACCTCAGTTAGGTAGAATGGAAGAACCGGTAGTATCAGATAAAAGGCAAAATACAAAAGGAAATTGGCAGCCAGGATAAGGCAATAGCCGGAGGTTACAAGTTTGTCTTTTGCCATAGCGAAAAATAGTGGTTAGCGATGAGTGGTTAGTGATGGGTGATTAATGATATGCTGAAAATGCGCAACTTATTAATCACTAATCACTAACCGTTATTCACTATATTTAGTAAGCGCTCTCGAATTCTTTCAAGAAGCGTGTGTCATTTTCAGAGAACATACGAAGGTCTTTCACTTGGTATTTTAAGTTGGTGATGCGTTCGATACCCATACCCAGGGCATATCCGCTATACACTTTGCTGTCTATTCCGTTCAGCTCCAATACATTCGGATCTACCATACCGCATCCCAAAATTTCTACCCAACCCGTGTGCTTGCAGAAGGGGCAGCCCTTGCCGCCGCAGATGTTGCAGCTGATGTCCATTTCGGCACTTGGCTCGGTGAAGGGGAAGTAGGAAGGACGCAGACGAATCTTGGTGTCACTGCCGAACATCTCTTGCGCAAAGAGCAATAAAGCCTGCTTCAGGTCGGTGAAAGATACATTGCGGTCTACGTACAAGGCTTCTACCTGATGGAAGAATGCGTGTGCGCGGTAGCTGATGGCCTCATTACGGTATACACGTCCCGGACAAAGTACGCGGATAGGAGGCTGCGTGGTCTCCATAACACGGCTTTGCACGCTGGATGTGTGTGTGCGAAGAATGATGCTGTGCGATACGTTTTCTGTATCATTTTCGATGAAGAATGTATCCTGCATGTCGCGTGCCGGATGGTCTTCGGCAAAATTCATGGAGGAGAATACGTGCCAGTCGTCTTCCATTTCCGGTCCGTCGGCGATGTTGAATCCCATACGGGCAAATATATCGATGATTTCGTTTCTCACGATGGAAAGCGGATGGCGGGTTCCTAATTCTACCGGGTAGGCTGAACGGGTCAAGTCAATATCGTCACAGCCGGTATCCTGGCTTTCGAATTGTTCCTTCAAGGCGGCAATCTTTTCTTGTGCTTTGTTTTTCAGTTCGTTCAAGCGCATTCCCACCTCTTTTTTCTGTTCGGCGGCTACATTGCGGAAATCTGCCATTAAGTCATTGATGGCTCCTTTTTTACTGAGGTATTTGATGCGGAGTGCCTCTAATTCCTCGGCGTTAGCGGCTTTCAGCGCCTCTACTTCCTGCAGAAGCTGATTGATTTTAGCTATCATATCGTTGTTATCTTATTTATTTTCTAAGTTAAAAACGGTGCAAAGATACAATATTATCATTGTTTTGCCGCCAATTGGGGAAGATTATTTGGTGTCAGTGGTACAAAATTTCATGTGAAGAAGAAATGATAGAGGATGGGAGAAAAAATGATATATATGTAAAAGTCTTCATATTGTTTATGGAAAAAACATAAATGAGCGTTGTTTAGTGACTTTTAAAATATACTTTTCGTATCTTTGCGCCCCGTTTACCGTTCTATGGAGGTAGAACAAACTGGCGGTTGGTATTTATTAACATACGTCAAAGAGAGAGAGTTAACGGAGTAATTGTTGCATTAAAGTTAGAGTTTGAATTGATGAAATTGAAGACAATCCTGCCAGTCGTGGCAGTTGCGGGAGTACTCATGTGTGAGCCTGCCGTATTGTTGCATGCCGGTACATCTGATTTTGCTTCTCCCGAAGCTATGGGATGGTTCCGTAAGAAAAAGAAGAGTGAAACCAAGGACAGCGTTCAATCCAAGAGCGACTACGAGAAATTGACAGGTTCCGGTGCTATTGCCCGCAAGGGAATGTTCAATGTTTACCAGAAGAAGAGCGATTATTACTTTGAAGTGCCGGCAAGGCTGCTGGGACGTGATATGCTGGTAGTAAATAAATTACAGCGTGTTCCTTCCGAACTGAATGAGGCAGGTGTGAACCGTGGTACGAATTACGAAAATCAGATGGTGCGTTTTGAATTGGACAAGGCTGCCAACAAGCTGTTGGTACGTCAGAGCCGTCCTCTTCCGTTGGCGCCGGATGAGGATGCCATACGGCAGTCCGTACTGGATAATTATATTTCTCCGCTGATAGCCGGTTTCAAGATTGAGGCATTCAATAATGACTCTACCATGATAGTGGTCAAGGTCAACGATATTTATGATGGTACAGAGACGAGTATCAATAATGTCTTTACGAATATCAACCTGGGGACTTCGGTCATCAAGAATCTCTCCCGCATTTTATCTATCAAAGCTTTTGAGAACAATGTGGTAGCCACTTCCGAGTTGACAACTAAGGTGACCGAGGGAACAACGACTGTGTTTGTTACGGTCGAAGTCAGTTCCTCTCTGTTGCTGTTGCCGGAGAAACCTATGATGGGACGTCTGGATAGTCCGCGCGTAGGTTACTTTACCAATCCGTTGTTGAATTACAGTGACGGTCAGCAGCGTGTAGACAAGAAACCCTTCATCACCCGCTGGCGTCTGGAACCGAAACCGGAAGACCGGGAGCGTTACCTTCGCGGTGAATTGGTGGAACCGGCCAAGCCGATTGTGTTCTACATCGAGAACTCCACTCCCCGTCGTTGGCGGAAATATATCAAGCAGGGAATCGAGGATTGGCAGGCTGCTTTTGAACGTGCCGGATTCAAGAATGCTATCATAGCCAAGGAACTGACGGACAGCATGAATGTGGATAAGGATGACGTGAACTACTCCGTGCTGACCTACGCCGCCTCCACCAAAGCCAATGCCATGGGCCCCTCTATCCTCGACCCCCGTTCGGGCGAGATATTGGAAGCGGACATCATGTGGTGGCATAATGTGCTGGGCATGCTCCAGGAATGGATTACAGTGCAAACCGGTGTCGTACGTCCCGAAGCAAGAGGAGTAAGGCTGCCGGATGAGCTGATGGGTGATGCCATGCGTTTTGTGGCATGCCACGAGGTGGGGCACTCGTTGGGCTTGCGCCACAATATGATTGCTTCCTGGACTTTTCCGACAGATTCCCTGCGTTCCAAAACATTTACGGATCGTATGAATACCACTTCCTCCTCTATCATGGACTATGCACGTTTCAACTATGTGGCACAGCCGGGTGACGGTGTTACGGCGCTTTCTCCCCATATCGGTCCGTATGATATGTTTGCCATAGAATACGGCTATCGTTGGTATGGTAAAGAAACCCCAGAGGCAGAGAAGGACTTGCTTGCCGACTTCCTGAGCCGTCATACAGACCGTTTATATAAATATAGTGAGGCGCAGGATGTACGTGATGCCGTAGACCCGCGTGCGCAGAATGAAGATTTGGGCGATGATGCTGTCCGCTCATCTCTGCTGGGTATTGAGAACTTGAAGCGTATTGTTCCTCAAATCATCCAATGGACTACTACTGGCGAGAAAGGACAGACTTATGAAGAAGCTTCCCGCCTATACTATGCGGTTATCAACCAATGGAACAATTACCTCTATCATGTATTGGCAAACATCGGTGGTATCTATATAGAAAACACCGTTGTGGGCGACGGACAGAAAACCTATACTTTCGTAGAAAAAGAAAAGCAGCAAGCCGCCCTGAAGTTTCTGCTGGACGAAGTGCTGACCTATCCCAAATGGCTGTTCGACACGGAAGTTGGAGAGTACACTTACTTGCTGCGCAACACTCCACTGGGCGTAGTGGAGAATGCACCGACACAAGTGTTGAAGAATGCCCAATCCTATATCCTTTGGGATTTGCTGGGCAACAACCGCCTGATGCGTATGTTGGAGAACGAATCGGTGAACGGCAAAAAGGCTTTCACGGTGGTAGAGCTGATGGATGGCCTGCATCGCAACATCTTTACCACTACGGAACGCGGTGCCTTGCCGGACGTCATGACACGCGCCTTGCAGAAGAACTTCGTAGATGCACTGATTACAGCAGCTGCCGAAAGCGAAGGAGTGAAAATAAACAAAAAACTGATGGACAACCACTTCTTGCTGGACCATCAGACTGCCCTTTGCAGCTGTGACGAGCATGCCGGTAAGACTTTGGATGCCGACCGTATGGGTGCACACCGCGAACTGAACTTCTACGGTTCGCAGATAAACCGCGTATCTGATGTCATCTCCGTGAAGCGTGGTGAGTTGCTTCGCATCAAAGAATTGCTCCAAAATCGTCTGGGTGCATCGGATATAGCCACTAAATATCATTATAAGGATTTGATTTTGCGTATCAATACTGCATTAGGAGTAAAGTGATTTTTCTTTTCAATAGAGTATTAATTAATTTTATATGTAACGCATGAAAAAACGTGTATTAATCGTTTTGCTATGCTTTGTAGGAGCTTTGTCATCTGCTTTTGCTGCAGAGAAAAAAGTCCAGGGCGTAGTAATATCTTCAGAGGATAACCTACCGCTTATCGGTGCTTCCGTTTATGTGACTGCGGAAGACTTGAAAAAGGCGGGGAGTGCTCAGACTACAATGGGGGTCATCACTGATGTGGATGGTCAGTTCTCTATCGCTATACCTGCGGGGATAACCCGTTTCTTTTGTAGCTACGTGGGATATGACGTATTGGAAGTGAAGCTTGTTCCGGGAAAGGAACATTATGAAATAACACTTCATGCATCTTCCCAAATGCTCGATGCCGTTGTTGTGACGGGTTACCAGACAGTGGAGCGCCGCAAGCTGACGGCAGCGGTATCCAAACTGGATATATCGGACGAGACCATCGGTGCAGTAAAAAGTATCGACCAGGCACTTGCCGGACAAATTGCCGGACTTTCTGTCAGCCCGACTTCCGGTGCTCCGGGTGCTCCGGCAAAGATACGCATTCGCGGTACTGCTTCATTGAATGGTACACAAGACCCTTTGTGGGTGCTGGACGGCATTCCTTTGGAGGGAACGGATGTTCCCGAACCGGATGAGCTGAATGACATCACCAACATGAAGCAATCTTCCATTGCAGGCCTGAATCCGGCAGATATTGAGAATATCACCATCCTGAAGGATGCGGCAGCCACTGCCATCTATGGTGCGAGGGCAGCCAATGGCGTCATTGTGATTACAACAAAGAAGGGTAAGGTCGGTAAACCGGTTATCAATTTCTCGTCCCGGTTTACCTATACTCCTACATTGAGCCTTGACCGGTTGAACTTGCTGAACTCAGCGGAGAAAGTAGGATTGGAAATGGATATGATCCGTAATAACTATTCTCCGGACAATCATAAAGGAGGCGTATATAATATTCTTTCCAATTACAATGAGTTGTCTGCTTTTCAGAATGGAGGATGGGATGCCTTGAGCAGTGATACACAAGCTGCCATCAACCGTTTGAAGAGTGTTAATACAAACTGGGGAGATATCCTTTTCCGCGATGCTTTCAGCCAGGAATATAACTTGAGCCTTTCCGGCGGTACGGAAAGGGTTACGTATTATACCTCTTTCGGCTATTATAAAGAGGATGGAAATGTGGACGGTGTGGGTATGGACCGTTTCAACTTGGTAGGAAAGACTTCCTATAAGGTGAACAGTATACTGAAAGTGGGTGCCTCCATGTTTGCCAACCGTCGCAAAAATACCAATTATCTGACAGATGCATACGGTATGTCGAATCCCGTGTTCTATTCACGCAAGGCTAATCCGTATTTTGAACTTTATGACAAGAATGGCAACTATAATTACGACTACGATATTCAGAACAACACTGATAAGGATTTAGGATTCAACATCTTTGAAGAACGGCAGAACACGTCTAATGAAAGCGTGGTGAATTCTTTTTCATCTATATTTGATGCGGAGTTACGGTTCAATGACAAGTGGAAGCTGACTTCCCAGTTTGGCTATCAGTTGGAAAAAACTTCCAGAGAAGAAATAGCGGACTGGGAAAGCTATGCCATGCGCTATTACTATAAGTTGAGCGAATACTCCCAAGGTGGAGAAACCAAACACTTTCTGCCCGAAGGAGGTATGCAGAAGTCTTATGAAAACTCCAATTCACAGATTACTTGGAAGGCGATGGGAGAATATCGCGACAGCTTCAATGATATTCATGAACTGGAAGTGATGGCGGGTACCGAGCTGCGCAAGACCTGGTATGAAACCTTGTTCTCGGCAGGGTATGGCTTCGACCGCAAGACGTTGACGACCAAACCGGTGATTTTCCCCAACGAAAGTTACGCCACGTCTTTCCCGCTCCATCAGACGACGTATAAGGAGAATGCTTATGTATCTTTCTACTCTACGGCCTCCTACTCTTTATTGAATCGCTACACGGTGGGAGGAAGTATCCGTTTTGACGGTTCCGATCTTTTCGGTGTGGATAAGAAGTACCGCTATCTTCCTCTTTATTCTGTCAGTGCCTTGTGGCGTCTGTCGCAAGAACCGTTTATGCAGCAGGCCAAGTGGGTGGATAACCTGGTGTTCCGTGCATCTTACGGTCTGCAGGGAAATATTGACAAGAATACTTCTCCGTTCCTGCTGGGTACATATCGGTCGGAGAGTATTTTGCCCGGAGTATCGGAAGATGTAATTATCATTAATTCCGCTCCCAACAAGAAGTTGCGTTGGGAAAAGACGCAGTCTGTCAATGCCGGCTTTGATTTTTCTGTATTGAACCAGGCTATCAATCTGAGCGTGGACTATTATTACCGTAAGGGTACCGATTTGATAGCTTTGCGCATGCTTCCTCTGGAGACGGGCTTTACTTCAATGAACGTCAACTGGGCAAGTATGGAGAACAAAGGTGTGGAAATCAGCTTGTCTACCCGTAACATAACGACAAAAAACTTCTCCTGGTACACAAATTTCAATTTTGCCTATAACGGTAATAAGGTATTGCAGGAAAACATACCGGAGCAGCAGACCACTCCGGGACGTGAAGGCTATCCTGTAGGGGCAATTTTCGCACTGAAGACTGCGGGAGTGAATAAGGAAACCGGTAATATGATGTTCTATAATCCGGAGGGAGAGAAAGTGACCTTGAAGGAGCTTTACCGCCTGAAGGACGAGTGGGGGATAGGTATTGCCTCTTCCGATGTAACTGCAGCCGAAGAGAGAACCTTTTATTCGTATATCGGGAGTAGCGATGCTCCTTATACGGGAGGTTTGATTAATACCTTCAGCTATAAAAACTGGGAGCTGAATGTCAATTTCTCTTTGACGTTTGGCGGGTATGTACGTACGCAACCCTCTTATGACATCATCAATCCGGATTATGGCAAGAACTATAATGCGGATGTGCTGAACCGCTGGACTCCGGAAAACCCGAATGCGGAGCTTCCGGCATTTATGCTGAGTGCTTCCAACCCGGAAGAGTACTCCTGGTATGATTCTAAAACCATCTGGAGAGATTTGGATATCTGGGTGAAGAAGCTGAACTACGTACGTTTGCAGAATCTGCGTCTGGGTTACCGTATCCCTGAGCTCCTGACAAAGCGTTTGGGAATGAACTCGGCAACGGTATCTGTTGAAGGACGCAATCTCTTCGTGTTTGGTTCGGGATATAATAATTACATGGATCCGGAGTCGATGTACAATCCTTATGCAACTCCCGTACCCAAGTCGGTTACATTCAGTTTGAACTTGAATTTCTAACTTCAAAAGCAGAAAGAAAATGAAGAAAACAATAAGTCTGATGATAATGGCCTGCATGCTTCTGCTTGCGGCATGCGACAACTATCTGGATATACAGCCTACCGGTAGTGTCATTCCCAATTCTTTGGCTGAGTATAGAGCGTTGCTTGCCCGTTCTTATAAGGACGTGAGTAAATTCAGTGACCGGGGAATGGCTTGTTTCCGTTCCGACGAGATGCAGGTTCGGGATAATGAATATGACCAAAATTATTATATGGATATAGAGCGCTGGAACGACCTTGCTCCCAATGCCTATACCTCATCGTTTGAATGGGCCAAGTATTACAATGTGCTTTTTATTGCCAATCACGTTATTGAGAGCAGAAGTGATATTAAGGAAGGCACTGAGGAAGAGATAAATCAGCTTGTAGGAGAAGCGTATATGCTCCGTGCTTATGTACATTTCTTATTGGTAAATCTTTATGGACAGCCCTATACTAAGGAGGGAGCTTTGGATACCAAATCGGTACCGCTGAAATTGGATACGGATTTAGAGAAAGTCCTGAAACGCAATACGGTGGAAGAAGTTTATACTTCCATCCAAGCAGATATTGACGAGGCACGCAAACTGGTCATGAAGGCAGAATGGGAACAGAGATATTCATATCGTTTCAATGCGGCTTCGGTAGAGGCGTTTCAATCACGCGTATCCCTTTATAAGGGCGAGTGGCAGGCGGCTTGGGATGCTGCTGAGGCAGTGCTTGCCGTGAAGTCTGTATTGGTAGATTTGAATGATGCCGCTGCAACTCTTCCTAACAGTTATAATTCCGTGGAAAATATTACTCCACTGGAGACACCTCTGAGCAGTACAATCAATGGGGCTGCTCTGGCTACTCCGGTTTTTCTCTCCCTTTATGCTGAGAACGACCTTCGGCTGGACAAATATTTTGCTGAAACGGATGAAAAAGGTTTCCGGAAGAATAAGAAGGCGGGAAGCAATAACTACTTGTGTACTTTCCGTGTGGGTGAAATATATCTGACGGCTGCTGAGGCTGCTGCCCGACTTGGAGAACTGTCTCAAGCACGTACTCGCCTGCTGGAACTGATGCGGAAACGTTATGCACCGGAGGCCTACGAAGCGAAATCCGTTGTTGTCAATGCCATGGATAAGGAAGCGTTGGTACAGGAAATATTAGATGAACGTGCCCGTGAACTTGCTTTTGAAGGACATCGCTGGTTTGACCTTCGTCGTTCCACCCGTCCGCGTTTGGAGAAAGTGCTTGATGGTACGCGTTATGTACTCGAAGAGAATGATGCCCGCTATACATTGGCCATTCCGAAAGAAGCCATAGAAGCCAATCCGGGATTGCTGAACTGATAAAGATAAAACTCCCCGATTCTGTATTGACGAGAATCGGGGAGTTTTGTCTTTATGTGGATTGGATATGTATTTTTTACGTACCTTTGCACCGTTTTTTGTAATAGACAGTATAAGATGATACAGAATCAGAGACCTCCTATCCGTAGAATTGCTTTTCCTATTCTTATAGCATTGAGTATTTCGCATTGTTTGAACGATATGCTGCAATCGGTTATTTCGGCAGTATACCCTTTGTTCAAGGAGGATTTATCCTTGAGTTTTGCCCAGATTGGTCTGATTACGTTGGTGTATCAGATGTCGGCGTCCGTGTTTCAGCCTCTAATGGGATTGTTCTTTGATAAGCGCCCCATTGCCTGGTCATTGCCGATAGGTATGGGCTTTACTTTGGTCGGTATCATGAATCTGGCTTTTGCTACTAATCTGTATTGGTTGCTGGCTTCGGTATTCATTGTGGGTATCGGTTCGTCTGTACTCCATCCGGAGGCGTCACGTATTACTTTTCTGGCTTCCGGCGGAAAACGCGGACTGGCGCAGTCTCTATTTCAGGTGGGCGGGAATTTGGGTGGCTCGCTTGGACCGTTACTGGTGGCTTTGCTGGTAGCTCCTTACGGGAGGCATCACATTGCCTTGTTCACGGTTTTTGCCTTGATTGCCATCGTGGTGATGATTCCTATATGTCGTTGGTTCCGTTCCTACTTGAACCACATCAAGAAACGCCCGATGCTTGTGGCAGGAAAGATAGAACGCCCTCTTTCCTCAAAGATGACGGTGTTTGCCATAAGTATTCTGCTGATACTTATCTTCTCCAAATATATCTATATGGCAAGTTTGACGAGCTACTATACATTCTATCTGATCCATAAATTTGGTGTTACTGTTCAGGCTTCACAGCTTTTCTTGTTTGTCTTCCTGGTAGCCACTGCCATCGGAACATTGGTGGGAGGTCCCGTAGGTGACAGGGTAGGACGTAAATATGTCATCTGGGCTTCCATTCTTGGAACGGCTCCATTTAGTATGATGATGCCTCACGTAGGGCTTGCATGGACAGTAGTGCTGAGCTTCTGTGTCGGTCTGATGCTTTCTTCCGCTTTTCCTGCCATATTGCTGTACGCCCAGGAATTGCTACCCAATAAGCTGGGTTTGATTTCCGGGTTGTTTTTTGGTTTCGCTTTTGGAATTGCCGGTATCGCTTCGGCTGTATTGGGAGGTATGGCAGATAAGTATGGTATAGAGGCTGTTTATAATGTATGTGCCTTTATGCCTTTACTGGGGTTGGTGGCTTGCTTTCTGCCTAATTTGAAAAAGAGATAGAGATTTTTTATTCCCATTGTCAGCCATACGGAGAGAACGAAAGGTGCGGTCAATGTAATAATTCCCCAATTCATTCCCACAATTTGCAATACAACAGAGAGTAAAACGGAACATGCAGCCCATATACAGCTCATCCAGCTTTTACCTCCTAAAGCAAGGGCACACAATACGCCATTATATCCCATCAGACCCATATTCAAAGCTTCGGAATCCACTCCCAATAATGTGGCTAGGAGGAGGGGGAGAAGTGCTCCCAATATGGTATATACTGCTGCATTCCGGGAATTCACGAGAATGCCTGCAAGGAAAAATAGTCCGGTCATCATGTTTCCTTGAAACATCACCTGGCCTATGCCCATACTGAAACATTGTAAGTAATTTATGGAGGAAGAAGCGGGTGTTTCTGTATCAGAGACGAGTAGCATGTCAGGCATCAGCCAACTGCACAATCCCAGCAGCATCCATACAGAAAGGATAAAAGGGGTAGTGAATCCGGGCAACACGCGTTGCATGTTGAAAAACCGTGCAATGTAGGTAGATGCACACGAGGCAATAGCCATCAGCATCAAGGAACTTACAGTCAGAAGCATAAAGACCCCTACGGCTATTCCTACCAGTGTACCGTTAAAACCATATAATCCATTTTTTATATCATCACGGTCATATCCTGAGATACGGCCTGTCGATGTACTTATTATGTTGCCACTTACAGCCAATAGGCCCATTTGCCATGAATTCAAAAAGATTCCAATTAACATCAATAATCCGGACAATGCATTGTTTTGGAACATGACTTGCCCTATGCCACGTCCTAAAATAAGTAATGACTTGCGTGTAAAAGCTTCTTTCATGAGTTGTCGAATGAAAATGGACTATATGTAAATTTATAGCTCGTTAATGCGTACAAAAAAAACGATTAGACTAATCTAACCGTTTTAATTTTTGTGGAGCGTATGAGACTCGAACTCATCACCTCGACACTGCCAGTGTCGCGCTCTAGCCAGATGAGCTAACGCCCCGTTGCCAACGTTTGCAGGCTTGCTTTCGTTTTTGATGGTGCAAATATAATGCATTATTCTGAAATAATTGCTATGTTTGCGAAAGAATTTGAAAAAATAAGTTATGCTGATATATAATACCACTTATCATGTAGAGGAAGGAGAAGACAAAAACTTCCTGATATGGATGCAGGAACACTATCTTCCTGAGGTAGAAAAGAACGGAACATTGTATGCTCCACGTATAGCCCGTATCTTGAGTCATATTGAGGAAGGAAGCATCTGCTATTCTGTTCAGTTTGAGGTAGAAAACTCTGCCAAACTGCATCGTTGGCATCAAGAGCAAGGAGTGAAACTGAACGAGGAATTACTGAATATCTTTAAAGATAAAGTGATTGGCTTTCCTACATTGATGGAGGTGATAGTGTGATACAACCGGTCAAAGAGAAAATAATATTGGGTATAGACCCTGGTACCACCATTATGGGGTATGGAGTATTGCGTGTGGCAGGTGTCAAGCCGGAAATGATAGCCATGGGAATTATCGACCTCCGCAAATTTGGAGACCACTATCTGAAGTTACGTCATATTCATGAACGGGTACTGAGTATCATAGAGAGTTATTTGCCTGACGAGCTCGCTATTGAGGCCCCTTTCTTCGGAAAGAATGTACAGTCCATGTTGAAGTTGGGGCGTGCGCAAGGCGTAGCAATGGCAGCTGCTTTGAGCAGGGATATTCCCATTACGGAATATGCTCCTTTAAAAATAAAGATGGCCATCACCGGAAACGGACAGGCATCCAAGGAACAGGTGGCGGACATGTTGCAGCGTATGCTGCATTTTCCTAAAGAGGATATGCCTACTTTTATGGATGCAACGGACGGGCTTGCTGCTGCCTATTGTCACTTTCTGCAGATGGGGCGTCCCACGGTGGAGAAAGGCTATCATGGCTGGAAAGACTTTATTGCCAAAAATCCGGATAAGGTGAAGAAGTGATAAGAATTGAAATGTAGAATCTAAAAATAATATCATGAAATTGAATGAACTTGCTATCATTGGAGTGGCTGCAACGACGGTTGTAAGCTGCACTCCCGCGAAGACGGAGTATGCTTCGTACGAACTTTACCCTGTCCGTTCGGGTAGTCTGACAGAGATGGAATATACACCTGCTGCCACGCAATTCACATTGTGGGCACCTACGGCGGATGAAGTTCGCCTGATGTTGTTCGAAGCAGGAGACGGAGGGCATGCCTATGAAACTATTTCAATGGAATCCTCTGAAGAAGGAACTTGGAAAACTAAAGTTGAAAAGGACTTGATAGGTAAATTCTACACATTCAATGTGAAAATCAATGATAAGTGGTTGGGGGACACTCCGGGTATCAATGCCAAAGCTGTAGGGGTGAATGGAAAGCGTGCCGCCATCATCGACATGAAATCCACGGACCCCGAAGGATGGGCAGATGATAAACGTCCGGCATTGGCCTCTCCTGCCGATGTGATTCTTTATGAAATGCACCATCGTGATATGTCCATCGACCCGTCGTCGGGTATTGAGCATAAAGGAAAGTTCCTGGCATTGACAGAACAAGGAACGGTAAGTCCCGACAAGCTGGCAACCGGCATTGACCATCTGAAAGAATTGGGAGTGACACATGTACATCTCCTTCCGTCTTATGACTATGCCTCCGTTGATGAGACAAGGCTGGACGAGAACAAGTATAATTGGGGATATGATCCGCAGAACTACAATGTGCCTGACGGCTCTTATTCTACCGACCCCTACAAACCGGATGTTCGTATCCGGGAATTCAAGCAGATGGTGCAGGCTCTGCACAAAGCAGGTATCCGTGTTGTTCTGGATGTGGTGTATAACCATACTTTCAATACATCCGACAGTAATTTTGAACGTACAGTGCCGGGATACTTTTACCGTCAGCGACCGGACGGAACGTATGCAGACGGTTCGGCTTGTGGCAATGAAACTGCCAGCAACCGTCCGATGATGCGTAAATACATGATAGAGTCTGTATTACATTGGATTAATGAATATCACATTGACGGATTCCGTTTTGACTTGATGGGTATCCATGACATCGAGACAATGAACGAAATCCGTAAGGCGGCAACGTCTGTAGATCCGACTATATTTATATATGGTGAAGGATGGGCGGCATCGGCTCCACAGATGGCGGAAGATTCTCTGGCAATGAAAGCCAATACTTATAAGATGCCGGGTGTTGCTGCTTTCTCTGACGAAATGCGTGATGCTTTGCGCGGTCCGTTCAATGACAATCATCAAGGTGCTTTCCTTGCCGGATTGCCGGGAGGAGAGGAGAGCATAAAGTTTGGTATTGTAGGAGCCATCAGGCATCCGCAAGTAAATAATGACTCTGTGAATTATAGTAAGGCTCCGTGGGCGGAACAACCTACACAGATGATCAGCTATGTTTCCTGCCATGATGATATGTGCTTGGTGGATAGGCTGAAAGCAAGTATCCCGGGTATTACTCCCGTAGAATTGGCAAAGCTTGACAAACTGGCGCAAACAGCCGTATTCACTTCCCAAGGTGTACCGTTTATTTATGCCGGTGAGGAAGTGATGCGTGACAAGAAGGGAGTACACAATAGTTTTGAGAGTCCCGATTCCATCAATGCGATTGATTGGAGACGAAAGGCGGAGCATGCAGATGTATTTGCTTATTATAAAGGTTTGATACAGCTTCGTAAGAAGCATCCGGCTTTCCGTATGGGTGATGCGGATTTGGTGCGTAAGCATTTGGAATTTCTACCGGTTGACGGCAGCAATGTGGTGGTTTACCGTCTGAAAGAAAATGCCAACGGTGATGCATGGGGAGATATTATAGTAGTCTTGAATGCCCGTAAGGAGCCTGCCAAACTTACCGTACCCGAAGGTAAATATACAGTGGTCTGCAAGGATGGCTTTATCAATGAACAAGGTTTGGGCACACTGTACGGCCCCGAAGTTGTTGTTCCGGCCCAATCGGCACTGATTATGTATAAATGATGATTGGATGATGCAGCAACATACAATACACATAGCGGGGGGCGTAGTACGCAACCCGCTTGTTCGTTTGACAGAGCCTGTCACTCTTGATTTCCTGGCAGGAGAACACATTGCCATTGTAGGACCGAACGGAGCCGGAAAGAGCCTCCTGGTGGATATGCTGACGGGAAAGTATCCTTTGCGTGATGGTGAGCTTACCTATGATTTCTCTCCCTCCCTCACGAAAACTGCCTATGACAATATCAAATACATTGCCTTCCGTGATACTTACGGTTCTGCCGATGCCAATTATTACTATCAACAGCGTTGGAATGCCCACGACCAAGAGGATGCTCCGCTAGTACGCGAAGTGCTGGGAGAGGTAAAAGACGATGCCTTGAGACGGCAGCTATTTGAACTTTTCAGCATAGAGCCGATGCTTGACAAGAAAATCATTCTTCTCAGCAGTGGGGAGCTGCGCAAGTTTCAGTTGACTAAAGCTTTACTGACTGTTCCCCGAATTCTTATCATGGACAATCCTTTCATAGGGCTGGATGCGCCTACCCGTGAACTGCTTTTTAATTTGCTGGATCGGCTTACCCGGCTGGGCGAGTTGCAGATTGTCCTTGTGCTTTCCATGTTGGATGACATACCTTCATTTGTTACACACGTTGTGCCGGTAGAGGAGATGAAGGTGGGCGAAAAGATGGAACGTGAGGAGTATGTGCAGGCATTCTGTGCGGGCAATCAGATGCGTATTCAGGAAGAGGCCGGAGCGTTGGAGGAATTGCAGCGGCGTATTCTCGATTTGCCCTACGAACATGCGAATTTCACTTCGGACGAAGTGGTGAAATTGAACGGGGTTAGCATCCGTTACGATGACCGTACCATTCTGAAGGAGCTGGATTGGACAGTGATGCGTGGTGAGAAGTGGGCGCTGAGTGGCGAGAACGGTGCTGGCAAGTCTACCTTGCTTAGTTTGGTTTGTGCGGATAATCCGCAGTCATACGCCTGCGATATCAGTCTTTTCGGACGGAAGCGCGGAACGGGGGAGAGTATTTGGGAAATCAAGAAACACATCGGTTATGTCAGTCCGGAAATGCATCGTGCTTATCTGAAGAATCTGCCTGCCATAGAGATTGTCGCTTCCGGTCTGCACGACAGCATCGGATTGTATAAACGTCCTCATGCCGAACAGATGTCGGTATGCGAGTGGTGGATGGATATTTTCGGTATTGCAGCCTTGAAAGACAAGCCTTTTCTGCAACTCTCCAGTGGAGAACAGCGTCTGGCATTATTGGCTCGTGCTTTTGTCAAGGACCCGGAACTGCTGATATTGGATGAACCGCTTCATGGACTCGATACATACAACCGCCGTCGGGTCAAGAAGATAATAGAGGCATTCTGCCATCGTCGGGATAAAACGATGATTATGGTAACCCACTATGAGAATGAATTGCCGCAAACAATTACTAACCGTTTATTCTTGAAGCGAAACCGCTGACCGAATAATATTGCGTCAGGGAAAGATAATAAAGGACTAGCGGGAACCATTTATGATGTAAATCGTTATATTTGTAATATCAACCATCTAAACATTTATATCATGAAGTTTTTTATTGATACGGCAAATTTGGAACAGATTCGGGAGGCCTATGACTTGGGCGTACTCGACGGAGTTACCACTAATCCTTCGCTTATGGCAAAAGAAGGTATCAAAGGAGTGGAGAACCAGCGTAAGCACTATGTGGACATCTGTAATATTGTGCAAGGCGATGTAAGTGCCGAGGTGATAGCCACCGACTATGAAGGCATGATTAAAGAGGGTGAAGAATTGGCAGCCTTGAATCCGCATATCGTAGTGAAGGTGCCTTGCATTGCAGAAGGTATCAAGGCCGTTAAATACTTCTCGGGCAAAGGTATCCGTACAAATTGTACTCTGGTATTTTCTGTCGGTCAGGCATTGCTTGCAGCCAAGGCAGGTGCAACGTATGTTTCTCCGTTTGTGGGGCGTCTCGATGATATCTGTGAGGATGGCATTGCATTGGTTGCGAAGATTGTAGAGATGTACCGTTATTATGGATATACCACCCAGGTACTTGCCGCCTCTATCCGTCATACGGCACATATCATGCAGTGTATAGAGGTGGGTGCTGATGTGGCTACTTGTCCGCTTTCGGCCATTAAGGGTTTACTTAATCATCCGCTGACCGATTCCGGTCTGAGGAAGTTCCTTGAAGATTACAAACGCGTGAACGGATAAACTTAAAATATCCTATAAGCCTATCTTTCAATGTAATTATTGACTAATATTGGTGAGAAATAGAATAAAAAGATTTATTTTTGCGCCTTATATTTAGATATACAATAAGGCACCGATGAAAGATAGGCTCATAGGATTTATTAAGACATACTGCTTGTTTGTCTGCATTTTTGTGTTGCAAAAACCACTGTTTATGCTGTTTTACAAATCGCTGTACCCGGATGCCTCGTGTGCGGACTGGTTCAGTGTCATTTGGCATGGGTTACCTTTAGACCTATCTCTGGCTGGTTATCTGACAGCTATTCCCGGTTTTCTTTTCATAACCTCTGTATGGACACTTTCTAAATCCCTTCATCGCATCTGGTGCGGCTATTTCCTCTTCATTTCTGTTCTTCTATCCATTATTTTTACTGTAGATTTAGGATTATACGAGTATTGGGGATTTCGTTTGGATGCCACACCGTTGTTCTATTTCTTTTCTTCTCCTAAAGAAGCAGTGGCCAGCGTCAGTATCTGGATGGTGCTGGGGGGAATTGTTGCAATGGCTGTTTATGCTGTCGTGCTGTATGCTGTTTTCTACGGCATCTTGTTGCAGAAGAAACTGTTGCTGCAGATGAAACTGCCTTATCGTCGCCTGAAGGTGTCAGGTATATTGTTGCTGATGACGGGGCTGCTGTTTATTCCTATCCGTGGAGGCTTTACAGTATCTACCATGAATGTGGGGAAAGTCTATTTCAGTGCCGAGCAGCGTCTGAACCATGCAGCTATCAACCCTGCATTCAGTCTGATGGAATCTCTTGCCAAGCAGAAGGACTTTAGCAAGCAATACCGTTTTATGGAAGCTGCGGAGGCCGACCGGCTTTTTAAAGACATGCTTGAACCCGCAGTTGCCGGTGGTCAAACGGAAGAGACGGATTCTGTGCGGCAATCTGCCGATTCGCTGCATACTTTATTCAATACTCAGCGTCCCGATGTACTCTTTGTGATTCTTGAGAGTTTTTCCTCTAGGTTGATGACAGCTTTGGGAGGTGAGCCGAATATTGCCATTCATCTGGATAGCTTGAGTAAGGAAGGGGTGCTCTTTACGAACTTCTACGCCAACAGTTTTCGTACGGACCGTGGACTGGTGGCTATCTTGAGTGGCTATCCTGCCCAGCCCACTACGAGTATTATGAAGTATCCCCGTAAAACGCAGTCCATTCCTGCCATTGCAGGCAGCTTGCGGAAGGCGGGTTATGGTACCAAGTATTATTATGGCGGTGATGCCGACTTTACCAATATGCGTTCCTACCTGATGTCATCGGGCTTTGAAGATATTGTTTCCGACCAGGACTTTCCCGTAACGGAACGTTTAAGTAAGTGGGGGGCGCACGACCATCTCGTATTCAACCGTCTGCTGGAAGACTTGAAAACCGAAGCTGCCGAAGGAACTACAGAAGAGAAAACTCCTTATTTCCGTGTCTTGCAGACCTCCAGCAGCCACGAGCCTTTTGAAGTACCTTTCCGTCGTCTGGAGAATGACCGGCTGAACGCCTTTGCCTATACGGATAGTTGTGCAGGCGATTTTGTAAGACAGTTCCGTGAGCTCCCCCAGTGGAAGAATACGGTGATTGTGTTTGTTCCAGACCACTTGGGAGCTTATCCCGAACATATCGACAATTTGTCGGTAGAACGCTACCGGATACCTCTGTTGATGGTGGGCGGTGCCATCCGAGAGCCGAGGCGCATTGACGTCTATGGCTCGCAACATGACATTGCAGCCACGTTGCTGGCCCAATTGGCGCTGCCCCATGAAGAGTTTGTTTTCAGTAAAGATATGCTTAATCCCGCTTCCCCTCATTTCGCGTTCTTTACCGTACCCGATGCTTTCGGTATGGTGACAGCGGACAACCAGGTGATATTCAATTGCCAGGCAGGTGCTGTGGTAGTGGATGAGGGCACGGCAAAGGGAAAGAACTTGCCGTTGGGCAAAGCCTATCTGCAGAAATTGTATGACGATATAGCAAAAAGATAAAGGAAGATAATTAAAGTATAAGAGTATAAAGTATGACAGCACTTATGGATGTCTTGCAAGGGGCGATAGATATAGACACAAACATATTCCTTTTCATCAATGGGATGCACAACACCTTTTTCGATTACTTTATGAGTGCCTACAGCGGTAAGTGGGTCTGGGTGCCGATGTATGCTGCCATTTGGTATGTGATGCTGCGCAACTTCCATTGGAAAGTGACTTTGTTCTGCATGGTCGGTCTGGCACTCGTAATTACCATTGCCGACCAGACGGGGGCAACATTGATACGCCCGTATGTGGAACGCCTTCGTCCCGCCAATCTGGAAAATCCCATATCCGACATGGTGCATATCGTAAACGGACATCGAGGAGGGCGTTATGGATTCCCCTCCTGTCATGCTGCCAATACTTTTGGTCTGGCATTCTTTGTCTGGTTTCTTTTCCGTAAACGATGGCTCACTGTGTTTATGATGGGATGGGCGTTGCTGACCTGCTATTCACGTGTCTACTTGGGAGTGCATTATCCGGGCGATCTCATCGCGGGAACATTGGTTGGATTGATTGCCGCATACATTGTATATCGCCTTTTCCTGAAAGTCAGCGGGTATAAGACCATGAAGAAAGTCCCCCATATTTATGCTCCCATATTGGTGGGCGGATTGACGATAGTTGGGATATTGATATATTCCACGGTGATGATATTGCAGGCTCAGAACTGATGATTTATCGTCACCATTGCTTCCCTCGGACGTATATTTAGTCGTGAAGTGTAGCTTTGCGTGGTGGAATACGTTGTGTAAGCATACTCTTTTTTGTTGAACAGGTTGTTGAGGCTTGCTTCCAATCTCCATTTTTTTCTTTTATAGATAAGGGATGCATCTGCGAACACGGTGTTGAGATGTGCGTCCCCTCCTAAGTCATTCCGGTAATGCTCGCCGGATAGCCGTAGGTCTACCTGCCCGATACTGAATGTGAGATGTAGCCGTTGTACGAAGTCCAGTAACGGGGTGAGACGGGTATCACTTCCTATCTTACTGCCGCCATAGCCTAATGTGGCATGATATTCCGCTTCAAAAACATCTGCGGGAGACCAGATTATTTTAGGCTCTGCTTTCAGATAATCATAACGATAGGTCTGCAGAAGACTTTGCCGGTTACCCTCGCTGTCAGCCAGGCGGGTAAGCTGTTCGCCATTGCTGCGACTGAGTAGTAGGGTGAGTGAGGTTTTCAAATGCCAGTCGTATATACCTTTGGAGAAAGTACTGCTGAGATTCCAGCTATCGTTATGGTTCGGTAGTTCACGACGAGTGTAGACAATGGCATTTTCGGAAACACTCTGTTCGAAAAGAGTATTCCGGTTGCTGCGGCTGTAGGTTAGTGCGGCAGTGATGAAAAATTCCTGTACAGTGTTTTTGTACTCTCCGTAGAGATTGTAGGTTTGCGTGAGGCTGGTAGGGAAAAGTCCGTTGCCGTCTCGCCAGGTGCGGTAATCAGTTTGGTAGAGTCCCGGATACAAGTCGGAGAAGTCTTCTGCCGAGCGTTTCAGACTGCCATAAAGGGAGAACGTCCAATGATAATCCAGTTTATAGCGCAAATACATGGACGGATTGAAGAACAGGAACGAACGCTGTTGTGAGAAATACCGATCTGCTTTCAGAGGAAGCGAAAGTGTAGCCAGCCATTTTCCACGTTCCAGCTGGAAGTAGGGGGTAATATGCAATGACAGATGCGAAGCATTGAAATCATTGGGCTGTCTTGTCGGAGTATATTTCAGGGTAGCCCGTTCTCCTTGTATTCCTGCCTTATATTGTTGGGTAAATCCATCATACTTTCGTAGATATGCGGCACTGTTATCTGTGTAGAAGTTGTGCTGGTTGAATTTACTTTTTCCTTCTTCGAGTAGTAAGGATGCAGGCTGGTAAGCATACTGTGTCGTCGAACGAAATTCCCAGGTTCCGCTTTCCCGGTTTCGGATAAGATTGAAGTAGTTTCCGGCACTTAGCTGTGACGTTTGCAGAGTTTGTCCCAGTTCCTCCGAACGTCCGCGATTTATTTCTCCGTCTACGGTGAAGCGGTTGGATATATAATTCCGGCTGCTGTTGTCTTCATAACGCAGTTCCAGATTAGCGATGTCACTTCTCAGACGATAATGGTAGGTTTCGTCTATTTGTATGGTATCTGTCGGTTGATAATAGATTTGGGTATTTCCCCGTTGCTGTTGGATTAGCTCATGAGTATATCCGGCTTGCAGGCGTAAGCTGCGGTCATCATTCCATTTGTACATACGGTTGCCGTTCAGGGTGTGGGTTTCATTGAATAATAAGCGATTCTTGTCTAATGGTGCGCTGATGCCCGGCTGGGAGAGAAAACCGGAAAGCGGAACTTGTTGCTGGCCATTTCCGGTCAGTTTGGTTTGCTCGTTGCTGAGGTCCTTGCCATTGTTATTCGTCTTGTAATTATAGACACTCTGTTTTCCTTTACCCAGTTGAAGGGCATTCAGTCTGCCTTCCCACAGGATTTTGTTGTTCTCACTCCATCCGGTTCCCAGAGTACCGTTTGCTATCCATTGATCGCGTGCTTTCGGGTCGAGTTTCAGGTTCAATGCCACCTCATCGGAATTGATTTTTCCTTTCAAGGCCTTTACTGACTGATAGTTCTCCATGATTTCCGCACTCTTTACGGCTTTGGCGCTCAGATTGTTGTTGATTTGGTTATAACGTCCGCCTGTCACGTCCATTCCTTCCACAAAGTAGTGGTCGATGGCTTTCCCTTTATACTTAACCTGTCCGTTTTCATCTACATCCACGCCCGGAAGTTTCTTCAATACATCCTTTATGTGCACATCTTTAGATGAAGCAAACTGTGCCAAGTCATATCTCACCGTATCTTTTCGGGTATTGATACGTCCGGGACGTATTTGTACTTCTTTTAATACGATAGCTTCCGGTTGTAGGCTGAGATTCAGGATTCCTGCCGCATTGATATTCCGCATTTCTCTCTTATAGCCTAACAAAGAAATATTGAGTTGCAGCATTCCGCTATGCTTCCACGGCAAAGAAAATTGTCCTTTGGCATCGGTCAATGCATAGTCTATCGTTGTGTGTCCGCGTAATACACTAATCATTACAGCTTCCAGCGGTTGATTGGTTTCTGCATCTGTTATCTTGCCGCTCAACGTCTGGGCGTAGGTAGGCGACAAGAAACTAAAGAGAAACAGGAAAAATAGAATGATAGTTTTTTTATTCATACACTGCAATAATTGATTGTTTGGCAATTGAAGTTTGTTGAAATTTTTATACGATTATGGTGATTTCGTAATTTGTTGATTATCAATGCGTAAAAAGAGGATGTTTAAGTATACGACTGAATGGCATTCACTATACGACTGAATAGGGTTCAGTATACGACTGAAATGCATTCAGTATGCGATAGATTTCACGAATGCTTACGGGTGTGGAGAAATATTATCGTTCCAGTGGATTATAAGGAACGTTTTTCGGGTTCTTGGTTGCATTGCCGTGTTCATCACTAACCTTAACGGTGACGTTCGGCATGCTTCCGGTGATAAATCCTACCGGATCGGCATAATAACGTTCGTGCACTTTGTTGTATGCTTTGCGGTTCATCGGTTCGTGCTTCTTTCCGTCGAAAAGTATCGGCCGATATGTGTGGCATTGCTCTACACCTGTGGCAGTGAATGAATAATGCCCTTCACTGTCTTCGGCTTTCAGTATCAGTCCGGGCAGTCCGCAAAGCTTCCATGGACCTTCGCTTATGGGTATTTCTGCAGTAAACCATGCCGTCCATGTACGGCCTTTTAATTGACATTCGGCTTTGCTGCAAAGGTAGGAGAGGACACTATCGTTTTCTGCCAGTATCTTCCACTGCGGACGTTCATCCGTTTCTTCGCAACGCAGGCGGGATATGCCTGCCACTTCATCGAGAGTCGTTACTTTTCCGGCAGGATAACCTCTGAAGGTTCGTTCGCTCAGTTTGCTTGTTCCGTATTGTTTCAGATGTTCATTAATCGTTTCCTGCGAGGCTTTATTGGCGAAGTCTACTGCCAGTACAGAGTCGCAAACATACTTGGTGTAACTGTAGAACTTAGAGAGATTTTTACCGACTTCCAGCATCATGGTTTCTTCCGTAACATTTTCCGGCTTTTCCGTATTACTGATACAGCGCGTTTCATATTGCACAAGGATTTGTGCTTCACCGATGGTATCATTCTGTATTTTCGTTCCATCAGAAACGATGATTTGTGCCTTCGCTTGTGATGCGAACAATATAGCGAGACACAGATTGAGGAAAATAATTCTTGCACTCATAGTTTTTACATTTTTAGAGGTTTTACATATTGCTTCCAGCGATTATTGTACTGCAAAACTATGCGGATTTTGCTTCAGAAGAGGCTGAAAGTTATTACTGAAATATTACTCAATGCATAATATCTGCCTCGCACGTACCTATATTTGCAAGCTAACTTCTACCTTTGTCGGTACTAAATGAAAGTCTTTCTAAGTGAGACTAAAAAAGAACAATTATGGAACAACGGATTAAGATCGTTTGGATATTCTCCATCGCATCGATACTGCTTATTACCTGCGGACAGGTCTACTGGTTGCGTAATCAGTATCAGTATATGAATGATGAACAAATCAATGGTATTTATGATTGCATCTTGCAGACCACCCAACAGTATGACTCTATCCGTACTCCCCAACCCAAAAAGGTGCTTAGCAATACCAATATGTTCTTCTATCACTTGAGCAAATCCATTGATTTGGAAAAGCGGACCACTATCGACGAATTAATTTTGGGTGTTCTGAAAGGGCGGGACTTGGAGAGCTTGGGCCAAAAGAATATAGAAACTCTCAAAATAGAGCAGCAGGACTCTGCCAGTACAGATGATAAAGAGAGAGAGGCAAAGCGTAGGAAATGGGCATTGGCGTTAGACACCCTTTTGCCGGAAGAGCGGCTCATTGCGAAGGATTCATTCAAAATCAATATGTCCGATAAAGATGCTCCTAATTTGAACTCTATTATTAATCTTTATCGTTTGGAGTTGGATGTGCCTTTTGCGTTGCAGCAATTTGATTCCTTGCTTGCCATACGTTTGGACGAACAAACGTTTACTACGCATCTGGTGGTTTCCGAAGATTCCATTTACCAGTGGAATGCGGAACTGAAACGGCAAGGTACATTGTTCAATCCATATATAGAAGTAATGTATCCTTATAATCCCCTGAAACGCCAGTTTGTGCTTGTTTCCGTGAAGGTTTCACCTCATGTGGTACTTGTGCGTATGGGTTGGCAGTTAGTGGGCAGTACATGTCTGATATTTCTGCTGGGGCTTTGTCTGCTGTTTCAGATAAAAACCATCTTGAAGCAACGGCGGATAGACGAACTGCGAAAAAGCTTTGTAAACACTATGATACATGAACTGAAACGTCCCGTCCAGGCTCTGAAAATGTGTATCGCCTTTCTCAATGACAAGTCTATGCGAACAGATGAGAAAGCGATGGATGAAGTGATTCACGATTCCATGTCCGAGCTGGATAACTTGTCGGCCTATCTTTCAAAACTACGTGATATGACGCGTGCCGATGATGAACACACGCAGCTTTCCGTCCGTACATTTGATATAAAGACGAGTTTGGAAAAGCTTGTCCGGCTTTACCATGTTCCTGAGGGTAAGGATGTTGCTATTGAAACCCATTTCAGTTCGGAGACTCTGGTAACGGCAGACCCGGTGCATGTTTCTAATATTATCAGTAATTTGATAGAGAACGCCGTAAAGTATTCGGGCAAGTCTGTGCATATTGTTGTAGATTGCCTTTTGCAGGATCACCAATTGACGATACGGGTGTCTGATGATGGCATCGGCATTCCGGTTTCCGAACAGAACCGTGTATTCGATAAGTTCTATCGGGGCAGTAATCTTCCAGACCGTTCATTGCCCGGCATTGGTCTGGGGTTGAGCTATGTAAAGTTGCTGGTAGAGGCGCATCATGGGAGCATTTCTTTAAATAGTCAGGCAGGCAAGGGAACAATGATTGAAATTAATATTCCCCAATAAGTCCGTGCTAACCCGCATAATCCCTATTCTAAAATAACCAATGATATGAAAGCCTTGAAAATACTTTTTGCCGATGATGATTTGAAATATTCAATGCTGCTGAAGCGCTTTCTTGAGAAGGAAGGCTATGAAGTGACTTATGCCGGAAACGGGAAAATTGCTCTGGAACAATTTCCGCTCATAAAGCCTGATTTGGTATTGCTCGATATCAATATGCCCGGTTACAATGGCTTTGAAGTGGCTGAACGCATCCGCGAGATGGATAAACACGTCCTGATCTTTTTCCTTTCCGACCGTAGCGATAAGGCCGACCGCCTGCAAGGATTCCAACTGAAGGCGAACGATTATCTTGCCAAACCTTTCTATCCGGAAGAGCTGACAGCGCGTATCCGCGAGCGTTTCACTTCGCAGTTGTCCGGCGTGGCGGAGGATGAGATGTATGCTTTCGGCCATTCCGTATTCAATTACAGTACGAACGAGATTCGTACGGGAAATAGTAAGGTGCTGATTACTTCCCGTCAAGCCGATATCCTTCGCTTGCTTGCGCTGAATGTGAATAAGACTGTCAGTCGCGATACGTTGCTGGATGCTGTGTGGGGCACTGCCTCGTATGCCAACTCCCTTGCCTTGAATGTACAGATGTCCTATCTGCGGCGGTCGCTAAAAAACGACCCGAGCGTGAGGATTGAGTCGTTGATGAAAAAAGGGTATATGCTTGCCGTTCTCTGAAAACATCTTTATCTTTGGATTGTTATACAAACAAGACACTTCAAAAAAAAGAGAGCTTATGATGAGTTTAGGAGGATGGATGAATAAAGTCCTGATAGGTTGGGGGATAGACCCGAAGTTTGCCGATATGTTTGACGAGACGATTATTGCACTGCTGATGGTGGGGCTTTCGATAGGGCTGGACTATTTGTGCCAGGCAATCTTCGTTGGCGGTATGAAGCATTATACCCGGCGCTCTCCCCATCAGTGGAATACGTTGCTGATGAAACGCAGGGTGATACACCATTTGATACATATTCTGCCGGGAATCCTCATCTACTACCTGCTGCCCATGGCCTTTGTGCGTGGAAAGGAGATGCTTGAGTTCTCACAAAAGGTGTGTGCTGTCTATATCATTGTGGCGGTGCTGCTTACTATCAACGGCTTGTTGCTGGTGATGCTCGATGTTTATAACATGAAGGACAAGCAGAAGAACCGTCCGCTGAAAGGCTTCGTGCAGGTATTGCAAGTGCTACTGTTTTTTATCGGAGGCATCATAGTGGTTTCAGTGCTGATAGGCAAGTCTCCTATGACCTTGTTTGCCGGTCTGGGCGCATCTGCGGCTGTACTGATGCTGGTATTTAAGGACAGCATTCTGGGGTTTGTAGCCGGCGTGCAGCTCTCTGCTAACGACATGTTGCGGATAGGGGACTGGATAGCGCTGCCGGGTGGCGTTGCCAATGGAGTTGTAGAGGAGATTACGCTGAACACGGTCAAGATACGCAACTGGGACGAAACCATCTCGACCGTACCGCCGTATACCCTGGTGAACAACTCCTTCCAGAACTGGCGCGGCATGCAGGAAAGTGGCGGGCGACGGGTAAACAAGAATATCTTTCTGGATATGACTACCTTGAAGTTCTGCACTCCGGAAATGCTGGATAATATCCGCAAGGAAGTCCCCTTGATGGCCGACTATCAGCCTGCAGAAGGAGAGGTGCCAACCAATGCGCAGCTCTATCGTATCTACATCGAACGCTATTTGTGCAGCCTGCCGGTGGTGAACCAGGAGATGGACTTGATTATCAGCCAGAAGGAACCCACGACGTATGGGGTACCCATCCAGGTATATTTCTTCTCTCGCAACAAGGTATGGAAAGAGTACGAGCGCATTCAGTCCGACATCTTCGACCACTTGCTGGTGATGGTACAGAAGTTTGACTTGAAACTGTATCAGTATTCCGACTAATATATCAACCGGAACTCCGCATATACAGGCAAGTGGTCGCTGTATCCTCCTTGATACTTCATCCCGTAGTAGGTGCGGAAGGGTTGCTGCCCTCCGTATTTCTTGTCTCTTGTCAGTAGGAAGGGCAGGCAGAATACGTCTGCCTTCGCTTCCTCTGTATATAGCGGTGCGTGTTCTTGCAGCAGCGTACCCGATACGATGATGTGGTCCAGCAGTCCCCATTCTCCTTGATACTTGTAGCTGCCGAAGTGCTTGCGTGTCTTGGTTTTTCTTGCCAGTAGATGGTAAAGTTTTTGTGGATGTAGAGAGTCTTGCAATGTTGACGGTGCTGCTGCCTCCAACACCTCCTTTACCGATTTATTCTCCGGATAATCGTTGAAATCCCCTAAAAGGACTATTTGCGGATGTTGGCGTATCGTGTATAGGCTGTCTATGGCATGCTTCACCTTTCGGGCAGCCAGTAGCCGGTAGGGTTCAGACTCTCTTGCCCCTCCCGAACGGGATGGGAAGTGAGCTACCAGTACATCAAGCGTATCCCGGTTCAGCAACAATCCGCTGACGTGAAGAATGTCCCGTGTGGAACGGCTATTCTTCCGGGGCTTGTCTACGGGGAGGCTCTGATAGGAAAGCAGTTTGAAAAGATTACGTTGATAAAGCAGCGCTACGTCGATGCCGCGTTCGTCGGGAGATTGTGTCATCACATACCGGTAGTCTGCTTCGCGCAAGGCAGAGTAGCGGGTAAGGTCGCGCATCACACTGTCATTCTCCACCTCACACAAGGCAACAAGGGCAGGCGGCGTCCATCCTCCGGTGGCGATGATGACGCGGGCTATATTATCCAGTTTCTTTCTGTATTTAGAGTAGTTCCAATGCCGGGTGGCATCCGGCAGGAACTCGTAGTCATTCTTTAGTGTGTCATGTCGGGAATCGAATAGGTTTTCTACATTGTAGCTTACTATCCGAAACGTGAGGGTATCTCTTCCTTCTTGCCCGTACAGACTGATGTACGGGCAGAGAAGGAAGAGTATAACTCCTATCTTATGGATAACGTTCATACAAACTATTCCCGTTCCCCTTTAAGGAACGCGGGATATTTATTTCACCGGAATGTGCTTCAGTATATCCAGCAGATGGTCCCAGAACTTCTGTACGGTAGGAATCAGCATCCGTTCGTCGGGAGAGTGCACACCCTGCAGGGTAGGTCCGAAGGAAATCATGTCCAGTGCCGGGTATTTGTCAAGGAACAGTCCGCATTCCAGACCTGCATGGATAGCTTTTACCTTGGCATCTACACCGAACAAACGTTTGTAGGACTCAACAGCCACTTCCAGGATTTCTGAATGCGGGTTGGGCTTCCAGCCCGGATATCCGTCGCCGAACGATACGGCTGCTCCACCCATTTCGAATACAGTACGCACCATATTGGCAATGTCTTGTTTGGAGGAGGCGGTAGAGCTGCGCTGGCTGGTCTCGATGCGGATGATATGGCCGGGTTTCATCTTTACGGAGGCCAGATTGGTGGAGGTTTCCACCAGCCCCGGAATGTCTTGGCTCATGGCATACACACCGTGAGGTGCGGCATAGATGGTTTGCAGCAAGCGCTTGGCGGTATCTTTGTCAATGGCTTTGGGACGGGCTGCTTCCGATTCGAGTACGAATTGGAGGTCCGGGTCAACGACGGCATATTCTGCCTCCACTTCGGCGGCAAAGACATTCAAGTCTGTGCGCAGGGCATGCTTGTCGGCATCGGGTATGGCAATTACCGCGTGTGCTTCGCGGGCAATGGCGTTGCGCAGGTTACCACCGTCTATTTCGCAAAGGTACATGTCGTACTTCTGGGATGCCTGGCTCAGGAAGCGGTTCAGCAGCTTGTTGGCATTGCCGCGCCCCAGGTGTATGTCGCCGCCGGAGTGTCCGCCTTTCAGCCCCTTTACCTGCACTTTGCAGCAGAAATATCCTGCCGGTACGTCCACTTCCCGGTAGGTGAATTCGGCAACGGAATCTATACCGCCTGCACAGCCGATGAAGAGCTCGCCTTCATCTTCGGAATCGAGGTTCAACAGAATGTCTCCGTTCATGAAGCCTTCTTTCAGGGCGAAGGCACCGGTCAGTCCGGTCTCCTCGTCCACGGTGAAGAGGCATTCGATAGGACCGTGCTCGATGCTGTCGTCGGCAAGGATAGCCAGTTCGGTGGCTACACCGATGCCGTTGTCGGCTCCCAAGGTTGTACCTTTGGCTTTCAGCCATTCACCGTCAATTTCGGTTTCGATAGGGTCGGTCAGGAAGTCGTGCTTCACGTCGTTGTTCTTTTCACATACCATGTCGATGTGCGATTGAAGTACGACAGTCTTGCGGTTTTCCATACCCGGAGTAGCGGGTTTCTTTATCAGAACGTTTCCGGCTTCGTCCACCTTCGTTTCCAACTTATGTTTTTCTCCGAATGCTTTTAAGTAAGCAATGATTTTCTCTTCCTTCTTCGAAGGGCGCGGCACTTGGCAGATTTCCTCGAAATAGTGAAATACACCAGCCGGTTTCAAGTCTTTTTTTTCCATAATTATCTGAATTAGCGGCTGCCTTACATGTGTTTATGCAGCCTTCATTATCAATTGTCAAATATCAATTCTCCATTAAATTAACCACTTATTGCTAAATATGGTTAAATTGATTGACTATTTTATTCCCCTTTCTCTTTTTTTAGAGTAAAAAAGGCGAGTTAGTCCAACCAAAGCCCTATATTTGCACCCACAAAAATAGTAAAAACACTATTTTCATGTAACAAAATTAATGGAAATGCTTGATACAATATTGATAACTCTGTTAATAGTTGCTATTTGCATTGTTTTATTGGGTGTGAAGGTCTTTTTTGTGAAAGGCGGGAGATTCCCTAACGGGCATGTCAGTGGCAATAAGGCAATGCGCGATAGAGGTATCGGTTGCGTGCAGTCGCAGGATAGGGAAGCGCAACGCAAGTCCCGTTTTTCCATTGATGAATTGGAAAAAGCCTTAAACGATAGTATGAACTAATTTTAAAAAACAATATTTATCAATTATGAAGAGATTAAACTACCTCATGAACGGTCTGGCAGCTCTCGCACTGATCGTTTTATTTGCTCAATGTGCCGGCAATACTGATAAACAGACAACAAGCGCTCCTGCACAAGCCGGCGGATTATCGGAAATGAAAATTGCTTATGTTGAAATAGATACGCTTTTGGCAAAATACAACTATTGCATAGACTTGAATGAGGCTATGGTGAAGAAGGGCGAGAATGTCCGTCTGACATTGAACCAGAAAGCCAGCGAACTGGAGAAGCAGAAGCAGGAATTCCAGACAAAGTATCAGAACAACGCTTATCTTTCTCAGGAGAGAGCACAGCAGGAATACAACCGCATTGCAAAGTTGGAGCAGGATTTGCAGAACCTGAGCAACAAGCTGCAGTCTGAACTGATGAGTGAGAATGAAAAGAACAGCCTGCAACTGCGTGATTCTATCAATGCTTTCCTGAAGGAGTACAATAAGACAAAAGGTTACAGCATGATTATCAGCAATACGGGTTTTGACAACCTGCTCTATGCAGACAGTGTCTATAACATCACCCGTGAGATTCTGGATGGTCTGAATGCAAGATACTCTTCTCCGGTGAAGAAATAATATTTATCCTATGATATAAAAAAGGATGTACCGAAAGGTACATCCTTTTTTTATAGGTCTCTCCCCCGACCCCTCCCCCGTAGGGAGGGGAGTTTTGAAGTTGCTCTTGTTTGTATTTTGTAGGACTATCTCTGTCCCCCTCCCTACGGGGGAGGGGCTAGGGGAGAGGCTTTTAATGCTCCGATTGTACGCTTTACCCGCTCCGCAGTAGTGACGGTATGTGTATATTCATCAATATGTACCGTTCCTCCCATAGAGACGGCGGAATTATGATAGAGCATGGAGCTCTCGATATTTTCCCTGGCGGAGAAATGAAATTCGCGGATGCCGGTTTCTCGGGCAATGTGGGCTATGTTGGCTTCATTCACCCCACAGCCTGCCAATAGAATGATTCGGTCTGATGCTTGTTGTTGGAGCTCTTTCAGAAGGGGAATGCCTCGCTCTGCTGTAGGTTGCTGTCCGGAAGTTAGGATGCGGTTGCATCCTAATTCGATAATATCTTCTATCGCTTTTCGTGGATTTCTGCATACATCGAAAGCACGGTGGAAGGTGACGGACATCCCTTGTGAGGCTTTCATAAGCTGCTCCATCAATGGAATGTCTACATCTCCTTCTGCCGTCAAGCAACCGAACACGACTCCGTCAGCGCCTAGACGACGGGCATTCTCTATGTCTTTCAGCATGATGCGCTGTTCGGTGGAGGAATAAAGAAAATCTCCTCCGCGGGGACGGACAATGATATGCAATTTGGTCTGTTGCAATGCTTCCCGTGCGATGAGGATATCACCGTATGAGGGGGTTGTCCCCCCCTCGGGGATGCCTGCGCACAGTTCCACCCGGTCTGCTCCGCCGGCTTGTGCGGCAATACAACTCTCTACGGAGTTGGCACAAACTTCAAACTGATAATCTTTCATTTTGTAAAGTTATGGTTGTGGTGCAAAAATAAGAAAAGGGTGAATACGAATTCACCCTTTCCTGCATTTATTTTCTTTTCTGATGTTACTTTGCGTAGCTCACCGCACGTGTCTCACGGATAACGGTAATCTTCACTTGACCCGGATAAGTCATTTCGTCCTGAATCTTCTTGGCGATTTCACCGGAAAGGTTCTCCGTCTGTTTGTCGTCAATCTTGTCTGCACCGACAATGACACGCAACTCACGGCCTGCCTGGATGGCATATGTCTTTGTCACTCCCGGATAGGACATGGCCAGTTGCTCAAGGTCGTTCAGGCGCTTGATGTATGCTTCTACAATTTCGCGGCGTGCTCCCGGGCGTGCTCCTGAAATGGCATCGCATACTTGTACGATGGGGGCCAGCAGGCTGGTCATTTCCACTTCGTCGTGGTGGGCACCGATGGCGTTGCAGATGTCTGGCTTTTCCTTGAACTTTTCTGCCAGCTTCATACCATAGAGTGCATGCGGCAATTCCGGTTCCTCATCGGGTACCTTGCCTATATCATGCAGCAGTCCGGCACGTTTTGCTTTCTTCGGGTTGAGTCCCAGCTCTGATGCCATCACAGCGCAAAGATTGGCTGTCTCGCGTGCATGCTGCAAAAGGTTCTGGCCGTATGAAGAACGGTATTTCATCTTACCGATAATGCGGATAAGTTCCGGATGCAGACCGTGGATGCCCAGGTCGATAGTAGTGCGTTTACCGGTTTCGATGATTTCCTCTTCTACCTGCTTGCGTACTTTGGCAACTACCTCTTCGATACGTGCCGGGTGGATACGTCCGTCTGTTACCAACTGGTGCAATGCCAGGCGTGCAATCTCACGGCGAACCGGGTCGAAAGCTGACAATACGATAGCTTCCGGAGTATCGTCTACCACAATTTCCACACCGGTGGCAGCTTCCAGGGCGCGGATGTTGCGGCCTTCGCGACCGATGATACGTCCCTTTATTTCATCTGATTCGATGTGGAATACGGTTACTGAGTTTTCAATGGCTGTTTCCGTAGCCACGCGCTGGATGCTCTGTATCACGATGCGCTTGGCCTCTTTGCTTGCCGTCAGCTTGGCGTCGTCCATGATGTCGTTAATGTAGGACTGGGCCTGCGTTTTGGCTTCTTCCTTTAGGGATTCTACCATGCGCTCTTTGGCTTCTTCGGCAGAAAGTCCGGAGATAGCTTCCAGTTTTTCTATTTCCTGGCGCTGCATGTGCTCCAGTTCTTCTTTCTTCTTGTCTACGATGGACAGCTGGGCTTCCAGATTTTCTTTCACGGCTTCTGCTTCCATCTTCTTGCGCTGGATTTCTTCCTGGCGTTGGTTCAGTACCAATTCACGTTGTTTCAGCTTGTTTTCTGCCTGCTGTATCTTTTGGTTACGTTGGGCCACTTCTTTTTCCAAGTCTGCCTTCTTGTTCAGGAATTTTTCCTTTACTTCCAGCAACTTATTCTTCTTAATCACTTCCGCTTCCGCTTCCGCATCTCTCAGGATACCGTCGTATTTGTTTTTCAGCCCGTGCTTGAAGAACAAGTACGAGGCAAACCCTCCGACAATGAAGCAGGCAATGGATAATACTATTGTAACTACTGTCATTTTATTAATTTGTTTTTAGTATATAAATAAAAAAGCACTGCATAAAAGCTTGCTTTGATGAAGGGCAAACTTTTGTACAGTGCGCGAATTTCTCTCTTTTACCGACCCGACGGAGGGATTGCAGCTTATTGTTCCTTGAAATAGGTCTCCAATACCTCTGTCAGTTCCTTTATTTTAGCGGTATAGGGTTCAGTATCATTACGGTCCTTCAACTGAAGGTTTTCTAAAGCGAACTGATAGGCCACCATGGCTATAATTCTCTCTAGAGACACATTCTGATAATGCTCCCGATACGCATTGAGCCTGATATCTACCTGCTTGGCGGCTTCTCTTACCATTTCCTCGTCCTCACGGTTGATTGTGAGAGGGTAGGAGGCTCCTGCCATCTGCAGGTTTATCTTTATCTTATCGTTCATACATCCTCTTCTCTTTATTCATTCAACAAAGCGATGCATTTATCGACTTCACGCACTAATTTGGACAATCGCAGTTTCGTCTCTTTCACGTCACTGCCGTTAAGGCTGATTGTCGTAGCTGTTTTTAGGTTCGTGTAGTTAAGTTCCAGTTCCCGGTATTCAGCTTGTACCTTCCCGTATTCCTCCTCTTTGGCTTCAAGAAGTTGCTTTAGCTCAGCATTTTCGCGTTTTAATTCATCGTGCAGATAGATTAAATGCCGCAGTCTGGCTTCAAAGGTACTTAATAGCTTCTTTTCTTCGTCTGTCATCACTACACCAAAATTGTACACAAAAATACGATTTACTTGGAGATTACAAAAACTTTTCGGAGAAAATGTGTTGTAGAAGTGCCGAAATAACCGAAATGGCCTATGAAAGCTTGGTTTCGGGGGATTGAAAAGGGGCGGACTGTTTATCAAAAGATAGGATATGTGGATAGGTGTGGGACTATTGGTTTTCTGCAAGGATTCTCTTCCTTTCTTTTCAAACGCTTAGTATTTCTGTTGCTAACTATTAATCGTCCGACAGTTGTTGAATTATCGTCCAACAACTGTCGGACGATAATTAGACATATGTCGGACGATAATAAAACGGTTATCGGACGATTAATAGTTAGTAAGGCAGGAATTACTTTTTGCTGTTTCCGGAACTACTGCTTGGGAATGATTGGAATAATCTATAGTAAAGGAGGATGCAAAGAAATAAATAAAATAATTTATATAATAGTTTGGTTTATAAAATAAACTAATTATATTTGCAACATCTTAGATTGTCAATCGGGGAATATGTGCTGAAATGAATAAGAATTTAACTGATTAAAGATTATGGAAGATAAGATATTTGATATGGGGAAGCAGAAGCCGGTTGCTGGAGTGGTACGGGATAGTTGGCAGCATCAGCTTTGGTGGATATTTACTGTACTAACGGTGATGTGTTTGTATTGGCTTTCCAATATCGTGTTGTGGGTTCCCTGGAGTCATAGCCCCCGGTTGGGTATGTTGCTGATGCTTACTGTAAACCCTCTTTTCTGGGGGATAGGCATTTATGCTTGCTTGTCTTGTGGGAGTAATGCCGGGAATCTGATGAAGAAGGCGTTGTTTGTATCATTGGTTGCTGTGGGAATATCTTTACTTTCGGATTTTCTGTTTTTTGCAGTATGCATGGAGTCAAAGGATGTATGGCATATCACTACTTTTTATGGTTATGCCTGGTTGGTGATACTGGCTTTGGGTGAGGCTTTCTTTTTGCGTAAAAGCTTGTTGGCCAGATGTTATGTGGTGACGGTGAGAGTACTGCTGGTTTTAGTGGGCATTCTACTGTGTTTATGGATTCTTCAGTATACTCTTGTTTAATTCTGAAAGGAGGGAATATGGAAACCTGGTTTGTGTATATGCTTACGGCCAATTGGCTACTGATGCTTTTCTTGATATTGAATGTATTTGATGTTGAATAATAAATCTATTGGTTATGAATGACAGAGTGTTGAATGAGAAGGAGAGTTTGGAACTCATTGCTCAAATGATACAGAATACGAAGTCCCGGATGACTCGGAATTCCGGAGCTCCTTTTCTGATATGGGGATATACGACCATAATAGTGTCGTTATTGGTTTGGTTTCTGTTGAAGGAAACGGGAAATTATCATTGGCAATGGCTGTGGTTTTTGTTGCCGGCTATTTCCCTGCCTTCTACTTTATGGATTGAGCACAAACAGCCGAAGATGATTAAGACTTATATTGACCGTATTGTAGGATATGTATGGGCGGTATTCGGATTAGGGGGCTTTTTTGTTTCCTGGGTTTCCATCTTCTTCTGGAATATGTCTGTCCTTTTTGTCATATTACTGATGATGGGAATGGGGACGGCACTGACGGGACTGATTATAAAGATGAAGGTAGTGACAGTGTGCGGAGTGGTGGGAGCTTTGGCCTCTGTGGGGTGTATCTATGTACACGGTTTCGACCAAATACTGGTTTTTGCATCGGCTTTTGTTTTTATGATGGTGATACCGGGACATTACTTAAACGGAATGGCAAAGCAGGATAAATAAATATTTATTGATTATGGAAGACAAGAAACTGAACGAGAAAGAGAGTTTGGAACTCATCACTCAGATGATACAGAATACGCGTCGGAATTTGGACACAGGTAGCGGAAACATGTTTTTAGTGTGGGGATATGTGAGTGTATTGGTGACATTGACGGTGTTGGCGGGTGTGTACTTTACAAAGAATCCTCTCTGGATGTGGGGATTTTGGGGAATTCCCGTTATCGGGTATTTACTGACATTTCTTTTGATGCGTAAGCGTCAGAAGATGGTAAAATCTTACATTGACAAGATTTTAGTTCAGGTTTGGAGGATGTTTGGACTGATTTGTATGATATTTGTATTGATGGCTACGGATCTTGAACGGTATGAGGTTATTCTTCCTATGGGGGCTATTGTCATGTCGATGGGAAGTATCATTACGGGTTGCATCATTCGTTATACTACATTTTTTATCTTTCCGGCTATGGGGCTTATGTGGGGTATGAAGAGTTTCTTTGATGCACTGAATTCCGGAACGTCATACGTGTCTTTGGTTTGGTTTGCCGGTGTGGTGGTCTTTGCCATGATTGTTCCGGGGCATATTTTGAACTATAAAGCCCGGAAAGAAGTTCACAACAGAAAGTGAGGTATAAGATGAAGACAATAAATAATGTTTTGGACAGATTTCTGCTCTTCTGGAAATTTATGGTATGGATGATTGTTTTGCTATTCATTTTATTTCCGGTTGCAATAAAAGAAGTTCAATGGGAATCTGTTGGAAATATGGTATTCTATACGTTGGGACATGCTTTTATTGGGGCTTCCTTTGTTGGGAATATCTCTCTATGCATTGTTGAAAAATAAATGGAAGAATAAAATTTGATATGTTTAAAGAACTGAACCCTTTGCTCCACAGTGAATTGCGGCTTGCGGTGATGTCGTTGCTCATCAGTGTTGAGGAAGCGGATTTTGTCTATATCCGCCAACAAACGAAAGCTACGGCAGGAAACCTCAGTGTGCAGTTGGATAAGCTCAGCAAGGCGGGTTATGTGGAGATAACAAAAACTTTTAAAGGAAAAATGCCTTGTACACTTTGTAGGATTACTCCGCAGGGAGTGGATGCCTTTGAAGAATATATAGAGGCGTTGAAATCTTATCTGGTGGGAAAATTATGATTTTCCTGAGAATTTGATGGGATTGATGGAAAATGGCAGTGTCTGATTAAAAACAATGAGAAATTATGAAAAGGAGTATTGTTTTATTTGTCCTCTTGTCTGCATTTGTAGTAGGCGTATGTATGGTCAATGCGGCTTGTGGAGCCTCATTGTCAAGAACTGAATCTGATGATGTACTGGACGGCATTCAGAAAAAAATTGAACTGGCTATGAACAATTGCTTTGTTCAAAATACTGCAGCTCCGCTCGATAGTCTGTTTACAAAGCTGAACAAACTTGAAGATGGGAATGGTATGGTTCCGTATTGGAAGGCTTATATTACCTACTATAAAAGTGTTTTCTATTTGAAACTTGGAAAGAAGGAAGATAGTGGGAAAGTGATAAAGGAAGCCTCCGCTATTTTGAATGATATAGGGAACAAAACTTCTGAAACCTATGCCTTATTAGCGCTTGTGCAGAGTTTTTCCATTCAGTTTGCTTCGGGTATGGAGGCAGGAAGAATATCTGCTGGCATTCGGGAAAATGCTGGGAAGGCTTTGGAACTGGACTCTACCAATGTAAGAGGTTGGTATGTATTGGGCAGTAACGATTATTACACTCCGGCTAGTTTCGGTGGCGGGAAGAAGGTGGAATATTATTTGAAGAAAGCTACTTCATCTCCTGACAAGAATACAGATGATTCCAGCCTGCCTACCTGGGGAAGAGAATACGCCTATGCTCTCTTGATTCAATACTATATGCAGAACGATAGGACGGATGAGGCCAAAAATTGCTTGCTGATGGCAGAGAAGGAGTATCCGGACAGTTATTTTATCGGCGAATATAAAAGGAAACTGGACGAATAATTTATCATTCTTCTGGAACCACTGTGCATTTAATTGCCTCAAAGGTAGGAATCTTCAAAAAAAGGTTTCTACCTTTGTCTTTTCTTCAAGGAGTAATTTTTTGAATAGGTAGGAACTACAAACAATGAATTGATATGAGAATCTTGGTTACTTATGCCGTACAAGGCGAATTTACTGAATTGAAATTTCCCGGACTGATAGGGGAGGAAGAGGTGCAGGTTGGCTATCTCCGTACCGGTGTGGGAAAGGTGAAATCGGCTTTTTATCTTTCTGAAGCGATAAGCCATGCGCAACCGGACTTGGTGGTCAATGTGGGTACGGCAGGGACTATCCGTCACCAGGTAGGAGATATTTTCGTATGCCGTCATTTTGTGGACCGTGATATGCAGAAGCTGGTGGAGCTTGGTATGGAGTATGAGATTGATTCAATGGATTTGTTGTCCCAAAAAGGATATTGTTTACACTGGCCGGCAGGCGGTGTATGCAATACGGGGGATACTTTCTTGACAGAACTCTCGGATGTGTCCGGTGATGTTGTGGATATGGAAGCCTATGCCCAGGCTTTGGTATGCCGTGCCAAGAATGTTCCTTTCATTTCGGTGAAGTACGTGACGGATATTATCGGGCAGAACTCCGTGAAACATTGGGAAGACAAGCTTGCCGATGCCCGGAAGGGGTTGGGAGAATTCTTCGAGAAGTTAGGAGGAGTTTAGCACATCATTTCAACGTCTTGAATGACAGTATATGCCAAGTCACCCCCACAGCGACAAGGAACAATACTATCTTTATTTCTGTTAGTGGAATCAAGAAGAAGATGCAGTAAACCATTGTTCCCCACATCAGCAGTAGGGAGATGATTTTGGCACGTAGAGGGATGGCTTTGTTCTCGCGGAAGCTGCGGATGTAGGGACCGAGGCATTTGTGGTTCAGCAACCATTGGTACAGTCTGGGTGAGCCTCTGAAGTAGAGTGCTGCCGTGAGCAGCAGGAAAGGCGTGGTGGGCAGCAACGGCAGGAAGATGCCGATGATGCCGAGTGCCAAAGAAACTGTTCCCAAAATGATGCAGACGGTTTTCATGCGGCAAATGTAGGAAAAATAATAATATAGATAATATGTATGCGAATAAAGTAAAGAAGGTTGTTGCCGTCCACGACTTGTCGGGAGTCGGACGGGTGTCTCTGACGGTGGTCATTCCCATCCTTTCGTCTATGGGTTTCCAGGTGTGTCCGTTGCCTACAGCCGTATTGTCGAGCCATACCCAGTATCCGGAATTCTCTTTTCTGGACTTGACGGATGAAATGCCGAAGATTATTTCCGAGTGGAAGAAGCTGGAAGTACAGTTTGATGCCTTTTATACCGGCTATCTGGGTTCTCCGCGGCAGATACATATTGTTTCTGACTTTATTGATGACTTCCGCCGACCGGACGGTCTGGTTGTGGTAGACCCGGTGTTGGGTGATAACGGACGGCTTTATGCGAACTTCCACGAGTCCATGATTGATGAAATGAAACATCTCATCACCAAGGCCGATGTCGTTACCCCCAATCTGACGGAGCTGTTCTATCTGCTGGGTATTCCTTATAAGGAGATGAATACGGATGAGGAATTGAAGTCATACCTTCGCCAGCTTTCCGATTGTGGTCCCGAAGTGGTGATTATTACCAGTGTGCCCGTACGGGATGATAAGCATAAGACGTCCGTGTATGCCTATAACCGGAACGGTAACCGCTACTGGAAGGTTACGTGTCCTTACCTGCCGGCCCATTATCCCGGAACGGGGGATACGTTTACCAGTGTCATCACCGGGGCACTGTTGCAAGGTGACAGTTTGCCCATTGCCCTGGACCGTGCCACGCAGTTCATTCTGCAAGGTATCCGTGCTACTTTCGGATACGAGTACGACAACCGTGAAGGTATACAGCTTGAAAAGGTGTTGCATAATCTCGACATGCCGATTCAAATCTGCAGCTATGAATTAATTTAAACCAATCCCATCTATATGAAAAAGAAAATATTCCTGGCAGTGTTTCTCTGTTGCGGCATGTTTGCAGCAATGGCGCAGACTGCTGCCGACTCTCTTGCCATCGTTTCTGCCGATTGGCAGACTGAGCCCCTGCAGAAAGGGATGCTTTATAAAAAGGCAGTATTCAGTTCTTTGTATGGAGTTCCTCAGGAAGTGTCTATTTTTGAAATATCCCCGAAGCGCTACCGCTTCGATGTGCTCGTCCACAATCCCAAGGAGGAGACCAGTATAGCCGCCCGGCATGCAGGTGCGGTGGCGGCCATCAATGGCTCCTATTTTGATATGAAAGCCGGAAATTCCGTCTGCTATCTGCGTAAGGACGGGGTGGTGATAGATACTACCTCTACCGGAGTTCTGGCAACAGTGTCCAATGGAGCTGTACTCATAAAGAAAGGCAGGCTGGAACTGATTCCCTGGAGCAAGCAGGATGAAAAGGCATGTACTTTGAAAAAAGGCACTGTGCTGGCTTCCGGTCCTTTGATGCTGAAGGACGGGCAAGTGTGCGACTTGTCCGGGACTAATCGGAATTTTGTAGATACCAAGCATCCTCGCAGTGCTGTGGCGCTGACAAGAGAAGGAAAAATCCTGCTTATTGTTGTTGACGGACGTCGGAAGGGAAAAGCGGAAGGTATCAATATACCCGAGCTTGCCCATATGATTCGTATATTGGGCGGGGAGGATGCGTTGAATCTGGACGGTGGCGGTTCTTCTACGCTGTGGAGTGGGGCGTTGCCGGATAAGGGAATAGCCAATACCCCGAGTGGCAGTGCAGAGCGTAAGGTTGCCAATTCTCTTTGTGTGTACGAATAAGATAGGGAAGTAAATGGATAAATCTTAAGTTTTTTGTAATTTTGCCGTCGCATCGAGGTGACATTAGATGCGGCAACTTATTATATTAATTAGCGTATTAACAATATGTACACAGTCATCAAACGTATGGAAGTGTCGGCTGCCCATAGCCTGAAACTTTCTTATCGCAGTAAGTGTGAGAATCTGCACGGTCACAACTGGATTATCACTGTCTATTGCCGTTCCAAAGAGCTGAATGCGGACGGAATGGTGGTAGACTTCAGTCACATCAAGCAGGTGGTAAAGGAACAGCTGGATCATCATAATCTTAATGAAGTGCTGTCCTTCAATCCCACAGCCGAGAACATAGCCCGTTGGATATGCGACCAGATACCCACTTGCTTCAAGGTAGAGGTGCAGGAGTCGGAATCAAACATTGCCGTCTATGAGGAAGATTAATGAGATATTCTACAGTTTGCAGGGAGAAGGATACCATACGGGTACCCCGGCTGTCTTTATCCGTTTTTCCGGTTGCAACCTGAAGTGCCCCTTCTGTGATACGCAGCATGAGGACGGCATACTGATGTCCGATGAAGATATCGTAACAGAAGTCAGTAAATACCCTGCCGCTACCGTGATACTGACCGGTGGAGAACCCTCCCTTTGGATTGACCGTGAATTTGTGGATTGTCTGCACCAGGCGGGAAAGTATGTCTGCATTGAAACAAACGGTACCCGTCTGCTGCCGGATAATATAGATTGGGTGACCTGCTCTCCCAAGCAGGGGGTAAAGCTGGAAATTACGCGTATGAATGAAGTGAAGGTGGTGTATGAAGGGCAGGATATTACTGTTTATGAGCAGTTGCCCGCCGGGCATTTCTTTCTTCAGCCTTGCTCTTGCAGCAATACGGCCGAAACGGTGGATTGCGTGATGAAGCATCCTAAGTGGAGACTTAGTTTGCAGACACATAAGCTGATAGATATCCGGTAGGCATTTATAAAACGAATAATGGCTGTAAGCAATGCTTACAGCCATTATTCGTTCATGCACGGGAGGAGAGGCTCGAACTCCCGACACCCGGTTTTGGAGACCGGTGCTCTACCAACTGAGCTACTCCCGTGTTTGCGGCTGCAAAGGTAATGCAAACTTTCAAATATGCAAGTAACAGACGTACTTATTTTATAAAGAAAGTTGCTTACAACATCTGTAAGTCCTGATACATAATGCGATACGCTGCTGCTTTTTTTTCCAGTGCCAGCGGGTAGGCTCTTGAGGAAGAAGGCATCCGGTAGAGGCGCATCGGATGGTTTTCGAAAAGAAACTCCGTGAAGTCGCCTACTTTGGGCTTGTCGATGGAAAACTGCGTGCACAGCGTGTCCGTTGCCTTCTCGCCGGTGGTGACGATAGCCTTGCATTGCGGTATCCGGTGCAGTAGGGCAGGAATGTCCGTAGGCTGCACTACTTCCAGAAACTTGTCCGAGGCATTGTCCTGCAGGCGCCGGATGGCAGAGGCTGTGTCGAACAAGGCAATACCCTTTTCCTGCAGGAAACTGATGAGGCGTTCTTTGCAGAAAGCCTTCTTCGTCTTGTCTACAAAATAATCCTTGTCATTGAAGAAAAGGAACCCGGTAATCCTCCACATGTCATTGTTCCAGTTGGGGTAGTAAAACTCCATGGACCACCGCTTTTTCTGCGGAGGAAAGCTTCCCAGCATCAGTAGACGGGCGTTGCCGGGAAGGAAGGGTTCTAAAGGGTGTTGTTCTATTTCCATACTTTCCAATTTCATTGTTCTGCCTGCAAAAGTACGGAATATATCTTGGATATGCTATCCTGCAATGTCCTGATTGCTCATTCTGTCGGTGATTTGGAAGGGGAAATCAGGATATTCGTAGAGGCTGAACCGGGATTCCGTCTTGCCTTCCGTATAGTTCCAGATGGTGGCATATTCTTCGGCGTCTTCTCCCATGGCCTGCAGTTGGCGGAGGTAGGAGGCTATGGACTTGTTCTCTACGATATATATTTGTCCCAGCCGGTCTATTATAGGGCTGTGGCGCCGGGTGCTGTCATGGTCGAAACGCAGGATGCGCTTGCCTTCGGGAGTGATGCCTACCATGTTGAAGGTCATGCTCTTGCCGATGGCGGGCAGGTTGAGCACATTGCGGTCGGTGGCGAGGAAAGGCAGGTGGTGCGTTTTCAGGAAACGCCGGATGCAGGCTGCCGGGTCATGGACGGTTCCAAGCAGTACGGACAGATTATGGGCATCTTCCTTGGTCAGCTTCCCGAAGCACTTTTCTTCCCGTTGCTCTTGTACGGAACGGCTGTTGGGGGTAAACACGGCATTGTTTTCTTCAAAACCTTTCACGGAGAAGGTGTAGTAGCAAACCACTCCCAACTGATTGAGCACTTGGCGCAGGCGGGTGGTATGCCCTCGGCGGGATGCAGCTACGTTGTATACCAGTTGGTTATCAATGAGCCAGCCTGCCGCCAGCAGTTTGCGTATTCCTTCGGCAGCTTCCGGAGTGACTTCGAGCGGGGTTTGGAAATGTGTCTGGATAATGAACTGGCGGATGCCGATGGTAGACGCCTTTTCCTTGAATTCCCTTAGAATCTCCACCAGCCCGTCATTGATGCGCATGGGCAGGTAGGCGGGGAGGCGTGAGCCGAGGCGTACACGTTGCAGCTCTGCATACTTTTCTCCCTCGGGCCGTTCCTGATTGGCTTTCCGCTTGCGGACTGCCATGCGGTAGACGGCGTCTAATATGTTGCCCAGCGTCTTGTTTTGGCTCATCAGTGCGTCACCGCCGGTGATGAGAATGTCCCGCAGTTGCGTGTCTTCCTCAAAATAGGCCATCAGCCGGCGCAGCTTCTTTTCCCATGTCTCCTTGGGACGCAGGGTGTCAAACTCAAAATTGAGCCGTTTGCTTTGAAAGTCGTACATACGCTGACAAGATGCGCAGAGTCCTCCGCAGGCGCGTCCCATGGTGTCGGGGATGAGGATGGCCACTTCCGGATAACGGCGGTGGATGTTATGCCCGTCGGGCAGCAGCCAGCCGGCGGCGTTGGGTTTACCTGGTTCTACGATATCCTCCCGTTCCCAGGCACGTATCTGTCCGTAGGTTTCCACCAGTTGGGGTGAATAGAGTATATAGCTGCGCAGGGCCTCGTCGTCGTATCCGCTGCCGGTGCAGTTCAGCAGTGACAGATAATAGGGGGTGGCGAAGAAAGGCATTCCCTTCTTGCGGGCTTTTGAGAGCAGGTACATGGTTTTGGCAGAAAGGGAGTTGCCGAGAAGACGGTTTAGCTCCGTAGGGCTTTTGACGGCCATGGCAAGATGGAAACGGAAGTCATTCCACCATTCGCTGACGAGGTTGAACTTCTCCTCGTAGCTGAGTCCCTCTTCGAAATGGAAGCGGGAAGCCGGGTTCTTGCGGTGCTCAATCTTCTGCACCAGTGCATGCAGGATGCGTTCCTTGTTCTTTGCACGGATATGCTGCACGTCTTCATCCAGTCCGCTGGGCCAGCGTTCGGTCAGGGTTTTGATTTTCTGTGCGGAGGGCAGGGTGGGGGCTGGCTGGTGGAGGCGTTTGAACTGCTGGAACAAGTCGATGAACAGGTCCGTTTCCGTTTCCTCTTCCCATTGTCCTGTGAGGAAGGAATGCAGCATTGATAAAGTTGATATGGGCAGCTGTTCTCCGATGGAGAGCTCGTGTACTTCCTGCCCGTCAAATTCAATCAAGAGTCGAATTTGCTTACCGGCCTCGTTGTCCACTTCCGGATGTCCGGCAATGTACTCCGTCAGGTTGGCCTTGAAGGCTTCCGCATCGTCGCTTTGAACGGCGATGCTGACCAATTCAGGGAGTTCGTGCCGATAAAGTTGTTCCAGTTGTGATAGAGTGAGTGCAAGCATTTTCTTTTGTTTCATAAGCGGTTGTTTTTTTGAAGTTAATATTTATGATGGTTGACGCGGGGTGCGTCCTTGTGTTCCGTGAGGGGAAAATGATTTCATTTGCTAAAAATAACAAAAAAAGCGGGAAATTTCTTTCCCGCCTTCTTGTTTCTAAAGTTCTTTAGAATTCTTTTTCTTTTATTTCTCTTCGTTGGCTTTCTGTTTCGGTTCCTTTTTGGCCAGCATCACTACGTTGTAAACGTACTCGGTCATCCATTGTTCCGAATATCCCAGACGCTCTTTGTACTGGCGTACTGCCGCTGCCGTCTTGTGTACATCGTCCTTTTTCCATACGGTTTTTGTACAGACGTCGTGTACGGTTTTTTCGGTCATGCTGCGCAGTGCTCCCTTGAAGATGGAAGGCATGCGGAATTTCCACTGCATCAGGTTTCCCATCAGCATCATCAAGTCATTGGAGAAGCCTTGATACATAAAGAGATAACCTTGTACGTCGTTCTGCGTACGGCAGTGCTTCTTGACGGAAGTATCAATTTCCTTGAAGAAGTTTTCACTGATGCCGTAGTCCTGCATCAGCATCTTGCGCGAAGCGGCCTTTTCCGCTTGTCCCAGGCGGCCTCCCTGCGTGGGGATTTTGAACAGACGCTTGAAGTTGGCTACATCCGGCACAAAGCGGATATTGGTGATGCCCAGGTTGGCGGCTATTACAGACTGGAAGTAGACGCGTGTCAGTGACACGAAGTCTTCCACATTCTTCGAAGATACTTCTCCGGTATTCTTGTTGAATAGTTTGGCAAATAAACTCATATCAAATTACGAATTACTGATTACAAATTACAAGACCGCAGGTCATCCGGCGGTTCCGGCTGCAAAAGTACGAAATAAGTTGGTTATCACCAGCACTCTATGTCTTTTTCTACCTCTTTCAGGCGGTTCTTGGTGAAAACGGGGTCTTTGATACCGGCGCTTTTCTGTGCGCGGTAGTCTTCAAGCAGCCTGAAAGCGTATTTTCCGAGCAGGCTGATGGCGATAAGATTGCAGAGCGCCATGAGTCCCATAGTGACGTCGGCAAGGCTCCATGCCAGGTCGAAGGTGGCAACAGCACCGAACATGACCATGCCGCCCACCAGTATACGGTAGATGTTGAGCACCCATTTACGGTGGGTAAGGTAGCGCACATTGGCTTCTCCGTAATAATAATTTCCCAGAATGCTGCTGAATGCGAAGAAGAACAAGGCTACCGCAACGAAGATGGCTCCCGAAGGTCCTATCTCGTTGGTCAGTGCATGCTGGGTAAGCTGTACGCCGTTTGTGGAACCATCCAGTGGAGCACCGCTGAACAGAATGATGAAAGCGGTGCAGGTACATATAATCAGCGTATCGGTAAATACTCCCAGCGTCTGAATCAAGCCTTGCTTCACGGGGTGGCTGACGTGTGCGGTTGCCGCCACATTGGGGGCGGACCCCATACCGGCCTCGTTGCTGAACAGCCCGCGTTTGATGCCCTGCATCAGCGCCATGCCGACACCCCCTCCCAAAGCCTGCTCCCATCCGAAGGCGTGGCCGACAATGAGTGCCAGGACTCCCGGCAGCTCTTTGATGTTCAACAGAACGATGATAAGTGCCAGTGCAATGTATCCCAACGCCATGATGGGGACGATGATGCTGCTGACTTTGGCTATGCGCTGTACGCCTCCAAAGATGATTGTCAGCGTGAGTGCGGTGATGATCCCTCCCACAACGGCATGGTCGAACCCGAAAGCGCCTTCGAAAGCGGCACACAGTGTATTGCTCTGTACCGAGTTGAATGCAAATCCGAAGGTAATGGTGATAAGTACGGCAAACAGTGCCCCCATCCACGGCTGTTTCAGTCCCTTACGCATATAGTAGGCCGGGCCGCCGATAAAGGAGTCTTTGCCCTTTATCTTATACAATTGGGCCAGTGTAGATTCTACAAACGAGCTGGAAGCACCCAGGAGGGCAATCACCCACATCCAGAATACAGCGCCCGGACCGCCTACTGCAATGGCGGTGGCAACCCCTGCAAGATTGCCCGTACCTACACGGCTGGCAATGGAGATGGCAAATGCCTGGAACGATGAGATATGCTTTTCCTTGGCATCGCCTTTCCCGCCCGAGTCGCCCAGCAGACGTACCATTTCCTTTATCATCCGGAACTGTACAAAGCGGGTTCTCAGCGTAAACCATACGGCGCATCCCAACAGTAGGGCAACGAGGATGTAGGTCCAGAGCAGGTCGTTTATCAGATTTATTATTCCCATAATGTATATGTACAGTTATCTATTTGTAGTAAAAAAAACTCACACAAAACAAGTGCTACCCTCTGTCGTTATCTAAGGTGGTCTCTGTCGTTACTTTAGGCTGCCTCTGTCGTTAACTGAGATAGACTCCTTGCAAGTTGATGATAATCAACGTGATATGAACTCGTGTGCTGCAATTTGTACCATGGACAAATCTGGACAAACTTGACGGAATCTCCTTGCCTATTTCAGCCTGAAGTGAAATTTGTGTCCTTCAAACACCGGTTCCACTATGTCATAACGAACAAACTTTGCCAGCAGATGTTCGGCGGCGCGTCGGGAAAGATGCGCCAGGCGGCAGTAACGGTTCAGTGAAAGGCGGTCGTTTTCTTCCAGCAGATTGAGCAACAGTTGTTCCCGTTCGGTATATTCTATCAGTTCTCCTTTCGGACTTCCGCTTTGCTGCCAGACGCGCAGATGGACGGGAGTAGCCAGGATGTTTTCATCCTTGATGCGGAGATAGGCCAAGTATTTTCCTGTTTCGTCCTTGGCATATACCGGCTTCCGGTCACTTTCCTCGATTTGTACCACCAGCACACTGCGGCCTTCCACCAGATAGGTCTGCATGGTGTAGTTCACTTCGGGGCTGCAATAAAGTCCGGCAGCCGCTTCTATCATATATTGTTCTTCGTCCGAACGGACACCGGCAATTTTCCCGTTATCTTTCACTCCGATGAGCAGTTTTCCACCGTCTGTATTGGCAAAGGCTGAAAGGGTTTTGGCTATCTTGCGGGCGTCGGATATTTCGAACTTGAAATCCTGCTGTTGGTGCTCTCCTTCGGCTATGAGAGCGTGTATATATTCGGTGTCAGTAAGCGTTTTCATGCTTGCAAAAGTAGATAAAAAACGCGTAAGAGCCCCTTTTTGCGGCGATTTTACCGAATATTTCAAAAAAAATATCGTTTTTCTGCATTTATTTCAAGAAAGAATGTATTTTTGCCAGACATTATTAACGAAGTAATTTAAAAAGGATTATGAAAGAATTAGTTGAAAAAGTAGCTGCATTGTATGCAGACTTCTCAAAAGATGCAAACGCTCAGTTGGAAAACGGTAACAAGGCAGCAGGAACTCGCGCTCGTAAGGCTTCTTTGGAAATCGAAAAAGCTATGAAGGAATTCCGCAAAGCATCTTTGGAAGCTTCTAAGAAGTAAGAAAAAAAGCATATTTGATGCTGCGAAAGACTGCCACTACTGGCGGTCTTTTTTGTTTTTGAAAAGTATTATTGTTACTTTTGGCGCAGGTATTATGGATGAAAACGTTCTCAATAAATTGAAGATACTGGCAGAGTCGGCAAAGTATGACGTCTCTTGTTCCTCCAGTGGTACGGTGCGCTCCGGCAAGGCGGGTATGCTGGGGAACACTGTGGGCGGTTGGGGTATCTGTCACAGCTTTGCCGAGGACGGTCGGTGCATTTCCCTGCTCAAAGTGATGCTTACCAATTATTGCATCTACGACTGCGCCTACTGCATCAACCGCCGCAGCAACGACCTGCCGCGTGCCACGCTGTCGGTGGCCGAGCTTGTAGACCTCACCATGGAGTTCTATCGCCGCAACTATATCGAAGGGCTTTTCCTGAGCAGTGGGGTGGTGCGTAATCCCGATTACACGATGGAACGCCTGGTGCGCGTTGCCAAGGACCTCCGCACTATCCATCGTTTCAACGGATATATCCATCTGAAGAGCATTCCCGGTGCCAGCCGCGAACTGGTGAATGAGGCAGGACTTTATGCCGACCGTCTCAGCGTCAATGTCGAGATACCGAAGGAGGAGAACCTGAAACTGCTTGCCCCGGAGAAAGACCATAAGAGTGTATATGCGCCTATGCGCTACATCCAGCAGGGAGTCCTTGAAAGTTCGGAAGAACGCAAGAAACACCGCCACGCTCCTCGTTTCGCTCCTGCAGGACAAAGCACACAGATGATAGTAGGCGCTACCGCCGAGACGGACAAGGATATTCTGTATCTTTCGTCGGCCCTCTACAAGGGACCTACGATGCGGCGTGTCTACTATTCGGGCTATATTTCCGTCAATACCTACGATAAGCGCCTGCCGGCATTGAAGCAGCCCCCTTTGGTACGTGAAAACCGGCTCTACCAAGCCGATTGGTTAATGCGTTTTTATCAGTTCAAGGTGGAGGAAATAGTGGATGATGCCTACCCGGACCTTGATTTGGAGATTGACCCCAAGCTGTCCTGGGCTTTGCGCCATCCCGAGCAGTTTCCGGTCGATGTGAACAAGGTGGATTATGAGATGTTGCTCCGCGTGCCGGGCATCGGCGTGAAGTCGGCACGGCTGATAGTGGCTTCCCGACGTTTCTCCAAGATAGGTTTCTACCAGTTGAAGAAGATAGGGGTGGTGATGAAGAAGGCGCAGTATTTCATTACCTGCTGCGAGTTGCCGATGCGCACGGTCAATGAGCTGACTCCGCAAGGGGTACGCAGTCTGCTGTTGCCCAAACCGAACAAGAAAAAAGTGGATGAGAGGCAGTTGATGCTTGATTTTGGCGAATGAATATCTTTTTATACGATAAGACTTTTGAGGGATTGCTGACTTCTGTTTTTGAAGCCTATTCCCGCCGCATTTTCCCCGATACACTGTTGTTGGAGGGAGAGCCTCTACCATTGTTCTACGATGAAATATTTACAGTGATAACCGATGAGGAGAAGTCCGGTCGCGTCTGGCGCGGATTGCAGAAGAAGCTGTCGTCTGCGGCACTTGCCTGCCTCGCCCAGTGCTGGCTGGCCGAGGAGCCGGAAACTCCCATGCTCCTTTTCCGCTATATCCGCAAGGCAATAGATGCTCCTCGTTCCATTGAAACAAACTTTGCCGACCCTGATGTGCTGGAGTTCTCCCGTATGTGGAAGCGGGTGGATTGGGAGCGTATACGCCTGCTTCAGTTTGTCCGTTTCCAGAAAGCTGCGGACGGTACTTTCTTTGCGGCTGTCAAGCCCGAGAAGAATGCCCTTCCCCTGGTGACGGAGCATTTCAAGGACCGTTTTGCCGACCAGCGTTGGCTGATTTATGACATCAGACGAGCCTATGGGTACTATTACGACTTGAAAGAGGTGCGCCAGGTGACTTTTGGTGAGGACAGTCGCGAAGGACATCTTGTCACCGGCATGCTCGACGAAAGTCTGATGGACAAAGACGAACGGCTTTTCCAATCTCTCTGGAAAACCTATTTCAAGGCAATCTGCATCAAGGAACGCCTCAATCCCCGGAAGCACAAGCAGGACATGCCCGTGCGATATTGGAAATATCTGACGGAAAAACAGCAGTGATTCCCTTTATTCGATTTTCTCCACTGTCACTTCGGGAAATTCCTGCATCAGTTGCAGCAAATATCCCTCATCATAGCCTTTCTTGGATTTGATGACCATGGTCACTTGATAGTTGGTGTACTCTCCCTGCACTTGCCGGTCCAGGTTGTAGGACACCACCAGATAGTCTTTGGAGTTGAATCGCCGGGACACTTGCGGCAGTATCTCTTTACTGGAAGTGGAAAAGGTTATCACGGAACTTTTCATGCCAATGCTTTTGAAAATAAGGCTCAACAGTTCGAGCCCTGCCAGAGTCAGCAGGGTGGCGGCAATGCTGATGGCGTACATTCCTGCACCTACTGCCAATCCGATGCCTGCAGTAGCCCATATTCCTGCGGCTGTTGTCAGTCCCCTGACTATCTGTTTCTGGAAAATGATGGTACCCGCACCGATGAATCCGATACCGCTGACTACTTGTGCGGCAACACGGCTGGGGTCCAGCGTCACACTGCTTTCCTTGATGATTTCTTGAAAACCATATTGGGATACAATCATGATGAGCGCGCTTCCCAATGATACCAGGAAATGGGTGCGGTAGCCTGCTTCTTTGGCACGGTATTCCCGGTCCAGTCCGATAATGGCACCCAATATTCCGGCTACCAGCAACCTGAGCACAAAATCAAAGTTTAACATCATCATCGTATCCTCTCTTTCTTTTTTATTAATTGATGACCCAATTCTTATTGTGGGGCACTGTTTTCTTGGGGTTGTAATGCATTCCGGCTTGTGTCGGTATTTTTAGTATGTATGTACGTCCGCTTTTATTCATCAGCGAGGTATCCCGCAGCCACGGATTGGCATCTTTCAGTTGGGCATAGGTGATGCCTTTATCTTTGGCAAACTGTGCCAGGTTGCCGATGCCCGTTGTGACGGTCACTTCCGTGTAGGGGATGGGCGGATAAAGATGTTCCCGTTTCAACAGAAAGCCGTACTGCTGCGGATTGCTGATGACTGCTTTGGCTGCCAGCAGGCGGAACATGTAGCGCGAAGTCTCTTCTACCAGCCATAAGTCGACAGCCTGGTCCACCATTTGCTTCTGCAGTTGTGTGGAGATGCGTCCTTGCCCGGCATTGTAGGCAGCGGCTACGCACAGCCAGTTCCCGTATTTCTGATAAGCATCTTTCAGGTACTTGCAGGCTGCTTTGGTCTCTTTCTCTATATGGTATCGTTCGTCAATGTTGCTGTTCACCTCCAGTCCGAATTCGCGTCCGGTGGCAGGCATGAACTGCCATAGGCCGGCGGCACCCGCAGGCGATTTGGCAAGCGGGTTCAGGTTGCTTTCTATCACAGCGAGGTACTTGAAGTCATCGGGCAGGCCGTTGGCTTTTAGTATAGGTTCTATGACGGGGAAGTAGCGGTTGGCACGCTTCACCATGAGCATGGTGGTGGAGTGCATGTAGGTGAAGGACATCAGTTCGCGGTCCATACGTTCGTGGTGGTCGTAGCGAAGCAGGTCAATAGCTTGTCCGGCAAAAGTGATCTTGTCCGGTACGCTGGGGGAGGTCACGCAGTAGGGAACTTCGGATTTCACGGAATCGCGTTCGGGATTCAGCGTACTGCTGCCTGCGAGGAAGGGGAGGCTGGAACCTGCGCACAGTGCAATGGCAGCGGTAAGCACGATATATTTTGAATTTTTCTTCATGTCTGTATGTCTATTTCTGTTTGGAGACGTGAAGATACGAAATCAATTCGTTATAGGCAACCTTTCCCATAGCCATCGTGGAATCATACGCCAAAAAAATACCAGTACCCGGTAGCGTCCGTCAATGACAACTACCCGTCTCTTTTCTCTTAAAGCCTTGATTATGTGCTGTGCTACACGGTCTGCTTTCATCAGCATCGGGTATTTCCCGCTTTTCAATAAATCGGTGGCAACAAATCCCGGACGGATGTCGGTGAAGTGTATATCAAGATGCTGCATCCGGGCAAGTTGTGCCAGCGCTTCGATATAGGTATTCTGGAAGCGTTTGGTGGCAGAGTAGGCCGGTGCAACGCCCAGTCCTTTAGTGCCTGCAATGGAACTGATGACAGCAATATGTCCGGAGCCTTTTTCCTTGAAATAGTTGAAGGCGGCAGTCACCATGCGGGTAAATCCCTCTACATTGGTACGTGCCGTGTTCAGTTCGATGTCCGGTTGTAAGTCCCGGTTTTGATGTCCCACGCCGGAACTGAGGAAAAACAGGTCTATGCCTCCCAGCTTTTTTATCAGGTTATGGAGGTGTAGAGTCGCTGTCTCTTCCGTAACGTCCAGCTGTTCCGTGACTATCCGGTCGGGTGCGGTGGCTTGCAGGGCATGCAATGCTTCCTCTCTTCTGCCGGCAATACCTATATGCCAGCCTTGTTGTACAAGTATCCTGGCTACTTCTTGTCCGATGCCTGAAGTGGCACCGATGATGATGGCTTTCTGCATGATGATAGGGGATTATCCGATGACGGTTGCTACAATTCTTCTTCCTCCGCCCCGGTTGCGGAACTCGCAGAGATAGATGCCTTGCCAGATACCTATGTTCAGACGCCCATTGGTGATGGGGATGGTGAGGCTGGTTCCGCTGAGGGTTGCCTTGGCATGGGCGGGCATATCGTCATCGCCTTCGCATGTATGTTGGTAATAAGGTTCCCGTTCTTTTACGAGGCGGTTGAAGATGGCTTCCATATCTGTCTGTACGTCAGGGTCTGCATTCTCGTTGATGGTGAGGCCTGCGCTTGTATGCTTGATGAACAGATGCAGGATTCCGGCAGACGGAAGCGGTGGAAGGTTGCGTATAATCTCCTCTGTCACCAGGTGAAAGCCACGCCGGCGAGGGGTTAGGGTAAATTCTTTCTGTGCGGTCATAAATCATTGTTTTTCGTTTGTTGTCAGGATGGTCTTGTCCGGCAGGGCAGTTCCACGGTGAATGAGCTTCCCACTCCCATTGTCGAATCTACGGTAATCACTCCATTCATTTTCTCAACGATGGATTTGCAGATGGAGAGTCCTAATCCGGCACCTTGGGCAAAAGAGTCCACCTTTTCAAACCGTTCGAATATCATTCCCAGTTTGTCGGGGGGAATACCGCATCCAGTATCGGAAACACTGATTCTTATTCCGTCTGTGTCCGTTTCGTAGTACACTTCGATATGTCCCTGCACGGTGTTTTTCAGTGCATTCGATATGAAGTTGTTCAGTATCTGTTTGATGCGCATCGGGTCGTGCTCTATCTGGCCGGGGGGTACCGGATACCTGGCAAAGAGTTTCACTCCTGCCGGAACGTTCCGTTCGTACTCGGTAATACTTTCCTCGATGAGTTCTGCCGGATTGAACCATTCGGAATGGAGCTCTATGTGTCCGGCCTCTATCTTGGAAAGGTCCAGAACGTCGTTGATTAGTTTGAGCAACAGTTGGTTGTTGTGGTTTATCAAAGAGATGTACTGTTCCCTTTCCTGCTCGTTTTCCACGTAGTGCAGTAGGCTGGAGAAACCGATAATCGCATTTAGCGGCGTGCGGATTTCATGGCTCATATTGGCAAGGAAAGCGGATTTCAGCCGGTCTGCCTCTTCGGCCTTTTCCTTGGCTTGTATCAGCATTGCCTCCGTCTGCTTTAATTGGGTGATGTCATAATTGATGCAGATAATCTCTATGATGTTCTGTTCAGGCATGTAGCGTTCTACAATGATGTTGACGTGGGTCCACATGAAAGAACCGTCTTCTTTAAGAACACGTACTTCCCGGCTGAGCTTGTGTGCCAGTCCTCTCTTTACGTTCTGTAGGAAGTCAAGCATGATAGTACGGTCGTCTGGGTGGAGATGATTGTAGGTTCCGATGATTTTGGACAACGGTGTTTCTGTTTTCTCACCCAAGTTCTTGTACCAGCTGCGTTGGGCATAGCCTTGCTCATTAAGAAGGTCATAATTGGCATATCCCACTTTGGCATAGTCACCTATAAGCTCAAAGTGGCTCTCGAACTCTTGTATTTTGTTGTAAGCGACGGTCGTTTCCGTTTTGTCTGCGTTGATTAGCAGATAGTTGGTCAGGTTGTGATTATCGTCGTAAAGGCTTGTGACTTTGGTTACAAGGTCTATGGTGCCCGTCTTCTTCTGTGTCTTGTAGTAATTGCCTATTTTAGAGAAGTCATACCGGAAAGTGAAGTCTGCATTTTCATGTTTTCTTAACTTGCTTTTCATCTCTTCCGGGAAAATCGGATTCTCGAAAATATTAATTCCAAGTAGATCTTCTTTCTGTTTGAGATGGAACATTTCCTGCTCTTTGTCATTCATATCTATCAATATTCCCTCTCGGTTATAGAGCTCAATTCCTACCGGAAGATATTTATAAATATTATGGAGGAGACGGTTACGCTCTTGTAAGGCTTGGGATGCCGATGACATGTCGGGACCGTCTTGTGTTTCGGCAATGCCGTAGACTTTGACATTACCGTTTTCATCGGTTCTCTGCAGGCATATCTTGCTTCTTATCCACGTTGGACCCTCTACTGTGTTGAGCACAGTCTCTTGTGTCTGCCGGATATTGTCGAAGGAATGTGTGGTAGTATGCCGTTGTTCCTCTTTCAGGATACGTTTGTTGAAATCTTTAAAGCTGATGGTTCCATCCTCATCCAGTCCCAGCAACCGGGAGATATATTCGGAGCAAATGTAGCTTTCGGTCTTTAAATCAGCTTCCCACCATCCCATATTGGCATTGGTCATCATTGCTGACAGTAAGTCATAATCAAATTTAGAATTCATACCGGAATCTTTAATAGTGATGTTTTTGTTCTGCCACAACAATTAAGATATTGACAAAGATACATTATTTCCAAATTAATCTGTGATGAACGGAAATAAAAATAAGGGTTATATGTGTTTTTGGGAAATGGGAAAAAGGTACCCGAGTTTTTGTACTTGCCGGAATAAGACGTATATTTGTTGCAATTTTTACATTCTAACAAGAAAATGCCATGAAGCGTATTGGACTCTTTGTAATAGTTTTTTTCTGCATATCACTCTTACTCCATGCAAGCGGCCCGCGTGTCTTGTTTATCGGAGATTCTATCACGGACGGTAACTGGGGAAATGCCTGCGGGATGCCCAAACCGACTGCGGAACGAAGCCTTTGGGATATGAACCATATTTACGGTAGCGGCTATATGTATTTGTGTGCAAGTCGTTATCAAGGAGATTTTCCGGAAAAGGAATATGCTTTTTTTAACCGTGGCATCAGTGGAAACACTCTCCGGGATTTGGAGAAACGCTGGGAAGAGGATGTCATTGGAATGAAACCGGATGTGCTTTCCGTCTTGGTGGGGACAAACGATGTACATTACTATCTGCAGGGTGACAAAAAAGAGCCTTTTGATTTTGAAGGATGGGAGAAGTGTTACCGTTCCTTGCTTGACCGTTCTTTACAGGCCAATCCGGAATTGAAGATAGTGCTGGGCACTCCTTTTGTTGCCAATGTCGGCAATATGCGTAAGAGTGAGGACTTTGCAGAACGTGATAGTCTGGTGCGTCGCTGTGCCGCCATCGTAGAGAGGATAGCGAAGGACTATCAGACGGTATTTCTTCCTTATAATGCGATGTTCGATGAAATTCTCGGCACTGCTCCGGCTTCTCAAGACACCTATTGGATTTGGGACGGTATCCACCCCACTCCTGCAGGGCATAAACGAATGGCGGATATGTGGATAAAGCGTGTGAATTTATAATTTATCAATAAAATAGAGAGTAATGGAAAAAGTGATTATCAACTCGTACGAGGATTTTGAAAAGCTGGTAGGCCAGCAAATCGGTGTTTCGGAATATGTAGAGCTCCCTCAGGAGTGTATCAATCTGTTTGCTGATGCGACATTGGACCATCAGTGGATACACGTCGATACGGAACGCGCCAAAGTGGAAAGCCCTTTTAAGAGCACTATTGCACATGGGTATCTCACCTTGTCCATGTTGCCATATCTGTGGAACCAGATTATTGAAGTGAACAACCTGAAGATGATGATTAATTATGGTATGGACAAGATGAAGTTCGGTCAGGCGGTATTGTCCGGACAGAGCATCCGACTGGTTGCCCATTTACAATCTCTGTCGAATTTGCGCGGCGTAGCAAAGGCAGAAATAAAGTTTGCCATCGAAATACAAGGTGAAAAGAAGAAGGCATTGGAAGGGGTGGCTATATTTTTGTATTATTTCAATTGATTATGCGTAAGATGGTATGCCCCCAATGCAAGGTGGGGGCATTTTTTGTGATGAACGGACAAGGTGAGCGCCTGCCGGTCTACATCTCTGACAAAGGCGAGATTGTGCCTAAAGACAGCACCTCTTCATTGGAAGGATACGACCTGGATACGGTTTATTGTTTGTGCTGTTCCTGGCGCGGAACTCCGAAACGTTTGGTGAGATACTGATGGACATATTCCTGCCACAAATGGCAGAGTGCCGCCACGGGATGGTATAACAGCATCCGTGGTCCGGCATACCGCATGACTTTACGCATCCGTTCTTTCATTTCGGGCTTGTAGCAGTGAATGCTGCATTGCCTGCAGGTGGATTTATTCTCACCGAAAGGACAGCGTGAAAGACGAATGCGGGCATATCCCAGCAATTCCTCGCATCGGGGACACAATTGCTTGTTACCTTCCTTTTTCCGGCAGTAGAGGCGGACCATCCGTTCTACTGTCTGTTTTTCCTGCTCGATACGGGATGGCATGTTTATTGTTTGGACTGCCAGCGTTTCAAGGTCGGGAAGAATTCTTTCATACCGGCAATGGCTTCCTCTTTAGTGAAATTCATTCCGGAATCCTTGTTGAATTCGTCGGTGAACTGTGCACAATGTTCTATCATTTCGTCCATAGTGCAGTCTTGTGCAAAATTGCCGTGCTGGTAGCAATAGGTGCAATATTCCTCGTTGAGGCTACCGTCGGCATTGGTTCCGAGTACTTCTGCAGATGACAAGGGCATTCCGCAGCTTTGGCAAAGTTTAGCTTCCATAATGTGTGGAGTTAAGTGATATGCAAATATAGGATATTATTTTGGTTGAAGCGTCCTTTTCAGATAAATCATGTCTTTCAGTTGCTTGCCTCCTTCAAATATGGGGTGGTCGTAATTATCGATAAAGAAATCGGGTACCCGGTGTGAGTATGCAAATCCGCAGCTTTCATAGAAGGGGATGGTTAGCGGACTGTCTCCAGTGCCGACAAGCATAGTATGGCACCGGTCTTTATAATGTTCAAGAACGAATGCTATCAGTTGTCTTCCATATCCCTGGCGCTGGTATTCCGGATAGACAGCTATGCTCTTTATTTCGTAGATTCCTTTATCCTCGCAGGTGATTACACAAGACGCTTTGACTGTATCATTATCGGATAGGATGAACATCTCTCCCCGTTCCAGATAACGGTCAATCATGGACTCTTGTTCGTCGGCAAGCAGCAGCAGGTCAAGATATTGCTTTTTGTTGCCGGATATGGGATGTATTCTTATCATATTTCTGAATTTCTGGTGTGAAGTTAGTCATTTTCTATTGAATTACAATGGATATCTCTTTTTAACTGTTGAATGGTTGAGAGTTGCAGGTGAACAAAATCTGCCATACGCCGTTCTTCTCATAACATGATAATCTGATGAAGTTATGAGTAAGTTGAAATTCTCTTTTCTGGTTTTGATGCTGATGGTATCAGTCTCGGCTTCTGCCGATTGGGCACCTGCTGATGTACAGGCTGCACTGAAGAAAATGTATCCTACGGCAGATGGTGTTGCCTGGTCGCATGATGAATCTTATTATGTGGCAGATTTCCTGATGAACGGTTTTGATACGAAAGTCTGGTTTGACGGGCAGGCGCAATGGGTAATGCAACAGACGGACTGGGAGACAATGGACGAAGTGCCCCCTGCCGTTTACAATGCTTTTGCCGCCAGTGAATATTCCGGAGGGATGGTGCAGAATGTCACTTGGGTACAGTTTCCCAAATGGCAGTCCATCGTGGCGGTAGAGGTAGGGATGGCAAATCTCCAGACGAAATATCAGATATTGTTTACCCCGACGGGCGAAATCATCCGTGCCCGTAATGTCACCTATACATACAATCCGCTCGGCGCAGCCACTTTCTTGTAACGTCTGTTCGCATACCTGCTGAATTTATCATATCTTTGCCTTCCCAAACCAGACTTTTATGGACAAAGACACTTTTCAGCAGGAGGTTTATAATGTAGTGGCCGCAATCCCTCTGGGGCGGGTGGTGACGTACGGACAGATAGCCTATCTTGTCGGAAGACCTCAATGTTCGCGCATGGTGGGACATGCTATGCACAATGTGCCCGACGGCATGTGTTTGCCCTGCCATCGGGTAGTGAACAGCCAGGGCAGGCTGGCACCGTGCTGGGCGGAACAGCGGGCTTTGCTGGAGGCAGAGGGCGTGACGTTCAGAAAGAATGGGTGTGTGGACATGAAAAAATGCCAGTGGGAATTCATGAAAGAGCAAATACAATAAGATTATGAAATTTATAGGTGCACATGTATCGGCCAGTGGGGGAGTGGAAGCGGCTCCCGTCAATGCCAGTGAGATAGGGGCAAATGCTTTTGCCTTGTTTACCAAGAACCAGCGTCAGTGGGTGGCAAGGCCGCTGACGGAGGAGAGTATCAGGGTGTTTAAGGAAAATTGCGGGAAGCTTGGCTTCGATTCCCGCTATATCCTGCCTCACGACAGTTATCTGATAAATTTAGGGCATCCCGAAGAAGAAGGGTTACAGAAAAGCCGTGCCGCTTTTCTGGATGAGATGCAGCGCTGCGAACAATTAGGGCTGAAGTTACTGAATTTTCATCCGGGCAGCCATCTGAATAAGATTTCCGTGGAAGAGTGTCTGGACAAGGTCGCTGAATCCATTAATCTTATATTGGGCAAGACGCACGATGTGGTGGCTGTCATAGAGAACACAGCCGGGCAGGGTAGCAATGTGGGAAATGAGTTCTGGCAGCTGGGACATATCATTGACCGGGTGGATGACAAGTCTCGCGTTGGAGTTTGCCTTGATACCTGCCACACGTATACAGCAGGCTATGATATAGTGAATGAGTATGACAAGGTGTTTGAGGAGTTTGACGCAGCGGTAGGTTTCGGCTATCTGCGCGGTATACACCTGAATGACTCCAAGAAAGCACTCGGCTCCAGAGTAGACCGTCACGACAGCATCGGCAAGGGGCTGATAGGTATGGATTTCTTCCGGCGCTTTATGCAAGATGTGCGTTTTGACGGTATACCTATTATTTTGGAGACGCCCGATGAATCGCTTTGGGCAGAGGAGATAAAACTGTTGAGAAGCTTTGTCTCCTCTGATTGAGAGACTATGCCCTGAATACACATTCTATACGGTTACCGTCCGGGTCGAGGACGACACTTTCAAAATATCCGTCGCCGGAGGTACGGGGCTCTCCTGCGATGGTATATCCCGCTGTACGTAGCCGTTCTGTCTGTCGGAGGACAGCTTCCTGGCTGTCGAAGGCAAAGGCAAAGTGGGTCAGTCCCAGTCTGTTTTCCTCAATAGGGGTATTCTGTATGTCCGTACGGCTCATCAGTTCCAAATCCGTTCCTTCATCGAAGTGAAGGAAATAAGATTCGAATCCTTTTTGGGGGTTGATGTACTTTTCATTGCTGCTCCCGTTGAAGTAACGTGTGTAGAACTCTTTCATCTCTTCCAGTCGGAAGGTCCAGATGGCGATGTGATGTATCTTCATAAGTTTGCTAAATTATAATCTGTGTTCTACCCGAGTAATCTGTGGTGGGGTTGGTAATTGCAGATGCAGAATAGGGAAAGGCTTTCCCGTCGGGTCGGTTTCGTCCCGGCCGGCCACTTGGAATCCCATATGTTGGTAAAATCGGCAAGCTTGTCCGTTCTGCTCGTTTACATCCACTTTGTGGATGTGTTTTTGGTGGACGGCGTACTCCATGAGCCGTTTTCCGTATCCCTTACCTTGTTGGTCAGGACGGACAAACAACATCTCGATGAGTTCATCGCTCAGTCCCATAAAGGCGGCAATTTCTTCTTTTTCGTTGCGGATGATGTAAAGCTCTACGGCAAGAAAGTACTGCTCTCTTATCAGTGGTTTGTAAAACTGTATATCCTTTTCTGCCAGGAAGTGGTGTGTGCTGCGGACAGAGGCTTCCCAGACGGTCAACAGTTCGTCATAATCTTGTGGGGTAGGTCGGAGTATCATCATTTATTGCATTACTTTGCTGGTTATTAATCAGTAGGCAGTCAGAATTCAGCTTCTTTGGTAATCCTTACGGTTTCTCCCGTTATAGGGTGGGTAAATTCTAAGTATTCGGCATGCAGATAAAGCCGGTCTGCTTTCTCCCCGTAAAGTTCATCACCGATGATGGGGCAGTGCAAGCCAAGCGGGTGTGCTGCATGTATACGTAGCTGATGGGTTCTTCCCGTGCGCGGATAGAAAGCGATACGGGTCCGTTTCCCGTCCAGACGTTCCAGAACTTGATAATCGGTGATGGCGGGCTTTCCGTGTTCGGTGTGTACCATTTGCCGTGGGCGGTCAAGTGGATTCAGGCAAAGTGGGAGGTCGACCGTACCTTTGTCCTTTGGGACAATACCCTCGAGCAATGCGACATAACGTTTCCTGACCAGGCGGTTCTTGAACTGGGCCTGCAGGTTCTGGTGTACACGCTTGGTCTTGGCAATGAGCATTAAACCGGAAGTGGCCATGTCGAGACGATGCACCGTCAGGGGACCGTCAGCTTCGGGATATTGCTCACGCATCAGGCTATAAACGGAGACTGCATCTTCCTTGCCGGGAACAGACAGCATTCCTGCCGGTTTGTTGATGACCGAAAGCCATGGGTCCTCATAAACAATCTCCAGATTCTTGGAGGGTACCTGCATTCTTTTCAACATGGGGTTTTCCTCTACTTGTAGACCTTGCAGCATGTGTTGCAGTATAGGTTCGCACTTTCCTTTGCAAGCCGGATAATAGTGGCCGTGATGGCGTATCTCTGTCTTGGGGGAATCACCCCACCAGAATTCGGCCATGGCAATAGGTTTCCATCCGTGCAGATAAGCTTGTTGCAGCAGTTTGGGGGCCGCACATTCACCCGCACCGGCAGGAGGTGTCTTGTGCACGGTCTGCCCGAATATCTCACAGAGATTCTTGACTTCTCCCCGGTAATTCAGCATCCCGAACTGTTCGAATAGCTTTTGCTGCAATGCTGCAGAGCGGGTTTTACGTTCAGACTTCAATGCTGAAATCCGTCTTTCCCAGTCTTCTGTCTGCGTTTGCAGTGTGGTAATCCTTGCTTTCCATGAACGTTCCAGGCGTTTATATTCTGCCTTTTGGAACTGGCTTTCCCGTATCAGTTCGGCTTCTTCCTGCGCATTGAGTTCTTTTTCTTTTCTGCGCTGTTCTCTGGCTGTTTTGGCTTCTTTCAACTGTGCTTTGGCTGTTGCCAGTATGTTTTCTGCTGACTGAATGGTCCGGGCAAGCTCTGCTGATAAGGCGGCATATGCTTTGTCATTTTCCAGTTGCCGGATGTTGCGGTTGATGGAAGAGATGTTCTCTTCTTCTATCTTGAAAAAGCCTTGTGGCTGTAGCAAGTCATATACGGGAGGAACAAAAAAGGGATGTAGGTTCTTTCCGGCCAATATGCCTGAGAATGCAGCTAAATATCCGGTTTCTCCATGCTCGGTTTGTACAATCAGTACCCCGAACATTTTGCCTTGGCGCAGTTCGTCCTTCCATGCAGTTTGTCGGGTAAGATAGCTTTGTACTTCTTTGGCTGCCAATATACATAATGGGTGCGGAGTATAGCAGAAAGGATAGGTGAACCTTTCCGGAAGCGGAATGTCGGTTATGGAAGTAGTAAAACGATGCAACATCATGTTGCAAAGATACTATATTTCTCTCATAACAGACCGTTTGTACTGCAAATCTTTATTTCGTTGTATATAGGTTGTATCGCTTATGAAGAAAAAAACATCTTTGGGAAAGTTTTACTTATTCTCCGTTTATACAAATATGTATATATGTGTGAATTAACTTTGTTTTTGATAAATTGGCAACTCTGTTATCCTTAAAAAATGACTATTAATCTGTCTCGGATATTTTCTTCTTCCATAGACTTCTTTTTGTGTACTTTAGATGTTATGCCGTCGTATGAATACGGATGAAGAGCTTTTGCCTTAGTGATACTTGTAAAATAAATTAAGTTATTGCCTTTTTTGTTTTATTGGGGAATGGTTGTTTTTTAAACTTCCTGGATATATAAAAGAAACTTATTTCTCTTTAAAAAGTTGTATATTAGCGCCTTAAAGTTTTTCAAAAGATTATATGGGCAAAAACAAAGAGAAATTAAACATATTCTTGCTTCATTTTCTAGAACGGTTGAATAGCAATGAACCCAATGAAAGGAAAGTTATTGAATCGTTGACCGATTTCTGCAACTACTATGACTTTACGAAAGGGTTTATCTATCAGACTGACGGATTCCGTTATTTCTTATTGAAAGAAACGATTGGAAATGAAGGTGGGACTATGAAACCCCGTTTCGATATGGGAGAGTTGAAAAAGGAGCATGTCGATGCCATGAAAGCTCGGGATAAACCTTTCTATGGAAACAGAAATGCGGATGCTTCATGGGACGATATTGACATTCTTGATTTCTACGGTGAGGATTCTTTGTTAATCAGGCATTTTGAAGATACTGAGGGTAAAATCATCGGATTCATAGGTTTTGCAGGCAGGGAGGAAGAGACCTATCTCACGGAAGAGGAGTTGCAAATCATTCATCTCTTGCTGGGCTCGTTCTCTAAGGAAATTGCGGTCAGGGAATATAAGGAAAGGGAAGTGAGGGCCAGCAATACATTAGGCAGTATCATGAATAATATGGGCGTTGATATTTACGTCAACTCTTTCGATTCCCACGATATGTTGTATGCCAATAGGTCTATGGTGGAACCATATGGCGGTATCGAGCATTTCTGGGGGAAAAAATGCTGGGAGGCCCTCTACTCGGACAAGACGGGGGAGTGTGAGTTCTGCCCAAAGAGGCATTTGATAGATGAAAACGGACACCCCACCAAAGTCTATTCGTGGGATTATCAACGGCCATTTGACAAGTGTTGGTTTCGCGTGTTCAGTGCAGCCTTTGCTTGGGTGGACGGGCAGATGGCGCATGTCATTACCAGTGTGGATATCGACCATCAGAAAAAGATAGAGGAGGAATTGCGGGTCGCCAAGGATAAGGCAGAACATCTGGACCGCTTGAAGTCTGCTTTCCTGGCCAATATGAGTCATGAAATCCGTACTCCGCTCAATTCCATTGTCGGTTTTGCAAGCATCATTGCCGAACTGGACGCTAGGGAAGAACGCCAGGAATACCTTGCCATCATGCAGGAGAATACGGAACTGCTCTTGCAACTGATATCCGACATTCTGGATTTAGCAAAGATAGAAGCGGGAACACTCGATTATAATATGGGGTATGTGGATGTCAGTGACTTCTGTAAGGACGTGATGCGCAACTATGATATAAAGGAAGACAAGGCTGTACCGGTTCTGTTGGCTCCCGACTTGCCCGATTACCGTATCTATACCGACAAGAAACGTCTGATGCAGGTGGTCACCAATTTTATAAACAATGCTTTGAAGTTCACCAGTGAAGGGCAGATCCTTTTGGAATATCATCCGGTGGAAGGTACCGGTCAGATAGAGTTTTCTGTGACGGACACCGGTATGGGTATTGCTCCGGATACCGTGGCTACTGTGTTCGACCGCTTTGTAAAGCTCAATACCTTTGCGAAGGGCACGGGTTTAGGCTTGTCCATCTGTAAAAGTATCATTGAGCATCTTGGCGGGACTATCGGTGCTGAGTCGGAATTGGGAGTCGGCAGCCGTTTTTGGTTCAGGCATCCGTGTGCCGAATGATTTTATTTGCCTATATTTGTGCGAACTTCAATATTTATGGATAAAAAACTCTGTACCGATGAAAAACAAGACATGGACGTGCCTGGTTGTTGTGTCAGCAGCATTGCTGATGGCGGGTTGCGGCAGCAGGACAAAGAAACAAACAAATGAAGATGTAAGTATGGATAGTGTCGGTGTAACATGCAGTGGTGTAAAGACCTTGCAACTGGAGGGAGTGCAGGCCACTTGGATTCAGGATAATGCTGGTGAGCATTTGATGCCGAGAACGATTTTCCCGGATGCAAGCGATGAATTGATGGAAAGTTTGTCGCTTCAAGGCGGTATTCCTTCTTCCATGAGCACCTTCCTGGTAGATACGAATGGTATCCGTATCCTTTTTGATACGGGAATGGGAGCTCCCGGCAGTCGTCTGTTGCCCGGATTACAATCTTTGGGTATCTCTCCGGCAGATATTGGATATCTGTATCTTACCCATTTCCATGGCGACCATATCGGTGGAATGATGAAGGGAGACAGTGTAGTCTTCCCGAATGCCGAAGTGTACGCATCAAAAGTGGAATATGATGCCTGGATGGCAATGCCTGCCGAAAGGAAGGCGCAGGTCGTAAAGACGATGGATGCCTATAAGGAACGGCTGCATCTGTTTGAGTTTGGCGATACCTTGCCGGGCAATGTGGTTGCCATGGAGGCAGTCGGTCATACTCCCGGTCATACGGTTTTCCAGAGTGGCAAGTTACTGGTGATTGGTGACCTCATCCATGGTGCGGCCCTTCAGTTGGAGCATCCGGAATACTGCGCTTCCTATGATATGGATAAGGAAGCTGCCGTGAAAGCACGCAAGTATTTCCTCCAATATGCCAAGGACAACCAATTGACGATGGCAGGTATGCATCTTCCTGCTCCGGCCTTCAAATAGAATAGGAGAGTGTCAAAAGTATATGAGTACTTTCATTATGCTATATTTAGGCGCGGATAGTTCTGAGCCCCTCGTTATTCCTTTTTACTTTTAGAAGCGGCAGTCTTGTTCGATGTATGTCATATATTCGTCGTAACTGATGTGCCTGCCTCCCATTGTTTTGAGGTGAGGGGTTTCGAACTGGCAATCTATCATGACGCCTCCATGTTCCCTGAAGAATTGGGCCAGATGGATGAGGGCCAGCTTCGAGGCGCTGGGAACGAGTGAGAACATGCTCTCTCCAAAGAAACAACGTCCCAGGGTCACTCCGTACAGCCCACCTACCAATTGCTCTTCTTCCCATACTTCCACGCTGGCGGCGAATCCTTGTTCGTGCAGGTGCGTATAGGCTTCCATCATCTTCGTTCCGAGCCAGGCGCCTTCTTGTTCTATCCGCAATTCTCCGCAGGTTTGTATGATGTCTTGGAAAGCTTCGTTGAAGGTGATTTCGTACTTTCCTTTGTTGATGAGCGTACGCATGGAGTGGGAGATATGGATTTCGTCCGGAAAGATGACGAAACGGTCCATCGGGCACCACCATTGTATCAGTTCTTCCCGAAATGCGTACCAGGGGAAGATGCCGTTGGAGTACGCCAGGATGAGGCGGTCAATGGATAGGTCACCGCCCACAGCGAGCAACCCGTCGGGGTCGCCGTAGTGAGGGTCGGGGAAAGCAAGTTTATCCGTCAGTTGAAAGACCATATCGTTATTCGGTTGCGGGTTGTAGTTTCAATGCTCCGTTTTCCACTTGCACGCGGACTTTTCCTCCTGCCTTCAATGTACCGAACAGAATTTCGCGCATCAGCAAGGGTTTCAAGTGGGCGGCTATCACGCGGTCCATCTCCCGGGCGCCGTATTCGGGAATAAAACCCCGTTGGAGCAGCCATTCGTGTGCTTCCTGGCTCAATACCATTTCCACCTGGCGGGAAGACAGCTTGCTGCCTAGTTCTCCGAGTTTCTTGTCGAGGATAAGTGATGCCATCGGGCGGTCCATGTCATGGAAGACCACCGTGGCAGAGAGGCGGTTGATGAATTCGGGCTTAAAGGTTTTCTTGACTTGTTTCAGCATGGCTTCTCCGGCGGTGACCTGACTGTTGAAGCCGATGGACGCTTGGCGGGCATATTGTGCTCCGGCATTGGAGGTCATGATGAGGACCACGTGTCGGCAGTCGGCTTTCCGTCCTTTGTTGTCGGTCAGTACGGCATAGTCCATTACTTGCAGCAGGATGTTGAATACGTCGGGATGCGCTTTTTCTATTTCATCGAGCAATAGTACGCAGTTTGGAGTCTTGCGTATGGCGTCGGTCAGCAGGCCGCCGTCCTCGTAACCCACGTAGCCGGCAGGCGAGCCAATCAGTTTGGCTACGGTATGCTTTTCGGTATATTCGCTCATGTCAAAACGTTGCAGGGCAATACCCAGCTCGGCGGCGAGCACTTTGGCAACTTCGGTCTTTCCTACTCCGGTGGGGCCTACAAAGAGCAGGCTTGCCAGCGGTTTGTTTTCGTCCAGCAGTCCGGCTTTGGACATTTGCACAGCTTCCACCACCTGACGGACGGCTTCTTCCTGCCCGTAGATGCGGGAGCTGATGCGTTCGTGCAGGCTTTCCAAGGCGACGGTGTCCTCCTCTTTCATGGCGAGGGCATTGACTTTGCAGGTACGTGCCAGTATGTCGGTTATCAGTGCCTTGTCCACGGTCTGTTCTCCGGAGTCTGCGGGGTGTATTTCCCGGTAAGCTCCTGCTTCGTCCACCAGGTCGATGGCTTTGTCGGGCAGGAAACGGTCGCTGATGTAGCGGGCGCTTGCCTTTACGGCGTAGGGGATGACGTCGGGCTCGTAGGTGACGCCGTGGTAGGTTTCGTATTTCTCTTTCAGGCCTTCTACGATATGTATGGCTTCTTCAATGTTCGGTTCCAGTATGTCTATCTGCTGGAAGCGGCGTACCAGTCCCTTGCTGCGTGCGAAGTAGCGGTTGTACTCGTCGTAGGTGGTAGAGCCGATGAAACGTATTGCCCCGGTTTCCAGATAGGGTTTCAGCATGTTGGAGGCATCCATAGAGCCTTCGCCCGTGCGTCCGGCGCCTATCAGGTTGTGTATCTCGTCGATGTAGACGATGGCATTTCCCTCACGACCGATGCCTTCCATGATACTTTTCAGCCGCTTCTCGAAATCGCCGCGATATTGTGTGCCTGCCAGTAGACTGCCCAAGTCCAGCTCATAGATGCGGAAGCCGGCAAGCCGTTCGGGGACGTTGCCCGCTTCGATACGGGCGGCAAGCCCATAGGCAAGGGCTGTTTTGCCTACACCGGGTTCGCCCACATGCAACGGGTTGTTCTTTTCTTTGCGGCAGAGCACTTGTATGGTTCGCTCCAACTCCATCTCCCTGCCGATAAGCGGGTTGTGGTCTGCCAGATGGTCGTTGAGGCAGGTCACGTAGTTACGCCACGGTTCTGTTTTCTCTTGTTCATCGGGAGATGGCATACCGCCTGCTTCTTCTGCCAGCTCCGCTTCTTCGTAGTGGGTAATGAGCAGACTGAGGAATTCGGGCAGGTCGCCGCCGACTGCTTCCTTTAGGAAATGGCATGCCCAGGAATCTTCCAGTTGCAGCAAGCCTTGTATCAGATGAGGAACATCCAGCTCTTCGGCGCTGGAATACTCTGTCACCGTATAGGCATGTTGCAGGAGTGAGCTGAGCTGGACGGAAAGTCCCAACTCGTATTCCACATTGTCGGGGACAGTGTCCACTTCTTCCGTCAGATAGTTTTCCAGCGAGATGCTGAGCTCCACATAATTGTAGAAGGTATCTTGCAGGGTGTGGATAAAGGGTTCCTGCTCTATAATGGCGCTCAGCAGATGTTCGGGCATGATGAACTCGTGCCGGTAAGACTCGGCCTTTCTTTGTGCGGAAGCGAATGCTTGGTTTACGAATATCGTATTTTTTATATCCATATTGTTTCTTTCTTCTTATTCTTCTTCCTCCGGGGTGACGGTGAGCCGGAGGGGGAAACCTTCATTGCGTGCCATGCGGGTGGCTTTCTGTACTTTGGAGTGGGCGATGTCGTATGAGTAGATGCCCACTACCGCGGAGTTGCTCTTGTGCACCTGCAGCATCAGTGTTTCCGCTTCTACCGATGATTTGTAAAAGACGGTGGTGAGTACTTTTACCACAAACTCCATGGTGGTGAAGTCATCATTGTAGATGGTGACTTTAAAGCGTCGGGGTTCCCGTAATTCTATGCGTTCTTTTTCTTTGAAAGAAGATTGCTGTTGTTCCATTTCTTTTTAAAAACTACTGTTAAGACATTGTTCTACCGTTGTGTGGGCAACGAAAACTCCTGCCAGTCATATTCGTCTCCGTACTCGTCGGCTATGGCTATGCGTATGGTGACGTTACCCGTCTTTATCCGTTCTCCGGCACTGATGTTGGCGGTGTATTTCACACCGTTGCGCGGAGTTATTTGCTCTATCATGACCGACGGCGATATGTAAATACGCTTCATGCCCGTGGTTTCCGCCACCACCGGCACTACGTTGTAGGCTGTTTTGTTTCCTTCGTTCATGATTTCAAAAATCACTTTACAGTTTTCGCCCGAATTGATGACGTGGTTGCGGCTGTCGTCAATGAAACGTATATTCCGTATCCTCAAGTGGTCGATGGCCGATGCTTGCGGCTGTCTTCCGGATTGCGGGGGATAGGGCTGTGTCCTTTCTATCCGGTAGCTGTACTCCTCCTGCTTTTTGGGGGCTGTGGCTGCATTGGCAATGGCAGCTCCCGCAATGGTTCCTATGATGGTGCCGATGGCAGAACCCCGGTATCCTCCCCGCCAGCCTCCGTTACTGTCACCTATCAGCCCGCCGATGGCACCGCCTACATTACTTCCGATGGCAGCTCCTGCGAGCACTGCGTTAGGGTCGCCTGCAGCCATCTGGCTTGTGCCGCATCCGCTGAGGATGATGGTTGCTGCCAGGATTCCTATAAAAGACTTTTTCATGTTCATATCCTATAATTATTATGTTGGGCAGATTGTTTTATAAAAGGGCTATTCCCAGTAAATCATCTTTTTGGTCATGCCTCCGTCAATGGTGATGTTTTCGCCATTGATGAAGTCGTTTTCGTCTTGACATAGGAATACGCACATACGGGCAATATCTTCCGGTTTACCAACCCGTCCGGAGGGATGTTGCGAATGGTCTTCTGCCCGTAATTGTTCATAATCGTGTGTCTGAATCCAGCCCGGAGAGATGGAGTTGACCGTGATGTGCCACTCTGCAAGCGATAAAGCCAACGCATGCGTCAACGAATAGATGCCTCCTTTGGAAGCTGCATATCCTTCACTGCCCGGTTCACTCATCAGATAGCGCGTAGAACAGAGATTAATGATTCTTCCGTAGGTATTCGTGTTGTTTTGACTTTTGCGGTGTACTGCCAACGCATGTGAAGTAATGAACACCGGACGTAAATTCACAGACAATATTTTATCGAAAGTCTCCACACTCGTTTCTGTGATGGGAGAGAATTCACTGATGCCGGCATTGTTTATAATGATGTCAATATCCCCCCATTCCTTGAAAATATTTTGCAGGCACAGTTCCAATGCTTCTTTGCTGTTTAGGTCGACGGGATAGAATTGTGCTCCGGTGGCTTGGGCGGTTTGCTGCCCTTTCAGTTCATTCTTGTCACAAAAGGCTACTTGGTAATTAAGCTTGCAGAAAGCTTCTACAATGGCTTTGCCAATACCCCCTGCACCTCCGGTAACGAACACTTTCTTTCCACCTTTTTTGAGGGGAAGTGTCGGCTTATGTAGCGTTTGTGCCTTACCGGATTTTTTCGCTTTCTCCCAAGCTGCTTTGCGTGCCCGGTATTGCTCGTACTGATTTTCAAGATAATTATCGGCCATATATGTTTCCGGTTTTATTGTTTAACTGCCTTTTCTCCGAATAAGTTCACTATATTGATACAAGCCTTCATCTCTCTTCCTCCTTTTTTCCTTGAATTCTCTTTACTTGTTCCTCTATTTCCTCAATCGAAGGCAGTTGACTTTTAATATCTTCGGGAATCAGCTTAGACAGCTCATACTCTGATATGCCGATAGGCTGATTTGTTGATTCCAGTGCATATTGCGCCATTACTTGGTTTTTTGTCTTGCAGATAAGCAAGCCGATGGTGGGGGTATCGCCAGGTTTACATTTTAGATGGTTTACGGCACTGATATAAGTACCGAGTTGACCTATAAATTCAGGTTTGAACTTCTGCACTTTTAGCTCGATTACGCAATAACAACGCAGTTCCAAGTGGTAAAAAAGCAAGTCGGGATAGATTGTTTCATCGCCTACTTCCAAAGGCATTTGACGCCCTACGAATGCAAATCCTTTACCCAATTCAAGCAGAAAACGAGTGATATTTTGTGTCAAAACCTTTTCTAACTCTAATTCTTGAAAATCTTTGGTAATGGTCAGGAAATCGAAGTTATAGGGGTCTTTGAGTGTCTGTAGAGCTAGGTCACTTTGCGGTTTTGGTAGCAGACGACTGAAATTGTTTACCGCTTTGCCTTGCCGCTCATAGAGATTGGTATCAAGAAAGTTGAGCAAAACGGCACGACTCCAGCCGTTTTCTACAGTTTCATTCAGATAGAATAGAGCCTTATCCACTTCCTTGCATTGGGAGATGATATAGAGATGATGCCCCCAAGGGATGGAGAAAAATTTCTCTTCACCTAATTTGGAAACAACTTGTTGCCAAATTGTATATGGCTCATTATAAAATAGATACCACTGCTTTATACTGCGTATGTTTCTATATGAGAACCCTTTCATATCAGGAAATTCTGCCATCAGCTCACGACTCAACTCTTCGAGAAATCCGCTTCCCCAAGTCATTTCTTTCTGCCGTTCTATAATTTCTGCCCCCAGTTGCCAGTAAAGGTGAAGCAGTTCGCTGTTCACGCGTACAGCCGCTTTAATCTGTGCACTACGAATGTCTTGTTTTAGGTGGTTTACCCAATCCTTGAACGGTTGATTTATAGATAGTGCTGTTTTCATATTTTTATTTTCTTCATCGTCATATTCGATGTTTCTATTTCACAAAGTTAAGAAAAAGAATTTATTTCAACTGTAATCCTTTCCGTCTTTTCTACCTCTCCACTTTTACCACACAATATACCATCTCCCCCTCTCTTTCCTTTACCTCATCCCGTGTTGCTGCAATATCCTTCCGAACACGTTCACCCGTTTTGCAGAGAATAGGTATCGCACTATGTCGCTGTATTTCCTCCTATATTTTCGCAGGCGATAATTATTCCCCTTGTAGGGCTTCAAAAGGGAATCCGTCTGTTTCCCTAAGGAGAACGGTTTGTTTCAATATGGAGAACAGTTTGTTTCATTAGTAGGAAACAGTTTGTTCCGTTAAAGAAAACAGTTTGTTTTATTGAGTGCGAACAGTTTGTTTCATAGTATGTGAACACTTTGTTTCTTACTGTTGTAACAAAGTGTTCACCGTTGTGAACTAAAGTGTTATCTATATTTTCAGTGATAAAATGACATGAAAAGGGGGCTGAAGATTACCTTTCTACCATTTGTATTCCTCGCTGTAAGAGTCGAAAGCCGGTTCTCCCGGAATGTTGTATTGGTGGAAAGTTCTGCGGATATAGTTCTGGTCTTCGGGGGAAAGGTAAGATTCTTCCCGGTAGAAGCGGTAGTATTTTCCGCGGCCGAAATGGGCTATCAACTGGCTTTTCAGAGGTTGGAGATTCTTGTAGGGAACTTCATCGAGCAAGTGGCTGATTCCCCATGCGACATGTATCTTTTGTGTCGATTGGAAATAGGCGCATTGGCTGCTATCCTCTGGAATACACAGTGGATTGATGATGCGGATGGACGGGTACTCGGGGGTATCGCGAAGGGCGGCTAAGCGATGCAGGCAGTTGTCGGCTTTCGGGCATTGGTTGTTGAAACAGCGTGAGTAGTTGGCAGGTGCTAAAGGTTTCTCGGAAGAATGTTTCATGTTTATATATACTTTGATGAAGCGACAAAGATAGCACTAACTTTTTGATATAGCCTTCTGTTCTCTTGTTTGAAATGCCCCCTCATTGAAAAAACAGCAGCCGGAACCACTGAATTCAGTAATTCCGGCTGTACCGTTCTTTCTTATAAGTATGGATGGACTATTTCACCTGGATGATGTCATAATTCAAGTCACTCACAGCTTCCTGCAGGCTGTCGTTGACAAGGCGCAGGGTTGTGTCGTTCACTACTACGAAGTACACCGGAGTGTCCCCGTCGTTCGGGGTCAGCTTGATGGCTGTTTTCTTCTTGTTGTCGACGTCTTTCTGGATAACTTCTTTCTTTCCTTTGGAAGTAAAGCTCTTGTTCTTTCCGGGGCCTTCGGCATCCAGATAAGTTGTTACCAGCGTGTAGCCGCTTTCTCCGTCGGGACCTACACTGTCTACGCTCAATACATACTGGATGCCCGGACCGTCGGCGGCGGGAAGGATTCCTTCGTATACGGCTACGGCAGACGAGTCATTGCCGGTAACAGCCATTACACTTTCGTCCATGGCGACGGCGTCATTGTTCTGAGTTCCTTTTGATTGGCAGGATACCAATGCAGCGGCAAGGGCTGCAATCATCATTACTTTTTTCATTGCTTTAATGGTTTAAGTTAATTATAAAGACGCAATAGCGTTTGTTATTCATCTTCTTCTTTCTTGATGACGAGCAGCTTGTCCACCCGTCCGCGGTCCATATCCACCACTTCGAAGTCCAGGTTTTTGTAGCTGAACAAGTCTCCGGCTTTCGGCACCCGTCCTATCAAGAACATGGCAAGACCGCTCAAGGTGGTGAAGTCTTCTTCTTTCAGGTCATCATAGTTCATAATGCCCATCGCCTCCATAAAGTCATCCAGATTCATGGAAGCTTCCACCAGCATGGAACCGTCTTGACGAACAACGATTTCCTCTTCTTCCGTTTCATTCTCTTCGAGGATGTCTCCGAAGATGCTTTCCGTCAAATCGTGCAGGGTGATGATACCTTCTGTATTTCCATACTCGTCTACAACAACTCCGAACTTGTTTTTGTTCTTCTTAAACAGCTCTAAAACTTTCTTTGCATACAAACTTTCCGGAATAAACAAAGCAGGGCGTGCAATACTACGTAAGTTGAAGGGTTGTTCGCCGCCCATCATCAAGATGATGTCCTTTACGGAAACCACACCGATAATCTCGTCCTTTCCCCGCTCCACCAGGAGATATTTGCTGAAGTGTTCTTCGTGGATGATACGCAGCACCTCTTCCGGTGTGTCTGTGGGATGGAGCACGACGATGTCGCGGCGATAGGTCATCAGGTCATTCGCTCTTTTGTCCGAGAAGCGGAACACGTCACGCAACATTTCCGTTTCGTCTTTGTCGATGACGCCTTGTTCCGAGCTTTGGTGCAGAATCATCTTCAGTTCGTCTTGTGTCATTTGGCGTTCTTCGCCGCTGTTCAGTCCGATGAGTTTGTTCATCAGTTTGGTGGAAGCGCTCAGCAGGCATACAAACGGATAGGAAATCTTGGTCAGCACAATCATGAAGGGGCTGAGCATGGTGGCCCATCGTTCCGGGTTGTTCAAGGCGATGGACTTGGGCACCAGTTCGCCTATGATGAGCGACAGATAGGTGATGATGGCTACTACGGTAATCATGGCGAGAGTCTTGGCATAGGCGGCTACTCCCGGAATGAGGGCGAACAGCGGTTCTACGTCATCAGCGATGGTGGCACCACCATAGGCACCGGATACGATACCGATAAGAGTAATACCGATTTGGATGGTGGAGAGGAATTTTTCGGGTTCTTCCAGTTGTTTCAATACTCCTTTGGCTCTTTTGTTCCCTTTTCCGACAAGAGTTTCAAGGCGTGCTTTACTTGAGGAGACTAAAGCGATTTCATACATGGCAAAAATGCCGTTCAGAATAAGTAAAAGTAGAATGATAATAAACTCCATAGTGGATTTTGAATAGTTTGTGAGGCAAAGATAATGATTTTTCAGTATTTATTGTTAATATTGCCATCCGTTAGAAAAAATAAACAATAAATAGATGAAAAAAAGAATTATTGCCTTGGGGCTTTTATGGTGTCTGTCTGCCGTAATGTTGCAGGCGGCACGTGTAGACACGGTGTTGGTAAGAAGTGCAGCCATGAATAAGGATGTAAAAGTTGTGTATGTATTGCCTGATAAGGCTATCGGCAAGCAGGCTTGTCCGGTGGTTTATCTGTTGCACGGTTATGGCGGCAATGCGCGGAGCTGGGTGCAACTGAAGCCGGAATTGCCGCAGATGGCGGATGAGAAAGGAATCATATTTGTATGTCCGGACGGCAAGAACAGTTGGTATTGGGACAGTCCGGAGAATCCTGCCTACCGTTATGAGACTTTTGTCACCTCGGAATTGGTGAAGTATACAGACGGGAACTATGCTACCATTCCCGATAGCAAGGCGCGTGCCATCAGTGGATTGAGTATGGGCGGCCACGGTGCTTTGTGGAGTGCTATCCGTCATAAGGATGTGTTCGGTGCGGCGGGCAGTATGAGTGGAGGAGTGGATATACGGCCGTTCCCCCAGAATTGGGAAATGAACAAGCAGTTGGGAGAGTTTGCTGCCAACAAGGCATCTTGGGATGCGCATACGGTGGTCAACCAGTTGGATAAGATTGTAAATGGAGACTTGGCGCTAATCATCGACTGCGGTGAGGCCGATTTCTTTCTTGAAGTGAACAAGGACTTGCACAACCGGCTGCTGGCAAGGAAGATAGACCATGACTTCATCACCCGTCCCGGTGGACATACCGGAACGTATTGGAACAACTCCATAGACTATCACGTCCTTTTCTTCGACAAGTTCTTTAAGAAGTAAGTAGTTTATTATTCGATGGTATAGTTCACGGTGCGTGTGTAGTCCTGCTCGTAGCCGTTCCTTATATGCCTGACGACTGCATGGCAGGAAGTGACGATACCCCGGTTATCTAACGTATAAGTATAGGTGGTGGTCTCTTCACTTTCTCCGTTGCTGTCCGGGATGAGTTGGGTAATCAGATAGTTTGCAGGTTCTCCCAATATCTTCCCGTATATGGCAACCGCATGCATGGAAAGCGGATACATGTCCGTAATGAATAGGCTTGGTATTTCGGAGATATTTGCAATTTCATTGCCTGATGGTGTGGTAGCCGTACTGTTGTGCTCAAAAGTGTCAACCTTTTGCTGTATGCGCAATGCCCGGAAGTTGCTGTAGTCTATTGTAATGAATGAGTATTCTTTTCCGTCGTCCAGCTTTTCTGTGATGTTTTCCAGATAGTATTTGTCTTCGGTGTTGATGAGGTAGGAGAAGGTGTAAGTACGGGTATTTCCTGCCATATCCTGACTGGTACAAGTGGTGGCATAACCTTTGTCATTCAGCGTGTAGGTTGATACTGTACCTGCTTCGTCGGTTATCACGGCTTGATGGTCCTTGTATTCGACAGTAGTGGTATTCTCTATCTCGAAGAGTTCGTCTCCTGCTGTAAAGCTCTGTTTGCCGGTGTAGCTGGTCAGCCTGCCTGCACTGTTGTAAAGGTAGGTGTGGGTGGCAGTAACCGGTTGCGCATCGCTCTCTATCACTTCTTTGAGTTCGATTTTGGAGAAAGGAGTGGTGGGGTAGGTTGACGGCTCCGGTTCTGGCGTATCATTGCCATTGTTATCATCGCTGCAAGCTGCCAGTCCGCCGAGCAACAGCAGGCTGAACATGATTCCCGAAAATCGGGTGATGATTGTAACTCTTCTGTTTAGTTTCATCCTATTGGTCTTTTTATTTGATGCGTACGGCATGGCTTGCCCGACGTTCAATGGAGTTTGCGAGAGTGGTCACTCTTAAAGAACGGGTATCTTCTTGTGCGGGCGGTTGTATGCTTCCGTCGATGGCGCCGAGTGCAGTGCTCAATAAGGCTTCGTTGGTATCTCCAAAGGGCAGGAAACGTGACATGTCGCTCATCTCATTCACTACATATCCCGAGTAGGCTGGTTGGAATCCGGATTCATAATCAGATTTCCCTTCCGAATTGTATATCTTGCAGACGATGGGATTCATCGTTATCATCAGTTCGGGGCTGGAGAAATTCCTGGAACCTACATTCTTGCCTACGGTAGTACCGCCGATGATGACAACATCCATATACGGGTCGAGGCAGTTAATCACCATTTCGGAGGCAGAGGCAGTCTGGCTGCTGGTAAGTACGTAGAGAGTATTCAGGTTTAGGTTTGCTCCGTTTCCGATGAGTCCGGAGTTCAGGGTGAACGGTACTATCTGCGGATTGAAGCGGTTGTTGAAGTCCAGGTATCCCAATTCTTGCCCCAAGGCGGAGGAAGGTGCGAGCATGGTACACAGCAATTCTGCGCAACTCAGTAATCCACCGTTGTTGTAGCGCAAGTCAAGGATGAATTCGTTGACTTGCTGTGATGCGAAATATTGGAATGCGCTGCGCAGGTCGTTGTCATATTCATTACTGTTGTCCGTGGGGCCGGAACTGAAGTGGTTGTAGACCAGATAACCTATTTTCTTGCTGCCTGATGTATATACATTCTTATAGTGCACCGGGTTGTCGTTGACGGGACGCGCCGATGCTATCTGTCTGGGTTTGTCGTAAGCAACGATGGCATTTTTCTCCACGTCGTAATAACCTACTGTAAGTTCCATGGCACTACTTCCATACAGTTTCTTATAATTCTGTTCAGTAATAAAGTTCCCGTCCATCTTCATAATCCAGTCACCCCGTTTCAGCCCGATTTCCGAGGCCGGGCTTCCGTCGGCAACGTAAAGAATCTGTGCAACAATGGCATTCTCTTCTCCTTCTACTTCTATCTGGTTGGTAGTGAACTGGAATCCGTAGCTGTAATCCGTATAGGGGATGCTGCGGGTAGTGGTGACGCTGACCAGACTGTCGATGGTGGAGAATTTGTCTTCTTCGGATTTGAGCGAGGCAAAGAAAGTGAAAGGGGCTTGAAAATAGTTCAGGTCGTTGGTATGGGGGATAGCGTCTACCCAATAGTACCACACACGCATGGTATCGTCAATCCAGCGGTCTGTCTGGGTCTGTCCGGCATACTCTTTCCAGCGGTCCACCCCGCAGGAAGTCAGATAAATGGGAAGAATCAGGGTTCCCAATATGAGTATCAGTATATTTCTTGCTTTCATGGGGGCAAAGATAGTGCAAATTGAGTGCAGAACTTTCATGCTTGCATGAAAAAGTTTTGCCGAAATGCAGTCTATCTTATCTAAAGATAGAAAATTGCTTGCTTATCTACCACAATTGTGGTATAAAATTCCCTAATCTGTGTCATTGTCTGCCCCGGCTTATCGCTCTATCTTTGCAACATCCGAATGAGAAACGGTTTATTCACCTAAAATACAAACGACAATGGAAACAAAGAAATTGCACTTTGAGACTCTACAACTTCACGTTGGACAAGAACAACCCGACCCGGCAACTGATGCCCGCGCCGTACCTATCTATCAGACAACTTCGTATGTATTCCGTAATTCGGCCCATGCGGCAGCCCGCTTTGGCTTGCAGGACCCGGGGAATATTTACGGGCGGTTGACGAATTCCACCCAGGATGTGTTCGAGAAACGTGTGGCGGCTCTGGAAGGCGGTGTTGCCGGATTGGCCGTAGCCTCGGGTGCGGCAGCCATCACTTATGCCTTTGAGAATATCACCCGTGCAGGCGACCATATCGTGGCAGCTAAGACCATCTACGGTGGAACGTATAATCTGCTGGCCCACACATTGCCTGCCTACGGGGTTACCACTACTTTTGTGGACCCGGGCAATCTGGACAATTTCGAGAAAGCGATTCAGGAGAATACCAAGGCAGTATTCATTGAAACGCTGGGAAATCCGAATTGCAACATCATTGACATTGATGCCGTTGCTGAAATAGCACACCGTCACCGGATTCCTCTGATTATAGATAACACCTTCGGTACTCCTTACTTGATTCGTCCCATAGAGCATGGGGCAGATATTGTAGTCCATTCGGCAACGAAGTTCATCGGAGGGCATGGTACGTCCTTGGGTGGTGTTATTGTAGATAGCGGCAAGTTCGACTGGGTGGCCTCGGGGAAGTTTCCCCAACTGACGGAACCGGACCCGAGTTATCATGGAGTACGTTTCGTCGACGCTGCCGGTCCTGCTGCCTATGCCATCCGTATCCGTGCCGTATTGTTGCGTGATACCGGTGCCACAATCAGTCCTTTCAATGCTTTCATTCTGTTGCAAGGATTGGAGACGTTGTCGCTTCGCGTGGAACGTCATGTGGAGAATGCCTTGAAAGTGGTTGAATTCTTGAAGAAGCATCCCAAAGTGGTTGCCGTGAACCACCCGTCCCTGCCCGAACATCCTGACCACGCGCTTTACGGGAAATACTTTCCGAATGGAGGCGGTTCTATCTTTACGTTTGAGGTGCGGGGCGGTGTGAAGGAAGCGCAGACGTTTATTGACAGTTTACAGATATTCTCGTTGCTTGCCAATGTGGCTGATGTGAAATCCCTGGTTATCCATCCTGCCACCACTACCCATTCCCAATTGAGTGCACGGGAATTGGAAGAACAAGGCATCAAACCGGGCACGGTCCGCCTCTCCATCGGGACAGAACATATCGATGATTTGCTGGACGACTTGTCCCAGGCATTTGACAGAATTTAAAAGAATAACAGTATACGATAGAATGAATATTGCTGTATTATTGTCGGGAGGTGTAGACAGCTCCGTGGTGGTACATCTCCTTTGCGAACAAGGTTACCGTCCTTCTCTATTTTATATCAAAATAGGGAGGGACGATGCCGATTATATGGACTGCTCTGCGGAAGAGGATATGGAGATGGCTTCTGCCATTGCCCGGCGTTATGGATTATCGTTGGAAGTAGTGGACCTGCACCGGGAGTATTGGGACCAGGTGGCGGCTTATGCCATTGATAAAATAAGACGTGGCTTGACTCCCAATCCGGATGTGATGTGCAACAAGCTGATAAAGTTCGGGTGCTTTGAGCAACGTGTGGGGAAGGATTTCGATATCACGGCAACCGGGCACTACGCCACTACGGTGTTGAGGGATGGAAAGACATGGCTCGGTACCGCTGCCGATTCCGTGAAAGACCAGACCGACTTTCTGGCACAGATAGATTATCTGCAAGTTTCCAAACTGATGTTTCCATTGGGCAGACTGATGAAGAATGAGGTTCGTGACATAGCCCTGCGTGCCGGATTGCCCAGCGCCAGACGTCGTGACAGTCAGGGCATCTGCTTTCTGGGAAAGATTGATTATAATGATTTTGTGCGCCGTTTCCTTGGCGAAAGGGAAGGGGATATTGTGGAGTTGGAAACGGGTAGAAAGTTGGGCAAGCATCGGGGCTATTGGTTTCATACCATCGGCCAGCGTAAAGGATTGGGGTTGGGTGGAGGACCGTGGTTTGTTGTCCGCAAGGATGTGGAGGAGAATGTGATTTACGTGTCCCGCGGATGTGATACGGCATTGCAATACGGCTATGAATTCCGTATGTACGATTTTCATTTCATTACGGATAATCCCTGGAAGGGAGCGCAGGAAGAGGTGGAGGTGACTTTCAAGATACGCCATACGCCGGAGTTTGTCAAAGGCAGGTTGCAAAAGGAGGCGGAGGGTTACCGCATTGTTTCGGAAGAAAAGCTGCAAGGCATTGCTCCGGGCCAGTTCGGAGTGGTGTATGATGCTGATGCCCGGCTGTGTGTCGGGAGCGGGGAGATTTATATATAATATTCCACCAAGTCTACGATGCCTGCCTTCATGGCATATTTGGTGGCTTCGTGCGCATTGTTTACACCCAGTTTCCGGAAGATATTCTTCCGGTGGCTGTTTACCGTATGGAAGCTGAGGTTTCGTTCGGCAGCTATTTCTTTGGTTGTTTTCCCCAGGGCTATCTCTTTTAGGATGCTCCGTTCGGCAGTAGTCAGTAAATCATCTTTGATGGTAGGATGAGTGGGGGAGGAGGAACCGTTGCCTGCGAGCAGCAGGTTACTGACGTGATTACAGATGAATCGCTCCTTGCGTGAGGCGCATTGTAGTGCGGTCAGTATCTCTTCTTTGGAATTATCCTTCAGCGCTACGCCGAATGCCATGCTGCTGAACAATACCTGGCGCAGGAACGGTAGGCTCAATTCGTCGGAAAAGAGTAGCCAATCGGCTTCCTTGAAGCGTTCGTGAAGTACCATTAGCTCTTCGGCTCCCGAAAAATCAAAAAGGGTATAGTCCAGAATGACAACGGCGGTGGGATGCAGGCGTAGTTGCTGTATCAGTTCTGCCTTGTTGTCGGCTTCCAGCAGCAGGGAGGTGTCTTTCTGTCTGCCCAATAGGAACATCATGCCTGCTTTGGTGATATCTTGATTGTCTGCAATGATAAATTCTCTCATGACATTGGTATATAAAAAACTCCGCTACAAATGTACACTTTTTAGTGTGATTTGTGGCGGAGTGGGAATATATATATTTATATAAGGGTTTTACCAGGAACGTCCCTTGAATATGTTGGATTGTTCCAGCGGAACCAGGTTCCCGCTCAAAGTCATGGTGTTGGAGTTGAAGTTCGGGCTGATGGTTACGGTTGCGTTGTTCCCGCCATCGGTCAGCGTAAGGAATATCTGGGCGGAAATGCCGATACCCTGGATGCTGAAGTTACAATTCACGTTGCCCCGTTTGTCGGTAGTCATTTGGATGTCCGATACGGTTCCGTCTACTGTTACACCGCCAATGCCGTTAGGACCTGGGTATACGGTGTTGAAGGCTACCTGCACGGTGCCACGTCCTTGGTTGACCAATACGAAGTTGGTGTTGGAGTTTACAAATGCGGTCTGTCCGTTGCGGAACATCACTTGGTCTGCCTCCATTACGAACTGGTGAGCTTTCAAGGCTGCCATTGCGTCATCGTACGAAATGGCATCCTGTGCTTGTTCTTCAGCTTTCAGGCGTGCACGTTCTGCGTCTCTTTGGGCTTTACGGTCTGCGCGCTTTTCAGCTCTACTCTCTTGTGCATACATGGTCGTTGTTGCCATGCTTACCAATACTACTGCTGCTAATGCAATAAACTTTTTCATAATCGAATCTTTTTTTGTTTAGGTTTAAATAAATTGTTCGTTATAAGTTTATTGCAAGAACAATGCCTATCCAGGATTGTTCACCGGTTTTTTAATTATTTTATATCCGATAGCAGCAATAAAGATACTCATTACCGGACTGATAAGGTTGAAGAAGCAATAGGGAAGGTAGGTCAGTGTGGGTACACTCAAAATGGTGGCTTGCGTCATGCCGCAGGTGTTCCATGGGATAAGCGGGGAGGTGACGGTAACGGCATCTTCCGTGGTACGGCTAAGTAGCCGGCTTTCGTAGCCTTTCTTTGCGTAAACGTTGCTGAACATGTTTCCGGTGAGGATAATGCTGATGTACTGGTCTGCCGTGGCAAGGTTCAGGAACAATCCGGAACATACGGTGGATGCTACCATGCTGGCTGTATTCTTCATGAAGCGGACGAATAGGGAAGTGATGCTTCCTAGCATGCCGCTTGCCGTCATGGCTCCACCGAAACACATGGCGCAGATGATGAGCCAGATGGTATTCATCATTCCTGCCATACCTCGTGTGGCAATCAGTTCTGTCAACATGTCACTGTCAGTTTGTAGACTGGTACTGCCATAGAATGTCATCATTATCCCTTTGAACATATTCCCACCTTCCGCTATCTCATTCAGTAGTCCCGGTTGGAAGATGAAGGCGAATATCCCTGCCAGCAGAGTGGAGAGAAAGAGTGTGATGACGGAAGGCACTCTCCGGGCAATCAGTATTCCCGTAATCACGGGAACAGCCAGTAACCAGGGAGTAATGTTGAATTTGGCGTCCAATGCTGCCGTAAATTCCGCGATCTGTTGTGTATTGTTCGTTTCGTGTGTGAGTCCCATTACTGTAAAGATGACAAGGGTGATGAGGAGAGAGGGGACGGTGGTGATCATCATATAGCGGATATGGCTGAATAACGGTGTTTCCGTTACGGATGAGGCAAGGACTGTGGTATCCGATAACGGTGAAATTTTGTCTCCGAAATAGGCTCCCGAAATGATGGCACCGGCTATCCATCCCTCTTCAAAACCTTGTGCCTTACCTATGCCCAAAAGGGCGATACCGATGGTGGCGATAGTGGTCCATGAACTTCCCGTCATTACTGATACCAATGCACAAATAATGCAGGTAGAAGCAAGGAAAAAATTCGGATGGATAATCTGCATACCATAATATATAAGGGTAGGTACCACCCCACTTATCATCCATGTGCCGCTCAAAGCACCGATAATCAATAGAATAATGATAGCTGTGGCAACACCTGAAATGTTGTTGGTGATGGCAAGTTCATAATCTTTCCAAGGGATGCGGTAGAAAGCCATGCCGATAAAGACACACATACCAGTGGTGGCAAGCAGGGAAATCTGGCTTCCTCCACTCAAGGCGTCACTTCCGAAAGTATGGATGGTGGCGAACAGCATTCCTACGAGAAAAGCGATGGGAAATAGAGAAACGAGTGGAGAGGGTATTTTCTTTGCTGAATTCATAGGGTTGTTTTTGACTATGCTTGGTTGACGAATCTATTATCAATCTGTCGTTTATAGTTTGATGCGACAAAGGTATAACAATTCTGTTCAATATCTTCCTTATCCTTTGCATGACAAATAAAAATTATCAAATCTTTGCGTTTGCTTGGAAAAATGATAGTATCCTTGTTATTTCTTGCTGTAAAGGGTGATGGACAACGATATTATTGTTAAAATAACGCCGGTGCCGACCACGCCACTCCATCCCCAAGTCTGCCAACTGCTTCCTGCAAGGAAGGTACCCAAAGAGCCGCCGATGAAGTAAGTGGTCATGAAAATCGTATTTACCCGATTGGAGGCAGACGGGTAGATGTCGAAAATACTGGTCTGGTTGCTGAGTTGGATACATTGCATGCCTATGTCTATAAGAATGACACCGGTAATGATACCTGCATAGTTGTTTCCGCAGAAAAAGAGCGAGGCCCATGCAAGCAGAATCATTCCGCAACCGATAAAGTTGAAATTGCGTATGCCTACTTTTTTTACATATTTTCCTACAAAAGATGCGGTTAAGGCTCCGGCAATGCCGCAGAGCCCTAGTATGCCGATGACATCGCTGGATGCATGGAACGGGGCTTCTCCCATTTTGAATGCAAGGCAGGACCACATGGCAAGGAATGAGCCAAAGGCCAGTCCCGCACGTATCGAGTAGATTCGTAGAGAGGGGTATTTTCTTACTAATGAGAAAAGAGACTTCATCAGCCCAGAATATTTGCCTTGGAAAGTCGGTTGTATGTCCGGTAGTACCTTTAATACAACGATAGCGCATAGTAACATCATTCCAGCGGCGATGAAGTACATTTCACGCCAGCCAAGCACTTCACCCACAAATCCGCTGACAACACGTGATGCAAGTATTCCAGTCAGTAATCCTGAGATGACGACACCTACATTCCGTCCCTTGTTTTCGGGGCGTGAGAATTGCGAGGCAATCGGTACAAATATTTGGGGTATCATGGAGCAGATGCCGGTAATGAGTGATGCTGCCCAGATGATGTAGATGTTCGGTGCCATGGCAATGGCTAGAAGGGAAAATATGAGTAGGAAGAAATTCGTCAGGATGATATTCTTGCGTCGATAGAGGTCTCCTAATGGGACGATGAACAATAATCCCAGCGCATATCCGATTTGTGTAATCATGGCAATGAGGTTCGTTTTGAATTCAGAAACTCCCAATTCATTCCGCATGATATTAAGCAGGGGTTGGTTGTAATACAAGTTGGCTACGGACACGCCAGCTACGATAGCAAGTGTCCAGAGTATATGTGCCGGTAATCCTCCGTTTTCTTTCAGTTCTTGTTTCATGCTGCAAAGATAATGTCTTTCTGTTTCATGCGCAAGATATGTGAGTATGATAAGAATATGTGTGAAGTGGTATCATCTTTTTAGCCTTTCCGTTTGTTATACTATTATTTTGTTTGAGAATAATTGATTGGAGCTATCTTGGATAAGCAGAATGTTGTATTGATATTTAAAGATATGTTGGGCATGGGAAATGAATGGTTTAGAGAGTTGCTGGGTATGAAATGCAGGTGGACGGAATGCAGGCTCTGCTAGCAAACGAGGGTTGGTAAGGTGAATTCGATGATTCAAGGAACCTGCCGTTCCCCCATTAGACCGCCTCCTGATGACATACTTGGGATTATCCTGTTATTGACTGAAAACTCGGGTATATATTAGTACGAATCATTATTACTTAAACTTATAATAGTATGAAACATTTATCGATAATAATAATAGTAGTGTCATTATTCATTTTCCTGCTGTCCATCGGCGTATATTATAAGGTTCCCTGGTCTGTTCTGCCAATAGTGGCTAGTGGAATCTGTATATTATGTTGGCTTTTGTTCCATTTGCTCTGTATCAGTGAAGAAAGAGATTTACTGAAAGAGGGAAATCAGTATTTCATTGATACCTTTCAAAACATACGTAATCCCATTTCTTTGATTAAGACACCGTTAGGGGCAGTTTACGAAGGAGACTGTCCGGAAGACATAAAGAAGGAACTGGCAGTTGCACTTCATCATATAGGCGGGCTGGAGCAGCACTTGATAGCGTTAATGGAGTTGAAACGACTATTTGGCAATTCTGGTAGCCTGGTAGTTGCAGAACATGAAATCGGCGCATTTATGAGGAAGAAAGTGTCTTTTTTACAGTCTCATGTGGATGGGTTGCAGATGAAGCTGGATTTGGTTCCGGATTTTGACTATGCAAGCGCTTGGTTTGATCCGGGAAAGATATCTCCGGTTATCGACCGGTTTGTATTGAGTGCCATCGAGTGTTCTCTGCCGGAAACGCACCTCTCGATGCAGGTTTCGTTGAAGGGAGATTACTGGGCAATCAGGATTAAGGATACAGGCAACAAGCGATTTCTGAAATGTTGCAGATGGTACTCGTCGCGGCTTCCTATTCTGCGACCTCTGCATGGCAAGCAGTATGGCATGGGCGGTGTGTTTTTTGACAAGTTGATGAATATGTGTGACGGGAAAATACTGACTTTGGAAAAGGAGGCTCTGCTTCGATTTCCCATAAGATGTTCGTGTGCGGTTTCGGGGGTGTATACATCCTTAAATATTCCGGACACTTTTCAGGTGAATGAATCGGAAATGGCTTTCCATGGTTTCTCGAAGAAAAAAAATATGGATAGACCTTTAGTGATACTTGCTGATAATGACAAGGGATTCAAGGATTATCTTGAGAAACGTTTATCGGAATGTTTTGTAGTGAGGAGCTTTGATGACGGTCAGGAAGCATTGGAGGTAATATGTGAAGAGTATCCGGATTTGGTGATTTGTGATATCATGTTGAAAGGTATGAGCGGTGAGGAACTTTCTTCTAAACTGAAGACGTCGAGGGACACCTCCTTTATTCCGGTGATATTGATGGGGGCGCACATTGATGTGAAACGGCGGGAAAAGCGTTGTTCTTCTCAGGCTGATCTCTTTGTATGTAAGCCCTTTAATCTGGAGGACCTTAAAGTGGAAATATCCATATTGATAAATAATAGCCGTTTTCTTCGGAAGACATTTCTTCAGAAAGTTTTTGGAGAAGATTTTTTAACGAAACCTATGGAGCGGGCTCAGCAGGATGCCAATCTGGCATTTTTGAATGAAGTGAAGCTTTACATTATGGAGAATATGGATAAAGAGGATTTGACAGTAGATGATATTGCCTCCAGGATGTGCATGAGCCGGACAACCTTTTATAATAAGTGGAAGTTGTTGACGGGAGAAGCACCCAAATATTTGATTTCGAGAATCAGGATGGAGAAGGCACGGGAACTTTTGGAAAGCGGAAAATTTTCTGTGACTATGGTTGCTGAAATGGTGGGTATGCGAAATATGAAAAACTTCAGAGGCAGGTATAAGGAGTATTTTGGAAAAACACCGAAGGAGTTTATGAAAAAAGTATGATATTTATCTGAAGAAAACTTTCATAGAAAGGCTGTCACATATTAGATAATGGACAGCCTTTGTTTTGAAATGGGAGATAGGAGAACTGAACATCCTAAGCTATCTATAAAGGAAAATCTCTCATCGTTTTGTTTTGGGGATAACTGGGTATATATGATTAGCTTTACTTGCCGATGCAGCATATTAGACCAGTTGACTACCAATGTTTTATAAATAAAATGGTAGAAAAGTCCGTTTTGCACTTCTTTTTCTTCGCTGAACGAGTACAAAATTAGTGCATTTTTTCGGATTATGAAAGCAAGTGAAAAACTTTGTGTGAAATCATTTTTGAAGGGCTGATTTGAGGTGTATTTGGGGATATATGGAATATGTTGCATCGCATTTTGTTGGTGGTGATGTTCGTGGTTATTTTGTTGACAATTTCTCCAAGGTTGAAGATGATGTAGCGTATTATAACGGTGCTGACCAAAAGAAAAAATAGTTTGCTTGCCGAATGTTTTTCTTTCTCCCTCTTTTTAACTTTACTTTAATGGACGTATATATGAATACGAGGATAAAGTAAAGTCGTTTTTTCTTTTGGTTGGCAAAATAGTTTTATCAAATCCTATGAAACAATGGTTGAAAATAAAACCGTTATAGGTGTCCTTCACTTATAACAGTTTAAAATGTAACTGTTATGGAAGATGTATATTCGTTCTCCGATGCTCACGCTGCGAATAAGTATGTAAGCCATATCTTTTGTTAAAATAGCCTTATTCCCATGGGGTGGTTTGAACCCAACCCATGGGAAATACTCTACTTGGTATATAGCAGTCATTAAAGTCAAGTTGGAAATGTGGTTACTCCTTTTGGGGTTGGCAAAATAGTTCTTTGACATGATGCGTGAATGAGGAACAGATTGCATCTATATAACAAACAATATTTCGTTAATTAGGTATATATAGCGATAATAAACAATATAATAGCACTTAGCTCTGGGAGTTTCTGCTCAAAATGGATTATGTGCATGGTTAATTATGCAATGATGTGTGTTTTTCTATGTGTAATACATCATTAAATAAATAAAAAGTATTATCTTTGCGTATTATATGATAGGTTGATTATGGCAAAGAATACAATGGGTACTAAGTTGCCCCGAAAATTGGAGCAGAAGATGCAGATAGTAGGGGAGCAGATTAAGTTGGCTCGCTTGCGTCGGAATTTGAGTGTGGCTCAGGTGGCCGAACGTGCTACCTGTTCTCCGCTAACCATATCCCGAATCGAGAAAGGTGCACCGACTGTGGCAATCGGCATTTATTTGCGTGTGCTGTATGCTTTGCAGCTTGACGATGATATTCTGTGGCTGGCGAAAGAAGATAAATTGGGGAAAGCCTTGCAGGATTTGAGTTTGAAGACAAGGGAGCGTGCATCTAAAAAAGAATAGGGATGAAGAAACTGTATGTATATGCTGATTTTGACTGGCTGAAGGAGATAGAACTCATTGGCGAGTTGGGCTACGAATCACTTCGTGGCTCTGACAGTTATTGCTTTACATTCAGCGATGATTGGTTGAAAAAGCATGGAGATTTGTTTTTGAGCGATGATTTGAACAATTATCCGGGACAACAATATACGCAGCCGGGGAAGGATATATTCGGATGTTTTTCTGATGCTTTGCCTGATCGTTGGGGACGGACTCTGTTGTTGCGACGTGAGCAGCTTGCAGCAATAGAAGAAAATCGGCCAGTACGAAGATTGTCTTCATTCGATTTCCTGACCGGCATTGATGACTTCTCCCGAATGGGTGCTTTCCGTTTTAAGGAAGACACTGATGGAGAGTTTATAAATGTAAGTGAGTCGTTGAAAATTCCGCCTTTGACGGATATTAGGGAATTGATTGCGGCCAGTGCGGAGATTGAGAGAAGCGAAGAGGATAATGTGTTGCCAGACAGAAAGTGGATTACGCAACTTGTGCAACCGGGTTCTTCATTGGGTGGAGCAAGACCGAAAGCCAGTGTGATAGATACGGATAAAACGCTTTATGTCGCCAAGTTTACTTCTCGTAATGATGATTACGATGCCGGACTTTGGGAACATTTCAGCCATTTGCTTGCAGCAAAAGCCGGTATAAATGCAGCAAAAACAAAAGTTATTGCCACAGGCGAAAAATATCACACCTTGCTTTCAGAACGTTTTGACAGAACCAAAGATGGAAAACGGATTCATTTTGCTTCTGCAATGACTTTGTTGGGACTGAATGACGGAGATAATGCAACTACAGGGCATGGTTATTTGGATATAGTGGATTTCATTATTCAAAACTGTACGGATGTTGAGTACAATTTGCAGGAACTCTATCGCCGTGTGGCTTTCAATATCTGCATTGGCAACAGCGATGACCATTTCCGCAATCATGGTTTTCTTTTGACTGCAAAAGGCTGGACGCTCTCACCTGCATACGATATGAATCCCACTCTGAACGAATATCAAAGTCTGCTTATTTCGGCAACTTCCAACAAGGCAGACCTCGGCATTTTGCTTGATGCTTGTGTGCACTATATGCTCAACAGAAAAACAGTTGAACATATTGTTTCAGAGGTTATTAATGTTGTGAAAGGGTGGCGAGGGTTGGCGGTACGGTTAGGTATATCTAAGCGAGAAATGGATATGTTTAGAGGGGTGTTGGATGAGAGGTGTAAAATGAATTTTTAGTAATGTTATTGTTTTGTAAATATGGCTTCAGAAACTAAGCGTGAAAAGACAAGAGTTTGTTGTCTAGATTTAGATGAGGATTGTTTGAACTTGTTAAAAGACAGATTTGATGTTTATGACGGAAGTTTGGGAAAACCTATTGATGTGTCTGGGAAAAATCATGGTGGTTTGAACTTATTACTCAATTATGAATTACCTCAAAATATACATGAATATGATATATTTATCGAGGATATGATAAGGCCTGATAGGATTCCGTATAATACAGAAGAAAATACGAGGACAGAGATTTTAGGTTCAAAAGCATATTATTTTATCAGTAATGCTCCGCAAACAATATTTGATCCATGCCCATATGGTAGTTCAATTCTGAATTATAGTCTTCATAAAGACAGAAATAGACCAGCCATAAGAATAGCATTTCAAGCCCCATATCAGTTAGTAAAATATGTCATTAGGGATATAAATGATTATTATTCCAGTCAGAGTATAGAGCATAATAACTATGAGCATTTGGTGGATTGTTGCTCTTCTAATATGGTTGGTACAGAGGTGAAATTATGTGATTGTATATTATCAAGAGTATTGTTTGAACCTTTTCTTAATGATGTTTCTTATTGTCAGATATATGAACATCCAACAGTATGGGATAATAACGGCGAAAAAAGAGTAAAAGATGACCAATTCTTACCTTTGTTAATGAATAGAACTGGAGGTGTTGTTTCTTACTTCTTTATGAGTAAGAACGATATAATTTTGGTATTGCCTCAAACAAAAAGGAAGCGAGAATTGTTACAAAAGGTAATGCAAGAGTTTCTGTTTAAATATTTTTCTGGATATTTTCCAGAAGTAGAAGAGTCGTTATGGTTAAATCAGTCAATTTATTATTTACCAGGGCAAGAAGAATTGCTTAGAGAAAAAGAGGAGTTAATTGCGGAATATAATGAACGTCTGATTGCTTTGGAAGAAAAAATAGAAATGAATAGTAACGAATATTCATTTTTGCATAAACTTCTTACTGCAACAGGGGATGAGTTAGTTGAAGCTTGTCTTGAATATTTTAAATGGTTAGGATTTAAAGATGTAATTGATAAAGACAAGGAACTCGATAAGGAATTCAATGAGGAGGATATTCAAATTAATACAGAAGATAAAGGATTGCTCCTTGTGGAAATAAAAGGTATTAATGGAACCTCAACAGATGCACAATGTAGTCAAATCTTTAAGAATGTTTTTCGCAGAAGGGAAGAACAACAAAGATTTGATGTCTTTGGATTGTATATTGTTAATAATGAAAGAGGTGTAGAACCTCTTTCCAGAACAATTCCTCCATTTAATCAGCAGCAGATCAAGGATGCGGTAAATGAAAAAAGAGGATTGTGCTATACGTGGCAATTGTTTAATCTGTATTTCGAGATAGAAGATGGGATCATAACTAAACAAGAAGCCCAAAGTATACTATTTAATAATGGCTTAATAGATTTTAGGCCAAAAGTAAATGAAGTGGCCGTGCCACATAAGTATTATGGACAACATACCATAGTATGCCTGAAAATTGACAACGTAAAAATTAGTGTTGGGGATTTTTTCTTTTACGAGGAAGATGGTAGGTGGAAGAAGTTAAAAATATTAACTATTAAAGATGGAGATGAAAAATTTCAATCCGTATCAAAAGGAAATTACGGATTTGAACTAGATAGGCGATGCCCTAATAAAAAGATGTTATACGTAAAGCAATAAAATATTATAGTTCTATTGTACAATAGGTGATTCTTGAGTTTTGGCTGTCAAACAACAACCTGAAAGTTGTGTAATCTCGATTATTTATAGTACCTTTGCCTACAAAATAAGGCAAAGGTATTTTTGATGCATACAATGGCTGAAGACAAGATAGACAACGCTTTAGGAGAAGGAATGAATATAATGGAAAATAAGAGCGAGGATTGGATTTGCCATTCACAGGCTATAGCAGCAATCATGTCAAACCGAATGGAGGAACTTGGTATGACACAACGAGCTTTGGCTGAGAAAATGAATTGTACCCAGCAGTATGTTTCTAAAGTGTTGAAAGGTCGTGAAAATTTGTCGTTGGAAACCTTATGCAAAATAGAAAATGCATTAGACATCAAGATATTGCAAGCTAGAATAAATAAGTAGTAACACCATAGCAGGACAAGAATATGTCAACACAAAGCGAAGCGGCGTTGGAAGCCGGACTGATAGCCACACTCCGACAAATGGACTATGAGTATGTCCAGATTGTCGAGGAAGATAATCTTTATGTTAATTTCAAACGTCAGTTGGAGATTCATAACAAGAAACAACTGGCGGAAGTTGGTCGTACTTCATTTACGGATGAAGAGTTTGAGAAGATATTAATTTATCTTGAAGGTGGAACTCGCTTTGAAAAGGCCAAGAAACTTCGTGACCTCTATCCGCTTGATATGGTAAATGGACAACGGATTTGGGTGGAATTTCTCAATCGTACCCAATGGTGTCAGAATGAGTTTCAGGTCTCGAATCAGATTACTGTTGAAGGACGGAAAAAATGCCGCTATGATGTGACTATACTTATCAATGGTTTACCATTGGTTCAGATAGAGTTAAAGCGCAGGGGAGTAGAACTCAAACAGGCATATAATCAGATACAACGCTATCATAAGACTTCGTTCCACGGATTGTTCGACTATATTCAATTGTTTGTTATATCAAATGGTGTCAATACCCGCTATTTTGCCAACAATCCTAATAGCGGTTATAAGTTTACATTCAATTGGACGGATGCAGCCAATCATCCGTTTAATGAATTGGATAAGTTTGCCGTATTCTTCTTGGAAAAATGTACGCTTGGCAAAATAATAGGGAAATATATCGTGCTGCACGAGGGCGACAAATGTTTGATGGTGCTTCGTCCTTATCAGTTCTATGCCGTAGAGAAAATTCTAGATCGTGTGCAGAACTCCAACGATAACGGCTATATATGGCATACAACAGGAGCCGGAAAGACATTGACTTCGTTCAAGGCTGCCCAACTTGTGTCAGAGTTGGATGATGTGGATAAGGTTATGTTTGTTGTTGACCGACATGACCTTGATACTCAGACTCAATCGGAATATGAAGCGTTTGAGCCGGGAGCTGTGGATAGTACTGATAATACGGATGAACTTGTGAAGCGACTTCAAAGCAATTCTAAGATTATCATCACTACCATTCAGAAACTCAATGCCGCAGTCAGCAAGACGTGGTATAGCAACAAGATTGAAACTATTCGCCACTCACGTATCGTGATGATATTTGATGAGTGTCATCGTAGCCACTTTGGGGATAGTCATAAGAAGATTATGAAGTTCTTTGACAATGCTCAAATCTTTGGCTTCACGGGAACACCTATTTTTACTGAAAATGCGGTAGATGGGCATACCACTAAGGAGATATTCGGAAATTGTCTTCATAAATATCTTATTAAGGATGCCATAGCCGATGAAAACGTGCTTGGATTCCTTGTGGAGTATTATCACGGCAACGAAGTTGTTGACAACGACAATCAAGCTCGTATGGAGGAAATCGCCAAGTTTATCCTTAACAATTTCAACAAATCCACATTCGACGGAGAGTTTGATGCCTTGTTTGCTGTGCAATCCGTGTCGATGCTCATACGATATTACAAGATATTCAAATCGTTGAATCCGAAAATCCGTATAGGTGCTGTGTTTACTTACGCTGCCAACAATAGTCTGGATGATGAACAGACCGGCATGGGTACAGGGCAGTATGCAAAAGAGGGTGTGGGTGAGGCTGATGAACTGCAAACAATTATGGACGATTATAACAATATGTTCGGCACTGCTTTTACTACAGAAAACTTCCGTGCCTACTATGATGACATCAATCTGCGCATGAAAAAGAAGAAAGCGGATATGAAACCGCTTGACCTTTGTCTTGTCGTGGGTATGTTCCTTACCGGTTTCGACAGTAAAAAACTGAATACGCTCTATGTAGATAAGAATATGGAATATCACGGTTTGCTGCAAGCATTCAGTCGTACCAACCGAGTATTGAACGAGAAGAAACGTTTCGGTAAAATCGTTTGCTTCCGTGACTTGAAAAATAATGTTGATACGTCTATTAAATTGTTCAGCAACTCTGATAATTCTGAAGATATAGTACGTCCACCGTTTGAGGATGTAAAAAAGGAATATAAATGCTTGGCAACAGAGTTCCTGAAAAAATATCCTACACCCAGCAGTATAGATTTTCTGCAAAGCGAAAATGACAAGAAAAATTTTGTTCTGGCATTTCGTGATATTATCCGTAAACATGCGGAAATCCAGATATACGAAGATTATAGCGAGGATGCGGAAGATCTTGGTATGACTGAGCAGCAATTCAACGACTATAAGAGTAAGTATCTTGACATTACAGTCGGGTTTATAGAACCGCCTGTAATTCCATCTGTAGTTGCAGAAGACCCTGTTCCGTATGGGAACAGTCAGGGATTAGAGGATATAGATTTCTGTCTTGAACTTCTACATAGCGACATTATCAATGTGGCTTACATTCTTGAACTCATTGCAGAACTTGACCCATATAGCAATGATTATTCAGAGAAAAGGCAACATATCATTGACACAATGATTAAGGATGCCGGGATGCGAGGCAAAGCCAAACTCATTGATGGCTTTATTCGGAAAAATGTTGATGAAGATAAGGAAAACTTCATGAGCGGACGTAGTAAGGCTGATGGTACAAGTGAATTGGAAGAGCGTTTGAATCAATATATTGTATCTGAACGCAATAAGGCTGTAAAAGATTTGTCGGATGATGAACAAATTCCTACCGAGGTGCTGAATCTATACATAAAGGAGTATGACTATTTGCAAAAGGAACAGCCGGAAATCATACAAAAGGCATTGAAAGAAAAACATCTTGGTCTTATAAAAACAAGAAAGGCGTTGACGAGAATCATGGAGAGATTGCGTAATATAATAAGAACATTTAATTGGGAGTAAATACGTATATGGTAAAAACAAATGAACCCGGATATGTGTATATCTTGACTAATCCAAGTTTTCGTGAGGATTGGGTTAAGATTGGCAAAAGCGCACGCCCTGTTGATATACGTTCCAAGGAACTTGACAATACGGCAGTTCCGTTGCCTTTTGAGATACATGCAACCATTAAAACGGTTAAATATAATGAGGTGGAAAAACTCGTGCATAAGATAATCGACAATTTGACTGATTTTCGTATTCGTCAGAACAGAGAATTTTTTAATGTCGCTCCGCAAAAAGCATTGGAAATTTTTAAAGAAATAGCACAAACTATAGATGATGCCGTAATAACAGAATATGAGAATAATCAACCTTTGCGTAGCGATAACTTTATATCTCAATCTGTTCAAAATGAATTGCCAAGAAAATGTACTAATAGCAGAAAAGACTATACAAAATATTCACTTAATGGAGTTGGTTCTTATGGGAAAGGTAGATTAGCATTAGAAGTAGTTCGACTTTTTATCGAGTCTACCTCTGTTGATTATAAAGAGCTAATTAATTTGTTGCCTAAACACTTAGTTAAAACCGTTGAAGAAGTCGGAAATTGGAAACTTAAAACGTCAGATACGCATAAAAGATGGTTTGAAAAAGATATTCTTATGTCTAATGATGGTGTCAGGTTTGTTGTATCATCACAGCATGGTAAGAATAATATAGGTCGTATTTTAGAGTTTGCGAATAAATTTGGTTTTGTAATTAAAGAATTATAATAAATATGAGCGAAGAACTGCAACAGAAACTCCGTGACCAGCTTTGGGAGGTCGCAAATCGTTTGCGTGGCAATATGTCGGCAAGCGACTTTATGTATTTCACATTGGGTTTTATTTTCTATAAATACTTATCTGAGAAAATAGAAAAGTATGCCAACAATGCCTTGGTGGATGATGAAATAACCTTTAAGGAATTGTGGGAAATGGATGATACCGATGTAGTCGAGTTACAAGAGGAAGTAAAGAATCAATGCTTGGAAAATATAGGTTACTTCATTGAACCGAAATTCTTGTTTTCGTCCGTAATAGAGGCCATCAAGCGGAAAGAGAACATTTTACCTATACTTGAACGTTCATTGAAGCGTATCGAAGACAGCACTCTTGGACAGGACAGCGAAGAGGATTTCGGAGGATTGTTTTCAGATATAGACTTGGCTTCACCTAAATTGGGTAAAACAGCCAATGATAAAAATACACTCGTCAGCAATGTGCTTCTTGCATTGGACGATATAGACTTTAGCGTAGAGGCATCACAGGAAATTGACATCTTGGGTGATGCTTACGAATATATGATTTCGCAGTTTGCGGCAGGAGCCGGGAAAAAAGCCGGGGAATTCTATACTCCGCAGGAAGTTAGCCGTATTTTGGCAGAGATTGTTTCCATTGGACACCAGCGTTTGCGCAATGTATATGACCCTACTTGTGGTAGTGGCTCATTGCTTCTTCGTGCTGCAAGTATTGGAAATGCGGTTGATATTTACGGACAGGAAAAGAATCCGACGACCTACAACCTCGCCAGAATGAATATGTTGCTTCACGGTATCAGATTCAGCAATTTCAAGATTGAAAACGGCGATACGCTTGAATGGGATGTCTTTGGCGACACTCAGTTTGATGCGGTAGTCGCAAATCCTCCATTCTCTGCCGAATGGAGTGCTGCCGACAAATTTAATACCGATGACCGTTTCAGCAAAGCAGGGCGACTTGCGCCAAAGAAGACAGCAGATTATGCTTTTATCCTACACATGATTTATCACTTGAACGAAGGTGGTACGATGGCTTGTGTCGCTCCACACGGTGTTTTGTTCCGTGGTAATGCAGAAGGGGTAATACGCCGTTTCCTGATAGAGAAGAAAAACTATATCGATGCCATTATCGGTTTGCCGGCTAATATATTCTATGGTACAAGTATTCCGACCTGTATTCTTGTGATGAAGAAATGCCGTAAGGAAGATGATAATATTCTGTTCATAGATGCGAGCAAGGAGTTTGAGAAAGTCAAGACACAAAACAAACTGCGTAAAGAGCATATTGACAAGATTGTTGATACCTATCGCGAGCGAAAAGAAATAGAAAAGTACAGCCATCTTGCCACTTTACAGGAGGTTGCCGATAACGACTATAATCTGAATATTCCTCGTTATGTCGATACTTTTGAAGAGGAAGAACCTATTGACATTAAAGCTGTAATGGCAGAAATCAAGGAGTTGGAAGCCAAACGTGCCGAACTAGATAAGGAGATTGAAGTATATCTTAAAGAATTGGGACTGGTTGAATAATAGTGTTATGGCAGAGATAGATAACATCCCGGAAATGCGTCCTTCATTCGACAATATCCGCCGTCACGATGAGAGCGAAAATGAATATTGGAGTTCACGTGACCTATGCGCTGCTATGGGTTATTCGGCTTATTGGAAATTCCAAAAAGTCATAGACAAAGCAATCAAAGTCGCAGGCATAAAAGGAATGAATATTGATGAGCATTTCAACCAAGCGGTTGATATGGTGAAGATAGGCAGTGGCTCGTTCCGTAAAGTCAGTATCTTCCGCTTGTCACGTATGGCGTGTATGATTATTGCTGAAAATGCTGATGCAAAAAAAGTATTGGTACAACAGGCAAGAGATTACTTTTCTCAAACCATATCTACTAACGAATTGGTGCTTAACTCATATAGTTCCAATCTGTTACTGTATAAAACCGCACAAGGAGAAGTTCGAGTAGAGGTAATATTCAATAGTGAAACATTCTGGATGTCGCAAAAGCGCATGGCGGACTTGTTTGGGGTGGATGTACGAACCATCAACTATCATCTTGGACAGATTTATGAATCCAGTGAACTTACCAAAGAGGCAACTATCCGAAAAATTGGGATAGTTCAATCCGAGGGAGAACGAGACGTGGAGCGTACACCGTTGTTCTATAATTTGGATGCTATCATAGCGGTAGGTTATCGTGTCAATAGCTATCAAGCCACTCAGTTTCGTATTTGGGCTACGTCTGTTTTGAAGGAATTTGTCATTAAAGGGTATGCTCTTGATGATGAAAGACTAAAACAGGGAAAGCATTTTGGCAAAGATTATTTTGATGATTTGCTGGAGCGTATTCGTGAGATACGCACATCGGAACGCAGATACTACCAGAAGATAACAGACATCTATGCGGAATGCAGTGCTGATTACGACCCGAAATCGGATTGTACTAAATTGTTCTTCAAAATGGTGCAAAATATGATGCATTTGGCTGTGACTAATCGTACCGCTGCTGAAATAGTGTATGAACGTGCCGACTCTGAAATGCCCCATATGGGATTGACCACTTGGAAGAAAGCTCCCGATGGTAGAGTTCAGAAGTCCGATACGATTGTGGCAAAGAACTATTTGTCAGACAAAGAGATTTCCGAACTTAACGGCGTAACTAACGCATTCCTTGAATTTGCAGAGCTTCGTGCCCAACGTCACATTATAACAACGATGGAAGATTGGAAGCAACGTCTTGAACAGTTTCTTGGCACTATGGATTATAAGGCACAAGATACTGCCGGTAAAGTTTCACAAGAAGCAGCACGAGAGAAGGCGTATGGCGAGTACGAGAAATATAAAGTGATTCAAGACCGTTCTTTTATCTCTGATTTCGACCGGTTTAATAATGGCGACAAATTGTTGCCGTTTGATATTAACCCTGATAAAGAATAATGATTATGGCAAATAATAACGAAAATAAAATCCTCAATGTTCCCCATTTGAGATTCCCAGAGTTTATAGAGGAATGGGAAATATGTAAAGTGTCTGAGCTATTGGATTTCTATTCAACCAATTCTCTGAGTTGGGAACAACTTGAATATGGGGAGAAAGCCATGATGAACTTACATTATGGACTCATTCATGTTGGGCTTCCTACTATGGTGGATTTGAGAAGAGATAAACTACCCAATGTCAAAGAAGGTAATATGCCTAAAAACTTTGAATTGTGTAAAGAGGGAGATGTAGCCTTTGCTGATGCTTCGGAAGATACGAATGAGGTTGCTAAAGCCATTGAGTTTTTTAATCTTGATAATAAGGATATTGTTTGTGGTTTACACACAATTCATGGGCGAGACAATAAAAATAAAACTGTTGTCGGCTTCAAAGGATATGCTTTTTCGTCATCTGCATTTCATAATCAGATTAGACGAATAGCACAGGGAACAAAAATCTATTCCATCAGCACAAAGAATTTTTCCGAGTGTTATGTTGGTATTCCATCCAAAGCGGAGCAAACTAAAATAGCTACACTGTTACGACTAATAGATGAACGCATCGCCACCCAAAACAAAATCATTGAGAAACTGCAATCCTTAATTAAGGGACTAAACAATACGCTGCAATATGATACTGGAGGAAAATCTGTTTGTCTCGGAGATATTTTGTTGGAACGGTCGGAACGCTCACAAACGAATAATCAACATGAGGTACTGAGTTCCACTGTTAAGGGTATATTCTCTCAACGAGAGTATTTTTCAAAAGACATCGCAAGTGAAAACAATGTGGGTTATAAAATCATTCGGCTTCATGATGTTGTTTTAAGTCCTCAAAATTTATGGATGGGGAATATCAATTACAATGATAGATTTGAAATTGGGATAGTTTCTCCTTCTTACAAAGTATTTTCAATAGCAGATGGTTACGACAATCAGTTTGTGGCTGCAATGTTAAAGACTCATCGTGCCTTATACAGCTATATGATGGTATCAGAGCAAGGCGCAAGTATCGTTAGACGCAATTTAAATATGGAGGCTTTCTCGCAGCTTGTATTCAAAATACCTTCTCTTGATAAACAAAGAGAAATAGGCTATGCAATATCATTATTGAAGTCCCAATTAAAAACAGCGAATAAGATTATTAAAGCTTATACATCACAAAAGCAGTATCTGCTCCGTCAAATGTTTATATAAACATCTGGCGGAGTAAGTATTGCTTCAACCTATTATAAGAACCATTCAATGCAATTTGGCTTGATAATTTTCTTTCTAAAGATTGCATTAATTTTGCTATATGGCATTGAATGCTCTTGTTGGGAATTGGTAACCTTAAATCACTGAGAGTCGATAGTACTATATAAGGAGTGTTGCTTGAACTCTTTTCTATTGCAATTCTTTTGGGCAGCAATACTTTCAACGCCCATTTAATGTACTGGATATTTTCGGAGAATATATCTAACACATAAGTTCTTTGATAAGCATTAAACTTTCCGTGATAATAATTGATATATCCTAAATTAGCGCCATTACCAGAGATTAGTAAAGCTTCTGTATCAAAAGCAAAGCTATCAATTTTGAATGGTTGTTCTGCACAAGTAAAAAATGGATAAATCCCATTATCTACCTGTGCATTTGCATCTAGTTTTCCTGTTGTAATTTGACAAATATCACCAAGTTTTACATATGTGTTTCCACTTGTTGATTCTTTAATGCAATGCTGTGCAATTCCCTTAATTAAGGATTGTTTGTGTTATAGGTCTGCGATTAGTAAACATTTGTTTGCACGAAAAGATTTGTTAGAAACTACTATATGCTTGTCGAATATTGCGACATTGAAAAATGGTTACGCATTCCAGAGTGGTAAGTATAATGCACTGGGCAAATGGAAAATCCTCACAATAACAAATGTGCCTGGCGAGCGATATATAAACGATGAAGATTGCAATTGCATAATCAACTTGCCGAACGATATACAAGACCACCAAGTATTAAAAGAAGGAGATATTTTAATATCTCTTACGGGTAATGTTGGGCGTGTTTCTCTTTGTAAGAATGGAGACTATTTACTCAACCAACGAGTTGGTTTGTTGCAACTTTCAAAAAATGTAAATCGAGAGTTCCTATATCAAATTCTATCTTCTCAAAGATTTGAGAATAGTATGATAGCTTGTGGTCAAGGTGCTGCCCAAATGAATATTGGTAAAGGGGATGTAGAAAGCTATGTGTTACCGTATTCCTCAAATGGTAATAACATTCTTTGGGTCGCAAAAATACTACACTCATACGATGAGCGCATCATTAATGAGCTACGAAGACTAACCTTGTTAACCATGCAGAAGCAATATCTCCTTACCCAGATGTTCATATAAACATCTGGGACAAAAGATAGTTCTTTTGCTTATTGAATAGTTTAAGTACTGATAACTCATTGTCGATTTTTACATCAATGCCTTGCAGTGTTGACGCAATTTCCATATTGCGACTATGTCCATAAATTGGAATCATTATTCCGCGAATAATATCAGCGTTGATATTGCTTTGTGTTCCAGTTTCAAGATACTTGTGGATGTAGCGATACTTAAAGTATGACAAGTAGTAGTACAGATAATCCAATAAACCTTTGTCTTTTAGTTGCATTGCAAACATTGCCTGGCTTGTTGTAGTAGGTATTTCATTTATAGTTACCAAGCCAACTGATGCGTACATTGACATTATTAAACTATACTTTGGAACTACCCATGCCGAAGAGTTTTCTAATCCACTTTGGCTCAAATGATTTTCTGTATATCGGACATACTTACCTTGTTTTGTTATATCGTTAATACTCAAGAATGGTATTTCTCCATTATAGTATTCTTTATTTGTGGAAGTCGGAGTACCACCAGCCTTGCCTTTTGAGAATAAAGTATCTAATCTACACCATCCATTAGGCTCTTGAGCAAATACCTGTTTACTAATCGCAGACTTTAGCTTTTTCAAATCCTCAATGATTTTGTTTTGAGTAGCAATACGCTCATCTATCAACGACAATAACTCTGCTATCTTTTGTTGCTCAACATCAGATGGAACTGACACTTGAATTTTACGAACTTCATTTGCCGAAATTTCTAAAAAGGTTGACCCACAAGACTTCCTGATTAGATCTTTCTTCTTTGTTTGTATCAGATAATAGAGAAAATCAACATTGCATTTTTTAGATACAAGACATTGAAAACCTTGGTTTGTAGCACATTCTCTGAGAGATAATGAGCATTCTCCAATGGTGGCACGAGAACTTAAAAGTATCGTATTGGGAGGCAAAAGTTTTGCGCTGGAATTGTTTAACCCCACTTCTGTTATGGTACGCAAACTTGAATCAACATATTTATTTTTACCTATTTCAGAAGGGGTAAACCATTGTATTTCTCCATCCCAATATGATTTTACAGTAGTATCAGGCGTTCCACCGCCAATAACAACCGCTAAATCGTTTATTGATTTTGTTACCCATTCCCCACTAAACTCAGGGAATCTCAAATGGGGAACATTGCCCATTATATTTCTCTAATTATAGGAAACCCCTAAAAAAGCAATTATGACAAAGAAATCAATTAGAGAAATTGCGATGGCTTGGCGAGAAGACAAGCGTCCGTATGTGAAGCAATCAACATTTGCAGCTTATATGTTGATTCTGGAAAACCATCTTTTACCATATTTTGGTGAAAGTGATGCGTTAAGCGAGAAAGCGGTACAAGATTTTGTACTACAAAAACTCAATGGTGGTATGAGTGTAAAATCGGTAAAGGACATTCTTATTGTGCTCAAAATGGTGATGAAGTTCGGAGTAAAACACGAATGGATGAATTATTCAGAATGGGACATAAAATATCCTACAACAGAAAAGAACAAGGAGCTGGAGGTGTTGACTGTAGCCCATCACAAGAAAATATTGGACTACATTCGTCAAAATTTCACATTCCGTAATTTAGGCATCTATATAAGCCTAAGCACCGGACTTCGTATTGGTGAAGTTTGTGCTTTACGCTGGAGTGACATTGATGTCGATAGCGGAACTATCAGCGTTCAGCGTACCATAGAGCGTATTTATATTATCGAAGGTGAAATGAAACATACTGAGCTGGTTATCAATACGCCTAAAACAAAGAACTCCTGCCGTGAAATTCCTATGAGCAAGGAGTTGCTTGCATTGGTGAAACCACTGAAAAAAGTGGTAAATGCGGATTACTACATACTCACCAATGAACCATTGCCCACAGAACCACGAACATATCGCAATTATTACAAACGGTTGATGGAGCACCTTGGTATCCCCAAATTGAAATTTCATGGGCTTAGGCATAGCTTTGCGACTCGCTGTATAGAAAGCAATTGTGACTATAAAACAGTCAGTGTATTGCTGGGACACTCAAATATCAGTACCACGCTCAATCTTTATGTCCATCCAAATATGGAACAAAAGAAACGTTGTATCGCCAAGATGTTCAAGTCGCTTGGCAAATAGCATTTTACTGGTATGTAACTTCTGTGCGATCATTTGGAGAAAAACGGTCTAAGTTAGCAAGTCCAAGTGAAAATGCACTAAGCTCAGTCATTGTTAAATAAAACGTAGAAGATGCCCGACATGTACCCGACAAGTTCAAAGAAAATAGCTATGTTGATTGAAGTATAGCTTGTATGCACTTTTAGTTCAAATGTCAAATCGCAGAACTATACAACAATTCCGTAACCACCGTAACAGTTACGGCGGTTACAGGATTGTTATAGCCTATGATACGACCAAACAAATGCCAATGATAGTTGCTTTCTAAAGATTCGTAAACTTTCAATTACGTCCATTTATCCAAAATCTTCGGTACGATTATAGCCATGGCAATCCCCAAAATTGCAATAAGAATATAGATAACGACTGCTTTCCATATCAACGCTGAATGCAATATTTCTGCATTGGCCACTATCATGCTGACGAAAAAAGAAGATAGGGCTACCAGTATTATAATGGTGATATAAAATGTGGTAGCCGGAATATGGATGGCATTGTCGGCTTTCTTTATTCTCCGCTCGGCTTCCTTGCATTTGCTTTCAATCTGACTGAGAAAATCACATAGAAGCCTTGCGCCAAATTCTACTGCCATCTTCTGCATTTCTTCAGAAATGATAGGTTTACACTCTCGTATAGAGTTGGACAGATTTTTAACATCCGTTCTCAACTTGAACACGTTGTCATTCAGCTTGACAAGTTCTTGTGCATTGATATCGAGTAGGCGATTTTCTTCCTCCTGATATTCATTCTTAGGATTGGACTTTATGGATTCCGCTTCTGCCATTTCTGCGGAAAAATCAAATTTCTTCTTCATGCGCTTATCGTTTTAATCCTATTTTCGTTTTCTTTCCTAACGAACGACTGGCAGCACGAGCGCATCTGCGAGCCCATTGCAAATCGTCTTCGTCTTTATCTCTCCATGGAAGCTCGCTTTGCGAACCTCCGCCACCTCCGCCGGTTGCTACATTCGACGTATCAAGCAGTCCGACAAAAATAGCCACGGCCATATCAGCCAGTTCATGCGAGTTGGAAACGAACCTGTAATTAAATTCGTCGTTGAAGCAGTCAAGCACTTTTTCCGGAATATAGAACTTGTGTTCCTTATCTTTATGGGTAAGGGTGTAGGGAATCATATCCGAATGGTCTGGGCGATATTGGGTGTAGTCAATAGGTGCAGCCTTATGTTCTGCTATTTGTTGAACCTCTAAGGGTGTATTGTTTCTAATGGCAATTGCTGGCTGATGGTACAGTTTCTCCCATGTCGCAGGAAGTTTCGAGACCATTAGGTTCCTGCCGACTCCCAATTCGGAAGCCTTGTATTTGGTATTCCCATGCACGAGTGCATATCCACGAAGAATACCCTTCTTGTCCTCTCTTTCATGGACGGTATAACCTTTCCGTATAAGAGCACTCTTGTATTCATCCCATGACCATGATGGCATTGCTTTCAACACCTCCATACAGTCCCGGTTCACTTGTGGAATGTTCCAATTTCGGATTTGCGCTGCAGTTGTCCAGCCTCGTTTCTTTGCCACTCGCTCGGCTGCACGTTGTGCACGAAGATGAATGTTATGGTCGTTGTTGATATTGCCATCTTCATCCAAACGGCAAATCGCAGCATGGAGGTGAGGGACTTCGCCTTTGGATTCCGTATGCAACCAAACTGAGTATTTGCTGCCCGCCAAATTGGTCGGACAGGAACGGACTTTTCCGTTCTTGCCAGTAATCACTTGTCTGTCGAACTCCTCGGCGAATTCCTGCCAAAGTGTTTGCCAATCTTCAATGTCATAGAATTGGGTATGTTCGGGCGATGGGCTCAACTCGATTCTGATTACAGAATTCTTTATAGGCCGATATTGGGATAAGGTCAACTGCATGGAGTTCCATATCCCCATAGCGTCTGGTTGAGAGGGTAACAGATTGTCCACTACTCGATAGATTTTCTCCGGATGTTTCTTGTGCTGTGATTCTCCGGTAATATAACGGAGGTCGTTTATTCCGTGCGATATTGCTTTGGCTTTTGCAATCATTCTTCTTTGGATTTAGGGTTAGACGGAATGTTGTTCTTCTCTTTTGCAGCATTCAAGAACTGGCAGACACTTTCGGCTACATTGCCAAGCTCCTTAAGCCAACCGACCATGAACGGAATCTGATTGAACATTATCATGCGTTGCTTTGTGGACATTCCATGAAGTGCAGATGTATATTTTACGAGGTCTGACCGACAATCGTCCAGATTCTGCAACAGAGCAGCTTCTTTTCTCGTGAGTCTTGCTTTGGGTTTGAAGTTATACGCGCGTGATAATATGTAGTCACTTACGGTCATGCCGCATTGTTCGGCCAGTGATTTTATATGTTCTTTCTGGCTGGGAGTGACTTTAGCTCCGATAAAGACGCTTCTTGTCTCGTCAGAGGAACTGGATGAATTTTCAATATTTTCTTTCATATAAATAGTTCTATAATGGTGAATAGGTGCGAGCTTGCGAGTACCGCACCGGCGGAGTCTATGAGCCGGCGAGAGCGCCAATGTACAACCGTAACGTAGTGAGGTTATACCTTGGCATATCTCGCAACAGTTACCTGTTGATACTTTCCGGCAAACCATATCGGATGTACATAGCGAACTGGCATCCGGATGGTATAAGATACATCTCTAAAAGAGGGGAGAGAATGAATGTTTTCAACTACTATCTTCACAACTTTGCTTTATCCTTATATGTATGCCCCGATAATAAAGTAAAGTCAAACTTAGTAATGGTATTCGGGGTTGATTTGATACTCTTTCCCCACTTTTATTACCATGCGTTTGTTTCTGAGAAAAGTAGCGACCTTGACCGCTTTGTTGTGACCGAGATTTACGTCTTGCAATCCATACCCTATTTTCAGTCGTTCCAGATAGTCATTGTAGTTGCTGATGTTGCCGTTTGCAAAGGCGGCATCCAACGCAGCCTGATGTACATTCTCAGGGATTTCCTTGTACGGTTCAAACGGCTCTTTGGTTGGTCGTCCGATCTTTTTCTCTTTGGGCAGATAGGACTCTACCAGTTCGGGTATGGCTTCCTCGTTTATGCGGAAAGCGAAAGGCTCAAACTCACGGTCACGGATATGGACGGCTTCGACCACGCTTACAGTCTTGTCCTCTTTATCCACTTCGATCTGCATGATGGTTTCCGCTTTGTTGTTAAGTTCCGTGCCGATGTGACCACGGGCATGTTCATCATTCTTGTTCTGATGCAAGACGGTATGAATATGGATTTGCCTGTCATCCGTCCACTGCATGAATTTGGAGATTATATTGGTGGCTTCATTCGGAGAATTGATGTCATACATAAAATCCCTGATGCCATCTATAATGACCAGACCCAAATTCGGAATTGTGCCAATGGCCTGTTCGACTATTGCAAGCCTCATTTCGGGAGAATATTTGCGCAGACCTAACATAATCAGATTGTCAGAATCGGCATCCTTTGGTAATCCGGCCAAACATAGAATGCGTTGTAGCACCTTTTGGCAATGAGGCTCTCCTTGTTCGGTGTCGATATACAATATCGTCCGTTTATTTTCCGGGAACGATGAACGGTAATGGAGTACTGTGCCATTGGCCAATGCGGAAGCGGCAATGGCTGAAACATTGAAAGTCTTCTTGCTTTTGGCTTTACCGATGGATGCACTGAAGTTGCCCAATGTTCCGATAATGGAGTTATCCACCATCAACACCACAGGCGACTGTTCATATGTGTTGGTTACGCTCACGGTAGCCTCCTTTATGTAAATAGCCAGTTCCTCGGCTGTCGGAATGTTATTGTTCGTCTTCTCCATAGCTTACCAATTTTTATTGTTTGGTTTACGACGATGGGAAGCGAGCAGCGCATCATTCTCTTCCTCGAAACTTTGCGGAATAACGGTCTTACGGGACGACTCCAACCATTTATCCAGCTCATCACGATAGATGTAGAGGTGCTTGCCTTGTTTTATAACCGGAATATCGTCCTTTTTAACTTTGTAATAAAAGGTCGATAGCGGCATTTTGAGATAGGCGCAAGCCTCCTGCACGGTCATGGGGACGTGCGTGTTCTCCTTGACCTCGTTCTGCTTGGAAAGTTTCTCTGTCAGCAGACTTTCCATACTTGCAATTCGGTCGCATAACTCTCCCAGCACTTCGGGAAGGTCATTGAATGTGAATTGATTCTTAGACATGATTCAAATGTTTTATTTGTTAAACATGCTGCAAACCAACACAATGATCCTATGCAGACCTTCGTCAGCAGAGGGTAATTTTCCCGTCAGCGACGGAATCATTTCAGTCGGTCAGAACCAGCTGTCTCATCGTCTGCTTTTTTGAGGCAATTGAAATAATACTCTCCTTTTAGGGGAATATCAAGTGGGATTTTACAAATACCTGTAGTCCGTAGATTTTTTGATAAATAAAACAGAGTAGCATTTTTCAATTCGTGTGGGAATATGGTTTTTATGAATTCTGCGCATTTTTCCACCGAGATATTCAACCTTATACCGATATTCCATACAAAATGCCGTATATCGAGAGTGTTTAATGGGTTGTCGAATTTGGAACGTATGGACTTGTATAAATCACATTGCCCATGGGCAAAGCACTCTATGTTTTCGTGAAGTGTAATAAGGTCGTCTTTTGAAAGGAACTCAGCCATACTATATGTGGTATATTCGTGCATAACACGCATAATGTCAGCTTGCTGCTCTGCCTTTTCCCGTTCTATTTCAGCTATGCGTTCGTCATAACCATCTGTGTAATCATTCCTTGCTGTCGGCACTTCTATAACTTCTACTTCCGCGGTAATGGTATCAGATGGCTGCGTGATTTCAGGTGGGATGGATTCTTTTTGCTTGCCAAAAGAAATACATACGTTATTCTTGATAAGGTAGCGATAGAAAAATCTTTGAGAGAACGCACATGAAAGAGTTAAGATCACAATACTCAATATAATAGGTGTGGTATATTCCATCAGGTTTATTTGATGGCAGTTGTAAAGATAAGTGGCGATTACCGAGTATGAAGTAACGCTTACCGCAAGTATGAAACTTGCCTTTTTTCTGTGAATTTGAATACTATCTGTCATAATCTATTGTTGTTTAGATGAAATGATAGTGCAAAGTTATAAGCACATTTCCAGATAGTTATAAATAAGTGCAGTAAATCGGTCAATTTTTAAGAAAATATAGTCTTAGAGTATGATAATCTCTCGAAAATCATACTCTAAGACTATGTAATGGGGCAAAATAGGGGAGTTCAACCCTTGCGTGTCAAAGTGATTTTCTTGCTGGCTTCACGCTTGTTGCTGTCCACGACTTTCATGTAACGCATCGTGGTGGTGATGCTTTTGTGCGCCATCAAGCTTTGTATGGTACGGATGTCTGTACCGGCAGCACCTTGGAGGGTTGCGAATGTTCTCCGATATGAATGGAATGTTATGTTCTTGGTTATTCCGGCAGAACGAATCCACTCTTTCATTGGTACTTGTGTCCAACTACGCATAAGTTCCTTGAATACCAGACCTTTCTTCTCAGAACTGTATCCTATCAGTCCTAATGCCTCCTCGCTGATGGGAATGATGTCTTCCGCTTTGTTTTTCTGTGTGATGATATGCACACATTTCCCTCCGGCAGAGTAGTCCACTATGTCTTCCCAGCGCAGGGCTAGGATGTCGCTGATGCGCAAGCTGGTCATACAGGAAAACAGCGATGCGATTTTCACAATAGGCTTTTTACATGGCGTTTCAGCTAACTGGTATAATTCTTCAACAGATAAAGCTTCTTTCATAGTGTCTTCTGTTTCAATCTTTTCCAAGAAGTCATTGACATTGGTCTTTATCATCCCTTTACGATATAGTATTTTCAAGAATCCTCTGAAAGTAGACCAGTATCCTGATGCTGAGTTTCGTGTGATACGTCCGTTGCGTCTTAGTTTCTTGGCGCTCAGCAGATATTCCCGAAACTTGTTGCACAGGTCGATGTCAATCTCTTCAAAAGTGCATTTGCCGTGTACGAAGTTCTTGAAATGGAGATAGACGAACTCCCATTTCTGGTCGTGCTTGCGGAGCTGCTGGCGATAGTACTCCAAGAAATCACCCTTTAGTTTGTACCTGTCGAAGAAATCATAGCGTTCATTTACAACCGATTCAAACCTACGGCAACGGATGGCTTCGGCTTTCTCGGTCATTACATCGTTGAAATTCTGCTCACGTTTGTTCTTCGGGTTGGCATAGATATAAATGCCAAGCGACTCGTGACGGATTACTTTCATCGTTTCCTTGTCTCTATATCCCGGATAATAATCCAGATAGAATGACAACATTTTGTTCTTTAGAGGTCTTGTCCTCAATGTTACAGTTTTACATTCGTGCATACTCTACTATATTATATTGTTGTTAATAATTTGCTGCAAACCAACGAAATGGTTCTATACAGACCTATAATCGTCAGGAGTAATTTTCCTGTCTGTATGGAATAATTTTTCAGGTGACGGATTTTTCAGCCATCACCTTGTCAAAATCCTCTTTCAGCAGGAACATGGATTTGCCGTGGTGCATTTTTCGGATGTTGTTATAGCGTGCATAGTTATAGACATCATCTCTGCGCAAACCATATTTTTCCATCGCCTCGGCTACGCTGTAATACTTTTCGCGTTGGTCGAAACCTCCGTTCTTGATAGTGTCGATATGGTCTTTGGAGTATTGAACCTTGCCGTAAACTACACGGGAGGGGATTTTGTGGCGATGCACAAACGAGCATCTGGCATCTTTGCTCATGTCGTATATTTCTTCCATCTGTTCTGCGCCAATCCATTCTTTGATATTGTCAGCTGCCTTATATTTGACGAAGAAACGGTTTACTGCCAACTGTTCGTAGTAGTTGAATCCTCCGTGACTGATTTTAGGAATGTCGTTTTCACGGCACAGCCTGCAAATAGTTTTCTTGGTCATCTGATATGTGACTGCAATCTGTTCTGACGAATAATATCCGTCGGGGATTGTAAAAGGTTCTTTCTGCTCCTGCTGGCCGGATTTGCTTTCGCGCTTCTTGGGTGTATATGTACCGTTCCGGTGTTCACGATATACCTTGTCAAATTCGGTGCGCAATACCATAGTCCGGCTTCCTTGTTTGAACCTCGTTATATCGTATTTGTTGACATAGTAGCTGATGTTTATCTTGGTAAGCCCGTATTTCTCGGTGATTTCCGAATAGGTATAATAGTCAGGATTCAACTTGTCCTGCTTTTCTTTGATAGCGTCTATATGGGCACGGGAATAATACACCTCGTGGTGGCGGTTGATTCGGGGAATATTGTGCCGCAGGGCAAAGGTGACAACGGCATTACGGCTCATACCGTATTTTCCCATGACCTGCTCCGGTGTGTAATAACAGTCCAGATTGATTTCTTCGGCAAGGTCGGCAAAATACTTGTCTATGAGGGTGCGGTTGTAGAACACACGGCTACCTTCTGCAACCTTTGGGATGTTGTATAGTCTGCAGCGACGGTACAGGGTTTTCTTCTGGATTTGGTATTTCTCCAAAATCTCATTCGTGGTGTAATAGAGGACGGTCTGCTTCCGTCCATAGCTGCGTTTCTTGTAGTCGGGCGCATTGTCGAACATCTTTTCAATGTCGGATTTGCGTATGATGGTACGCCCACGAAGTTGCAACGCCCGAATGATACCGGTAGCCATGTGTCGGTAGATGGTGGCACGACTGATACCTAAAAGGGTAGCGGCTTCGGCAGGGGAGAGGAACGGTTTGCCTCCCACAATGCCAACTTCCTGCATTGGCTGCTCGTTTTGCCTCGCTTCGTATTCCTGCAATTTCTGCTTGCGCTTCTTGTCTTTATACGCTTTTTCTGTACACGATTTGCTGCAAAACCGTGTTACCATCGTGTGTGCTATAAATGGTTTGCCGCACCACTGGCATTTTCTCTGTACCTCCATATATTAGTCGCCTTTAATTTCGTCGATTTCGTCTCAACGCGTCTCACAATTTCTCACAGCGTCTCACGCTGTGTCTTCTATAGCGGTTCCGCTCATTCTCATAGCGTCTCACATCGTGCCTAAGATGTCGCTATGATGAGTGCGAGGAGCCCGCTTATTTGTTCGGCGGTAGAATTATGGTACAAAAAGATGCTGAAAATTGGCAGTCTGTCAGAATTGACTGGAATAGACACAAAAATAAAAGTCGCTGGATTTCAGCGACTTTATTCTAAATGGTTATGGTTGCTTATGGCTGTTTACAAGCCATCATTTGCCGATGCAAAAATGTTCAAAAATATTCCCAAGTACCATGTCGTTCGTAACTTCCCCCGCAATATCGCTTAGATGGAAAATACATTCGCGGATATCTTGTGAAACAAAATCTCCGGATAGATTTTCTGCTAGCCCTTGTTGGACCCGGTGGATGGCTTCCAAGGCATGGGTCAAAGCCTCGTAGTGGCGTATATTCGTGACAATGACATCGTTTTGGGTAACCGTGGGCAGGTTAGCGGCAGAGATTAGCATTTGCTGAAGCTTGTCGAGGTTGGTACGCCCTTTGGCAGAGATGGAGATGCATTGCACATTAGTAGCGGCCAGGGTGAAACTGGGGGTGAGGATGGTTGAGGCATCCTGCACCAGATCGGCCTTGTTGAATACGAGAATGAGCCGTTTCCCTTCGCAACGGGGAAGTATCTGGGCAGTTAGTTGTGGTATCCGTGAGACGGCATTCGTGGCATCAACTACCCAGAGCACGATTTCCGCCTGCTCCAATTTCTGGAAGGTTCGCTCAATTCCTAGGCTCTCGATGGTGTCGCTCGTTTCGCGTATGCCTGCCGTATCAATAAACCGGAAAGTTATCCCGCCAAGATTGACTGTGTCTTCTATCACATCTCGGGTTGTCCCGTGTATGTCGCTTACAATGGCTCGTTCCTCGTTTAGTAGTGCATTCAGCAGGGTGGATTTACCAGCATTCGTTTCGCCGATGATGGCTACGGGCACACCGTTCTTGATGGCATTGCCTACACTGAAGGATTGTACTAAACGGGAAATTACCTGCTCTATGCCGTCTGCTAGGAGACATAGCTCGGAGCGGTCTGCAAATTCCAGTTCTTCGTGGTCGCTGAAGTCCAGCTCCAGTTCTATGAGTGATGTGAAGTGCAGCAATTGGTCGCGTAGTGAGGCCAGCTCTTTACTGAACCCACCGCGCATTTGGCTCATGGCGAGGCGGTGAGTGGCGGCAGAGGTGGAGGCGATGAGGTCGGCCACGGCTTCGGCCTGGCTTAGGTCCATTTTGCCGCCCAAGAAGGCCCGTTGCGTGTACTCACCGGGAGCGGCCAGGCGGCAACCATTACCGATGAGCAGTTGCAACACCTTCTGAAGAATATAGCTCGAACCGTGGCACATGATTTCCGTGCTATCCTCGCCCGTGTACGAGTGGGGGGCACGGAATAAGCTTACAAGTACTTCGTCTATGATGTTTTCTTCTTCATGGATATGACCGAAGGTAAGTGTGTATGGCTTGGCATCCTTCAGCTTCTTCCCCTTCCGGGCAGGGGTAAATATGCGGGATGTTATCTCTATGGCATCCGGTCCGGAGACACGGATGCATCCTATGGCTCCCCCTTGGGCGGTGGCTATGGCACAAATGGTATCTTGGTTCATTTTATCCGGCTTATTTTTATTCAGCAAAGATAATGGTTTCTTTACAAAAAAGAGAGATGGTGATTCAACTTATGGGCTTTTATCGTAACTTTGTGCAAATCGATAATGGATAGATGCTTATAAAGCCTAATCCGCCTCTGTGCCCATTGTGGGTATAGCAGGACATTGCTACACTATACAGACCAGCAACGGGCACGTCAGGCAGGATGTGATGAAGTCATTACTAAACCTTACTCCTAGGATTGGCTGAAGGAAAGGGAGGAGCATTTCTTGAAGGATACTTAGATACGGTCGAGTACTGTTTTGATAAGAGTATCTATCGTATTTTTGTATCCCGTGTTCGCTTCTTTTATCAGGCGGTTGGCAATGACCATGCATACCGTCATGGCCTTGTGTCCCATCAGACGGCTCAAGCCTGCCAAGGCAGAACTTTCCATCTCGAAGTTGGTGATATGGTAGCCGTTGTATTCAAATTTTTCAATCTTCTCGTTCTGATGCGGGTCGGCAAGCGGCACGCGTAACTCGCGTCCTTGAGGTCCGAAGAAGCCCCCGGCGGCAATCGTTACGCCACGTACCATGTCGTCTTGTGCGATGCGGTCTATCAGTTCAGCACTTGCATCAATGACGTAGGGGGCAGGGGCACACATGTTGCCGGACCATCCCATATGGTTGAGGAAGGCACGCTCCATGGGTAGGTCGCACACGGAGTTGCGTCCGGCATAGAAGTTGAGCAGACCGTCGAAACCGATGGATTTTTCAGAACATACAAATGTACCCACCGGAGTGTAGGGTTGCAAGCCGCCGCAGGTGCCGATACGTACCAGCTCAAGGCTACGTAGGCGGGGCTTTTCTTCGCGCGTCTCGAAGTCGATGTTTGCCAGGGCATCCAGTTCATTCATCACGATATCGATGTTGTCACATCCGATACCGGTGGAAACCACCGTAATACGTTTCCCTTGGTAAGTACCGGTGATAGTCTTGAACTCGCGGCTTTCCACTTCACATTCCTTGTTCTCGAAATGGGAGGCAACCAGTGCCACCCGTCCGGGGTCACCTACCAAGATGACTTTGTCTGCCAGCCATTCGGGCTTTACGTGAAGATGAAATACAGAACCGTCTTCATTGATGATCAGTTCGGAAGAGGCGAAATATTTTTTCATTTGATTGAGCTTTTAATCTTTTGTTTATAAATAGAAACGCCGGGAACCGATTCTTGTTCACCGGTTCCGGCGTTTCTGTCAGTTACTTTTCGAGTTATTTGCTCAACGGCTGGCTGGTATTGCCCGTCGTCGGTTTGGCAATGTTTTCGCGCATGGAAGTGTCGGCTTCTATATTCTTCATCCGGTAATAGTCCATGATACCCAGATTGCCGTTGCGGAATGCTTCGGCCATGGCCTTGGGTACTTCCGCTTCTGCCTCGATAACTTTGGCACGGGCTTCCTGGGCTTTTGCCTTCATTTCCTGCTCTGTGGCTACGGCCATGGCGCGGCGTTCCTCTGCCTTGGCTTGAGCAATGTTCTTGTCGGCATTGGCTTGGTCTATCTGCAGGGCGGCACCGATATTCTTACCTATGTCAATATCAGCAATGTCAATGGACAGAATTTCGAATGCTGTTCCGGCATCCAACCCCTTGCGCAATACCAGTTTGGAGATAGAATCCGGATTCTCCAATACAGACTTATGATTCTCTGACGAACCGATGGAAGACACAATACCCTCGCCTACACGGGCCAGAATCGTGTCTTCTCCGGCACCGCCCACCAATTGGCGGATATTGGCGCGCACCGTTACACGGGCCTTGGCAATCAGCTGGATACCGTCTTTGGCGACAGCTGTCACGGGAGGGGTGTCAATTACTTTGGGGTTAACGGACATCTGTACGGCTTCGAACACGTCACGGCCGGCAAGGTCGATGGCGGTTGCCATCTGGAACGGCAGCTCGATATTGGCTTTAGAGGCGGATACCAGTGCGTGTACCACCCGCTCTACGTGACCTCCGGCAAGGTAGTGCGCTTCCAGTTCGTCGCGCGTGATGTTTTGCAATCCTGCTTTATGAGCTTCAATCATGCCGGGCACAATGATATAAGGAGGGACATTACGGATGCGCATCAGGAAAAGTTGTACCAGCGAGATGTTTACTCCCGATACTTTGGCGGACAGCCACAAGAAGAACGGTACATAATGGAAGAAAAGTACCAGGAAAATAATGCCTCCTATAATGAGGAAGGCGGTTAAATACATTGTGCTTGGATCCATGAGATTAAATATTAATTGTTAGTTATAAATAATAGGTTGATTTCAGAAATTTCACTGCTTGAGCCGTTCCACTAAGAGGACTCCGTCGGCAATACGGTCTACGATAATCGGAGTCTTTTCGTTCAGGAAGCCGTCTGATGACTTTACTTCCACGATGTCTCCGTTGATTTCGGCATAGCCGATAAGAGCCAGGCGGGTAGTGGTTACGCCTATATCGCCTACCTTGACTTTTTCCTCGGCACTACGGTCTACTTTGGAGGTGATGTTTTTTTTCAATGCAATTTTGTCGAGTGTCTTGGAACGCATGAACCATACCAACGAGCCGATACAAGCCAGGGCAGATATGATAAGCGTAATGACACCTGCCGTGGTGCCCATATAGGCAAAGGCATAGTAATTGGCAAAGATGATGCAACCTCCTGCCAGAAAACCGGCAACGCTGATGCCCGGAATTACGAATAATTCCACTAAGAACAAGATTACTGCTCCTATAATCAATGAGGCGATAATGAGTATATCCATAGTTGTCTTTATTTGGTGGCTTGTTTTTCCAGGTTGCGCACTTGAATGGCAGTCTGCTCCATCTCAGTGGACAATTGCCGTACACGTTGCTCCAGGTCGAGGATGGCGGCGGACATCTTGTCCTTTTCCTGCTTGTCGGCTCGGGAGTATTCCGAACGCATATCTTCCAGTTTCTCCTGCAGTTGTTTGTGGCTCTGCTCCAGCTGATTGTATTTGCCATACGAGGCTTTGGCCTGCGGGGAACGGAAATCGTCCAGCTGGTAATAGGTGGAGTGGTCATCAATGACGAATTGGAAATCGTGCTTCTTGGTGGTCCGCGGCTTTGCGTTGGCAGCGGTCCGAAGCCTTTCTCGGGCGGCCTTTACCGCATCGGTGTCCGTCCATGTGTCCTTGATAGAGTGAAGTTGCGCCAATGATATCATCTTGTCCGGGTCCATCCCTTCGTAGTTGTACACTTGCTTGGATGAGTTGGGAATGAATACATAGATGCACACTTTGCCTTCGGGCTGGTAGCGGTCGGAGGCAAACCATCCCAAGTCGTTGAATTCGTCGATGACGTACATATAGTCGTTGTAGGGCGAATTGAACGGCATGCCCACATTTTCCGGCATCAGATAGGAGTCGGTATTCGTATTGTAACGGGTGACGAAAATATCATATCCTCCCATCGAGCCAGGGCCATCCGAAGCATAGTAGATAGTGATACCGTCCGTAAGTACATAGGGATAGTCTGCATTCATGGCCTCGTTGATGCTTCCGGGCAACAAGCTGCCATCACTCCATTTGTCCAGCAACTTGTTGCGCGAAAGGATACTGAGGGTGCTGTCCGGTTGCATTTCGCTATAATATAGCTTATTGCCCAGCTCCGTTTCGTATACCGTTCCGCCTTCCTTACCGGAATCATTGAAGTAGGTGTCGTACATGAACAGCTTGCCCGATTCGGGGCTGATTTTGTATGCATCCAGGAATTTTTCCTTGTCTACCACAAAGCTGTCGATGAAGCAGACCTCTTCCACGCCTTTCAGCATGCGCAAGTTGGATTTGCTTTTTTCCAATAATTGTTCGGCCTCTTCGGTGGAGCGTTTTCTCTTTCTCAGGTCGGAAATGTAGGTCTCATAAGTCTCGATGGCTTCTTCGAACCGATATAGATCATTGTATGCCCGGGCCAAATAGAGTTGCCCGCTGGGGACGCGTCTCTTGACGGCGCTTTCCAGGTGTTTCAAGGCTTCTGCGGGTTCGCCGGTTTCCAGGCAACATACACCGTACCATAGGTTGTAATTTCCATTGCCAGGTTGTGTCTTGACGAGTTTTTTGAAGGCGGGCTTGGCTTCTTCGTATTCTCCCTTCTCGTACAAGGCTTTGGCTTCTGCCAGGCTTTGTGCGGAAATTGTTATGCTCAAAAGGCCGAATAGAAAGAAAAGGATATATTTTTTATTCATATTGATACATGCTGATTTGTTCAGAAGGTCAAAAATACAAATTTATCGTGAATAAAGCTGGTTTCCGTAATTCTATTTTGTTAATTCTTCTTTAAATCGTTCTTTTGCCTTACTTTTGCAACCGGAAGAGCTATAATTCATAACTTATAACTCATAACTCGTATCAATGGCACAATTTACTGAAGAAGAAAAGATGTTGCGCCGCATAGACAAGCGGTTTAGCAAAGGTGTGGTGGAATATGGGCTGATAGAGGACGGCGATAAGATTCTCATCGGGCTTTCGGGAGGCAAGGACTCTTTGGCGCTGGTGGAATTGTTGGCACGGCGTGCCCGTGTCTATAAACCCCGTTTTTCCGTTGTCGCCGTACATGTAGTGATGAAGAATATACCTTATCAAAGCGATGTGGACTATCTGAGGGAGTACGTAGAGTCGTGGGGAGTGCCTTTTGTTCTCTTTGAAACGGAGTTTGATGCCACGACAGATACCCGCAAGTCTCCTTGTTTTCTTTGCTCTTGGAATAGGCGGAAGGCATTGTTTACCGTAGCCAAGGAGCAGGGATGCAATAAAATCGCGTTAGGCCATCACATGGATGATATTCTAGAGACCTTGCTGATGAATATCACCTATCAGGGAGCGTTCAGCTCCATGCCTCCTCGGCTGGTAATGAAGAAGTTTGATATGACGATTATCCGTCCGATGTGTCTGGTACATGAGGCGGATTTGATGGAGTTGGCGCAAGTGAGGGGGTATCGTAAGCAGGTGAAGAATTGTCCGTATGAGTCACAATCCAGCCGTAGTACAATGAAAGGCATTCTGAAACAGTTGGAGGAAATGAATCCTGAGGCACGCTATAGTCTATGGGGGAGTATGACGAATGTGCAGGAGGAATTGCTGCCTGCAATCATAAAACATTAACCATTAATTATTAAAAAATATATGAAAGCATTTTATACCATTTTGCTATTGATTGTATCTAATATTTTCATGACGTTTGCCTGGTATGGGCATCTGAAGCTACAAGAGACAAAAGTCATCTCCAACTGGCCGTTGTATGCCGTGGTGCTGTTTTCTTGGGTAATAGCTCTGGCTGAGTATTCTTGTCAGGTTCCGGCCAATCGGATAGGCTTTTTAGGCAATGGAGGCCCGTTCTCATTGATGCAACTCAAAGTGATTCAGGAAGTAATCACTTTGATAATCTTTACGGTGTTTACAACGGTTCTTTTCAAGGGGGAAACGCTGCATTGGAATCATTTTGCCGCTTTTGTATGTCTGGTACTGGCGGTATATTTTGTATTTTATAAATGATGGGTTAATCGCATTTGCACATTATTTCATATACTTCTCCATTCCTTTTGTTAAGAACGTTTGAAGCTTTCCTTCTTCATCCGTATAAATGAAACAGGCGTCGATATCCGGATGTGCATCCGCCACGCGTTCTGCTTCTTCCAGCCCCATCACCATGAATGCCGTGGCATAGGCGTCTGCACTCATGCAATCTTTGGCGATGACGGTGGCGGACAAGATGCTGTGCTGTACCGGATAGCCGGTACGCGGGTCGATGGTATGCGCATATTTCTTTCCGTCTTTATAGTAGTAGTTGCGATAATTGCCCGATGTAGCCATGCCTAAATCCGTAACTTGCAGCACTGCTTGCAGTTCCTGGTTCACTGCCAGTGAGTCGTCTATCGGCTTGTTCAAACCGATGCGCCAAGGTCCATTTTGAGGGTTTTGCCCGTGAACAACCACTTCTCCGCCTATATCGACCATAAAGTTGCGGATACCCTTTTTCTTCAGAAGTTGGGCTATGACATCTACTGCATATCCTTTTGCCACAGCGCTACACGAGAGCATTATACGTGGGTCTGTTTTCACCACTTTCCCTTCATCGGACAATTTTACTTTTTCGTATCCTGTCATCTCCAGCAGGCTGTCTATCATGGCAGAGTCGGGGAAATTACCCTTCTTGAACCCAAATCCCCAGGCATTGGCAAGAGGGGCAACGGTGATATCGAAGGCACCATCGGTCTCCCGGGAGATTTCCATGCTACGTCGGAAGACGTTGGTAAAGAATGTGTCGGGCACAATGTCCTCGTTGCGGTTGATGCGCGTAATGGTCGCCGTGTCATTGAAAGGGGACAAGGAACCGTCGAAACGTTTGAGTTCCGCTTCTATCTCTGCCTTCAGATTTTGGTCACATTGATAAGTCACTTTATATACCGTACCGAATATCAGTCCGTTATCCGTCTGATAAGGAGTGACTTGGTTGTGGCGGGCAAGTATCCAGATGGTTCCCAGTACCAGTAGGGCAATCCATAAAAAATTCCGTTGTACTTTCTTTTCCATATCCTATCTGAGTTTTTACTTTTTAATTAAAAGAAGAGATGCTCTACCAATATCTTGGTACCGATGATGACGAGGATAATCCCTCCCCAAAGTTCGGCGCGCAGTCTGCGGGCTATGCCACATCCGAAACGGATGCCGAACATCAGGCCGACCATCGACAAGGCGAATGATACAAAACCGATAATGCCGATGGGGGAAAGAATAGCCGAGAATTGCTTGATACCGAGGAATGCAAACGAAACACCTACCGCCAATGCATCGATGCTGGTTGCCACGGCCAGAGCGAGCACCACCTTCAGGCTGGTAGGGTCATACTCGTGCTTGCAATCTTCGTCCTTGAAGGATTCCATTATCATGCGTCCGCCCAGGAAGGCAAGGATACCGAATGCAATCCAATGGTCAATACTTTCTATCAGGTGGCTGAAAAAACTGGCGCCTATCCATCCCAGCAGAGGCATCAAAGCCTGGAAAAAGCCGAAGCTGATGGCCATCACCAGCATAGGGCGCAGCCGGGCGCGTTTCAATATAATTCCGCTGGCTATAGAAACGGCGAAACAATCCATCGCAAGTCCTACGGCCAGTAGCCAAATCTCTAACCCTGTCATAAGTCGCTTAAAGAGGTAGTTTATAAGTTATCGTATAGGTTACTCCCATCGTGTTGGAGCCATATTTCCCGAAACCGGGCACATACCACGGGTCACCGTATTCATCGGCCGAGGCAGACAATTTGAACTTGAAGCGTAGTGACCAGCCCATGTACAATGCCTTCCAGACGTGCGCCCGGATACCGACACAAAATTCCGCCCATTGCATGGAGCCTTTCATTCCTTTATGGTTATAGGGCAGGCTGCCTCCCCATATCTCGTCGTCCAGATTCGGATTGCCTACGATGCCACCATATATCGGGTCGTCCAGTCCCAAGGCGTCTACATCATACTTGAAGCTACTTACACCGTAACGCAAGCCTACGAGTAGCATGTGTCCGTGCTGCTTCTTGTATAGCGTGTTATAGTCCATTCCTATGCGGAAGTAGGGGGCGTTGCTTTTGTAGTGTATGCCTTTGTCACTCCAGGTGTCCGTGGAGCCATATCCCAGTTCGGCAATAGGGAAGAAGCGGTTCTTGAGGTTTACGTCCACGGCCACTTCGGAACTCAGGAAATCTCCTCCAAATACGGAGCTTCCGATTCCCCACAAGTCCAAGCCGACGGACATGCCGTTGTATAACGGATAGTGCACTTCTTCTTTCGCGTCCTTCTTCTCCTTCTTGGGAGGTGCTCCCTGGGGGGGAGCGGTAGGATTCCCGTTCTGCGCCCGTAGGGGGAGGAACATCAGCAGGCAGAGTGCCAGACTAATAGAATAACTTAAGATTTTCCTTTCCATAGATGCCTGCTTCATTGTCTTTGATGTATATCGAGTCCAGAGAGATGCGGGTGCACGTTACGTCTGTGATGGCCTGCTTCATCTGATAGCCGCAATCCATTGATAGGAAATAGGGGGTGTTGGTGTGGCGTATCACCATCGTGTCACTCTTGGTCCGGCTGTACTTGAATATCAGCTTGGTGGAATCCTCCGTATAGCGCAGTGGCAGGGAGATGTCGTGTACCTTCTTCTGGTTGTTGATGATGATGGAGTCGGTGCCGTATGCTGTCACGGTGAGCGAGTCGAGCGTGTCGTTCTCCACGTATTGGGTTTCGGGGTCTACTCTATAAAGAATGCAATTCACCATGGAGCGTGCTGTCATGGAACAGTCGGCCTCTTCCGAGCAGGAGATAGCTATGCTTACTATCGGACAAAGGATAGCTCCGAGTATGACAAGTCTGACTAATTTTTTCATCGTTAAATGGTTTTCTCTATTTGATATTTGTTTCGTTCCGGGGCATTACGTGAAATCAGCTCTCCGAGGAATCCTGCCACGAATAGTTGTGTGCCGATAATCATGGAGGTCAACGAGAGGTAGAAGTAGGGAGAGTCCGTTACAAGACGGTAGGGCATGCCATGGTGCATGTAGTACAACTTGCTGACACCTACTATGACCACGGCTATGAAGCCGAAGATGAACATCAATGAACCCAGCAATCCGAAAAAGTGCATGGGCTTGATGCCGAACCGGGAAAGGAACCAAAGGGAAAGCAAGTCCAGATACCCGTTTACAAATCGGTTCAGCCCGAACTTGGTCTTTCCGTATTTGCGTGCCTGGTGGTGCACCACTTTCTCGCCGATTTTCTTGAAGCCGGCGTTCTTGGCCAGGTAGGGGATGTAGCGGTGCATTTCGCCGTATACCTCTATATTCTTGACAACCTCTTTGCGATATGCCTTCAGTCCGCAATTAAAGTCGTGCAGGTTTTTGATGCCCGATACTTTGCGGGCGGTGGCATTGAACAATTTGGTGGGGAGGGTCTTCGACAACGGGTCGTAACGTTTCTGCTTCCAGCCCGATACGAGGTCGTAGCCCTCCTGGGTAATCATGCGGTAGAGTTCGGGTATTTCGTCGGGACTGTCCTGCAGGTCGGCGTCCATGGTTATCACGACGTCGCCTTGTGCTTGTTCGAAACCACAGAACAATGCCGGCGACTTCCCGTAGTTGCGGCGGAACTTAATGCCCCGTACCTTGTCCGGAGCTTGTGCCTGCAATTGCTCGATAACCTGCCACGAACGGTCGGTACTTCCGTCGTTAACGAAAATCACTTCGTATGAAAAGCCGTTGGCATTCATCACCCGCTCAATCCATGCGAACAATTCGGGGAGTGATTCTTCTTCATTATATAGTGGTACGACAACTGAAATATCCATTGATGTATGATTTTTCTATTTTACAATTGAAATAACATTTCTTTTTGCTGTTCCGTCACTCTGCCGGAGCGTCGTCTTTCTTGCGTCTCATCACGAACAAGGCGGTGGGGAAAGCCAGTATCGAACCCCAAAATACATTGGACGATATCATCTGTAGCGTAATGTCGATAGGGCTGAGCAGTCGGGCTGTCTCCAGAGCTTCCTGATAGGTGGCGATGTACGAATCCATTCCCGGCATGTTGCTTTGGGCAAGCGTGTCTACCATCGTTTCGCACGTGTTTATCACATATCCGTGGTCTATGAACCTGAAGTAGATGTAGTGTGCCACGGCGGCAAGCAGCGCAGCAAACATATACATGAAAACGGTGAATATCCATGCATGCAGGAAGCTGATGCCGCCTCCGCATACCTGATTACGATACATCCGTGCATAATAATATCCCATAAAAGGTACGCATAGCGTGAGTCCCATGAAAAGGAAAAGTAAAAAAGGAACCGACAGCCCCACAGGAAAGAGTATGAACTTCAATATCCAGAAACCTCCCATATAGGTACCGAACAGCATTGCGTATCGTTGCATGTAACCTCTATTTTCTGTCATCTTTCTTAGAAATAATGTGCAAAGGTACAAATATAGTTGGATTCAAGGGCAAGCCGATGTGTAGATTTTAAATAAATTAGAGGATTCTTTGCGGGGCAAAAAGAAAAAAGCAGGTAACACTTTCGTATCATCTGCTTTTCTTTCGAGCCTCTTGTCGGATTCGAACCAACGACCCCGAGATTACAAATCACGTGCTCTGGCCAACTGAGCTAAAGAGGCGGGTGGGTAAGCTTGCTATATCGCGCCGCTACAACCAACTACCTTTGCTGCGATCAAGCCCTGGAGGATTCGAAGGGAGCTGGCCGTATAGGACTTACCCGTTTTCGTTTTGCGGTTGCAAAGGTAGGCATTATTTTGAAATCTGCAATAGCTTGCGGCGATTTTTTTATTTGTTTTTTTAGATTCTCTATTCTATCCCTCTTCACGGCTCCTTATACAGATACTTTGGAGGGGAGGTACGGATTCTTTCCGGCATTACGATGGACAAATATTCCTTTTACTAAAAAGTATTCGTCCGATATGTGTAACCTTATCGTCCGACAGTTGTTGAATTATCGTCCGACAGCTGTCGGACGATAATTCAACAACTGTCGGACGAATACTTCTTAGTATACCGGAATCTAAAGTATAGTAATGCAAAAGATTGCCATTCGAGAAGAAAATAATAATCGGGGACGAAAAAACTGATAGGCTATTGTGCGCTACCTTGAAAATAAGCATTATTTTTGTGCAACTAACTATATAGTCATTATACGCATGAACAAACACATATTGTCATTCTACCTTTTTTTCTGCCTTTTTCTTTTTCTCCCTTTGGTCGAAGCAATTGCCGGCTGGAATAGCTTTATCGTCAATTTTGATAAAAGTGTTTATGGCAAGGGGACCCAGACTTGGCAGATAGCACCCTATGATGACAAGTGGGTATATTTCGCCAACAAGAACGGTATGGTGCAATTTGATGGCAATGTCTGGAATGTGTTTCCATTGAACAATGCTTCCGATGTGCGTTCCGTTCTGGCTTCTGCCACCCAAAAAAGAATTTATGTGGGGGGCATCAATGAGTTCGGCTATTATGAACCGGATGCGGACGGTTCTTTGGCCTATCATTGCATGTCCGATACTTTGGAGAGTTCCGTTCGTTTTCTTGGAAATGTGTGGGGCATCCATGAGACAGACAATATCTTGTATTTCCAAGGGGACGGGTGCGTGGTGAAGTTCCTGAACGGAAAATATACCGCCATTGAAATGAATGCCAAGATAGACTGTTCCAATATGGTCAATGGCATCCTTTACATCGGTACGGACAGAGGCGTATGGCTTTTGGTTGGAAACACTTTTTTCCCTCTTCAGGGGGCCGATGCGTTGGCTTCCAAGCGTATTCGTGGCATTATACCTTATAAGAAAGGTGTTCTGGTGGTGACTGCATACAACGGACTTTACTATTGTGACGGGCGTACGATGGAACCGTTTATCACCGGTGCCGAAGAGTTTATGCGTGAGAATGAAGTCTTTTGCGTGGCCAAAAAGGATGATAAGATTGCCTTGGGAACCATTCATAAAGGATTGGTACTGGTGGATTGCAGCACCATGCAACTGAAATATTTCAATGAGAACAACGGCTTGCGTAACAATACGGTGCTTTCTGTCTCCTTCGATACAACCGGAAACCTCTGGGCCGGTCTGGATAGCGGCATTGACTACGTCTGTCTGAGTTCTCCTTTTACGAATCTCTATTCCTATCCTTATTCCTACGGCACGGGATATACGGCTGCCGTAGAAGGCGGCTATCTTTATTTAGGTACCAATCGGGGTTTGTATTACACCTCTTATCCGGTACAGATGAACGGCGATTTGCCGGATATCCGTCCGATGCCCCAATCCAGCGGACAGGTCTGGAACCTTTGCCGTATAGGTGATGAACTCTTCTGTCTGCACGACCGTGGTATTTTCCTTATCAATGGCACTTCCGTAAAACGCGTGACGGATATTGCCGGCGCCTGGTGTTGCCAACTTGTGGCAGGACGTACGGACCTTATGTATGTCGGGGTATATAACGGTATTTATTTGGTTGGGAAAAAGAATGGAGAATGGCAGGTGGTTGGCAAGATTGAGGGTATGAACGATTCTTGCCGTCTTTTTGAGCAGGAAAGCGATAAGGTGATTTGGGTGTACAATACAGACCACGTTACCCGTGTGGATTTGGATAATGATTTGACAAAAGCTGTCCGTATAAAGGAATATAGCGCGAAGGATGGTTTTCCGGTAGGACGTGATATGTATATAGCGAAGATAGAAGACCGGGTGTATTTTGCCACTCCCCGGGGAATCTATAAGCATAATCCTCATAAAGATGTCATGGAGCCTTGTCCGGATATGAACAACCTTTTGAATGGCACCGCGGCCTATTCGCGTATCTTGGAGTATCACGATAAGTTGATTAGTTTGAGCCCTCACGAAATCTGTATTGCCAATCTGGGTACCTATAAGCGGGGGGCGAATACAAGCATTAATCCCATCCAGCAATCGCTGATTGAACTGGTACCCGGTTTTGAAACGATTATTCCTCTTTCAGATTCGCTGATGGTGGTTCCTAATGAAGGAGGTTTCGCTTTATTCAGCATCCCGGCCGTAAGAGAGCGTCAGGATCGTAGCCACTCTTTATATATAAGGAACATGTATCTGTCTTATCCCAAGGATTCATTGGTATATACCGCAAACTTTTTAGGAGAGAAGCCGGTTCCGGTGATAGCTTATTCCATGAATTCCGTTCGTTTTGACTATGCCCTTTCTTTTTTTTCGGTAGGGGATGATATCCGTTTTCAATATCGTTTGAATAAGGGAGGCTGGTCCGATTTTACAACGGTACGCACCAAGGAGTATAGTAATCTGTCGGAAGGTGAATATACGTTTGAAGTTAAAGCGGTCTTTCCTGACGGTACGACATCATCGGATACAATCGCCTTCCGTATACTTCCACCGTGGTATCGTAGTGCTGCTGCATACGTTTGTTATATCATCTTGGCTTTGCTTGCCTTATGGTATGTCTATCGCTGGGATGATGTCCGTGTGAAGCGGAAGAAACAGCAGGCGGTGGTCGAGAAGGACAAAGAGTTGCACGATATGGAAAGGGAGTACGAAGAGGAGAAAGCTCGTCAGGAAAAGCAGATTATGCAGCTGGAGAAAGAAAAATTGGAATACGATTTGCAACATAAGAGTCAGGAAATGGCCAATCTGATGATAAACTTTGTCCGTAAGAATGAAATGCTGACTGAAATCAAGTCAGAGATACTTAAAGTATCCGCCTTGCTGAAGGGTGAGGGGGCTCGGGAAGGAAAACAGCAACTCATACTTATTAATAATAAAATAGACGGTAATATACAGAGTGATGAGGTTTTGAAGCGTATTGAAGACCAGTTCGATTTGATACATAACAATTTTATGAAACGTCTTCATGCCAAGCATCCTGAACTTTCCCACAACGAACGCATGATGTGCGCTTATCTAAAGATGAATCTTTCCACGAAAGAAATAGCGCCTCTATTGAACATTTCGGTTCGTGGAGTTGAAACAATCCGTTATCGTCTTCGTAAGAAGTTCGCTTTAGAGAGAGAGGATAGTTTGACGGATTATTTAAGCAATAAACTGTAGTCTTTAGATATTAACTTCCTTTAAAAGAAGGAAGTGCATGGAAGGGAGGAATTTAATATTCCTCCCTTTTGTGTTCTATAACATGTTGTGACGTAATACTTAAAAGTATATATTAACTATTGATTATTAATAAGTTATTTGCTGATGACGTATTGATAACGTATTTGAATTTCAGATTTGACGTATTTAAGAATGATTGTTTCTTATTTGTTTTATTGCATTTTACTCTATGTTTGCACTGTTCGATTGAGAACAAAACCGAGAAACGTTAATCTTAATTTAGTAAAACTTATGAAAAAGTTATTATCAGTTTTATTTCTGTTAAGCTTTACCTTGGCTTCTGTATATGCCCAAAATATACAGGTAAAAGGTACAGTGGTAAGCGGTTCGGATAATGAACCGTTGCCTGGAGTAAATGTGGTAGTTAAAGGAACTACCAATGGTGGAATTACTGACCTGGATGGCAATTTCACATTGTCGGCTCCTGCCGATGCAACGCTTTCCTTTACTTATATAGGATTTAAGCCACAAGAAGTGGCTATAAATGGAAGAACTTCTCTTAAAGTAGCATTGATAGAGGATGCAGAGGCGTTGGACGAAGTGGTGGTTGTAGGTTACGGTGTTCAGAAAAAAAGTGTAGTGACAGCGGCTATCAGCAAAGTAAATGCGGATGAATTGAACTTGATGAAGCCTTCCCGTGTAGAAGATGCTTTGAAAGGTAAAGTTTCCGGCGTACAGATTACACAGTCTTCCGGTCAGCCTAATTCTGATTCTAAGGTTCGTATTCGTGGTATCGGTTCTGTAAATGGTTCCGACCCCTTGTACATTGTCGATGGTATGCCGGTGGGCGGTGGTATCAACTATTTGAACCCGACGGATATTGCTTCTATTGAAATCCTGAAAGATGCTGCTTCGGCTGCTATTTATGGTGCCCGTGCAGCCAACGGTGTGGTTTTGGTGACTACCAAGGCGGGCAGCAAGGGAAAAACGACTGTAAACTATGATTTCAGTTATGGTTGGCAGAATCCTTGGAAGAAGAAAGCTGTTTTGAATGCCAAGGAATATATGACAATCATGAATGAAATGCAGATTAATGATGGCAATGCTCCTCGTTATTCTGCAGAAGAAATTGCCAATAATACGATTGATACAGACTGGCAGGATGAAGTCTTTAATTATGATGCACCAGTTCAGCAACATCAGTTGAGCATTAATGGCGGTAATGATAAAATGACTTATTTCCTTTCTTTGGGCTATTTCAATCAGGAAGGTATCGTTGGTGGTAATTATGGACGTTCCAATTATGAACGTTTGTCTGTTCGTAGTAATTCTACTTATAAAGTGTTTGAAGTAGAGAATCGAAAGTTCTTGAATGCAGTCACGGTAGGAGTAAACTTGGGCTATACTCGTGATCATTCTACCGGTATTGAAACAAACTCTGAGTATGGTTCTATTCTTGGTAGTGCTATTGCGTTCTCACCGTTGGTTCCGGTGTATGCTTCTGAACAAGAAGGTGCCGCAATCCTGGCCGAGCATCCTAATGCTATCGTAAAGGATGGTAAAGTGCTTTCTTTGCCTCCTTCCGGTTTCCAGGAATTGACAAATCCGGTGGCACAGCTGAACAGACCGACATTGGGACGTAACAATTCCGATAAAATTGTAGGTACGTTCTATGCTGAATTGAATATCTTGCCTGGTTTGAAGTTCCGTTCCAGTTATGGTGTGGACTTGGCTTTCTGGGGATATGATGGCTATGGTTATGCTGATTATCTGGGTACAATGACACATACGGATGCCAGCTGGGTTCAAAGCGAGATGAATCGTGGTATGCGTTGGCAAACTGAAAATTATTTCTCTTATAACCAGACTTTTGCAGAAAGGCATAATCTTTCTGTAGTGTTGGGGCAATCGGCAGCTCGTTATCGTTCACGCAATATTGGCGGTAAGGACTTCGATTTGTTTGACTTGAATCCTATTCATGCCAATTTTGGCTCTGCTACAGCTGCCGAGACAGAATCTGTTTTGTGGGGTGGAATCGGTGATGCAACCCATACTTCCATTGCTTCCTATTTCGGTCGTCTCGACTATAACTTTGCAGAACGTTACATGGTGCAGTTCACGGTTCGCCGCGATGGCTCTTCACATTTTGGTGCCAATAATAAGTGGGGCGTATTCCCTTCGTTCTCTTTGGGTTGGAATGTCTGGAATGAACCTTATCTGGAAAAAATCAAACCGAGCTGGTTTGACGTATTAAAATTCCGTTTCTCATGGGGACAGAATGGTAACGAGTCTATCGGAGATTTCCGTTATCTTGCCTTGATGAATGGTGGTCAGAATTATTACTTTGGCGGCAGTTACAAGCCCAACCTGAATGATTATACAAAACCTGGTGAAAATGGTGGCTCCATGATTTACGGTACTTCTCCCGCAGCAGCCGCCAATCCTGATATTAAGTGGGAAACTTCCACTCAAACTGACCTTGGTGTGGATATGCGTTTCTTTAACCAACGTTTGAGTTTCACATTTGACTATTATTATAAGAAGACAACAGATATGCTGGCCGAAATGCCTGTGCCTACTTATATCGGACAAAGCAAACCTTGGGGTAATCTCGGTTCTATGGAAAACTGGGGACTTGAGTTTGAACTTGGCTGGAAAGATAGCATTGAAGATTTCTCTTATTGGTTCAACACCAACTGGTCTTATTCCCAAAACAAACTCTTGGACTTGGGCAACGCTTCCGGTGAACAGAATTATGAAAGCGCAGGTGCTTCCGGTGTAGGTGACTATGTACATGCCAAGAATGGCGAGGTCTGGCCTTATTTTTATGGACGTAAGACTAACGGCATCTTCCAGAATTGGGATGAAGTGAACAATTACGTAAATGAGAAGGGTGAACTTTTGCAACCCAATGCTCAACCGGGCGATGTTCGTTTTGTAGATGTTACTAGTGATGGTGTAATCAATGACCAAGACCGTACCAAAATTGGTAAGGGTATGCCCGACTGGACTTTCGGTTTCTCTCTTGGTGCCGAGTGGAAAGGCTTCGATTTGAGTTTGTCTTTCCAAGGTACATTGGGCAACGACGTGTTTGACTTTGCGCAACGCGGTGACATCCCGGCCATGAACCGTCCTTCTTGGATTTTGGATCGTTGGGTAGGTGAAGGTACTTCTAACCGTATTCCTCGTATGACTTCTGCCAACCCCAACGGTAACTGGACTTCTTCAGACCTTTACATTCACGATGGTTCTTACCTTCGCTTGAAGAATGCACAGCTTGGTTATACACTGCCGGCCACTCTTACTCGCAAGATTTCCATTCAACGTTTGCGTTTCTATGTAGGTGCAGAGAATCTGATAACCATTACTGGTTACGAAGGATTTGATCCGGAACTGGCGTCCGGTGGTTATACGACATTGGGTGTTGATAAGGGTATCTATCCGCAATCCCGTACCATTACTCTGGGTGCTAACATCACATTCTAAACTTTAAAATCAATCAGACAATGAATAAATTTAAATTTTATACAGTGGCAGCCGTTTTGGCATCAAGCATGGCTTTGTCCTCTTGCGGCGATAGTTTCTTGAATTCGGACCCTGCTTCAAAAGGTGCTGCTGGAGCAGCGGGCGACCCCATGAATATTAACTCCGGTTTGGCTGCAGCCTACCAGATTCTTTTACTTGATTCGTATGCAGGTGGTTCTTATGAGTCTTCTGTTTATATCGGTGACATCCAGAGTGATGACTTGTGGAAAGGTGGTGGTGATGCTCAAGATGGCATGGCTGGCATGAACTTGAATGTGGCAATGTTTTCCACGACAGGAAATAGTACGCTGAATGGGACTTGGAATATCTATACTTCCGGGATTACGCGCGTAAATAGTGCATTGGGGCTTTGTGCCACCGCTGTAACCGCCAATCCGGCAGAGCTGAAACTCATTGCACAGTATCGTGGTGAAGGGCATTTCTTGCGTGCTTATTTCCTTTATATGTTGTGGAGAAGTTTTGGATCAGTTCCATTTCAAGAAACATTGTATGAGCCTCCTTACGTTGGACCACAGTTGAGTCCGGATGAGATATATGCCCAGATTATCAAGGATGTCGATGCTTCTATAGCCAGCTTTAAGGATGCTAAGTCGAAGTATTCTACCAATGATGGTGTGAACAACGGACGCGCAAGCCTTGCTGCTGCTCTGATGCTGAAAGCACGTACAGTAATGTATCAGAAAGATAAGGCTAAATATACGGAAGCTGCTGAAGGGTTGGCTGAGATTATTGCCAGTGGAGAGTTTGTATTGACTCCTAAATTTGCTGATATTTGGGTGGATGAAGGTGAATTCAACAAGGAGTCCATTTTTGAGGCAAACCATATTGGTGAAGGAAAAACTTGGGGAAATTCATGGGCTACAGGTGGTACTAATCTTCCCGCATACGTTTCACCGAGTACCTTAAGCGATCCTACCAATACTTATGAAGACGGTTGGGGATTCGGCCCGGTACGTACGGAAGCTTATCAGATGTTTGCCGAAGGCGATACTCGTCGTGACGTTTCTATTCGCGATTATCGTGGCAACGGTACAGGTGGCAACATCGGCGACAAAGTGGAAATCGCATCCGGTGGTACTTATGTTATCCGTTTTCAGGATACGGGTTTCTGGTTAGGTAAATATGCAGCTCGCAAAGGCTACCACAAGCCAACGGGCGACATAGCCTTGAACTACTGCAACAACGTGCGTATTTTCCGTTATGCGGAAACTTTGCTGGCATACGCTGAACTGGTTGGTGTGGAAGGTGTTGCTGAACAGAAAGGTATTTCTGCGCAACAGTGCTTGGATATGGTTCGCGATCGTGCTTTTGGAGATGATAGCCATCGTGTTGCTCTCAGCAGACAGAGCATAATCGACGAAAACCATTATGAATTTGTGGGTGAAGGACATCGTTACTACGATGTGATTCGTTGGGGTATCACAGACGTGTTGACTGTAGCTAATGTGCCGGGGGTAAATGCACCGCGTACTTGGCAGGCTCACAATAAATATGTGGCTATTCCTCAGGGCGATATTGACGCAACTAAGGGTACTGAGTTTGAACTGAAACAAAATGATGGTTATTAATTAAGTAAGAAAATAGTATGAAAAAGAATTTATTATATGGCTTTTTTGCATTGAGCATGGCTATTGTCGGGTTGGCTTCTTGTGACCCCGTTGACAGTGATGACCATTCTTTGGGTGCAGAACCGCAAGAAAATCAGTTGGCATTTTCTGCTACTCCCACCGCTGGCAAAGCAAACATTGTAGAGTTTAAAAACGAATCAACAGTTGAAGGTGTCGTTTTGTGGGATTTAGGTAATGGAGGCACGGCAAAAGGGGAAAGTGTGAAAGCACAATATCCTTTCAAGGGTGAGTATACTGTGGCTATGACTCTGTATACAACCGGTGGCTCAGCTACTATCAGCAAGGTAATTTCTATTGCAGATGATGATATGGCTTTGCTCGACACCCCTATGTATAATGCTTTGACTGGTGGTGCTGCGAATCTTGGAGGAAAAACATGGGTGTTTGACCAATATCACGATGGACATTTTGGTGTGGGACCAGCGAAAGGTGGTGGAGATTATGACGGTACTCCCAAATGGTGGTCTTGTCCTGCCAATGGAAAACTGGAAAGTAGTCTTTACACACAAGAGTTTACATTTGTGCAAGTAGGTGTCAAGATGATATGGAAAAACAATGGCAAAATCTATACGAACGAAGCGGGTAAGAATGACTTGGGTGGGGCTGCCACCGTTCCGGGTGCCGGTGACTTTGATGTAGAATATACTCCTAAAGAAAGCTATACTTATACTTTGGACGAAATCAACAATACGTTGACATTGAGTGACGGTGCATTTATGGGACATTATACCGGTTCGTCTACTTATTTTATTCGTAGTCTGACGGAAGATGAACTTTATTTGGAAGTTGTGAGCAATGTCGAATCTGGTAATGGCTGGTGGTATCGTTTTGTTCCTAAAGAAAAAAATGTGAAGCCGGAAGTAGCTGTGAAGGCAGTGAAGTTGAGCGAAGACTTTGAAGCAGATAAACTGTCCGTTGATTTTGCCCGTGAAGATATGGGCGAATTGGATTTTATCTATTCGAATCCGGCACCTGTTCCGGTAAATACTTCAAAAAAGGTTTATCTGTATGAAAAGAGTATCGGTTTCTATTCCAATATCTCATATACGGCACCTGATTATAAGTTTGATTTGACAAAGGCAAACAAAGTTCGTATGAAAGTTTTTGTGCCTTCGTACAATGATTATACGACAGTTGCCGATGTAGCCGGTGATTGGATTGCTGTCAACCAGTTGCAGAAACAAGTTGCTGTCAAATTGCAGAACAGTGCTGCCGGTGGAAGTGCATGGGAGACTCAAACTGAAATAGTAAAAACAAATCTGACTACAGATCAATGGATTGAACTTGAATTTGATTTCAGTGAAGTGAAAGATCGTAAGGATTACGATAAGATTGTAATTCAGTTTGGTGCAGAAGGACATGCTGCTCCGGGTATCTTCTTTTTTGATGATTTCTATTTTGGAGAATAATACTGGTTTCTGAATGATAGTAGAGGCGGTTACCCTCTGGGCAACCGCCTTTTTAATCCTTTTTATCGATGAAAACAATGATTGGCCTTTGGATAGTGACCTTGATACCATTGATGGGATGTGGTAGTGATGGGCAGGCTGCAAATAATCCCCTCGTAGATAATATAATAGAAGTATCTCCTGCTGATTTGCAGTTTGCTGCTGCCGGAGAAGAAAAAACGATAAGAATAAAGGCTGCTGCTGCATGGGCGTTGAAAGATGATGGGCAGACATGGTATTCATTATCGGCAAATTCCGGATATGTCGGCGAATCCGTAGTGAAGATAACTGCTTTGAAAAATAGCGAAGAAAAGGAACGTTCGGCTATCCTTTCTTTTACTTCTGGAACAAATTATAAGCAAGAGTATCTGTTGAAACAAAGCAAAGGTGCAATAGAAAACTATGTTCCTGAAGGGTATTCATTGGTATGGCAGGATGAATTCAATGAAGGCACTACACTGGGTGACGACTGGACTCACGAAGTCCAGAAATCCGGTTGGGTGAACAATGAACTGCAGAACTACGTGAACGGAGAGGTATACGGAAAGCGTGTGACGGAACTTGCTGACGGTAAGCTGAACATCAACTGCTTCAAAGGCAGCGACGGTAAGATTTATTCCGGTCGTGTGTATGCCAAGGTGAATACCGGTTGGAAGTATGGTTATTTTGAGGCGCGTATTCTCTTGCCGAAAGGCAAAGGTACTTGGCCTGCTTTCTGGATGATGCCGGTAGGGAACGACTGGAATACCAACCCTTGGCCCATGTGTGGCGAGATAGACATCATGGAGGAAGTGGGCGTAGTACCCAACGAAGTCTCTTCGTCTATCCATACGCAAGACTATAATCATACTAAAGGTACGCAGAAGACACACGCCATGACCATAGACCGGGCAGAAGGAGAATATCATGTCTACGCCTTGGAGTGGACGGAAGATGCCATCACTACCTACGTGGATGGCAAGGTACAGTTGGCGGTCACCAAGCAACAACTGGGTTCCGGGCATAATCAGTGGCCGTTCCATTATGCTTTCTATCCCATTCTGAACCTGGCATGGGGAGGTGACTGGGGTGGAATGAACGGTGTGGACGAGTCTGCCCTGCCGGTGACGATGAAGGTGGACTATGTACGCGTGTTTCAGAAAAAATGAAATTATTTAATTAATAGAATTAGAATATGAAGAGTAAATACCTTTTTTTGATATTAATAGTTTTATCTTTTTTCTTTTCTTGTAGTCAAGAGGATGAGCTGGTAATACCAGAGAAACCTTTTGAAAATTCTGCGCTGGAATTGGAACAAGCTAAATTGGCTATTTATGCTATGGGGTTTGATTCTGCCTTTGTGACAGAATGGGATAATTATTATATCGTTGAGGAAGACATATTGATATGTAAAGATAGTCTCAATATTGTTTCAACGAGACAATATAGAACTAATAATTACGTAGACAATTTACAGTCGCTAACAATAGGCGTTGATAATACAATTGCTCAAAGCACAAATTGGAGGGAAGCTGTAAAGGAAGTTGTTAGGCTATATAATGATTATACTGGTCTTACTATCAGCTATAGTGAATATAATCCAGATGTGAAGATTACTAAAAAGAACATTTCAGGAACGGATGTATGTGCAATGGGCGTTTTTCCTTCATCTTCAAAAAAGCCTGGAAAAGAAATCTTTATTAATAGTAGTTTTTATACTAATATAGATACTTATTTGACTTTGAAGCAAAAGATATTCTTATTGATGCATGAATTAGGGCATAATCTTGGATTGCGGCACACAGATTGCTTTATGAAGGGTGAAGGAAATGGTTCTTATGGAATGGTTAAGATTCCTAATACTCCTGAGATAGATCAAGTCTCTTATATGAATTCAAATACTTGTGGCTTAAACTGGAATGGTATGCCCTTTTATGATGCGGTTGCCTTGAAGGAACTATGGCCTATTAGGTGTACTCTTTCATTCTATGGTAATAAAAATTCTGCATCTTTCTATAAAGGGGATAGCGTGCAATTGTCTTGGTATCATATACCTGATGTGATTCCAGATAGTAAACAATTTGGGGGCTGGTACTATGACTACGGATTGACGGATGAATGTAGGTATGGAACGTATATAAAGGATGATACAATGCTATATCCTAAATGGCGTAGCGGTAATGGCTATGTAAGTGTAACTGAATTTTCTTCAGATCATCCAAATGGTAATCAATACATGACAATAGAGCAGAATACGATTGTAACAGTGACTTGTACTGTTAAAAGAGCATTTAATGAGTGGATTGATATATACAGACATCCAAAGGAAACAGGAGGTGTTATTACATCCTATGGTCATTGGCCATTTGTTACTGTTCAATTTTGGATGGAAGAATATATGGTAGGGCCTTTGACTACTGATGTAGTTACTCATACTTGGAAAGTCTTTCTACCAGCAGGAACGTATATTTATGATGCTTATTTTTCCAAAAGTTTAGGAACTCAGAATGATGGACCGTATGAAAAGCATGGAACAACACGAGTTGATATATCATATTATAATTAAAAACATGTGAAGTAAGAATGCTGAAATTTATTATTGCTTATTTATTATTGCTTTCCTTTACATCTTGTACCCGAGTGCAGAACGGAAAAGGTGATGCCGCCATCGAGCAGAAAATAGAAGCTCTGTTGTCCCGTATGACACTGGAAGAAAAGATTGGGCAGATGAACCAGATTTCTTCTTATGGCAATATAGAGGACATGAGCGGACTGATAAAGAAAGGTGAGGTCGGGTCTATTCTGAATGAGGTGGACCCGGTGCGCGTCAATGCCTTGCAGCGCGTGGCTATGGAGGAGTCCCGCTTGGGCATTCCCTTGCTGATGGCGCGTGATGTCATTCATGGCTTCAAGACCATATTCCCTATCCCTCTGGGGCAGGCGGCCTCTTTTAATCCTCAGGTGGCCGAGGACGGTGCACGGGTAGCGGCTGTCGAAGCTTCTGCTGTGGGTATTCGCTGGACATTCGCACCGATGATAGATGTGGCGCGCGATCCCCGTTGGGGACGTATGGCCGAGGGATGTGGAGAAGATACATACCTCACTTCGGTGATGGGGGCTGCCATGGTAAAAGGCTTTCAGGGGGATTCTTTGAATAATCCGACCTCTATCGCAGCATGTCCCAAACATTTTGTAGGGTATGGGGCGGCAGAAGGAGGACGCGACTATAACTCAACTTTTATTCCGGAGCGTCGCCTGCGCAATGTCTATCTTCCTCCATTCGAGGCTGCTGCCAAGGCTGGGGCGGCCACTTTCATGACTTCGTTCAATGACAATGACGGAGTGCCGTCTACCGGGAACACTTTTATTCTGAAAGACGTGCTTCGCGGTGAATGGGGATTTGATGGAGTGGTGGTTTCAGACTGGGCTTCGGTAGCCGAAATGATAGCGCATGGCTTTGCGCCCGATTCCAAAGAGGCAGCGATGAAAGCAGTGAATGCCGGTGTGGATATGGAGATGGTCAGCTATACGTTTGTCAAGGAACTGCCGGAGTTGATAAAAGAAGGAAAAGTCAAGGAATCTGCCATAGATGATGCAGTGCGGAATATTCTGCGCATCAAGTACCGCTTGGGGTTGTTTGATAACCCTTATGTAGATGAGAAACGTATAGAGGAACTTTATGCTCCTGCTCATCTGGAGGCTGCCAAGCAAGCTGCTGTGGAATCGGCCATCTTGCTGAAGAACGAAAAGGAGACATTGCCTCTGCAATCTTCGGTAAAGACAGTTGCCGTGGTAGGCCCGATGGCGAATGCGCCATACGACCAATTGGGTACCTGGGTATTTGATGGCGACAAGACAAAGACTGTGACACCGCTGACTGCCATCAAGGAATTGGTGGGAGACAAAGTACAAGTGATATACGAACTGGGCCTGACTTATAGCCGTGACAAGAATATGGCCGGCGTGGCCAAAGCTGCCGCCGCCGCAGTACGTGCTGATGTCATTCTGGCATTTGTGGGTGAGGAAGCCATTCTTTCCGGAGAGGCGCATTGCCTGGCCGACCTGAACTTGCAGGGTGCACAAAGCGAGCTGGTTGCAGCTTTGGCAAAAACGGGCAAACCGGTGGTTACCGTTGTAATGGCAGGACGTCCGCTGACTATAGGAAAAGAAGTCGAACTCTCGTCTGCCGTGCTTTATTCGTTCCATCCCGGAACGATGGGAGGACCGGCATTGGCCGACCTGCTGTGGGGCAAGGCAGTGCCAAGCGGCAAGACTCCGGTGACTTTCCCGAAGATGGTAGGACAAATACCGGTTTATTATGCTCATAACAATTCCGGACGTCCGGCTACGCGGAATGAGGTCTTGCTGAATGACATTCCGTTGGAAGCGGGGCAGACTTCATTGGGATGTACTTCTTTCTATATGGATGCAGGTTTCGATCCGTTGGTTCCTTTTGGCTACGGTCTGTCGTATACGACGTTCAAGTATGGCAATGTGAAACTCTCGTCTGCCAGTCTGAAGAAGGAAGATGTGCTGACTGTGACTTTCGACCTTGAGAATACCGGAAAGTATGAAGGTACCGAGGTAGCCCAGCTTTACGTGCAGGACAAGTTTGCTTCGGTGACCCGTCCGGTGAAAGAGCTGAAACGCTTTGCTCGCGTCACATTGAAGCCGGGTGAGAAGAAGAATGTATCGTTTGAACTTCCTATAAGTGAACTTGCTTTCTGGAATATAGATAGGATGAAGACGGTGGAAGCCGGAGACTTTGCTCTTTGGGTGGCACCGGATAGCCAAAGTGGAGAAGAAGTTTTCTTTAGGGTAGTAGATTGATTGTTGATTTAAGGTTAAAAAGAGAAGGGACAGACCGTGACGGTTCGTCCCTTCTTACATTCATATAAATGCTTTATCCTTCAAGCCCCTGACTGTCCGAGAACTCTTGTTATGCTTTCTTTTAGGCACGGATTTCGCGGATTTTTCTTTGTCTTACAAATCACTTATCACTTATAACTCATCACTCATCACTTTCTTATACCCATACACCGCATTGCTTCCCAGCTCTTCTTCGATGCGAAGCAGTTGGTTGTACTTTGCCATACGGTCTGAGCGGCTTAGTGAACCGGTCTTGATTTGTCCGCTGTTGGTAGCTACGGCTATGTCCGCAATGGTTGCATCTTCCGTTTCACCGGAACGATGGGAAGTTACGGTAGTATATCCGTGGCGGTGTGCCATTTCGATGGCATTCAGTGTTTCGGTCAGCGAACCTATCTGGTTTACTTTAATCAATATGGAGTTGGCACAGCCTTTTTCGATGCCCATTGCAAGGAAGTCCACATTGGTGACGAACAAATCGTCTCCTACCAACTGGCAACGGTTGCCGATACGGTCGGTCAGTTTTTTCCAGCCGTCCCAGTCGTTCTCGCTCATGCCGTCTTCGATAGAGTCGATGGGATACTTGTTGATTAACTCTTCCAGATAGTCAATCTGTTCGTCGGCAGTACGTTTCTTGCCTTTTTCACCTTCGAATTTGGTATAATCGTAGATGCCATCATGGTAGAACTCGGAAGAAGCGCAGTCCATGGCAATCATTACATCTTTGCCCGGTTCGTATCCGGCAGCCTTGATGGCGGCAATGATGGAGTTCAAGGCATCTTCTGTACCCTCCAGATTAGGAGCAAAACCTCCTTCATCGCCTACTGCTGTGCTGAGGCCACGGTCTTTCAGGACTTTCTTCAGTGCGTGGAACACTTCGGCACCCATACGCAAACCTTCGCGGAAGGAAGTGGCACCTACGGGGCGTATCATGAATTCCTGGAAAGCAATGGGAGCGTCACTATGCGAACCGCCGTTGATGATGTTCATCATCGGTACAGGCATCACATAGGTATTTGTACCACCGATATATCGGTAGAGTGGGATGTCAAGGTAAGCGGCGGCAGCCTTGGCTACAGCAAGAGATACGCCGAGGATGGCATTGGCACCCAGATTGGCTTTCGTTTTGGTTCCGTCCAGTGCAAGCATGGCATGGTCGATACCCATCTGGTCGAGGGCGGACATACCGATGAGCTTGGGAGCAATGATATTATTGATATTGTCCACGGCTTTCAGGACACCTTTGCCTCCGTAACGTTTTTTGTCACCGTCACGCAGTTCCAATGCTTCGTGTTCTCCCGTGGATGCTCCTGACGGGACAGATGCACGGCCTATGAAGCCGGATTCCAAGGTTACGTCTACTTCTACAGTTGGGTTACCTCTTGAATCGAGGATTTCACGTCCGATAATCTTCTCTATTTTCATATTCAGTCAATTTTAATTATAAACTACCTTACTAACAAATGAAAACAAGGAATTGTTTTTCGTTTTTAATCCTTTATTGTAATGCCTAAAAGAGCAGTCAACTCCATGGCTTGGGAAGTATTGACGATGGCTCCCCGTATGTCGGGCAGGTTGAGGCGTATACCTCCTATGTGCGAGTCGCTCAAGTCGATTCCTCTTAGAGGGGTGTGTGAAAACTCGGATTCTACCAGCTCACAGTTTTCAAAGGCGATGGAGGCAAGTTTGCAGTCGTTGACGTCGCTGTTGCGCAAGTCACAAGAGGTGAAGCGGGCTTGATTGATTTTACTCATGGAAAGATTGAGGTATCTGGCATTGCAGTCCTTCATTGTCAGATGGTTCAATATTGTTTCCGGCAGATTGGTTCCCACCAGTTTGCAGGATATGAATTCCACTCTGAACAGAGAACTTTCGGCAAATGAGATGTTGGAAAGGTCGCAATGTTCAAAACGTACATCAGTGAAATGGCAGGATTTCAGTTTGCAGGCGCTGAATTGGATATGACTGAAAGTACAGTTGGTGATGCTTTTGTAGGAATACTCCATGTGTTCCTCTGTCCGTTTACCGAAGTGAAGGTCTCTGACAGTTTCTTCCGTATTCAGCCATTCTTCCAATGATTTGGAACTTTCACTTTGTCCCTCTAAGGTAGGAGGGATGATGCGTACGGGAGGCATGACAAAAGGCTTGCTGGGTTTCATAGGGGTGTTTGGGTTATATACAGCGTCCGAAGGCGCCGCCGGCGAAGGCTGCCAGGACTCCTAATGTGATACTTAATAAGGTATATAAGGCAAACATTCCGTAGAATTCTTGCTTTATCAGAATCAGTCCGTCATTGCTGAAAGTGGAGAAGGTGGTGAATCCTCCGCACAGACCGGTAGTCAGCAACAGCCGTACCTCAGTAGAAAGGTTGAAACGGGCGGATAAGGTATAGAATAGCCCGATGAGGAAACTTCCGAGGATATTGACTGTGAATGTAGCCCATGGGAAAGAGTAGGGGACTATGCGCTCGTGGAGCATCATCTGCACGCAGTAGCGCAGTACGCTGCCGGTACCGCCGCCAAGGAATATAGCTATCAGTAATCTAGTCATAGGTTTTCTGGGGTTGGTTTTGGCTGCAAAGGTAGTGAAGACAAAGGAATTTCAGTAAATCATAGCCCGAAATTTCATAAAGCGATTCTGTACTGGGGGAAGTAGTTATTGGTGGGATGTATATAATTTTGATATTTGATATGAGTGATTGCCAATCTTGGTTCCGGATAGTTCGTGATGGGGCAGAAGCGATTTACTAAATCTTGGAGGAAGATTTAGTAAATCGTTGCCGGAGATTTAGTAAAATGTCCGGGAGATTTTAGTAAACGAGTAGAAGGGGCTTTGGAAGGATGACTGGTTTGTCTGTATTTTTGGATACGGTAATAACTTGTGAAACTTGAGCCACTCTTGAAATTGAGGTCTTAACCGTTCAAATGCCATATTGTAGAGACCTCTCTAGAACCTTGTCTTGATAATCAGCGATTTATTTTCATAGGCTGTAGAGATTGTATCCATTCCTTCTCATTCTCTTCCTGCCTTTCTTTCTTCACTTGTAGAGAAGGGTTGTTCTTAATTTGTTGTTTTTTAGAGTTTTAACGAAATTGGTTGTAGATGTCATTTCCTTGTATTCCCGTCATTCACACCCTAACTTTGCAACATCGAATTCAAGAGAATGAAAGTTTATCGTTGAGGCCTCACGATGGATCTCCACTTCTTGAAAGAGAGGAAAAGGCTTCGGCCTATTTATTACATTATTATATTAACTTTCTAAAACATTAAAAATTATGGGACTTCAGTATGTAGTGGCAAAGAGAATCTTTGGTTTTGACAAGGACAAAAATGTAAAGTATGTAGCTAAATCCGTAGGAGCGGGTGAATTGGATTTTGATAAGTTGTGTGCCAAAGTGAGCCGTATTCTTGGTATTCACAGAAAGACGGTGGACTTAGTGGCTGCAGGACTGGTGGACATCATGTCGGAAGAAATAGACGATGGAAAGACTGTTCGTTTAGGTGATTTCGGATTGTTCCGCCCTTCTTTTGTAGGGAAGAGTGCTGATACGGAGGCTGGCGTTTCGGCCAGTAACATTGTCCGTAAACGTATTCTGTTTTTTCCGGGGAAAGCTTTTAGTCAAATGTTGGGCAATATGAGCGTCACCAAGATGGTGGTTCCCGATACGGACTATACGGATGGAAGTAGCAATGGTGGAGGGGATAACTCCAATCCTTCGGGAGGCAATGACGGGGACCAAGGTGAAAATCCTTTGGGATAATTCCAGTGCACGATTAAAGTTGTAAAAATATGGAGGGCGAAGTTTTCGTAGCGATACTTCTCCTTCTATTTTGTTTGTAGGCAGGATATTGTTCAAGGGAAGTTGGTTTTCATGCAAACGTTTGCCGACAAATCATCTATCATTTTAGTTTAATTGCGTCAGAGTGTATTTCTTTCCTGCCTATATTTGCATCTGGAACATAATTTTATAAATATAGCATGAGAAACATGAAAGCAATCTGTACAAAATTAGCCTGCTTCCTGCTCGTTTTGTTGGTGAGCGGCGTAGCAATGGCAGAGAGTATTACCTCTCCCAACGGACAACTTCAATTGAATTTTTCGGTAAATGCGCAAGGCGAACCCGTTTACGAACTTTCTTACAAAGGAAAGCCGGTGATTAACCCTTCCAAATTAGGACTCGAACTGAAGAACGACCCCGGTCTGATGAATGGCTTCACGATGGAGGATGCAAAGACTTCCACTTTCGACGAGACTTGGGAACCGGTATGGGGTGAAGTAAAGCAAATCCGTAACCACTATAATGAGCTGGCTGTGACGCTCAACCAAAAGGCGCAGGATAGGAACATCATTATCCGCTTCCGTTTGTTCGACGATGGTATGGGCTTCCGTTATGAGTTCCCTTTGCAGAAGAACTTGAACTATTTCGTGATTAAGGAGGAGCGTACTCAGTTTGCCATGACTGGCGACCATACAGCCTTCTGGATTCCGGGCGACTACGATACGCAGGAATATGATTACACAGAATCCAAACTTTCTGAAATTCGCGGGTTGATGAAAGGGGCCATTACGCCTAACTCTTCACAAACCCCGTTTTCGCCCACCGGTGTTCAGACTTCTTTGCAGATGAAGACTGCTGATGGTTTGTACATCAACTTGCACGAGGCTGCTTTGGTGGATTACTCTTGCATGCACTTGAATCTGGATGATAAGAATTTTGTTTTTGAATCTTGGCTTACTCCCGATGCAGTAGGCGATAAAGGTTATCTGCAAGCTCCCTGCACGTCACCGTGGCGTACGGTTATCGTAAGCGACGATGCTCGTGACATCCTTGCCTCTAAAATCACGCTGAACTTGAACGAACCTTGTGCTTACGAGGACGTTTCCTGGATTAAGCCCGTGAAATACGTAGGTGTATGGTGGGAAATGATTGCAGGTAAGAGCACCTGGGCATATACAGACGACCTTCCCTCCATCAAACTGGGTGAAGTGGACTACTCCAAAATGAAGCCCAATGGCCGTCATGGTGCCACTAACGAAAATGTAAAAAAGTACATCGACTTCGCAGCCGAGCACGGTCTGGACCAAGTATTGGTAGAAGGCTGGAATGAAGGCTGGGAAGACTGGTTTGGCAAATCCAAGGATTATGTATTCGATTTTGTGACCCCTTATCCCGATTTCGACGTGAAGATGCTGAATGAATATGCCAAGAGCAAAGGCGTGAAGCTGATGATGCATCATGAGACATCCGGTTCGGTGCGCAACTACGAACGTCACATGGACAAGGCCTATCAGTTTATGGTGGATAATGGCTACAATGCCGTGAAGAGCGGATATGTAGGTAATATGATTCCCCGTGGTGAACATCATTATGGGCAATGGCTGAACAACCACTACCTCTATGCCGTGAAGAAGGCAGCCGACTACAAAATTTGTGTAAATGCGCACGAAGCTGTACGCCCTACCGGTTTGTGCCGTACTTATCCTAACTTGATTGGCAACGAATCTGCACGAGGAACTGAATATGAGGCATTCGGCGGTAGCAAACCGTTCCATACCACATTGCTTCCATTCAACCGCTTGATTGGCGGTCCGATGGATTATACACCGGGTATCTTCGATACCAAACTTGACTTTATGGGCGATTTGCCCCACGGACAAGTGCAGACTACACTTGCTAAGCAACTCGCTCTGTATGTAACTTTATACAGCCCGTTGCAGATGGCTGCCGACTTGGTTGAGAACTACGAAAAGCACATGGATGCTTTCCAATTCATCAAGGATGTGGCAGTAGACTGGGACGACAGCAAGTACATTGAAGCAGAACCGGGTGATTACATTACCGTGGCCCGTAAGGCAAAAGGAACCGGCAACTGGTTTGTTGGAGGTATTACAGACGAGAATGCACGTACAGCCAACTTTACGCTCGACTTCCTTGAACCGGGCAAGCAATACGTAGCCACTCTCTATGCCGACGGTAAAGATGCTGATTACAAGGAGAACCCTACTTCTTATCAGATAAAGAAGGGTATCGTAACCAGCAAGACCAAAATGTCCGTGAAGGAAGCGCGTAGCGGTGGTTTTGCATTGAGCTTGATTGAAGCGACTCCGGCTGACAAGAAAGCTGTGAAGAAGTGGAGATAATTTAGGGTAGAAAGAGTTTTTATTAGGCATTAGTGAGGCCCCGCAGAAGTCCAATCTTTGCGGGGCTTTTTTTTGTGTTAGGGTAAGCTCATTCTTATACCGTAAAAATAGCATCAAGACCCGAGTTTTTGGTAAGTCCGTTCTTTGGGGAAACCTTTATTTTTGCACTCAGATAACAGATTGCATAATCATTAAAAATCAGAGATATGAATACGGATAAGAAAATCAGTCGTCGGGAGGCTTTAAAGCGTATGGGATTTGCCGTGATGAGCAGTGCTATCGCATCTTCCGGCCTACTCTCGTTGGCATCCTGCGAAACAAAAAGGAGTAAGCGTATCATCTTTTATTTTACCGGAACGGGTAACAGTCTTTACATCGCCCGTCAGTTGGCTGGAGAGAACGCAGAATTGTTGAGTATCCCTCAGATGGTGAAACGGGGGAAGTATGAATTTGAGGCAGATGAAATCGGCATCGTTTATCCCATCTACGGTCATATGCCTCCCTATATGGTACGGCAGTTCATTCGGAAAGCAAAACTGAAGGCAGAATACAAGTTTGCTGTCCTCACCTATGGTGCAAGGAAGTGCGATGCGGTAGAGATTTGGGACCGTATATCCCGTAAAGCCGACAATGCGTTTGACTATATCAACACTATCATCATGGTGGATAACTGGCTACCCAACTTCGACATGAACGAGCAACTCAAGATAGACAAGCACATCCCCGAGAACTTGCAGAAGATAACGGCAGATATCAACAGTCGGCAGCATTGGCACGAACCGGTGACGGAGGAGGAACGGCAACAGCACCAAGGTTTTATGCAGCGGAGTGGACTCGACCCCGAGGTGGGCTTCCTGATGAAAAGCGAGAAGTTCTTTACCGTGACCGATGTTTGTATTGACTGTGGCATTTGTACCTACGTTTGTCCGCGCGGCAACTATGAGCTGACGTCGAGAGGAGTGAAGACGTCCGGTGACTGCGAGTTCTGTTTTGCCTGCATACAGAATTGTCCGCAGAAGGCTATTCAGTTCATAAAGCAGGAAGATGGCTCTTTTCCTGACGGAACGGAGAAGAACCCCAATGCCCGCTATCGTAATGAGCATATTTCGCTAATAGATCTGAAACGGGCAAACAATCAAAAACTATAATCATTAACCTCTGTATTTTGTCGGATTTACACCCAGATGTTGTTGTACGTAACGGCTAAAATAAGCAGGAGAGGAAAAACCGAACATATCGGAAATACGGACGAACGTTAGTGATTTGTCGCGCAGCAAACGCGAGATGTCGAGTGTGGTATAACGGTTTATCCAGTAGTTTGCTGTATAACCGCTTACTTTCTTGGAAACTTCCGAAAGATATTTGGAGGTGACACATAGGCAGTCGGCATAATAGGTCACTTCACGATGCTCGCGGAAAGTTCCGTTCTCCAGCATGTTGAGGAAACGGCTCATGATGGAAGCATTTTGTACAGAGATATTGTCCTCGCCATATAGATGGGAGTGGAAATCGAAGAAGTCGAGTATCAACATCTGTGTGGAGGCGATAAGCATATCGCGATGGAAATGATGGTCTGTATTCCGGAGTCTGTATTCCACTTGTTCAAAATCCCGGAGACATAGCTCTTGCTGTTCGGTAGTCAGGGACATGATAGGATTGAGAAATAGGGAAAGTTGCCCTTTCATGCCGTAGTTGTTCTGTGGTGTACTCAGCACCACAAAGCCCGATGCGATATAGATGACCTTTACGCGAAAATCTTCTGAAGGTTGAATTTTCTCTACCAGTTTTCCTTTGCGGACAATCATCAGGTCGCCGGCACGTAGCTCGCGCTCCTCTCCATTGTACTTCAATCGGCAGATTCCTGACAGACAGAGGGCGTGTGCAAGATAGCCACTGTATGCGTCCGTCCCCAGACCTTGAAGAGTATCGGCTATTATAATATTTGCGGTTTCTCCCATTATACAGTTGTTTGGTTTCGATCACAAAAGTATATGTTTCCAATAATATAACTTCTATTGTGGGCAAGAAATATATTGCCTTTTTTATTCATTTCAAATCTGCCCGAATTTCGCAAATTCTTCATACCTTTGCATCCGTTAATTTTAGAAACCAATAACAAAACAGAACTTATGGGAGGTTTTTTCGGAACAGTCGCCAAGGCAACAAGCTGTGTGGCAGATTTGTTTTACGGCACAGATTATAATTCACATTTAGGGACAAAACGTGGTGGGTTGGCTACATACGATGCAGAAACGGAGCAGTTTACCCGTTCCATTCACAATCTGGAAAGCACTTATTTCCGCACGAAGTTTGAGGATGAACTGGATAAGTTCAAAGGAAATTCCGGAATAGGAATCATCAGTGACACAGACCCTCAACCCCTTATCCTTAACTCCCACCTCGGTCGCTTTGCCATTGTAACGGTAGCCAAAATAGTAAATCTGCAAGAACTGGAAACAAAACTGTTGGCCCAAAACATGCACTTCGCCGAACTCAGTTCGGGCAAAACCAATCAGACGGAACTTATCGCCCTCCTTATTATACAAGGAAAGACATTTGTCGAAGGAATTGAAAATGTGTATAAGCATATCAAAGGTTCCTGCTCCATGCTGTTATTGACGGAAGACGGCATCATTGCCGCTCGCGACCGCTGGGGACGTACTCCGATTGTGATTGGCAAGAAAGACGGAGCGTATGCCGCCACAAGTGAGTCGAGCAGCTTTCCGAATCTTGGTTATGAGATAGACCGTTATTTGGGACCCGGAGAGATTGTTCGCCTGCGTGCCGATGGTGTGGAACAGATGCGCAAGCCTGATGAGGGAATGCAGATTTGTTCCTTCCTATGGGTATATTACGGTTTCCCCACTTCCTGCTACGAAGGTAAGAATGTGGAGGAAGTGCGTTTTGCCTCCGGTTTCAAGATGGCACAGACAGATAAGTCAGAGGTGGATTGTGCCTGCGGTATTCCTGATTCGGGTGTAGGTATGGCGCTTGGGTATGCCGAAGGTAAAGGAGTTCCTTATCATCGTGCCATTTCCAAATATACTCCGACTTGGCCTCGTAGTTTTACTCCCAGCAAGCAGGAATTGCGTTCGCTGGTGGCAAAGATGAAGCTGATTCCCAATCGTGCCATGCTCGAGGGTAAGCGTCTGCTGTTCTGTGATGACTCTATTGTCCGGGGGACCCAGTTGCACGACAATGTGAAGGTGCTGTATGAGTATGGTGCCAAGGAGGTGCATATCCGGATTGCTTGTCCTCCATTGATATATAGCTGCCCGTTTGTAGGATTCACGGCTTCCAAAAGCGACATGGAACTGATTACCCGTCGTGTCATCAAGGAACTGGAGGGTGACGAGAATAAGAATCTCGATAAGTATGCCACTACCGGCTCACCCGAATACGAAAAGATGGTGGACGTTATCCGCGAGCGTTTCGGACTTTCATCCTTGAAGTTCAATACGTTGGAAACTCTGGTTGAGGCTATCGGATTGCCTAAGTGTAAGATATGTACGCATTGTTTTGATGGTAGCAGCCATTTTTGATTGACATTTTGTCCTTAAGAAATAAAAAAGAGGCGTGAATTGCTTGGCAGTTCACGCCCCTTTTTTTATCTTTACAGCACAAAATAGTGGTTAATGATTAGTGATTAATGATTAATGCCATTCGGATAATGCTTTTCGCCAATTACTAATCACTGACCATTAATCACTAACCATTAATCACTAATCATTATTCATCATGACTTTAGTAGAACGTTTTTTAAAGTACGTAAGCTTCGATACTCAGTCCAGTGAAGAGACTGAGATTACTCCGAGTACTCCGGGGCAAATGGTGTTTGCCCGGTATCTGAAAGAAGAATTGGAAACTTTGGGTCTGGAAGAAATCACGTTGGACGAAAATGGTTATCTGTTCGCCACTCTTCCTGCCAATACAGACAAGCCGTTGCCCGTCATCGGCTTTATTGCCCACATGGATACAAGCCCCGATATGAGTGGCAAGAATGTTTCTCCGCGTATCGTGCAGAATTATGACGGTAAGGACATTGTTCTTTGCGCCGAAGAGAATGTGGTTCTTTCTCCTGCCCAGTTCCCCGAACTGCTCGACCATCAAGGGGAAGATTTGATTGTGACCGACGGCAAGACCTTGCTTGGTGCCGATGATAAAGCCGGTATTGCCGAAATTGTATCGGCAGTGGTATATCTGAAGGAACATCCCGAAATCAAGCACGGTAAAATACGTATCGGCTTCAATCCGGATGAGGAAATCGGTCTGGGTGCCCATAAGTTCAATGTAGCGCAGTTCGGCTGCGAATGGGCCTATACCATGGATGGCGGAGAAGTGGGTGAACTTGAATTCGAGAACTTCAATGCGGCCTCTGCCAAGATAAGCTTCAAGGGACGGAATGTGCATCCGGGCTATGCCAAGAATAAGATGATTAACTCTATCCGCGTTGCCAACCGTTTCATGTCCATGCTTCCGGCTGACGAGGCTCCGGAGCATACCGAAGGTTACGAAGGTTTCTATCATCTGATAGGCATTACTGGCGAGGTGGAGCAGACAACAGTCTCTTACATTATCCGTGACCACGACCGCACCCGCTTTGAAGAGCGCAAGAAGGAGATGGAACGTCTTGTGGCAAAAATCAATGAAGAATACGGTCCGGGTACCGCTACTCTGGAACTTCGCGACCAATACTATAATATGCGCGAGCAGATTGAACCGGTGATGCATATCATCGACACCGCTTTTGCCGCCATGAAGGCGGTAGGTGTAGAGCCTCGTGTAAAAGCCATTCGCGGAGGTACGGACGGTGCCCAGCTCTCTTTCAAGGGCCTGCCTTGTCCCAATATCTTTGCCGGTGGCTTGAACTTCCACGGCCGCTATGAGTTCGTGCCTATCCAGAACATGGAGAAAGCCATGAACGTCATCGTCAAGATTGCCGAGCTCGTAGCAAGCAAATAGATAATTCATAACTCATAACTCTAATAGTTCCATGAAAACCACTCCGTTTACCGAAAAACACATCTCGCTGGGTGCCAAGATGCACGAGTTTGCGGGATATAATATGCCTATCGAGTATTCCGGCATCATTGACGAACATCTTACAGTATGTCAGGGTGTCGGTGTATTCGACGTCTCACACATGGGAGAATTCTGGGTGAAAGGTCCCCATGCTTTGGACTTTCTGCAGAAAGTGACTTCCAATAACGTAGCTGCCCTCACACCTGGGAAAGTACAGTATACCTGCTTCCCCAATGACAACGGAGGCATTGTAGACGACCTTCTGGTCTATCATTATGAGCCGGAGAAATACCTGCTTGTCGTGAATGCGTCGAACATTGAGAAAGACTGGAACTGGTGTGTGTCTCATAACACGGAAGGCGCTGAATTGGAAAATGCTTCCGACCACATGGCACAGCTTGCTGTGCAAGGACCGAAGGCTATTCAGACGTTGCAGAAACTGACTTCCATCAATCTTTCCGACCTTCCTTACTATACTTTTACCCACGGTGAGTTTGCCGGAGAAAAGGATGTCATTATCTCCAATACCGGATATACCGGTGCGGGTGGTTTTGAGCTTTACTTCTATCCGGAGGCTGCCATGAAGATTTGGGATGCCGTGTTCGAGGCAGGCGCGGAGTTCGGCATTAAGCCAGTTGGTCTGGGTGCGCGCGATACGCTTCGTCTGGAAATGGGCTTCTGTTTGTATGGCAATGATTTGGATGACACCACTTCGCCCATTGAAGCGGGTTTAGGATGGATTACCAAGTTTGTGGAGGGAAAGAACTTCACCAATCGCCCGATGCTGGAAAAACAGAAAGCGGAAGGCACTACCCGTAAGTTGGTGGGATTTGAAATGATAGACCGCGGTATCCCCCGTCATGGTTACGAGCTGTATAGTACAGACGGTACTGCCATCGGTGTGGTTACCTCCGGAACTATGTCGCCTACCCGCAAGATTGGTATCGGAATGGGGTATATCAGGCCCGAGTACAGCAAAGTCGGTACGGAAATCTGCATTGACATGCGGGGACGTAAGCTGAAAGCTGTGGTTGTGAAACCGCCGTTCCGCAAACAGTAATTTGAATGAATAACTAAAATAAGAAGAATGAAGAATTTGTCATGCGGCATCATCGCGCAGTCAAATTCTTCATTCTTAGTTATTCCTTTCTCTATATTCTGCTTATCCTGTCCAGCATTTGGTTTGCCCAACCTATCTCTTTATTGGTCCATTCCTTTTCGGTTCCTTCTATGCCCTGGCCTTCGTAGGCCGAAAGCAAGGTGATATATTCTTTCAGTATATCAGCGGCTTGGGCTTGTTTGTTCATACGCATCAATAATAGTATTTTTTGTTTATATATGTCCAGATTGGGGCTTGTTCCTGCCATCTCCTGGGCTTTATCAAGCATGGCGAGGCAGCGGTTGTTCACTTCTTCCGTATTAGACAGTGCCATTTCCGCTTTTACCAGGATGATGTAGTCATTGTCCGTGGCTAGTCTGTTGTCAATGTTCTTGCGTATCAGCCGGGCAGTTTCCTTATAGCGCTTGTTGGCGTAGTTCATACTTGCGTTGAAAGAAACGACATCGCTGGTGGTCCGTAGGTAGGGGCGGGCACTCAGGCTATGGGATTCACCGGCCTTTTCTATACGCTTTTGCAGGTTGCCGATGCTGCCGTAGCGAGGAATGTCCTTGTTGCGTTGGTGCAGGTTGTAATACCCTATAATTTTACCGAGGGCCGATGCGATTCCGTCGGGATTATAGCCCTTGAATGCCAGAAGTTGGCGCGCAAGGCGGTCTGAAGAGATTTCCTGGGAAGTTTTGTATTTCATCCCCAACCGGTCCGTTGCCGGAATGCTCAAAAGGGAAGCGATGGCTCCGATATCTGCCACCAGACTGACGGCATAAGCATCTTCATTATCGTCCCAGTAGGCCACATCGAGGGCTGCGCTGGCGGTAGTGGCAAAGACATCTGCCCAAAAAGCTGCACGCTTGGCACGCCGCTCGGCACGGTAAATGTTGTTTACCTGATGGTCGAGGACGAAATGTCCCAGCTCACATGCGATGACGGCGGCCAGTTCGTCTTCGGAATCAAGAGTGCAGAGGAGGCCTGTACTGATAACCATGGAGCCGTTGGGAAGCATGAAGGCATCTGGTTCGGGCGACTGGATGATACGTATGTTCAGACTCTCCCCGCGATTGCTGTCAATGGTGGTGGCGTTCAACTTGGAGAACACTCCCTGCACGTACGAAACGATGTAATCTTCCTGATAGGCTATCTCATTCAGTTTGTCGAGATACTCCAGGCACTCTTCGTCGATTTCCTGGCGCAGTTTGTGCTTGTAGCCGCGGTCGCTGAAATATTCGTAAAGATGGTTTTTCAAGTATATCTGCTGCCAGAATTCCCGGTCAGTTTGCGGAGCGGATATGGCAATGTGCCCCATCTCATTCAAAGGAATGGTCTCTTGTATGCCGTTCATTTCGACAGCATAGCAAATGTTGTTGCTGCTTTCACCGGGATTCTTCATTTTGACAACCCGGCGGATAATGACCGGTGTACCGGCGGGAGATTGCCGGTACTCTTTTGTCAATTCTCCTTTGACAGCGATGTTTCCGCTTAAATCTTTGTACTTTTTGGGCTTGGCAAATCCTGCCGTTGCGACAAGGATTGTCAGGATGAATAGGGTGGCGAGTCGTTTCATGATTAGTATATGTTTTCGGTTTTGATGATACAAAAATAGGGAAGTGTTTTTCTCCTTTCTCGTTTTTTTCCCTATTCTGTGATAGGAGATTCCCTATTTATCGGTCCTGCAGTGGGAGGCGGAAACAAAAAAGGGAACCTTTCAGTGAAAGACTCCCTTTTTTCAGTTTGCTTGAAACTGATTATTTCTTACGGTTACCGTAGCGGCTCATGAACTTATCAACACGACCGGCGGTGTCAACCAGCTTGGACTTACCAGTGTAGAACGGGTGAGAAGTGCTGGAGATTTCCAGCTTTACCAGCGGATAAGTTTCACCTTCGAATTCGATAGTCTCTTTCGTGTTGCAAGTGGAACGAGACAAGAATACATCACCATTTGACATATCTTTAAATACTACCGGACGGTAATTTTCAGGATGAATACCTTTTTTCATTTTGATATTTTCTTTTAAAAATTTATATTCTGTTACTATTTTGGTAATAAATAGTGTAATGGTCTTCTTTTCAGAGCGCAAAGATAGTGCAAGTTGGAGACTCTACAAAATAAATTCAGATTTATTTTTATTTAGTAGGTTTATCGCATTTTATTTCTGATTTTTGCAGGACTTAATCTTGTGAATTTATGAGGAAACTACTTGTCTTATGCTCTTTCTGGCTGTGCGTGGCAACGCTGGGGGCACAAAATGCGGAACGGAAATTGTATAGTGTTGCGTTCTACAATCTTGAGAACTTGTTTGATACGATTCATGATGCAGGTAAGAATGACTATGAGTTCCTGCCCGACGGCAGTTACCAATGGACGGCAAAGAAGTATGAGTCCAAGCTGCAGAACCTTTCCAAAGTGTTGGGTTCCCTTTCGCGTGATTTAGTGCCGGAAGGTCCGGCATTCATCGGTGTGGCAGAGGCGGAGAACAGCCGGGTGCTGGAAGACCTCGTGAAGCAGCCGGCCATTTCCAATTATGAGTTCGTGCATTATGAAGGACCGGACAGACGGGGTATAGACTGTGCCTTGCTGTACGACCCGAAGCAGTTCAGCGTTACCCACTCGAAGTTGGTGCTTTCTACTCCTTTTGAGGGGGATACGGTGCACTTGACGCGCGGCTTCCTGATTGTGGACGGACAACTGGCGGGAGAGCGTGTCTGCGTGATAGTGAACCACTGGCCCTCCCGTGGGGCGAAGTCACCGGTGCGTGTGCATGCAGCCAGGCAAGTAAAGGCCTTGAAGGACTCTCTGATGCGTAGCGACAAGAAGCTGAAGCTCATCGTGATGGGGGATATGAATGACGACCCGATGGACGAAAGCATGGAGGTGCTGGGAGCGCGCAAATATCCGAAGCAGGTGAAGAAAGGCGAACTCTACAATCCCTGGTGGGAGACACTGGAAGACAAGGGAGTGGGGACATTGCTCTATCGGGGCAAGTGGAACCTGTTTGACCAGATTGTCATTTCGAAACCGTTGCTGAAGGCAAAGAAAGGGTTGCGCTATGACCACAATGAAGTTTTCATCCGCGATTATCTGATTCAGCAGGATGGCAAATACAAAGGTTCCCCCTTGCGTACGCATGGAGGCAGGACTTGGCTGAACGGCTACAGTGACCATTTGCCGACCATCATCTATCTGAAAAATTAGTATTACATAATAATGTGTAAACAGATGCCGGAGAGCAAACATGTTCTCCGGCTTTTTTGTTGATAGAAGTATAGATGGCAAAAGTATGGCTGGCAGAGATAAATGCAAAGAGTTTGTAATATAGAGATTACAATAATCTGTTAAATGAAGCCAATAGCTTTAAAATAGAATGGATTTGGTAGGATGAGCCGGATATTTTATTCCTCTCAAGTTCTTTACTTTAAAGGATAATGATTACTTTTGCGTAGAATTTTAATTCACTAACAATAAAATTTAAACAAAATGGTTAATTACAAAGATTTAGGACTGGTAAACACAAGAGAGATGTTTGCTAAGGCTATCAAAGGTGGATATGCTATTCCGGCATTCAACTTCAACAATATGGAACAGATGCAGGCTATCATCAAGGCTGCAGTTGAAACAAAGTCTCCGGTTATTCTTCAGGTATCTAAGGGTGCCCGTCAGTATGCCAACGCTACGCTGTTGCGTTACATGGCTCAGGGTGCTGTTGAGTACGCTAAGGAATTGGGTTGCAAACATCCTGAAATTGTTCTTCACCTTGACCACGGAGATACATTCGAAACTTGCAAGAGCTGTATCGACTCCGGTTTCTCTTCAGTAATGATTGACGGTTCACACCTTCCGTACGAAGAAAACGTTGCACTGACTAAGAAGGTAGTTGACTATGCCCATCAGTTCGACGTAACTGTAGAAGGCGAACTCGGTGTATTGGCCGGTGTAGAAGATGAAGTTTCTGCAGAACACCATACATATACTAATCCTGAAGAAGTTATTGACTTCGCTACCCGTACAGGTTGCGATTCACTGGCTATCTCAATCGGTACTTCTCATGGTGCATACAAGTTCAAACCCGAACAATGCCACGTTGACCCTGCTACCGGTCGTCTGGTTCCTCCTCCTTTGGAATTTGCCGTTCTGGATGCTGTAATGGAGAAACTTCCGGGATTCCCCATCGTTCTTCACGGTTCTTCTTCAGTTCCTCAGGAAGAAGTTGATACTATCAACAAGTATGGTGGTAAGCTGGAAGCTGCTATCGGTATCCCCGAAGAGCAGTTGCGTAAGGCTGCCAAGTCTGCTGTTTGCAAAATCAACATCGACTCTGACTCACGTCTGGCTATGACAGCTGCTATCCGCAAGACATTTGCTGAAAAACCGGCAGAATTCGACCCGCGTAAGTATCTGGGTCCGGCTCGTGACAATATGGAAAAACTGTACAAGCATAAAATCATCAACGTGCTTGGTTCAGAGAACAAATTGGCTCAACTGGACTAATCGAAAGATAATCCGAATATAGCGTCAGCCCTTGCAATATTGATGTTGCAAGGGCTGACTTGTTATATATAGGCCGGTGTTGTGGGATGGTTAAGTTCGCCGGTTATTTCAGAAGCGGATGTTTCAACGTGTACAACAGTCTGTTTCCTTTAACAAAACAGTCTGTTTCCCTTAACTGAACAGTTTGTTTCAATAAAGAGAACACTTCGTTCCAATATGCAAAAACACTTCGTTCCAATACGTAAGAACACTTTGTTTCTACATATCCGAACACTTTGTTTCTCTATACTGGAACAAAGTGTTCACCGTTATGAACTAACAGATTAGCTATATTTGAGACCGGTGAAAAGCATATCCCCGTGACACCTATTCCATACTAAAAATCCCTTGCAGATGGCTGGCAGGCGAGGTGTCTGCAAGCTATCTGCAAGGGAGATTTGCAAGAATGAGCTCTCTGTGTGGAGTGCGCGTTATAATTCTATCACTAATGATTCTCTGGGGCCCATCTTCAGCTCTTCACCGAAGGTGATGGCCTTGCCGCTAAGAATATCTTTTCCCTGCTTGCTGTCTTTTAGGATTTCCTTGTAGAATTTCAAAGGAACGGTGGTCTCTGCATCTGTACCGTTCAGCATCACGAATATCGTCTTGCCTTCGTACTGGCGTGCGTAGGCATAAACACCATTCTGTACCATGAACTGCACCATGCTGCCTTTGGCAATCACATCGTTTCCTTTGCGCCAGTTTAGGATGGTCTTGTAGAAGTCGTAGCACTCGTTCTGTATTTTGGTACGTCCGGCTGGGGTCAGTGCGTTTGTTGCGTCACCGGTCCATCCGCCGGGGAAGTCCTTGCGGACATAGCCGTCGCTCTTGCTCTTCACGCCATTCATCATGACTTCCGTTCCGTAGTAGAGTTGCGGAATGCGGCGGGTGGTAAGCAGCAGGGTAGAGGCTTGCTTCAGCATCGGAAGGTTGTTGCCTTCGCCCAGGAAGCGGTCGGTGTCGTGGTTTTCGATGAATGCCAGTACGGAAGCGGGGTTGGGGTAGAGGAAGTCGTATACGAAGTTATTGTATATGCGGTCCAGTCCCTTGAACCAAGTTTCGGTCTGTTCATTCTTGGCGGTGTTTATCTTGTCGAAGAAGCTGAAGTCCATAACGGTCTTGAGGTTACTGTTCTTGGGGGCTGATAGCTTGGAATCCTTCTGCCACCAGGCGGTGTAGGCGGGTTCGGTAACCCAGGTCTCGCCCACGGTGTTGTAGTTGGGATATTCTTCGTTGAGCTCTTTCATCCAGTTGCTCATGGCATCATAGTCGGCATACGGGTAAGTGTCCATGCGGATGCCGTCGATGTTGGCGAATTCAATCCACCAGAAACTGTTCTGTACCAGGTAGCGGTAAACGTGAGGATTCTTCTGGTTGAGGTCGGGCATGGAAGGTACAAACCAGCCGTCGTTCATCTGGTCGGCATCGTACTGGGAAGTATAAGGGTCTACGTGCGGGGTCAGTTTGAAGGAGGTCTGCACGAAGTTGTTTTCGTGGTCGGGGTTGTTGAACCAATCTTTGGAGGGCATGTCCTTAATCCATACATGCTCTACGCCGCAGTGGTTGAAAATCATGTCCATTACGATTTTGATGCCGCGTGCATGGGCTTTTTCAATCAGTTGCTTGTATTCTTCGTTGGTACCGAAGCGCGGGTCTACCTTGTAGTAGTCTGTGGTGGCATAGCCGTGATAGGAACCGCCGGTCATGTTGTTTTCCAGTACCGGAGTAAACCAGAGGGCTGTGACGCCGAGGTCGGAGAAGTAGTCCAGGTGTTGTTCGATGCCGGCAAGGTCACCGCCGTGGCGTGCATTGGGGTCATTGCGGTCTATCTTGTACTCGGCCATGCCCGCAATCTGGTCATTGTCCGGATTGCCATTGGCAAAGCGGTCGGGCATCAGCAGGTACAGTGCGTCGGAGGCGTCGAAACCTTTATGTTCGCAACCTTTCTTGTTGCGTGCCTTCAGTTCATATTCCTTTACGAGTTTCTTTTTTCCTTCAGTGAAGGTGAGGTTGAATTTGCCGGGTTTTACATCCTTGTCCAGTTTCAGATAGACCAGGAGGTAGTTGTTGCTTTCCAGCTTGACGGTGCTGCTCAATGAGACGCCGGGATAATTGACGGATACTGCCGCGTTGCCGATGCCTTCGCCATAGACCATCAGCTGGAGTTCCGGGTTCTGCATGCCGGTGTACCAAAACGGAGGGTCGATTTTGTTCACATTCATAGCTGCATACGTACTGAGGGAGAGTAAGAGTGTTCCCAAGATTAAGAATACTTTTTTCATGATAGTAACTTTACGGTTAATTTTTGCGCTAATTTAAAACAAATAACGGAGAAAGTTAATCTTTCTCCGTTACTGTACCTTATTATATTATGCAAACGTTTTCATTGGGGCTATTTGATGGGGGTTACGCTGGCGGTATCGACCTTTCCCTTGAAGAAGTCCTCTTTCTTGCGCTTTTCTCTGATGTCCTTCAGCCAGTTTTCGGCGGCATTGTATCGGTTGTCTTCTCCGATGATGGGAACTCCGTCCGCATCTACTTCCTGCACTTTGTCCTTGCTGTTTTTCGGACGGGTTTTCAGGTAGGCCGTTAGGTATCTCTCTGCTTTGGACGCATCTTTCAGATAGTAATAATAGATAAAGGCTGCGTCGTAGAGCAGTTTGTGTTTCTGCCGGTCGTATTTTTCGTATTGCGTCAGAAGGGTATTCGCCTGGTCGGTGTATTGAAATGCCATCTTGTAGCAGTCCGCAAGCCCCACATATAGGCGGGACATGACACTGTCGCTGGGCATGGCGAGGCTTACGGCAGTTTCCAGATAAGTCACTCCATCCTCTTTCCATGATGTCTTGGAGCAGGCGCGTCCCAGATAATAGAGAACGTTGATGTTGGTATTGTCATCTTTAAGAGCCCTTTCCAGCAGGTCGTGTGCTGGGTAGAAGTCTTCGAGGGCATAATAGCTGATTCCGGCGTAGAAGCAGGTTTGGAAGGAGCTGTCTTTTTCCTGTAACAGTTGTTCATATCTTTCTATTGCTTTGGGGTAATCTTTGTTCAGGCAATAGGCTTGGGCATTGATGCGGTTCACAAGGACGTTGGTGGAGTCTATGGAACGGTATTTCTCCGTTATGTTTATGGCGTCTTCATACTGGTGGCCTGCTACATAGATGTTGCCGAGTTTGGCAGCAGACAGGTAATCATTGGGATATCTTTTCTGTATGTCCAGGTAGGCATCTATCACATGCATGATTTCTGTGTTGTCATAGACTTGCCCCATACTTTCGGCTCTAAGGTGTAGTACATAGGCGGAACTGTCCCTTTCTGCCAGCAGGTTGCTTTCCTTTAGAGACTCACGGTATCTCTTCATGTTCATCAGCAGACTGATATACTGGATGCGTGCGTATTTATTGTCCGGATTTATGTGGAGCGCATTTTGGTAGTAATCCAGTGCCTCGCTATATTTGGCAAGTGATTTGCAGCATTCGGCAGCTTCAATGTATGCCCGGGGATTGAGAGAATCCTGAGCTACGACTTCCTGAAATACGCTCAGAGCTTCAAGGTTATTGCCCAGCCCTTTCAGCGCTTTCCCTTTTTGGTAGAGTAGGGGGACGGTCGGGGTTTCTTGATCGATCAGCATCAAGGCTGTTTCATAATCGTAGTTGGCCATCGCCTCTTGAATGGGATTTGTGGTCTGTGCCGCCAGAAGCGAACAGCATGCACTGAAACATAAGGAGATAAAAAGCTTTCGCATACAGTATATCATTTATATGAGGTTAAACTGACTGCAAGTTACTAAAAAGAATGTATTTACGAAATAATCGTAATCTGTTTTAGATAGATTAACGAAAAAGCCCCTCCAAAAATGAAGGGGCTCTAAAATAGTTCAGAATTCAAGCCGGATAACGGAATGAATAAATGTATTACATTAAGAATCCCAGCAGGATACCTGCTGCTACAGCGGAACCGATTACACCGGCAACGTTCGGGCCCATGGCATGCATCAGCAGATAGTTGGTAGGATCGTATTCCAGACCTACTACTTGGGAGATACGTGCAGAGTCGGGTACGGCAGATACACCGGCATTACCGATCAACGGATTAATCTTGTTGCCCTTCTTCAGGAAGAGGTTGAAAATCTTCACGAAGATGACGCCGGATGCTGTGGCAATGACAAATGATAAGGCGCCCAGACCGAATATCTTGATTGAATCAAGGGTTAAGAACTCGGATGCTTGCGTAGAAGCACCTACTGTCAAACCAAGCAGAATAGTAATGGTATCAATCAGCGGACCACTGGCTGTGTTTGCCAGACGACGTGTAACTCCACTTTCTTTCAGTAAATTACCGAAGAACAGCATACCCAGCAAAGGCAGACCGGATGGTACAAGGAATGTGGTCAGTAACAAACCGATAATCGGGAACATTACTTTTTCCGTATGTGAAACCACACGGGGAGGTTTCATACGGATAAGACGTTCATTTTTACTGGTCAGCCAACGCATAATAGGCGGCTGTATCACCGGTACTAATGCCATATATGAATAGGCTGATACCGCAATGGCACCCATTAAGTTAGGAGCCAGTTTGGAAGAGAGGAAGATGGCAGTCGGACCATCGGCACCACCAATGATACCGATTGCACCAGCCTGCATCGGGTCAAATCCTATGGCAAGGGCAATCATATAAGCACCGAATATACCGAATTGGGCTGCTGCACCAACCAACATTAATTTGGGGTTCGAGATCAAAGCGGAGAAATCAGTCATGGCACCGATACCCAGGAATATGAGTGGCGGGTACCAACCGGAGGTTACTCCCTGGTACAGAATATTAAGTACAGAACCTTCTTCATAGATACCGACTTTCAATCCGGCTTCCATATTGAAAGGTATATTACCAATCAGCATACCGAAACCGATAGGAATTAATAGCATCGGCTCAAATTCCTTGGCTACAGCCAAGTATATGAAAAACAAACCTACCAGAAGCATTACCACATGTCCTACCGTTGCATTGGCAAAACCTGTATAAGTCCAGAAGTCGGCAAGGTTGTTTCCTAAAAATGTGATAAATTCTCCCATATTATTCAATAATTACGAGGTCAGTACCTTCGAGAACAGAGTCCCCTTTGTTTACATTGATGGCTGTAATCTTACCGTCTTTATCAGCATTGATATTGTTTTCCATCTTCATGGCTTCCAAAATGATGATAACTTGTCCCTTCTTTACTGTATCGCCGACATTTACTTTGATATCGAGGATTACACCGGGAAGCGGAGATTTTACACCTGACTTGCCGGTAGAAGCAGCGGCCGGTTTTACTACCGGAGTAGCAGGAGCAGCAGGAGCGGATGTGGCTGCCGGACGTGCTACCGGTTTAACAACTACCTTCGGTGCTTTTTCCATTTCAACTTTGTAGGGAGTACCGTTCACTTCTACATGAGCGATGTTGTCTTCAATATCTCCAATGGCAACTTTATATACGTTACCGTTAATTTTATATTTATATTCTTTCATCGTTTTATTTTATTATGGGTGACTTACTTTTTGTGAGGAGTCTCACGCAACGTATAAATCTTTGAACTCCACGGTGAGTAACTGCGTTTTACACGGGTAATGGTAAGTATCGTGTCTTCCACATCGTGTACATCGCTTTGGAATTCGTGCATGGCCATTGAAATGGCAGCAAAAACTTCTCCCGGAGCCTGCCCCAGTTGTTTCTCTTTTGCTTCTTGTTTATCAGTAATACCTTTAGCTTTCATGGCATTGCGTTTGCTGAGGTTAACTGATATTTTACCTATAATCTTGAAGGAGATGTAGAGTAATATCAGCCCGCAGAATACAACGCTCATGGCAGAAATAGCCATACCGATACCTACGCTGTCATGCTCTTCGAATTTTTCCATTTTGGCATTGCTGTCGATAGTCTTGTTGTTGGTACTCGGAGTGACATATTTATCTTCGCTTCCACCCTTTACTTCCCATTGGTCGGCTGCATCACTGACACGGGCATAGGATTGGTTGGCTTTTAAAGTACCGGCAGGCACTATGACTTGATCAAGCAATTTCTTGCCGGAATCATACAACCCAATCCAGTTGGCATTTGTGGCATCCAGTTTGAAGTTCGTATGAAATGTACCGCGTCTTGGTTCTCCATCAGCCCAGAAAAGTGCATGCTGACGTGGTTTTATGAGTGTCAGAACGTCACCTTTGGGAATGAAATAACTGGCAGTATCACCCGGCTGGCTGCTGAATTTCAGATAGCAACCTGCAAGGTCGGCGCTGCCGTATGATCTGTTGAATATTTCAATCCATGCGCTGTGCACACCGTAGTCATCCTGATAGTTGCTCTCGTTGTTGACCAGCACTTCATTCAGCAGCAGTTTGTTGTTCGATTTCTGTTCTTTGCAAGAAGAGCAAAAGCCCAACACCAGCATCAATGAAAGGAATATTCCGATTTTTGTTTTATTCATAATCGTTCTTGTTTTAGTGTGAAAAGCTTGATTACAAGGGAATATTACCATGCTTCTTAGCCGGGTTAGTCAATTTCTTGGTTTGCAACTGTTGCAGGGCACGAATGATGCGGAAACGTGTGTTACGCGGTTCGATAACATCATCAATGTAGCCATATTTAGCTGCATTATAAGGATTGGCAAACAACTTGGTGTATTCAGCCTCTTTTTCAGCCAGGAATTGAGCCGGATTTTCCTGCTCTTTGGCTTCGCGGGCATATAATACTTCTACAGCACCTGCACCACCCATTACAGCGATTTCAGCAGTAGGCCAAGCATAATTCATGTCGCCACGCAGCTGCTTACAGCTCATCACGATGTGCGAACCACCGTAGGATTTACGCAGTGTGATGGTAACCTTGGGTACAGTAGCTTCACCGTATGCATACAGCAGTTTGGCACCGTGCAGGATGACGCCGTTGTACTCCTGGCCGGTTCCCGGAAGGAATCCCGGTACGTCTACCAATGATACGATAGGAATATTGAAGGCGTCGCAGAAACGGACGAAGCGTGCGCCCTTGCGGGATGCGTTGCTGTCGAGCACACCTGCCAGATACTTCGGCTGGTTGGCAACAATACCTACGGACTGTCCGTTGAAACGTGCGAAACCAATAATGATATTCTTTGAATAATCTTTTTGGATTTCGAGGAACTCACCATTATCTATGATAGCACCAATTACCTCGTACATATCGTACGGCTTGTTCGGGTTATCAGGAATGATGTCGTTCAGGGAATCTTCCAGACGGTCGATAGGGTCTGTACAGTCTACATAGGGAGCTTCTTCCAGGTTGTTCTGGGGAATGTAGCTCAACAGTTTGCGGATAAGAGCCAAACCTTCTTCTTCTGTCTGTGCAGTAAAATGAGTAACACCAGATTTGGTGGAGTGAACGCTCGCACCACCCAGGTTTTCCTGGCTTACGTCTTCTCCGGTTACAGTCTTTACTACCTTCGGACCGGTAAGGAACATGTAGGATGTACCTTCCATCATCAAAGTAAAGTCTGTCAAGGCAGGAGAGTAAACGGCGCCACCGGCACAAGGACCGAAAATACCGGAAATCTGCGGAATGACACCCGAAGCAAGTATGTTACGTTGGAAGATTTCAGCGTAGCCAGCCAAGGCATTAATACCTTCCTGAATACGTGCACCGCCCGAGTCGTTGATACCGATACACGGAGCACCCATTTTCATGGCTTGGTCCATAATCTTACAGATTTTCAGAGACATGGTTTCGGACAGTGAACCGGCAGAAACTGTGAAGTCCTGTGCGAAGATATAAACCAGACGGCCTTCGATTGTACCGCAACCGGTTACTACACCGTCACCGGGGTAGTGTTTCTTTTCCATGCCGAAGTTGGTGCATCTATGTTCTACGAACATGTCCATTTCTTCGAAACTGCCTTCGTCGAGAAGCATGGCTATGCGCTCGCGAGCTGTATATTTACCCTTCTCGTGTTGCTTTGCAATCGCTTTTTCACCACCACCGAGACGTGCTGCAGCGCGGCGGTCTATAAGCTCTTTAATCTTTTCAAGTTGATTACTCATGAATTTATATTCTTTAAGTGTTTATACAATTTATGATTTGATGATTTTACAGTCTTGCTTATTCCGGTTTCTCGCAAAGCTCGGTCAGGACACCGAGAGTTGACTTCGGATGCAGGAATGCAATGTTCAGACCTTCTGCACCTTTGCGGGGAGCTTTGTCTATAAGGCGGATACCTTTTTCTTCGACTTCGGCAAGCGCACCGGCCACTCCGTCTTCAACGGCGAATGCGAGATGATGCATGCCACCGTTACCGTTGTTCTTTTCGATGAACTTGGCAATTGTGCTTTCGGGAGAAGTAGGTTCCAACAATTCGATCTTTACATCGCCCACTTTCAGGAAAGCGGTTCTAACTTTCTGATCTTCCACGGTTTCGATGTTGTAGCATTTCAAACCTAAAACGTTTTCGTAGTACGGAAGGGCTTCTTCAATGCTCTTAACGGCAATGCCCAGATGCTCAATGTGTGAAATCTTCATAACTATATAAATTAATGTTAGTATTGTATCCTTTTTAATAAAGGTATAAAGCAGCACAAAGAAAGAGAATTCTTCCTTAATAAAGAAATTTTTCATCAATTAATTAATGGTTAATTGAACTTTAGAAGGATTTTTTCAGACTTTAGATAGAGACCGGTTGTTTTCTTGATATCGTCCGCTAACGGACATCCCCACTGTCCGAAAATGAACACTTACCCCTCTATGAAACCTTTCCGGCCACTTGGCACACTCTTTGCTTTTCTGTTTGCGACAATTTTAAAGATTGAACATGAAAAAGAATATTTTACTTGCAGTTTGTTTTTTGATGCCGTTGGCAACCATGGCGCAGAATGATACTTTGGGACATGAACGCAATATTACGCTGTCGGAGGCCATTGTACTGGCCCGTACGCAGTCTGTGGATGCTGCTGTGGCATTGAATGAATTGAAAACCGCGTATTGGGAATACCGTACATTCCGTGCGGACTTGTTGCCGGAAGTGAATTTCACCGGTACACTACCCAACTATAACAAGTCCTACAGTACCTACCAGAATTCCGACGGCTCCTATAGCTTTGTTCGCAACAATACACTGGGGCTGTCCGGACAGCTTTCGGTAGACCAGAACATTTGGTTTACGGGGGGTAAGCTGTCACTGACTTCTTCGCTGGATTATCTCAAACAACTGGGTTCCGGAGGAGCGAAGCAGTTCATGTCAGTCCCCGTGAGTCTGGAGTTGACGCAACCGGTCTTCGGAGTGAATACCTTGAAGTGGAACCGCCGTATAGAGCCCGTACGCTATGCCGAGGCAAAGGCCGAGTTCATTTCAGCTACGGAAGAGGTGACGATGAAAACCATCACTTATTTCTTTGAGTTGCTGCTGGCCAAAGAATCGCTCGCTACCGCCATGCAGAACAAGACGAATGCCGACCGCCTTTATGAAGTGGCCATAGCCAAACGTAAAATGGGACAGATATCCGAGAATGATTTGTTGCAGCTTAAACTGAATTCATTGCAGGGCAAGGCCGACGTGACTGAGGCAGAGAGCAACCTGAATGCAAAAATGTTCCAGCTCCGTTCTTTCCTCGGGGTGTCCGAGCAGGAAAGCCTGAATCCGGTGTTGCCCGCCACTGTTCCCGATATAAAGATGGAGTATGACCGTGTGCTGAACAAGGCACTGGAACGCAACTCCTTTGCACAGAACATTCGCCGCCGCCAGCTCGAAGCTGATTATGAAGTGGCAACGGCACGCGGAAACTTGCGCAGCATCGACCTCTTTGCCAGTGTGGGCTATACGGGGCAGAACCATGAATTCTCTTCAGCCTACCGGGACTTGCTTGATAATCAGATTGTGCAGGTAGGCGTCAAGATTCCTATCCTTGACTGGGGCAAGCGCCGCGGCAAGGTAAGGGTGGCAAAGAGCAACCGTGAAGTGGTCTTGTCCAGAATCCGTCAGGAACAGATGGACTTTAACCAGGACATCTTTTTGCTGGTGGCTAACTTCAACAACCAGGCGCAACAGCTGGACATAGCCGAAGAGGCGGATGTCATTGCTGAGAAGCGTTACAAGACCAGTGTAGAGACCTTTATGATAGGTAAAATCAGCACCCTGGACCTGAACGATGCACAGAACTCTAAAGACGAAGCCCGTCAAAAGCATATTTCAGAGCTGTACTACTATTGGTATTACTTCTATCAGCTCCGCAGCTTGACCCTTTGGGATTTTGAACGCGATACGGAATTGGAAGCTGATTTTGAAGAGGTGGTAAGAGGATAAGTCGACGGGTTGCAAGTGATAAGTTATGAATTATTTGCCGGTAAAAGTACCGTATATGCGATATTATAGGTGAATAACTTATAACTTATCATTCATAACTCTGCTTTTTTACTTATTTTTGCGGGAAACAAACTACAATTTTTATGATACTGATAATAGACGACGATAGTGCTGTGCGCTCTTCCCTCAGCTTTATGCTGAAGCGTGCCGGATATGAGGTGAAAACGGCTCCAAGTCCTCGCGAAGCTATGGACATAGTTAGGGCCGAAGCTCCCGCCTTGATTTTGATGGATATGAACTTCACTCTTTCCACTACCGGAGAAGAGGGACTTACCTTATTGAAGCAGGTAAAGGTGTTCCGTCCCGATGTGCCCGTTATTTTGATGACGGCATGGGGAAGTATCCAGCTTGCCGTGCAGGGTATGCAGGCCGGCGCATTCGATTTCATAACCAAGCCTTGGAACAATGCTGCTCTTTTGCAGCGCATCGAGACGGCCCTTGAGCTTACGGCCGCCCCGAAAGAGGTGCCGGAAGAGCAGACTACCGCATTGAATCGCAGCCATATTATAGGTAAGTCCAAAGGGCTGATGGAAGTGCTGAACACAGTGGCTCGCATAGCCCGTACCAATGCTTCGGTGCTGATTACGGGCGAAAGCGGAACGGGCAAGGAGCTGATTGCCGAAGCCATCCATATCAACAGCCAACGCGTGAAGCAGCCCTTTGTCAAGGTGAACCTTGGTGGCATCTCGCAGAGCTTGTTCGAGAGCGAGATGTTCGGCCATAAGAAAGGGGCGTTTACCGATGCCAGCGCCGACCGTATAGGGCGTTTTGAAATGGCAAATAAAGGTACTATCTTCCTCGACGAGATTGGTGACCTCGACCCTTCCTGCCAGGTGAAACTGCTGCGCGTGCTTCAAGACCAGACATTCGAAGTGCTGGGCGATAGCCGTCCCCGCAAAGTCGATGTACGCGTTGTGTCCGCCACTAATGCAGACCTCCGCAAGATGGTGTCCGAACGTACTTTCCGTGAAGACCTTTTTTACCGTATCAACCTGATTACCGTAAAACTGCCCTCCTTGCGGGAGCGCCGTGAAGATATTCCTTTGCTGGCACGTCACTTTGCCGACCGTCAGGCAGAGGTGAACGGCTTGCCGCGTACGGATTTCTCGGCCGACGCTCTGAATTTCCTTTCCCGCCTGCCTTATCCGGGCAACATTCGTGAGTTGAAGAATCTGGTGGAGCGTACCATTCTGGTCAGCGGCAAGCCGGTGCTGGATGCCACGGATTTCGATGCCCAATATCTGCGTCACGACGAACCGGCCAAAGCTGCCGAAGGTACTTCTTTTGCAGGTATGACCTTGGATGAAATAGAGCGGCAGACTATCTTGCAGGCGTTGGAACAGCATAAAGGGAATCTCAGTCAAGTGGCAGTGTCATTAGGCATCAGCCGCGCTGCGCTTTACAGACGTTTGGAAAAATATAATATTCAAGTCCCGTGCGCATAAAATTCTTTTTCTTCATACTCGTCCTTTTTCTGCTCGGTCTGGGTGGAATGCTGGTATATCTGCTGAGTGGAAAGCCTTCTTTGTATCTGTACGTATTGGAGGGGCTCATCGGGTTTATCCTTATCTATCTGATAGTATTCTATAATAAGATAGTGAAGCCGATGAACACCATAGGCAGCGGTATGGAGTTGCTGCGCGAGCAGGATTTCAGTAGTCGTCTCAGCCGGGTAGGGCAGTACGAGGCAGACCGCATTGTGAATATCTTTAACCGAATGATGGAGCAGCTCAAGAATGAACGGTTGCGCATGCGCGAGCAGAATCACTTCTTGGATTTGTTGATTCAGGCATCTCCAATGGGGGTTATTATCCTGACAATGGACGATGAAGTGTCGCAACTGAATCCGATGGCGGTAAAGATGCTCGGTGTCCGTATGGAGGAGGCGATGACAAAACGGCTGGACCAGATGGACTCCCCGTTGGCTGCCGAACTTTCGTCTATTCCCAAAGACGAGACGGCGGTGGTCCGTCTCAATGATGCGAATATTTATAAATGCACCCATTCTTCTTTTATTGACAGAGGGTTCAAACATCCTTTTTTCTTGATAGAGCGTATGACGGAAGAAGTGATGCGTGCCGAGAAGCGTGCCTATGAAAAGGTAATCCGCATGATAGCTCATGAAGTGAACAATACCACTGCGGGCATCACTTCCACACTCGATACAGTGGAGCAGGCACTTTCTACAGAAGATGATATGGAGGACATCTGCGACGTGATGCGCGTCTGTACGGAGCGTTGTTTCTCGATGAGCCGTTTCATTACCCGTTTTGCAGATGTGGTAAAGATACCTGAACCTACCCTGGCACCCGTCCAACTGAATGAGTTGGTGTCCATGTGCAAGCGTTTCATGGAAGGAATGTGCAATGACCGCAATATAGAGCTACGTCTGGAATGCGACCCGGAGGTGGGAATGGTGCGTATGGATGCTTCTCTTTTTGAGCAGGTGCTTGTGAATATCATCAAGAATGCCGCCGAAAGTATAGAGGGGGACGCCGGAGAAAACGGACAGCAAGGTGAGATAATAGTAAGGACCACTGCCCCCGCTTCTGTCGAAGTCGTTGACAATGGTCCGGGGATAAGTAAAGAGACCGAAGCTAAACTCTTCAGCCCCTTCTTTTCCACCAAGCCGAACGGGCAGGGAATTGGCCTGGTGTTTATCCGGGAAGTTTTGAGCCGTCATGGTTGCACGTTCTCCCTGCGTACCTACAGCGATGGATTGACCCGCTTCCGTATACTATTTAATTAAAATTTGAAAGTTTTACCTTTCACCTTTCAATTTTCAATTTTTACCTTTCGCCTTTCCATTTTTAAAGAATTCTTTTGCATACTCCTCCAGTATCTTTTTGATGCCTTGGCCGATGGTTGCATAGTCTTTCTCGTCCAGATTGGCGAGTGAGGCGCGTACGCTCCATTCGGGGCCGTCAAAACCACCGCCGTTCAGCAGCACCAGAGAGGTTTCTTTGGCAAGGCGGAAGACTACGTTCAGCGGGCTGTAGGTACGTTTCAGATATTCTACAAAGTCGTCCCCATAGAACTTCTTTGCCCAAACCAGCATGTCGATTTCTGTATAATAACCTACGCGCAACGGGTCTTCCGTCAGCGTGAAACCGGTATTCTCCCAAAGGGCATGCAATCGGCGGCGGATAATCTCCTGCATCTTTTGCTTGTATTTGTTTTCCTTGTCCAGCAGGGCAAAGGCGGCGAAAAGGCCCATCTGCATCTGTTGTGGCAATGACAGTCCGGCGGTATGGTTCAGTGCCACCTGACGGCTGTCGGCAACCATACGGTCGATAAACTTCAGTTTTTCAGGTTCCAGAGTGAGGGTGGAGTAGCGGTGGTGCAGAATCTCCCGTTTCTCTTTCGGCAGTTTGGCTATCAGCTTGTCGAACAGGTTGAATTCGTGCAGGGCAATGACCGCATTGCGCCATCCGGTGGCACCGAAGTATTTGGAGAATGAATAGACGCAAAGCGTATTGTAGGGAATTTCTGCCATGAACGAACGGAAGTGTGGACTGAATGTACCGTATACGTCGTCTGTAATAATCATCAGATTAGGGTTGTCATTCCTGACGATGCTCACGATGCGCGCCATTGTATCCGGACTGAGTGTGTAGCTGGGCGGATTACTGGGATTGGTGACAAAGAGGGCCTTGATTTTAGGGCTTTTCAAGCGGTCTATGTCTTCGTCGCTGTACTGCCAGAGGTGCATCCCTTCGTTATTCATGCGGTTGGCATGTATTTTGGTCACTCGAAACTGGTAGCGGCTGAGTTGTGGGATTTCAATATAGGGGGTAAAGGCAGGAACCATGAGGACGATGCCGTCCCCTTTGTTCAGCAGGAAGTTTTCCTGCAGGGAGTCGAAGATGTAGCACATGGCGGCTGTTCCACCTTCGGTGGCAAACAGGTCATAGGCACCCCGGGGAGGACGGTTGTCGCACATCTCTTGCGAAAGGTAATCTTGCACAAGGATTTCCGTAAAATGAAGGATGCGGTCGGGCACGGGATACTGATCGCCTACAATGCTTTCGGCCCATTCGTGTACAAGGCTGTCGGGGTCGGCGGCATGCTGCATCAGCAGGTAGTTGTAGGTTTGTTCCAGCAATTTGGCGCCCGGTACGTTATTGTTCTTTTTCAGGAAGGCTTCGAAGCGGGAGGCAATGCCTTTTTTTTCGGGGATGCCTGCAATGCCCTCGGGCAAATCCATGATGCGGCGGCACTCTTCCAGGCCGAAGCTTCCCAATAGGAAGAAGGCTTCGCGTGGAGCGGTTGCAATCCAGTTGGGGTTGCCGCGCCCTGCGTTCAGCATGGTACGGGCGGTTTTCTTCAGACTCTCGTCTGCCATGTCTATCAGGCGGTTCTTCAGTTCGAAAGGACTGATAGATTCCATTTTCTTTTCTAAAAGTTTTGTATCCATAAGCTCAAGTTTAGGTTCGTTATTTATTGTTTTCAGTCATTCGGCGAATAATCTCTGTTCATGCGGTATACTATTTCTTTCCTTGCTTGAAATTAATCGTCCGATATATGTTTCCTTTTCGTCCGACAGTTGTTGAATCATCGTCCGACAACTGTTGAATTATCGTCCGACAGCTGTCGGACGAATAGCTATTAGTGAATGGGTATATAGTCGCTTGCATTTCCGGCAATAATTCTTTGAATGCTCCGGATTAGTAAGCATTGGTACAGAATCGTCTTATATTAGCAAAACGATGACTACACCCCATATTATTAATAAGGTATTGCCCACGGCATAGGTCACGGTGTATCCCAGAGCAGGTGTCTCACTCTCAACGGCATCCTGCACCGCGCCTAAAGCGGCCGTAGTGGTACGTGCCCCCGCGCAGACGCCCAAAGCCAGTGCCGGATGGAACTTGAAAACATACCTTGCCAGCAGCAAGCCGATAATCAGCGGCAGGGTGGTGGCGGCTGCTCCCACCAGGAACAGGCTGATACCTACGTCGTGGAAGCCCTGCACGAAACTGGGACCTGCCGAAATGCCCACTACCGCGATGAACATGTTCAGACCGACATTGTTCAACACCCATTGCGAAGGTTCGGGAATGCGCCCGAAGGTGGGGTGCTTACTGCGGAGCCAGCCGAAGAACAAGCCGGCAATCAATGCGCCGCCGCTTGTGCTCAAGCTGATGGGGATGCCGCCGATATGGACGGAAAGTGCTCCGAACAAACCTCCGACAAGGATACCCAGGCCTACGAATATCATGTCCGTCTGGTTGGTAGGGCGGTCTATATACCCCAGACGTTTGGCTGCTGCTTCCACTTCCTGCCTGGTACCTACCACTTCGATGACGTCGCCGGCATCTACTACCGTTTGTGCCAGCACGGGAATGGATATTCCGGCGCGCTTGATGCTCCGGATACTGACACCGTGCATGAACTTTTCCCTTCGGATAACTGCAACCGTCTTGCCGGCAACCGTCTTGCGTGTGATTGTAACCGGTAACTTTTCGGCAGGAAAATCCAGGAGCTGGGCATCTTGTACTTCCGGCCCTATCCAGCTTTCTTCGCCTATGATGTATTCGCGGCGTCCGCTTAGCACTACTTCGTCTCCCGGCTCTATCTGTATGTTCATGCTGACTTCCACCACAACTCCGGATTTGCGGAGGCGTTCCACAAATAGACGTTTGTCGTGCTGCCGGAAGTAGACTTCCAGGTCAATCACCCGCTTTCCATTCTTGAACCATTCGTTTTCGACCCGGTAGGCACGGAAAGTGACGGGGCGTGCCGCCGGCATGAATCCCGGTTCGTCAGCCAGAGAGCTGCCCATCTTCGCCTCCAGTTCCTTGCAGGCGGCTTTCACCTTTTCCAGCCCGCCTAGCATCTTGGGACCAATGGATGATAGGACCCATGCCGAGCCTGCCGTACCGAAAATGTAGGTGACGGCGTAGGATACGGGAATGATGTTGACGTAACTTTGTCGTTGGGCCTCGTCCAGTCCCATATTGGCCATGGTGTCTTCTGCCACTCCGATGACGGCGGAGATGGTTTGCGAACCGGCCAGCAGTCCGGCAGCTTCACCGGCATTGTAGCCCATCATCAGGGCCAGCAGCCAGGTCACTAACAGTACGGATACACACATCAGTACGGCAAAGCCCACTTGGGGCAATCCGTCCTTTTTCAGTCCGCGGAAGAACTGGGGACCCACTTTATAGCCCACGGCAAAAAGGAAAAGCAGAAAAAATACCGACTTTATCGGACCCGGTACGGCTATATTCAGTTGCCCTACCAGTACGCCTACAAGCAGTACACTGGTCACTGTGCCCAGCGTAAACTTACCGATACGCAGTTTCCCCAGCCAGAATCCCAGGAATATAGTGAGGAAAATGGCAAGTTCGGGGCGTTCCCTGAGCTGGTTGAAAATCCATTCCATAATCAAGTTGTTTAGGTTATATATTGGTTGTTCCGATGCTTTCTGGAGCGTCGTTTCGCTATACAACGGCTTTTAACGGGAAGTGTTTTGTACAAAAGGAGTTTTTTAGAACATTTATTCCGTAAAACCGAACTTTAAGAAAAAGTTTTCTTCCGTACCTTTGCCATCCAAATTAGGTAAAACAAGGTATGAAGTTGTTTTTTAGGGTATTTCTGCTTATCCAGCTGGTTACTCTTCCATTGAGAGCACAATATATGGTGCAAGGCGTTGTCACCGATTCGTTGACGAAGGAGCCGTTGCCTTATACGTCAGTTTATCTGAAAGGAACTACGGAGGGAGGGATGACGGACAATAACGGCCGTTTTTCCTTCAAGACCTATCGCCCGGAGGCCACGCTGGTCATTTCGGCCGTGGGATATAATGAATATGTCCGGCTGATTCATCCTGCAAAGTCTTCTAAGTTCAATATTGCCCTTTCGCCAGCCACTTATGCACTGGATGAGGTGGTGGTGAAGCCGAAACGTGAACGGTATAAGAAAAAGGATAATCCCGCAGTGGAGTTTGTACGCAAGATGATAGAGCATCGGGATGACTACTCGCCCGACGAACGCGACTTCTGGAAACGTGACCGCTATGAAAAGATGACTTTTGCCATCAATAACTTCGACAGCTTGAAGCAACAGAAGTGGCTTTACCGTAAGTTCAAGTTTCTGACGGATTATGTCGATACCTCTGCCGTTACCGGCAGGCCGGTACTGGCCATCTCCAACCGTGAGTTGCTTGCCACAGACTATTACCGCAAGTCTCCGCATAGCCGGAAACAGTGGGTCACCGCCCGCAGGCAGGCAGGAGTGGACGAAATGCTTTCCCAGCAGGGTATGGAGCAGGCTATCAGTGTCACCATGACCGATGTAGACCTTTATGAGAACAACATCACCTTGTTCACCAATAAGTTTGTCAGTCCGCTTTCCTCCCTTGGGCCGTCTTTCTACAAATATTATCTGATGGATACGCTTACCGTTGCCGGAAAGCCTTGTGTTGACTTGACATTTGTCCCTTTCAACTCCGAGTCGTTCGGTTTTACGGGACATTTATACGTCATGCTGGACAGTACCTATTTTGTAAAGCGTACCGTCATGAACTTTCCTCAGAAAATAAATCTGAACTTTGTGGACTACATGAAGATTGAACAGAATTTTGACCGCGCGGAGGACGGTACGAGGCAGTTGCTCAATGAGAGTATCACTACGGAGTTCAAGTTGGTGGACAATAGTGACGGTATTTATGCCAAGCGGGATGTGTATTACAGAAATTATCAGTATGAACCGGATGACAAGGCTCTGCAGGCTTTCCGAAAACCGGAAAAGGTGATTGAAGAGACATCGGCTTCCGGCTATTCGGAAGCATATTGGGATGCCAACCGCCAGGTGGAAGTCAGCAAGAAAGAAACTTCGGTGGACAAGATGATGGCCCAGTTGCGCAGCTATCCCGTTTATTTCTGGACGGAGAAAGTGTTGAAGGTGCTGTTCACGGGGTATATTCCCGCTCCGAAGGAAAAAGAACCTTTGTTCTATATCGGTATGATGAATACCACCATCAGCGGAAATACACTGGAAGGGGTGCGCTTGCGTGCCGGCGGTATGACGACGGCATGGCTCAATCCGCATCTGTTCGGTAGGGGGTATATGGCATACGGTTTTCGCGACCATCGTGTAAAAGGACTTGCCGAACTGGAATATTCTTTTCATAAGAAGAAGGAATATGCCAATGAATTTCCTATACATTCGTTGAAGCTCCGTTACTTGTCAGATGTCAATCAATATGGACAACACTATCTTTATACCAGTCAGGACAATGTTTTTCTTGCTTTGAAACGTCAGAAGGATGACCGTATCGGTTATCAGCGGAAGGCGGAACTGACCTATACCAATGAGTTCCATTCCGGTTTTTCCGTACAGATGACGACGCGTCTGCGTAAAGATGAATCATCCCATCTGATTCCTTTCGTCAAGCAGGACGACCATAATACGTATGTAAAAAGTATTTCGACCAGTGAACTGGAATTGAAGCTGCGCTATGCTCCCAACGAGAAATTCTTCCAGACCCAATGGAACCGTTTCCCCGTTTCGCTGGATGCTCCGGTCTTTTCGCTTACACATACCATGGCTGCCAAAGGGGTACTGGGAGGAGACTATACCTATCACTATACGGAAGCGGGTTTTCAAAAGCGTTTCTGGTTCTCAGCATTCGGTTATACGGACGTTATCCTGAAGGCCGGGAAAGTATGGAACAAGGTTCCTTTCCCTTTGCTCGTCATTCCCAACGCGAACTTGTCCTATACCATACAGCCCGAGTCCTATTCACTGATGAATGCCATGGAATTCATGAACGATGAATACGCTTCCTGGGATGTGACCTATTACTTGAACGGCTGGCTCTTCAACCGTATTCCTTTGTTGAAAAAGTTGAAATGGCGTGAAGTACTTTCCTGCCGCGGCTTGTATGGGAATTTGAGTGATAAGAATAATCCGGCTTTTCAGCAGGATTTGTTCCGTTTTCCTGCTGGAAGTACCACCATGGGACATACGCCATACGTAGAGGCAGGTGTAGGCATTGAAAATATTTTCAAGGTGTTGCGTGTCGATTATGTATGGCGTCTGACTTACCGAAATTTACCGGATGTAGACAAATCCGGGCTCAGAATCAGTCTACACATGACATTTTAACTTAAATCTTACTAATAGGACATTAAATCGGATAAAATGACTAATCCCAATTGAGTAAAATACCCTAAATTTGAGCAATTTTTTAAACTCTAAATAATACAATGGCAATGAAAGAAAACATTAAGCCGGCAACCGGACGCTTGGGCGTGCTGGTAGTCGGAGTAGGTGGTGCGGTTGCAACCACCATGATTACCGGTACATTAGCTGCTCGCAAGGGCTTGGCAAAAGCTATAGGCTCAATCACACAAATGGCTGCTATGCGCATGCAGGATGGCAAAGAAAAACTTATCAAAGACATAGTGCCTTTGGCTGATTTGAATGATATCGTTTTCGGCGGTTGGGACATTTTCCCGGACAACGCCTACGAAGCTGCTATGTATGCCGAGGTTTTGAAAGAGAAAGACTTGAATTTGGTAAAAGACGAACTGCAAGCCATCAAGCCGATGCCTGCTGCATTCGACCACAATTTTGCAAAACGTTTGAACGGTACGCATATTAAGAAGGCTGCTACTCGCTGGGAAATGACAGAGCAGTTGCGTGAGGATATCCGTAACTTCAAGGCAGCCAATAACTGCGAGCGTATTGCTGTGCTGTGGGCTGCAAGTACCGAAATATATATTCCGCTGTCCAAAGAGCACGAATCTCTCGCTGCTTTGGAGCAGGCAATGAAGGAAAACAATACTGAAGTTATCTCTCCGAGTATGTGCTATGCATATGCTGCCATTGCAGAAGGCGCTCCGTTTATTATGGGTGCTCCTAATCTGTGTGTGGATACTCCGGCTATGTGGGAATTCTCCAAGAAAATGAATGTGCCCATTTCCGGTAAGGACTTCAAGAGTGGCCAGACTTTGATGAAGACGGTGCTTGCTCCGATGTTCAAGACCCGTATGTTGGGTGTAAGCGGCTGGTTCTCTACGAATATTCTGGGTAACCGTGACGGCGAGGTACTCGACCAACCGGAGAACTTCAAGACAAAAGAGGTCAGCAAGCTGTCTGTTATCGACAATATCTTCGAACCGGAGAAATATCCTGACTTGTACGGTGATGTTTATCATAAGGTACGCATCAACTACTATCCTCCTCGTAAGGATAACAAGGAAGCATGGGACAACATCGATATTTTCGGCTGGATGGGCTATCCGATGGAAATCAAGGTTAACTTCCTGTGCCGTGACTCCATTCTTGCTGCTCCCATCGCGCTCGACTTGGTTATTTTCAGTGATTTGGCATTGCGTGCAGGTATGTGCGGCATCCAGACGTGGCTGTCCTTCTTCTGCAAGAGCCCGATGCACGATTTCGAGCATGAGCCGGTACACGATTTGTTCCAGCAATGGCGCATGGTGAAAGAGACTCTCCGCAACATGGTGGGTGAAACTGCACCAAGTTATTTGGATTAAAAAAACAGTGATAAGGTGATAGAAATAAGGTGGTAAGGTGATAGAGTGATAGCACTTTACCACTTTATCACTTTTATTACTTTATTGCATTTATCACTTTACCGTTTTTATCGCATTTATCACCTTATTACTTTTTTGATGAAGAAACCCTCCCTCCTCCCAGTCATTATCGGTACGGGCTTTGGCTCGGGCTTTTCTCCTTTTGCACCCGGCACTGCGGGAGCTTTGCTGGCTACGCTTATCTGGTTCGGGTTGTCTTATCTGGTTTCAAGTGCCTGCCTTTTGTGGCTGACAGTAGCATTGATTTTGGTATTTACACTTGCCGGTATCTGGGCTGCCAACCGCCTGGAGGCATCTTGGGGCGAAGACCCTTCGCGCGTGGTGGTCGATGAAATGGTCGGTGTGTGGATTGCCTTGCTTGCGGCGCCCGCCGGACATGTATGGTATGCATTGGGAGCATTTGTCTTGTTCCGTTTGTTTGATATATTCAAGCCCTTGGGCATTCGCCGTATGGAAAGTCTGCCGGGTGGAATCGGGGTAATGATGGACGATATTCTGTCTGGAGTCTACGGATTTATAATTTTGATTGTGGCAAGATGGATAATCAGTTGAAATCAAATGGCAAAGGTGTGTCGTGGCGCCATTCTGTCTGGATCTTCTTCAAGGCCCAGATTTCTGCGCAATTCGCAAGCTTTGTCGATTTTCTGGTGACTATCCTTCTGGTAAAGGCTTTTGCTGTTTTTTATCTTTATGCCACATTCACGGGTTCCGTGGTAGGAGGCATTGTAAACTGTGCCATTAATTACGGATGGGTGTTCCATGCCGAAGACTGTAAGAAAACGCATGTTGCCGTGAAATATCTCTTTGTCTGGGGAGGCAGCATTATACTGAATACCTGGGGCACTTTTGCATTGACCGAGTGGCTTACCGGCATGACATGGGTCAATGGATTGTTGGGATATTATATCGACAATGTATTTATTCTGTCAAAGATAATTGTAGCAGTGCTGGTAGCTTTTTTTTGGAACTACCATCTGCAACGTTTTTTCGTTTATCGTAATCACAATATAAAAGGCTTTCTGAAACATTATTTAGAGAACAAAAAAGACGAATATGAATTATAGAGATTGGTTGCAGCAGGTGATATACAAGATTATCAACCCTGTGGTGCATGGTATGATTAGAATTGGCATTACGCCTAACTTTATTACGACTACGGGGCTGGTACTGAATATCGTGGCGGCTGCCTTGTTTGTGTATGCAGGAGTGTACAAGAGTGGTGAACTGGCCTATGTAGGCTGGGGAGGCGGTATTGTGCTCTTTGCCGGGTTGTTTGATATGATGGACGGACGCGTGGCACGCGTGGGTAAAATGAGTTCTACTTTCGGTGCGCTCTACGACTCCGTACTCGACCGTTACAGCGAGCTCGTGACATTGTTCGGCATCTTCTATTACCTGATGCTGCAAGGCTATTTGTGGGGCTCCATCATTACATTCATTGCGCTGATAGGTTCGCTGATGGTGAGTTACGTGCGTGCCCGTGCCGAAGGTTTGGGGCTGGAGTGTAAAGTGGGTTTCATGCAGCGCCCCGAACGCGTTGTGCTGACTGCCCTCGGTGCCATGTTCTGCGGTATCTTTGGTGATTGTACTTTATTCGACCCGATGCTGATACTGATTGTGCCTATGGCAGTGATTGCAATATTGGCGAATTTGACGGCATTTGCCCGCTTGGCGCATTGCTATAAACTACTGAAAGACAAGGAATGAAAAATAGTTTGTTTCCCTCTGTGAGAGAGGCGGTGCTGGTGATTGTCATCACAGCGTTTTTCCTGATTCTGACAGCGGTCTGTATCGGGCTTCGTCCGGAACATTTCCTGATGGCGGGTGTATTTTTGGTATTGTTCTTTGCCGGACAGATAACCCGTAAGTTGGCAGTGGCGCTGTTGCCGTTTTTCATATTCGGCATTTCGTATGACTGGATGCGCGTATATCCCAATTACCAGGTGAATCCCATTGATGTAAAAGGACTTTATGAGGCAGAAAAATCCCTTTTTGGCTTGTCTGTAGACGGTGCTGTCCTTATCCCTTGTGAGTATTTTGCTTTGAACCATTGTCCTGTTGCCGATTTCTTTGCCGGGATATTCTACCTCTGTTGGGTACCGGTTCCCATTGCATTCGGGTTGTGGCTCTATCTGAAGGGTGACCGTAAGGTATATCTTCGTTTTGCGATGGTGTTCCTGCTGGTTAATCTCATCGGTTTTGCCGGCTATTACATCCATCCCGCTGCTCCGCCCTGGTATGCCATGAATTATGGTTTCGAGCCGATACTCGACACTCCGGGCAATGTGGCAGGCTTAGGGCGCTTTGACGAATTGCTGGGATGTTCCATCTTCAACTCCATTTACGGAAGGAATGCCAATGTATTTGCAGCAGTGCCCTCGCTCCATGCCGCCTATATGGTGGTGGCTTTGGCTTACGCGGTTATGGACCGCAGCAAAAAGTGGTTGATAGCGTTGTTTGCGGTGATTATGGTCGGTATCTGGTGGACGGCTGTCTATTCGGGACACCATTATCTGATTGATGTGATGCTGGGCATCTCTTGTGCATTGCTGGGTATTTTTGTTTTTGAGAAAGGACTGATGAAGTGGGGAGCGTTCGGACGCTTCTTTGAAAGATACAGTCGATACATTAAATAAGGTATACAATGAATAATTTTGTTTTTTATAGTCCTACAGAGTTTGTCTTTGGCAAGAATACTGAAGTGCAAGTCGGTGCATTGGCGCGTAAGTATGGTGCACAAAAAGTGATGATAGTATATGGAGGCGGTTCTGTTGTACGGAGTGGTCTGCTGGATAGAGTGAAGCAATCCTTGCAGGAAGCCGGTGTGGCTTATTGCGAAATGGGAGGTGTCCAGCCCAATCCCATTGACGGGAAGGTATACGAAGGTATTCAGCTTTGCTGTCGTGAGCAGGTGGATATGATGCTTCCTGTGGGAGGTGGTTCGGTCATAGATACGGCAAAGGCCATTGCTGCCGGAGCCCTCTATGATGGTGACTTTTGGGATTTCTTTATCGGTCGTGCCAAGGTGGAGAAAGCGTTGAAAGTAGCCGTGGTGCTGACTATCCCGGCTGCCGGAAGCGAAGGTTCGGGCAATACGGTAATTACCAAGACAGAGACACTCCAAAAACTGGGGCTCTGTGCCCCCGAGCATTTGCGTCCCGTATTTTCCATCATGAATCCTGAACTGACCTACACTCTCCCAGCTTATCAGACGGCTTGTGGTATTGCCGACATGATGGCTCACATCATGGAGCGTTATTTCACAAATACACCGGATGTGGAAATCAGCGACCGGCTTTGCGAAGGCACCTTGACAGCTATCATTAAAGAAGCTTACCGGGTGAAACAGCAACCGGACAACTATGCCGCGCGTGCCAACATTATGTGGTGTGGCACTGTGGCGCATAACGGAACTTGTGGGGTAGGGCGTGAGGAAGACTGGGCATCCCATGCACTGGAACATGAAATCAGTGCTATCTATAATGTAGCCCACGGTGCCGGCTTAGCTGTAATCTTCCCTGCCTGGATGGCTTTTATGGCAGAACATAATCCGGCAAAGATAGCCCAGTTTGCCCACCGCGTTTTTGATATACCCAAGTCCGAAGATTTGGAAGAGATGGCTTTGGCTGGTACCGCCCGCCTGAAACACTTTTTCCGTTACATGGGCTTGCCGGTTAGCTTTAAGGAGTTGGGCATCGAGCATCCCGATATAGACCGTATGCTCGTCAGTCTGCAGCGCAATAAAGGCGAACTGCTTGGCAACTACGTGAAGCTGACCATGACTGATTGCAGGGAAATCTATCGTTTGGCTTTATAGCGGAAGGCATGTTTGGGGAGAGCTCCCCCAAAGCAAGAGATAAAAAAGACGGCGAAGATAAATACCCTTCGCCGTCTTTTTTATTTGATTTCGATTTCTTCCTTCATGTCTATCTCTTCCCCTTGCAGGTCGTAGAATACATATTCCAGGAATGCTAATTTCTGGTTTGGAATAATCTTGATACCGAATCCGTACTTCATCTGCCACTTCCGTTTCAGGGAGACGAGTCCCTGATTGACGTAGGCTGCGATGTACGGGTGGATGTGTAACGAGAATTTCTTTATCTTCAATTTGTTGACCAGGTAGTCAATCTTACTCTCTAAGGTGTCCGTAAAGAGGATGGACGATTTGATGGTGCCTTTACCGAAGCAGGTGGGGCAGGTTTCCGTCGTATTTACATCCATAGCCGGGCGTACACGCTGGCGTGTAATCTGCATCAGTCCGAATTTACTGAGCGGCAGGATGTTGTGACGTGCTCTGTCTTTCTGCATGTTGGCACACATACGTTCGTAAAGCTTCTGTCGGTTTTCGGCTTCATTCATGTCGATGAAGTCCACCACGATGATACCACCCATATCCCTTAGTCTGAGCTGGCGTGCCAGTTCGTCGGCTGCACCCAGATTCACTTCCAGTGCGTTGGCCTCCTGCCCGTTGGCATTCTTGGTGCGGTTACCGCTGTTCACGTCTACTACGTGAAGCGCCTCAGTATGCTCAATAATCAGGTAGGCACCACTTTTGTATGAAATGGTCTTGCCGAATGACGACTTGATTTGTTTGGTGATACCAAAATTGTCGTAAATGGGGAGTTGACCTTTGTACAGCTTCACGATTCCTGCCCGTTCAGGGGCGATGAGGGTTACGTAATCCTTGATTTCGTGGTACACAGCCTCGTTGTTCACGTGGATGTTTTCGAAGGAAGGATTGAACAAGTCGCGCAACAGTCCTACGGCACGGCTGGTTTCTTCGTAAATCAGTGTCGGAAATTTGGTGGCCTTCTGTACTTTTGTAATGGCATCTTCCCAATGTTTCAGTAATACTTTAAGCTCTCCGTCGAGTTCGGCAACACGTTTTCCTTCGGCTACGGTGCGGACGATGACGCCGAAGTTTTTCGGCTTGATACTCATCAGCAGTTGCTTGAGGCGTGCGCGCTCTTCGCTCGATTTAATTTTTTGTGATACGGAAACCTTGTCATTGAAGGGAATCAGCACGAGGTATCTTCCGGCAAAGGAAAGTTCGGAAGTCAGTCGCGGCCCTTTGGTAGAGATAGGTTCCTTGACAATTTGCACCACTACTTCTTGTCCCACCTTGAGTGTGTTGGAAACCGTTCCGTCCTTTTCAAGGTCGGGAAGTATGGTTGCTTTGGTAATGGGATTCAGCTTCTTCTTGTCGCTTAAAGTTTGCTTTACGTACTTCTCTAACGAGTTAAATTGAGGACCTAGGTCCAGATAATGAAGAAAAGCATCTTTCTCGTAACCCACGTCCACGAAGCAGGCATTCAGGCCGGGCATCAATTTTTTGACGCGTCCCAAATACATGTTGCCCACCGAGAAGGAGATGTTTCTTCCTTCGCTCTGGAGTTCCACCAGCTGCTTGTCTTCAAGCAGTGCAATGGATACCTCTTTGGGCTGTACGTCTACAACGAGTTCGCTTGTCACAATAATTGGCTTTTAAATGATTCTATTTACTACTTAAACAAAGAACAAACCCGCGAGACATTTTGCTTCACAAGTTTGTTCTTTATTTTGTCCTTCAGACTAAAAATTACTTTTTGCTTTTATGTCTGTTCTTTCTTAGTCTTTTTTTACGCTTGTGCGTAGACATTTTATGTCTTTTTTTCTTCTTTCCGCTTGGCATAGCTTCAAAATTTTTATGGGTTAATACTATTGTTTATTATTTCTTCACTGAGAGGGTGAACGTTTTTGCAGGCTTAAATGCCGGAATGTTATGTTCCGGAATGATTATTGTAGTGTTCTTGGAGATGTTGCGTGCAGTTTTCTGAGCTCTTTTCTTCACTACAAAACTACCAAACCCGCGGAGGTAAACATTTTCATCTTTGGATAAAGATGCCTTTACTGCGTCCATGAATGCTTCAACGGTTGTAAGTACGGTTGTCTTATCAATTCCGGTGTTCTTTGTAATTTCGTTTACAATATCAGCTTTAGTCATTTTTCTTTAAAAAAAATATTATTACTATAGTTTTCCTAATTTTTTGGACTGCAAATATATAGCTTTTCCGTGGCTCTAAAAAATATATTTCGGACAATTTTCTAAAAAAGTCTTGGCATTAAGCTTTGTTAGGCTGAAAATGAAGTATTTTTGCAGCATGAATATTTTTAGCGGAACATTGTTGGATTGGTATGCGGAGAACAAACGCGACCTTCCGTGGCGAAATACCACGGACCCTTATCTGATATGGATTTCTGAAATCATCTTACAACAGACAAGAGTGGCGCAGGGTTATGAGTACTTTTTGCGTTTCATAAAACGCTTCCCGGATGTGGCGTCGCTGGCTGCTGCGTCCGAGGACGAAGTGATGAAATATTGGCAGGGCCTGGGGTACTATTCCCGTGCCCGCAACCTGCATGCCGCAGCCAAAAGCATGAAGGGTACATTTCCAAAAAACTATGCAGAGGTGCGTGCTTTGAAGGGGGTAGGGGATTATACGGCAGCGGCCATCTGTTCTTTTGCCTATGACATGCCTTATGCGGTGGTAGACGGGAATGTATATCGGGTGCTTTCCCGCTATTTCGGCATTGATATTCCCATTGATTCTACCGAAGGGAAAAAAACTTTTACTGCTTTGGCGAGAGAGATGCTCGATAAATCCCGACCGGCAGATTATAACCAAGCGATTATGGACTTCGGAGCCGTGCAGTGTATGCCGCAGTCGCCCAACTGTCTGTTCTGTCCTTTGTCTGGTAGCTGCAGAGCCTTGTTGGAAGGCAAAGTGCAGCAACTGCCCGTGAAGCAGCACAGAACAAAGACTACCAACCGCTATTTTAATTATATATATGTACGTATGGGTGCGCATACTTTGATACATAAGAGGACGGAGAACGATATCTGGAAAAATCTCTTTGAATTGCCTCTAATCGAAACGGAAAAAGATTTATCCGAAGAGGAGTTCCTGGCATGTCCGCAGTTTCATGCACTGTTTGCAGAGGGAGAGGTGCGGATGGTCCGTACACTACTTCGGGGAGTGAAGCATGTATTGTCCCACAGAGTGATTTATACCAATTTCTATGAGGTCACTCTACCCGATAATTCGGGTTCTTTTTCAGGTTACCAGCAGGTTGCGGTCGAAGATTTGGACCGTTATGCGGTGCCTCGGCTGATACATGCTTTCTTGGAGAAATATATATAAAAGTTGTCTGTATTCTTGCATGGTGTGGATATTCTCGTTAATTTTGGCAGCAAATTAATAAAATAGAAGCTTATGTCAGTAAACAAGGTGATATTGTTAGGAAATGTGGGCAGAGACCCGGAAGTGAGATACCTTGACAGTGGGGTGGCGGTAGCTACTTTTTCTTTGGCTACTACAGAAAGAGGATACACTTTGCAGAATGGAACCCAGGTTCCCGACCGCACTGAGTGGCATAATATTGTGCTTTGGCGTGGACTGGCAGAAACTGCCGAAAAATATGTGCATAAAGGAGATAAACTTTACATTGAAGGCAAAATTCGCACTCGCTCGTATGATGACCAGACAGGAGCTAAGCGCTATGTGACTGAAGTTTTTGCAGATACAATGGAAATGTTGACACCTAAAAGTGCATCGGTATCGGGCAATGCGCCGTTTGCGCCGCAAGCCGGAGCGACAGCCCAGCCGCAACAACCGGTACAACCGCAGGCTGCCCCTGCACAAGATAACCCGACGGACGATCTACCGTTCTGATTGTTTAACTAAAACCAAAATCTTTGGACCCAGACGCTTATTTATGCCAGTTGGCAGATGTTTTTAACGGTATATCCGTACAGACTCCTTCTATTTCGGCCATTGTAGCCATTGTGTTGGCAGGTTTGCTTTTGCTCGTTTCCGGCTTTGCATCAGCTTCCGAAATAGCCTTTTTTTCTCTTTCTCCGTCAGACTTAAATGTAATAGCGGAGAGAAAGCATCCTTCGGATGAGAAAATCAGTAATTTGCTGGATAACAGTGAACGTTTGTTGGCGACGATTCTGATTACAAACAACTTCGTGAATGTAACCATAATCATGCTCTGTAACTTCTTTTTTATGAATGTGTTCCAATTTCATTCTCCCATTGCAGAGTTTCTCATTCTGACAGTAGTCCTTACGTTTTTGCTGTTGCTTTTCGGTGAAATCATGCCTAAGATATATTCGGCTCAGAAAACGCTGGTTTTCTGCCGTTTTGCTGCTCCCGGCATCACGTTTTGCCGTTCCGTATTCTATCCGATGGCATCTATGCTGGTACGTTCCACTTCTTTCCTGAACAAGCATGTGGTCCGCAAGAACCATAATATATCGGTCGATGAACTTTCACATGCACTAGAATTGACCGATAAGGCGGAACTTTCGGAGGAGAACAATATTCTGGAAGGTATCATCCGCTTTGGTGGAGAGACAGCCAAGGAGGTTATGACTTCCCGCCTCGATGTGGTGGATCTGGATATTCGTACCCCTTTCAAGGATGTGGTGAAGTGCATTGTAGAGAATGTCTACTCCCGTATTCCCATCTATGCGGATAACCGTGACAATATCAAGGGGGTGCTTTATATCAAGGATTTGCTTCCCCATCTGAACAAAGGGGATAATTTCCGCTGGCAGTCGCTTATCCGGCCCGCCTATTTTGTGCCCGAAACCAAGATGATTGATGATTTGCTGCGCGATTTTCAGGCAAACAAGATTCATATAGCCATTGTGGTCGATGAGTTCGGCGGTACGTCGGGCATTGTCACCATGGAGGACATTATTGAGGAGATTGTGGGCGAAATTCATGACGAATACGATGATGAAGAACGTACATATGCCGTACTGAATGACCACACTTGGGTATTTGAAGCCAAGACCCAGCTGACCGATTTCTATAAAATAACGAAGATAGACGAGGAAACGTTCGATGAGGTGGCAGGGGATGCCGATACGCTTGCCGGACTTCTGCTGGAGCTGAAGGGGGAATTTCCTGCTCTCCATGAAAAGGTGACCTACGGCCGTTATGAGTTTGAGGTGCTGGAGATGGACAACCGCCGTATCCTGAAAGTGAAGTTTACAGTAAATGCCTCAACTCCTCTAATCCCTAATCCTTAATCCTTGCCTCATGCCCCTCTTCTTACAACATACCGCTCTTCCCTGCCGATGGGGAATTTGGAAAACGGAGGAATCTCCGGAGGAATTGCTGGCCATGCTTCCTCATCAGGAAGTATACCGGGAAGGTATGCGGCGTTTCACCGCAGCACACCGCCGTCTGGAGTGGCTGGCTGTCCGTGTATTGCTTTACACGCTGTCGGGAGAAGAGAAAGAGATTGCCTATCATCCCAGTGGGAAACCTTATTTGGCAGATGCTTCCGCCTCTCTCAGTATTTCGCATACGAAAGGTTATGTGGCTGTTGTTTTGGGATTGCCGGGTCGGGAAGTGGGCATTGACATTGAGCAGTATGGTGAACGGGTAAGGAAGGTGGCGCATAAATTCATGCGCGAAGATGAACAGCCATCCGTGTTTCGCGGAACCGACACTTGGTCACTGTTGCTGCACTGGTCGGCCAAGGAGACCATGTTTAAATGCCTGAATGCTTCCGAGGTTGATTTTCGTGGGCACATGCGCATTCTGCCTTTTGCTGTAAATGAAAGCGGCGTATTCTCCGCCGAAGAGTATCGTACGGTGGAGAAACGCCGGTTCACTATTCATTATTATTTGTTTCCGGATTTTGTCTTGACATTGAGTCTGTAAATTTCTTACAGCCTTTCCAGTTGTACCGTAAAATGTCTCATCAACGGAGCTTCCCAAGTGATGCGAACTCCGCGGGTAATACTTTCCCGCTTGTCATATACATTTTTTAAAGCGGCTGCTACCACATCCATGTGGTTGTCGGTGTACACGCGGCGAGGGATGGCAAGCCGGAGCAAATCCAAGCCGTTGAAGCGGTTTTCGCGGGTCACCGGGTCGCGGTCTGCCAGCAGATAGCCGATTTCACAACCGCGTATGCCTGCTTCTAGATAGAGTTCGGCGGTCAGTGTCTGTGCCGGAAACTCTTCTTTGGGCACGTGTGTCAGCACTTTGGGGGCATCCACAAATATGGCATGGCCGCCTGCGGGACGTTGGTAAGGTATCCCGTACTCATCCAGTTTCATGGCTAGATAGCCCACCTGGTGAATGCGGGTTTCCAGATTGTCAAATTCAGTATTTTCATCCAGGCCGATGGCAAGGGCGTTCATGTCACGTCCGTTCATGCCGCCGTAAGTGAGGTAGCCTTCGAATTGCACGCAGAAGCCTTTGGCACCTTCATACCAGTCTTTCCGGCGGGTGGCTATGAATCCGCCCATGTTGACAATACCGTCTTTTTTGGCACTCATCGTCATGCCGTCGGCAAGGTCAAACATCTCGCGGGTAATTTCCTTTATGCTCTTGTTGCGGTAACCTTCTTCTCTCATTTTGATGAAGTAGGCATTTTCCGCAAAGCGTGCCGAGTCAAAGAGAACGGGCTTGCCGTACTTGTCGGCAATGGCGCGGACTTCGCGCAGGTTCTGCATGGAAACCGGCTGGCCGCCTGCGGTGTTGTTGGTTATGGTGACGATGACGAACGGTATCCGTTCGCTATGTTCCTGTAATGCTTTTTCCAGTTTTTTAGGGTCTACATTGCCTTTGAAGGGAATTTCCAGCTGTGTCTGTTTGGCTTCGTCTATGGTGCAGTCCAGAGCCAGTGCCCGGCGTCCCTCGATATGTCCTTTGGTGGTGTCGAAATGGGAGTTTCCCGGCACAATGTCGCCCTCGTGCACCAGGTAGGAGAAGAGTACATTTTCGGCAGCGCGTCCCTGGTGGGTGGGGATAATGTATCCAAATCCGGTGAGGCGGGTGATGACTTCCTTCAGTCTGAAGAATGAGGTGGCTCCGGCATAGCTTTCGTCGCCCAGCATCATGCCTGCCCATTGGCGGTCGCTCATGGCGCCGGTGCCCGAGTCGGTGATGAGGTCGATATAAACTTGTTCCGATTTGAGTTGGAATACGTTGTAGTGGGCTTCTTTCAGCCATTGTTCGCGTTCCTGGCGGGTACTTTTACGGATAGGTTCCACCATTTTTATTTTCCATGCTTCGGCAAATGGTAATTCCATAGACTCTGTATCTTTAATAATTTGACAATAGGTTAACGGATAAACCGATTATTTCGGTTTAATGTGCCGAATTTAGGTAAAATCTATGTAATAATCAATTTAAATATGACTTTTTGTAATGTAAATGTCCGGACGAAATCACTTCGGCCGGACATCATCAAATAAACTTGGCAGAGTTTACTTTAAAATTTAATAATATATTGAAAATCAAATATATTATTTAAAAACTCTGTATTGGTTTAAACTTTTGGTTTAAAGTTTTTAGCGCCATTTTATTTTCTTGTTTTGATGTCCGATAGCGTTAAATATTGCAAAAGTAATATTTTGAAACAAGAATAACCCTCAAATCTGAAACTGAATAGAATGAATATAATCATTAAATTCAATGCTCTTTCCTCGAAAGCAATGATGCAAAAACTACATGGCAGGTCTTCTGACTTGTTTCGTTTATAAACTGCCTTCACGGGATTTCCCATTGGCGAAAGTGTTGTTTATAACTTTTTATATGAAACTTACAGCAGCGGGACTGTTCAGGATTTACACCTGATTCCCTTTTAATTACTCCTCTCGTACGAGAGTTGCAAACCAATGTGCCGCAAAGATATGAATAAATATTGCAATTCCATAAGTTATAACTTGGAAAAATGAAAATCTAATCAATACGCACTTTTTACGTAACTATATTTACGTATTTAAATTTGCGCACTAACAACAAAAAAGAGTATCTTTTTTAGATATTTTTTCTTTGATTTTTCCTATATTGGGAGCGATTATTAACCCTTAAAATAAAATATCATGGAAAAAGAAGTTTTAGAAGAATACATTTCATTATTTGAGAAGGTAGCCCATAAGTCTGCTAATTTGGAAGAACTTCAAAAGAAGTATGAACCCAATAGTGTTTTTGATGATTTGGAAATATGGGAACTTTATACAGCCCATATCATAGCTGAATATCTTCCTCAAAAGATTGATGTTTTGGGAGAAGAAGACGAAAGAATAATGAATATTGACGAATGGATGTTTTCATCTGCATTCCTCTTTGAGCCATATTGGATTATCAAGTACCAAGATATGTACTATGCTTTTGATTTTGAAGATGAATTAGAAGGGAAGGACGCAGAGTATTCAGAATTACGAGAATATTTATGGGAAAGAATGGTGCAGGAAATCGCAGAAGAATTGGGATGTATTATTGGTGAAGAATGTATTGTTGATAGTGATGAAGACGGTAATTCTATTATAAAATTATGTGATGAAGATGATTAACCTTTTTGTATAAATCAAAAGAAAAGCCACATCGAGATATAGGTATATCCTTCTATGTGGCTATTTCTGTGTATAATTGCAACACCTCACCTTTTTTACTGAATTTCTGCTCTGTATTTAATCAAATTATCATAAATTTCGGTCTTAATATGTTCTTGCGAATCGTGTAACATGTCAAAACTTACAAATGTTTTCAGTACAATAACATTGTCGGCTGTTATCTTTCCAAAGATTGCTCCTTCATTACAAGTACCATAAAATTCATCACTGTCTTCTACCAAATAAATCGTAGCTGTGGGATTTATTTTGAAGAAACGTTTTATCACATCTAAAGGTGGCATACTATCATCTTTAAGAAAACGGCTTCTATATCGGGAAAAGAAATGTGGAGAGTATATATGAATCGCCTTAGAAACAGTAGAAAACATCATTACGTTAGTCCCACCTTGCTTTTCATACAAACAAATAATTGTATATAATATACCTCTTTCCCAATCCTTTTTATTACGTGCTTCAAAGAAAATCAAATACCTATTGTTTTTGCGAGATACAAACTCAATTGGAGTAAAATACATCGGGAATTTATTTGATTTAATGATAGGTCGTCTATACTTGGGTATAAGTCTTTCCATATAACCATGAACTGCCCCCCGTTCACTCCATACCTCTTTAAATATTTCCATATCGGACATTTTATCTGTTATCATAGTTGTGATTTTTAATTTGATAGGTACTAAAATACAAAAAAAAGAGTAATCCCAACGGACTACTCTTAAAAAAATGATGAATAAAATGAAGTATCGTTATACTTCTTAATGTTTAAAGAATCATATATATAACTTTGAATAAGTAAATCTTACTCATATCATATACCAATAAATATCTCGTTCTTTTTTATATCACGTATGTACCGTTCAGAATAACACATTGGTGGGGGATTGAGATAATAACCCCTACATACGTGAGGCAAACCATTTTCCTTTAAGCAATCTTCAAAGAAAGCATCAATCAAAGAAATTACGGAAGTACATGAAGAATTTTCACAGATAGATACTTGTTGCCTATATTTAGGCGAAATTTCATCGGCAAACAATCTTAAAGCTGTAAAATCACATGGTTCTTTAGCCTTGTTTAAATTAGCGACAACAAAGGCAGACAAATAATATACGCTTCCATTACCATTCACGCAACATCCGAATATTGGGCAATAGCGAAAATCATTTTTTATAATATCCGCTTGAAGTTTTTTTATTAACTCCTTCTGCATACAATTACTTTCACGAATTCCTATCAGCACAAATCCATGTTGTAAACAGTTCCATAGATTCTTAACTGTCATTTCGTCAAGTAAAACCAACGGTTGTTTATTATTAGTGGAAATCCCACATATTTCTTCTATAAAGTTCATACTAATTTATAGTTATATCTTTTGATAACCCCCAAATGCTATCCTTACTTATTATGCTATAAGTAATCAACTCCTGATTATCTTCCAAACTAATGCGTTCTTTTACCGAATTTATATCATTTTCAGGGATAATGTATTCAGGGATTTCAGGTGTATTTTCATCTTCGCTACAAGCCGTAAAAAGCATTGCAAACAATGCAGTCAGTAAAAGTATCTTCTTCATAATAATATTCTATCTTTTAGTATTTACTTTATATGGTTTCAAATTAAACTCTTCCGCTTCCACTGAAATCTTATATTCCATCTTGGGATTCAGGTTCACAATGTTGTTTCCCGTATTCAGTTCTATGTCACTGACCTTTCTTCCGTCTTGGAAGCATGAAACAACTCCCGTTTCTGTTGCATCATCCTTTATATTGATGATTAACTTTCCCTTATCCAAACGAATGTCAATGGGATTGGGTGACACATAACCAAAGTATGTCAGGTTCTTGGATAACCCCCACTGTTTGTCATACTTATAATTCAAATAATATTTCTTGCTTGGTGCGACAATCTTTGCATCCTTAAACTTCATGCCAAATGAATTTTCCGCAATCTTTGGTTGCGTTGCAGAGGTTACAATGATGCTGTCAAGATTGGTATTTATCGCTCTGTCCTTGATAATGTCAGAATTGAAAGCATTCTCGCCAATGGATTCAAGATTTTCAGGAAGATAAATTCTTGTTGATATGGTATTGACAAACGCATTATTCTTAATCGTTTTAAGGTTCTTCAAGTTGGAGAGGTAGATATAACCATCGAATAAGTCGTTCCAAAAACGTTTTGCGTTTGGTTTATCAGGATTTCCACTACCATTGTGAGACGAATCATCCCATTGTTCTTCTGAATCCAAGTAAAGGTCAATGATGTTCGCAAGAGCATACTCACCAATTGAAGTTATATTCTTCGGTAAGATGATTGTCTTATATTGAGGTTTCTTGTTTAATTTCTTGTTGTTATAACTTTTATCAAAGGCATAAGGTGGCAGCTCACCATCAGGATATTCATGATAGCCGTTTAGAGTACCATTTTCGCCCTTATAACCACGAATTTCAATATCACCACACATTCTAACTTCATACAAGTTCGGAAGGCTGTCACGCATGAATTTGAAGTCCTCTGCTGTCAGGTATGTATGATGCCAAGTACCATCTTCGGGATTCTGCCAATCACCATAAATAAGCATATCAATTGTTTTCTTATAATCTTCATAATTTGGTTCAATGCCATATTCATCCCAATAACCTTCACTTGGGTCATACCAAGTTTGCACTTTATATTGAAGTGATTCATGAGGATATTTTTCACCCATCATAATCATTGTAGTTCCCCATCCAGGTCCATTACCAAGGTCAAATTCTTCATCCCCTTTTGTATTCGGGTTTAATCCTCTTGTGTTGACATTATCAATCTTGTACGTTTCAATCTTCATGGACGAAGTTTGTGCATTTGCCAATGGAAGTACAAGCATTCCAAAAAGCAATGTAAAAAGCAGTTTCTTAATCATATAATATTAATTTAAAAGTTATATATTATCTATACTGTTTATATTATCTATTGTTGTGGGTACATTTTGTACCACATCTTGTATTACATTTTGTCAATACACATATTCCAATGTAAGTGTTTTGTAGATGTAATTGTGTTCTTTACCTGCAATTAGATGAATATATCTAACTTTCTTGATTAGACTTCCATCTAATTCATATTCATAATGCGGACTTATAGTACTATTACCATATCCCGAACCACCTTTACTACCCTTCAACGCCTTTGTTGTATTTAGCCCAAACCATTCTGTAAACCCTATATTTTCATCCTTGTATGTTTTGCCCGTACCTCCTAAGTTGAAGAAATTTATATTCAAATTGGTATTATTTACAACTTCCGATTCCATATAATATTCCAAATCGTTACTCCAATTTCCACCCCCTTCCATTCTTTCAGACACTATATTTCTTTTTCTCCAAGTAAGCATCATTATTTCATTGTCACCAATACTGTTTGTCCCTCTATGAATTGCTTGTAGTTCTCCATCACGATATATATAATCAGTCGTTTCACAAAAGCCATCATCGCCATACGCTTCTTTTTTAACCACAAAAAATCTATTATAAGATTTACGCTCTAAACTATAATATGTTTTCTCTAACCAACACAAAGGCTTATTTTTATTAGTATCAAACACTTTTCCATTTTTATATCCAGTATAATATATATACTTCTCACTAGCATATTGACCACTACGAAATGTATAAACATGAACATATTTATCATTTCCATAATAACCACTTCGTGTTACTTTTACCAAATCATTTGAATCGTTATACTCAAAATCAAGTTTATAAGAAAAATCTCGTCCACCATAAGATTCAACGATGGCAGTTTTTACCATATATTCACCTCTACTATTAACCTTTTGGGCAAGCACAAAAGGAGAAATACCAAACAGCAGAAATACAATACAAATCTTCTGCATATCAAAAATTTAATTAATTATCAACCCAAATTCTATTTATCATTAAGCATAAAGAGGAATTTACAAAGCAATAAATCCCTCCCTCTATGTTTCTCTTTGAATATTAGATAATATCACAGTCACCCCATCCAAATAATCTATTACAACAACTAAAATATGCATTCAACATTCATCAATCACACACTTTATTTATTATATCAATTATGTGAAGACGCTCCACTTCCGCTTTTGCGTCATCAATAATTTTAACAAGTTTTTTCTTGTCTTCTATTGATAACTTTTCCGATTCTATATCTTCAATTTTTATATTAGTATTATTTATCCTATTCATCAGTTCTCTAATAGCATCCAATGTTTCCATGACTACAAATTTAAATGTTTACACAAAGGGGAGTTTTATACGCAAACTCCCCAAATAACTTTTTTCAACTGAAATCCATCAGTTGTGAATAAGCATTACGCAACTCTACTTGAGTACTGCCCACAAGATGAATAAGCAAAAGTAGCAGACACCTTGCTTATTTTCAATTCTACTTTTTTCATATCAGGAAGAATTTATGTTATAGTAATATTTCTTGGGGAATTACATCTACCCACCTACCTTCAAACTCTTATCATTGTAATTGGATGAATACTCTCTTTTCAAAAGTTCAACCCTAGGTATAGAAAGAGAATCTAAACAGTCTTGTAACGTCTTATTATCTAATGGGTCATATCCTTTAGCCATTTTACAAGCCAGTTCATATCTGTTCTTTGCTATATAACAGTTGGTCTCAGCTGCTTTTAATGGTGTTCCAAATTCCGAAAAATTATTTCCTGGACAAAGATTACAATAACCGCAATAGTCATGTTTTCCACAATCCCTATACTGGCTCAATGTTAGACTTCTCCACCATTTCAACTCTTCACTTTCTTGCAATATTTGCGTCAAAGTTTGAGCCTTCAAATTACCAAAAGGAGCATGAAAAGAGCAACATGGCAATAAGTTACCCTCTGGGCTTATGCAAAATGAATTATAAGCTGCTCCACAAGCATTTTTATTTAGTGGTTTCGTTTGCCCGCCATAATTGGGTACTTCTTTTCCGACATACAGCGGGATATTACTGTCACGCAGTACAATTTCTAACATATTTGGGGTTAATCTCAAATAACGGCTAACGCACTTATCTCCCTCCACCGAATCCGTTAATGCCACTTCAAACTGAAATACCGCACCATATTGTTTAGCTATGTCAGCCACCATATAATAGCTCTTCACATTTGTTTGCATCACACAGCATTTTAATTGCAACGGAACTGATAACTCTGAAAGCTGCTTAACAACTGTCATTGATTTAGCCCAAGAACCATTGATGCGAGTAATATAGTCATGGTCTCGTGCAATACCACTATATATAGACACACCAACTAAACGAGGATAATAGTCCGCTAAGCGAGATACATAGCCTACCAACTGTTGCCCATTGGTAAAGATGTCAAAAGCAATATCTTTTTGATACAAATAATCAATGACTTCCCAAATTATAGGCTTAGAGAATGGGTCCCCTCCTGATAAACAAACTTTAACTAGCCCTTTTTCATATAATTCATCGATAATTCGCCTATAATCTTCAAGCGTTAACTCTTTTCGATTCCCTCTTTGGCTAATTTCTTGGTCGTTTCTTGTTGCTCCTACATTATAACAGTGAATACACTTTTCGCTGCAATTATATGTCAACTCAAACATAACACTTATTATTCCACCAACTCTATCCGTATAAGTAGCTTCCGCAGTACTGATACCATAAGGTAATTTCTCCTGTACAGATTTTTCACCCTCTTGACTTGACCTGCATCTATATGCGCTTACCACTTCTCTGTATGCAACAATTTCATCTGTTGTAACTTGCTTTATGGTAAGCAAATGCAAACCCTTCAATTCTTCCAAGAAAGGGGTTAATGAATCTATTGCAATGTCTGTTTGCTTAGATAATTCTTCCACTGTTATGGAGGTATTTCTACCAATAGAAAGTATTGTTCCTATAACCAATGCTGAATAATCTTCAAAAAAATAACTAATCCCCTCTATTAAATTATAGTAAAGGGCCACATTGGCATGTTTATCATATCTTCCACAAGTCCATTGGGGACGATAATACGTCATATTTTTATCAAAATGACTGCATTAGCTCATGGATGCAAGGTTAAAAAAAGGAAGTGTGAGCCTATTTAGACTTATCCCATAGTTCATATTTCCATTGATAAGCTCTGGACTGCTCGTGTTGTAAATAAGAACAAGAATAAGAAAAACAGCTCACACCTTTGGTTATATATGTATGGGTACATATATGACAACCAAAGGAGAACGTCTTTTGTTATTCCAACAACACAAGTGAATTGTCCAGATTCATCAATGTGGAATAAAGCTAAAACGCTTCCTATAAATTACTATGTTTCACCATTGCAGCGCAACGGCAACGCAAAGATATACATAAAAAGCGAATTTGGCAACGTTCTGTGAGCTGTTTATAAGGCAAATATATATTAAAAGGTCAAGCAATCATAGGTTTGGAGTAATTCTTCTGTGCGTAAACCTAAATATCTTTTAGTAATAGCTACAGAACTATGGTTGAATAATTCCATCAACTTTATTAGAGCGAGTTCCGCACTATCGCTATTGACATTATAAACTTGTCTTCCAAAAGTCTTCCGAAGACTATGGCAACTGAAATTCCCAACTGACAAACCATATTTTATTTTAATCTCCTTCAAAATCACATTGATACGCTGTACTGTGAATATAGTCCCCTTTTGACTGACAAATATAGGAGCATCTACGCCAATGGGGTGAATTTGTTGGTAACAGTCCGAAATATGCCTTTTCAATTGTGGGTTAATCCGTATAGTTCTACTTTTTCCCGTCTTTCTTTCAATAATGCAAAATTCATCCACATGCAAAATCTGCTTCCAACGTAAAGCCAATATATCGGAAACTCTTAGTCCCCAAAAACAACCGATTGAAACGAACAAAGACATTTGAAATTTGCCATCCCGATATAGGGTGCGAATTAAATTCATTGCTTCTTTCCATTCTAAATAGTCACTTGTTGTTTGACTGTATTTTAAGCTCATAAATGTTCAATTTTGTTAGTTATCAAATTAAAGTGAATATTATATCAGTACCTCAAAACAACAGTAGTATTTAATTTATTGGTATTCAATACAATATTCACTTTGTACATTAGTGAATATTAAAACACAGCTATCAAATTTTCCCATCGAAAGGAACGCCATGCGCATTTTTCCAAATCAAAATATGCAGTAGTAGCATAACTTTCACGACTTTCCCCCCAACCACAAATTTTGTCTTTAATGAAATCGGAGTTAGTTGTACCAAACGCCACACGAACCTCACCATTATTTTTCAAATAAGCAAATTTTACGATTTTACCACTCTTCAACTTCTCTTTCAACTGTTCAATCAAAATAGCCTTGGAAATCCCATCAATTTTGCGCGCATTAGTACGGATAGTAATAACTTTAGCTCTAATCGCAGTATTTGAACTCAAAATAATTGCTTGCATATCTTTATAGTTTATTAGTTAATATTCTATTTAATCAATCACCGCAATAGAAATTGCAGCCTCTTCCATATCCCATTGCATAAGAAAGAGTTTCTGAATCAATTCCTTTATACCAATTCTCATTTGTCTTGGCTTCTTTTCTTTCGTTGTGAGCTTTCCAACTTGCGGCAATCATTGCATCAAGCCTTGCAGCCTTTTCTTCTCGTGTCTTAACAGCATTCCGCTCCCAACTCCAAGCTGCTCTTAGGCACTCTGCCCACGTGCGCCCTTTGCGTTGAAAATCGTTGCTGTAAATTCTGTGTGCGTCCTTCATCACTTGTCTTTTATCGTATCGTTTCATATTATTGTAGTGCTATTGATTTCTTATCACTCTGCAAATGTAGTGCTTTCGGCATACATATACAAATAAAATCGTATATTTTTAGAGCTACATTAACTTATTTTATGTATATCTATCAATATACATATCAATAATGAACGTATATTTGTATTTATAATAAAAATGAATACTTATGGCACTACGAATTAAAGAGGTTATAAAAGAAAAAGGTATGACCGTTCAAACATTAGCGGATAAAATGGGGATTAATCGTGTTGGATTAAGTAACCATATTAATGGCAATCCATCGGTTGCAGTATTGGAAAAAATTTCTACTGCATTAGAAGTACCGATACAAGAATTATTTGAAAAAGAAAAGAATGAAAACATTAATGGATATATTGAGATTGAAAATGAAGTTTTTAAAATCACCTCCTTTCAAGATATGGAAAATCTTCTTACTCGTTACAAACAGCCTGAAAAATGAAAAAAATCATATAGCCAACTGTTTCATGCCTATGTATAATGGTGCGAAATATGATTTATATAATTGATATTCAATGGCATAATGCGTATGATTGATTTTGTATGCTTATTACCATACTTGCTTAAAAGATGAATAAAAATGCAATAAATAACACGAAAATATGGGAAAGTTACCAATGAAGCAACTTATATATACTTTCAAGGATATAAATATTGATGCAATAATTGAGAAACATATAGAGTTGTTGAAAAATCAAAATCAACCTCAACGGATTATCACTAATTTCGATAAGGTGACTTGTGATAGCAGTTTTGTTGCCAAAATCGAAACTGTTGAAGGAGCAAACAAGTCATTGCCAAAAAAGCAAATATTATATAAAAAATATGCGTTCTTTATTCATCGGCTTATTCAACGATGCAAATCCAACAAAGAGGGAAACTTTACCCGTTTCAATTCGCAAACATTACAAACTGTATTTGGGCATGTTTATATTGATATGTTAAAGACATTGGAGACATTGGGCATTATAAAAGTATCAAGTAGTTATATACCATCTATTCAGGCTCGTTTAATTGAACTTAATTCTAATTTGCCCACTGTATCTGAAATGAAATATTCATCTTATATTGAAGAATATTCCGACAAGATGCAACAAGAATTGAAAAAATATGAGCAGATACAAATTCAGAAGATAAAATCTGAAATGGGGGATAGCTTGTATGATAATTTTACAAAATCGTTGAGAATGCTCAAATTAGTACATAGAGACGAAGCGGAAGATTATAAGGAGAGACATCATTTTATAAGTTTAAAATCAAAAGAATATTTTAATTATATTTTAAATGAATATGACAAAGGGAACTTTAATATATTATCTGTTGATAAGAACCTACGTATATATTCAATCTTAACCCAATCACCAAGAATATTTAAGAATTTTCTTAATATAAAATTTTCTATAGATATTCATAATAGTCACCCTTTGTTATTTAACAAACTAATAATAGAAAGATATAATATAAATGATAATATCTTACATATATTATATAATAATCTTTCTAATATAGATAATTCTTACTATTCTGTTAGTAAACAACTCTGTAAATTATTGGTAAACAATGGAATAGATAAAGAGAAAATTGCAAATATCCCTAATGATATTTGGGAGTACATTTATAAGACTTCAAAGGGGATATTTTGGGATGATTTTACGAGATTGGACGAGTTTAAACGACTATTACGTTCTGACATTAAAGTAACACTATTCCGTGAGGTCTTTTATTCCAAGACACTGACGGCAAAAGGAAAAGACTTTGCCAAATCATTTAAAAAGAAATATCCAAGTGTTTATAAATTGGTGAAGGAAAGTAAAAGAGAAGACCGTACTTTCTTGGCTAATCAAATGATGCGAATTGAAAGTGACATATTCAGGAGTACATTAACCAAACTGTACGTCAAACGATTTAAAGTGCTCACAATTCATGATGCAATTGTTGTATTGGATGTAAAAGCCAACAACCAATGTACTCCTGAACTTATACGGTTGATTATCGAAAAGGAATACCTGCGGATAGGTTTGTTTCCCAATGTATCAGTTGACTACTATTCAACGGAGCATGTAGCAAGAGAACTGCGACAAGAAGAACAAGATATGAAAGAAATAAATGAATTGATAGATAGTTTTGAAGTGATAGCCAAAGACGAATCCCATCCAAGGTGTCAAACTTGCAGAGACATACTAAAAGAATTGGAAGATGGGACATCAGAAATTTATATCAACCATGCAACAGATGAATTTGTGTGGCACAAAATTTCCAATTAGCAGACAAAGTGTTTAGAAACTTGTTTCCACTTTGAAAGGAAGTCATTTTTTTTAAGAAAAAATTACGAAAAAAGGGACTACTCGTTAGTAATTTAGCCCCCCCCTCTCTCCAAGGAGGGGTAACTAAGAGAGGGGTTACGGGGTATCTGTACTTATTGTTATGGTTGATTCTCCCAAGAACCTTCAATCGTTTCTTCTTGTCTCGGTTCATTCTCCCAAGAACTTTCAATCGCTTCTTCTTGTATTGGTTCATTTTCCCATATTCTTAAGTTTGATTCAACTTTTCTTTTTATATTAAAATCGCCTAAATATGATTTCTCTAATGTTTTTAAATCATGTCCTGCCATATTTGCAATTTCCTCTAATGTTGCTCCTTTATCATTCAATACATTTAGAGCGGTATGTCGTGCAGCATAGTATGTAATCCTTTTTTCAGTTAGCGAAGTTGGTGCATTATGGATGGTTGCAATGTAATCATTTAGCGCATCGGCTAAGGTGTTCCAATAGTTCGACATTCTGCTATATATTTGCTTCTTACTTAATTGAGAGTAAGTTTTTTTGTCGAATACGTTTAAAATGAAATCGTCTTCTTTTTTTTTGAAACCTACCTCATCATAATAATAGGGATATAATAGGGAATCAATAATATAACAAGGTAATTTAATATTAACTTCTCTTTTTGTCTTTTGTCTCAATAATTGTACTGAATAATATTCAATGATTTGGTTTTTGGTATTATATTCTTTCATATATTGAGAATCTTTAATTCTTGTGTAATCAAGCGGCATTTTTTTGTATTGCTTGCGTTTTAAGTCTTTCATTCGTAAATATGATAAGTCAATAGGGGCTAATCCGTCAAATGCAACCATGATTAAAAAGATATTTATCGCATTAAAATAACTATTATTATTAAAGGTGTACGGCTCATTTAGCCAATTATTTAAATGTTCATTTGTACCAATATTATACAAATGTTGAAGAAAGGTAAATCCTTCAAGGTCTAATGTCCTTTTTTCAATGATGCTTGTATAGGCTCTCTTATTATAAGATATTGGTTTATAATATAGAATATGCCCCTCTGTAAATCCCCAATTATATGTTGTAATAAATCGTTTGATTAATTCTTTAGCTTGTTTAACTCCTTTGCTTTTTAAGTTTTCTTCTAAAGTTGCAAACCATGTTTTGTTGATTGATTTAATTGCGATTTCATTCCCATAGATTTTAATCAAAGCATTTTTTAATTGTCTATATTTTCTTGCACTACCTTCCTCGTATGTTTGTATTTTGGCATCAAGTAAATCAAAGAAATTAGTGTATATTGGAATAGTATCGTTGTCGTCAATTTCATTATATATAGCTGTAATTTCTTCATGGGATGCAAGAAGGTCTAAGTCGTATGGACGGTTGATTGTATCGAACTCTGTTACTCTTTGTAAGATTCGTAGATATTCGTCATTGACAATTTTATTTTTCTCTTTATATTTTTTGTCTTGACACTTAACAGCAAGTTTTTCTTTATTCCAATATTCGGCTTTGGTAGAAACTCCCGTCATTACTAATTTGGCTTTTTTATGGTGGATTCTAATGGCGATAGGGTGTTCTCCATTCGCTAATGTTTTACTTTTGAATAACTCTTTTCTGACTTTCATAATCCTATTTTTCGGGGTTCAATTTTATTTTGGTTTAAAGTTGGTTTAAACTTTTATGGTTTAAATCGAGTGATTTTAACTATTGGCAAAAATAGGAATAAATTTTGTAATATACAATATAACAGTGTGTTATAAACGAAAAATGCCAACGTGATTCCCATCAAATTGGCATTCAAATAAACTTGGCAGAGTTTATTACCTTCTTTACTTTCTCTGAATTAGGTTTGATGAATGAAATGATGGACGGTTTGTCCGGCTCATTAGACTCAACGCTTTTTCCTCGAAAGCAATGATAAAGTATGCATGGCAGGTCTTCTGACTTGTTTCTGTTGCAGGCGCCTTCCCGGAAGAATATTCCAGTGGCATAGAGTAATTGTCTGCAACGTTGCACGAAACTTACAGCAGCGGGACTGTCCAGGATTTACACCTGATTCCCTTTTAATCGCTTTCCCAGAAGAGGGGGAGCGAACCAATGCATGACAAAGATACGGATTCTTTTTGAGAAAACAATTCTATGAGTGATAAATTTTCTTCCCCGCTCTCTTTCTTTTTGCCGACAAATTGGCAAGGTTTTGCCATCCTCTTGGCAAGACTTTGTCACCGCGTTGGCAAAACTTTGCCATAGGCATGGCAAAAGTTTGCCAAAAACATGGCAATAGGTTGGCAAAATTACTCTCTGATTGATAGTGACTTAAGGCGATTTAAGCAATCCGTCATGTCGGTAAGGTGAAAAGATACCAATACAAGCCACACTTGCCACAAGAACCTTCTCCAGAGGTATGCAAAGCATTTTGTTTGGTGTGGTAAAACGGGCTGTTATCTCTCTTTTGCCAGTGTGAATACAAACTCCAGTCCTCCACCTTGGTTGTTTTTGGCAGAGATGGTGCCTCCGTGAATAAGGACTGCATTCTTCACTATGGCGAGCCCCAAGCCGGTGCCGCCCAACTTGCGCGAGCGTCCTTTGTCTACACGGTAGAAGCGTTCGAACAAACGGTTCAGATGTTCGGGAGAAACGCCGATGCCGGTATCGGCAAAACTGAAATAGTAGTAATTCTCGTCTTCGCGGAAACAACTGATGTTGATGTGTATGTTGGTGCCGGCATAAGCGATGGCGTTGTCCATGAGATTGCGGAAGATGGAGTAGAGTAGAGAGTAGTTGCCCCGCAACTGTATCTTCGGTTTTAGGGAATTGACAACGGTGATTTGCTTCTGTTCCAGTTCCAGGGACACTTCGTTGACGATGTTTGAAACCAGCATGCTGATGTCCACCTTTTCCATATCAATCATGTTGGCGGCTTCGTCCATGCGGGTCAGTACGGATATGTCGCGCAGCAGGCGGCTCAGGCGGTTACTTTGCGCGTAGCAGCGTTCCAGGAAGACCTGCATCTTTTCGGGTGCAATGTTTTCGTTGTTCACGATGGTTTCCAGATAACCTTGTATGCTGCTTACGGGGGTTTTCAGCTCGTGGGCGATGTTCTGGGTCAACTGCCGTTTCAGCCGTACTTGCTCTTCTTCCTGGGTGATGTCGTTGATGGAAATTTCAAAGCTGAGGTCTTGGAAGATGATGCACTCCACGATGAAGGTGCGTCCGTTCTTGTTGATGTGTACGGACATCCTTCGTTCTTCGTTGTAGGAGGGGCGCTTCTGCGCCTTGTTGATGAAATCCGTTATCTTCTGGAATTCGCAGATGGAGAATATCTCTTCGGTAGCCTGCAGGTTGGAGTCTGAAATCAGATTGCCGTATTGGGTGAACAGATTGTTTACCAATATCTCCTTTTTGTCTCTGTTGAATACGCCCAGTCCTTCGCGGGAGGTTTGCAAATGGGTGATAAGCTTTTCGCGCTCAATGTAAAGCGCCTCTTTGGTTTCGCGCAGGCGCTTGTATATCTGTATGATATGCTGCGAAATCTCTCCAAGCTCATTGTGCGGAAAGGCGGCTTGTATGTCCATGTCTATAGGTTCGTTCTTGTCGGCTCTTTTGGCAAACTCGCGCAGGTGGTTGATGGCGCTGCCCAGTTTGGAGGTGAATTTGTAGAAGACGGATATCAGCAGCAGTGATACAATGACCGTGAACCAGATGTAGTGTGGGTCGGCAGCCAGATTGTTCATCAGGTTGACGTTGTAGGGGAGGGCTGAGCGGATGATGCAGCCTTCGTAGGCGGTGGCAGAATAGAAATAGGTCTTGCCGGTGGTTTCGGAGATGCGCCGTAGGTCGTAGCCCTTGCCGTCTTTCAGCGCTTTCTGCACTTCGGGGCGTTTGATGTGGTTGTCCAGTTCATGGCTGTCGTTCTGGGAGCTGTCGAACAATACGTTGCCATGAAGGTCTACCACAGTGACGCGCAATTCCTTGTTCACATGCTTGGAGATGTAGCTGTCCAGCATGGAAGTCCATAGGCTGTCGGGGAGATAACGAAGTTCCTGGTGTAGTCTGTCATTATAGTCTTGCAACTGCGTGTCCAGTAGCTCCACTTTATATTCCTTTTCCCGCTGATACTGGTAGGCGATGAAGCATGCGGCGAATATGAGGAACAGTGAAATGACCGAAAGGAAAAGCTTCCGGCTGAAGGACAGAAAGTGTCTGTCGTTATTCGGCTTCGAAACAATATCCATATCCCAAGCGTGTTACGATGCATTTGCCATAAACTCCGATTTTCTTGCGTAGGCGTGTGATGTTTACGTCGATGGTACGGTCCAGCACATATACTTCATCACTCCAGATGCGGTTCAGTATATCCTCGCGCGAGAATACGCGTCCTTTATTCTGCAAAAGCAGCAATAAGATTTCAAACTCTTTTTTGGTGAGCGGTGCCTCTTCACCGTCAATGCAGACTTTCTTCTTGATGACGTTCAGCACCAGTGTCTTGTAGACAATCTGTTCCGGTGCATGCTCTGTCTCTCCTTGTTGGGTGCGTCTCAGTACGGCTTTGACACGTGCCGCTACTTCGCGCAGCGAGAAGGGTTTGGATATATAGTCGTCCGCTCCCAGGTTGAAGCCAGTCACGGTGTCATTTTCCGTATCTTTGGCGGTAATGAAGATGATGGGTATCTGGGCCGTCTTCTTGTCCTTCTTCAGCATACTTGCCATTTTGAAGCCGGAAATTTCTCCCATCATCACGTCCAGCAGTAGTAGGTTGTAGCTGCCAATGTCCATTCTCAGAGCTTCTTCGGCAGAGTTCGCCGTGTCCACTTCGTAGCCTTCGTTTTCGAGGTTGAACTTCAGAATTTCACATAAGTCTTCTTCATCATCCACTACTAAAATCCGGTAATTGTTCATTGCTTTGTTGTTTATGTATGACAGGAATAAAACAATTTTCTTGTCACAAAGTTAAACTTTATTTCTTTTTATCGGCAAAAATAGTGCAAACCGAATGCAGAATTTTCATGTTTACATGAAAAGTTGTGCCGAGATGCAGGCCATTTCTGCTTTCTGGGTACAAAAGTGAGGCTAATTTGTTACGGAATGATGAAACAAGTGTTACATTTGGGTTACATTAAATTCCCGTTTATCTAAAAGCCCCGTCACATTAAAATATTATCTTTGCTTCGTAAATACTGAATTGTATGAAAGAACTTATGTATATCAGGAGTTTCTCTAAGAGACATTTGTCGGTTATTATGGGAACTCTACTTTTAGTGATAATCGGCTCTGTCTGGCTGAATACGGCTACTTTCCGCTCGGGATTTGAGATTACGGATGAACTGGGCGGTAATATATTCCCTTCCAGTATCCTTTCGGTGGCTACTACCGATGCTCAGGTCATAGTGCCGGTAGACTCCATGTATGTAGGTAATCCGAAGTCCTGCATCGCTGTCCGTGTCCGTTCGAGGAATGCTTATAGCCGGGTGCGGGTAGAGGTTGCAGAGACTCCGTTCTTTTCCCGTTCCGTGTCGGAGTTTGTGCTGGCAAAACCGCGTACGGAGTATATTATCTATCCTGATATCATATGGAATTACGAGGCTCTGAAGAATAACAACCAAGCGGAACCCATCAGTGTGGCCGTTATGGTAGAGATGAACGGCAAGGATTTGGGGCAGAGGGTGCGTACTTTTTCCGTTCGCAGCATTAATGAATGTCTGTTGGGGTATGTCACGAATGGTACAAAATTCCATGATACCGGCATCTTTTTTGCAGCATATGTAAATGAGGAGAATCCTATGATTGACAAGCTGTTGCGTGAAGCGCTGGATACGCGTATCGTCAACCGTTTTTTAGGCTATCAGGGAGGTGCCGAAGTGGTGGACAGGCAGGTTTATGCCTTGTGGAATGTACTGCAGAAGCGTAAGTTCCGTTATAGCTCGGTCTCCAATACGAGCCTTTCCAGCAATGTGGTCTTTTCACAGCGTGTGCGCACGTTCGATGACGCCTTGGAGTCCTCGCAAATCAACTGTGTGGATGGAAGTGTGCTTTTTGCTTCTCTGCTCCGTGCCATCAACATAGAACCTATATTGGTGCGCACCCCGGGGCATATGTTTGTAGGATACTACACGGATTCCAGTCATAAAGACATGAATTTCCTTGAAACGACCATGATTGGTGATGTGGATTTGGATGATTTCTTTCCGGACGAACAATTGGATTCGACGATGGTGGGAAAGTCGCAGAACCAGATGTCGCGCATCACCTTTGACAAGTCCAAGGAGTATGCCAATAAGAAGTATGCCCAGAATAAGGAAGGCATTCATTCCGGCAAACTGAACTATATGTTTCTGGAAATATCCAAAGAGGTGAGAAGGAGAATACAGCCGATAGGGAAATGAGGCGTAGAATGCAAACAGCCGATTTTCACGAACCGGCCGTTCCAATCATCATCTATGAATGAAGACCGTTGAGAGGCTTCAATGAATTAAATCTCACACTCATGCTACGTGCTGTCATGAAATAATCTGTACCATTATATATGTCACCACTACTGATATGGAAATTCCACAACATGGAAAGAGACCAGTTTTTATAAGTGAAACTTGTATATATTAGTATTATGCTGAAAAATAAAATGTTAATGTAGATTATATGTGGAATTTATTATTGTTAATAGTCTAACACTATTTTTTGATGAACTTATGAATCATTTTAACTAATTTGCTTTTTAGAATCCTTATCCATACCAATATCCCCACGTAATCAAGTTCTTTTTATATAAAAAGATTTATGAATATGCTTTAATGCGTAAATCAAATAGTTCAAAACATTGCTATATATAAATGATAAATGTGATGTGTTTTTCGTTTTTTCGCATCATTGAGATATATTATATACAAGTACGGCATTAATATGATTAAGAGTTAATGCTTTGAATAATTACTAAATAGATATTTAAAACTTTGCAAAAATATAAATGCAAATGTTTTAATATTTATTTAGTAATTTTTAATTCGATTGATGATAGAATTTCTAAATTAATTCATATGTTTGCAAACAAATCCAAATAATAGAGCTTATGAAAAGAAATTATTGCTTATCATTAGTGTTGCTTGCATTGTTTGGGGTGTCTGCACCTTTTGCTGCTAATGCAGCTGTTGAAAGTGTGCTAAGTTCCCAAAGTACTCAGCAAGCCAAGAAAATCACAGGTAAAGTTTTAGATGCGGCAGGCGAACCCATCATCGGCGCCAGCGTGTTAGTAAAAGGTTCTGGTACCGGCGCTGTGACGGATATTGATGGAAATTTTTCTGTAGAGGCGCCGGTGGGTAGCACATTGGAGGTATCTTTCATTGGCTACAAAACAGTGACATTGAAGGTGACGAACGCCACTACTTATACTGTGAGTTTACAAGATGACTCGCAAGCGCTGGACGAAGTGGTTGTGACGGCAATGGGTATCAAGAAAGAGCGCAAGGCTTTGGGATATTCAATGGAGGATGTGAAGTCGGATGAATTGATGAAGATGAAAACTGCCAATCCTATTTCATCCCTTTCGGGGAAAGTGGCCGGTGTGAATGTTACTCAGTCATCCGGTGCCGCTGGTGCGGGCGCTCAGATTATATTGCGTGGAGGAACGTCGGGTGCTGAAGGCAAAGACAATCAGCCGCTCTTTGTGGTGGATGGTGTTATTTTTGATAACTCTTCATCAGTGGTGGGCAATTCGGCTTTCGATGGTTCCATGCGTTCTGCCTCTACTACTTCCAATCGTTTGATGGATATAAATCCCGAAGATATAGAAAGTATGTCGGTGCTCAAAGGCCCTGCAGCTGCCGCTTTATACGGTTCACGTGCAGCCAACGGAGTTATTCTTATCACTACCAAGAAAGGTAAAGAGGGCGTGGTTGAAGTGAATATCAATTCTAAGTTTACTGCTTCATGGGTAAAGAGCCTGCCGCAAACGCAACGCCAATATGCCCGTGGATATATGGAAGACCAATATGATTCAAAGAAGAACTATACTGGTACTGTGTTTAATGACTTTGCTTATACTTCGTGGGGAGAGAAGTCGAACGCAGCTACTTATGATAACATAGGTGATTTCTTTCAAGGCGGAAACATTTTCGATGAAAGTGCCAGCGTAGCCGGGGGTACCAAGAATAGTAAATTCTATCTTTCAGGGTCTTACTATGATCAGGTAGGTGTTGTGCCCGAGACCGGATACAAGAAATATGCTTTCCGTTTCAATGGTGAGCAGAAGGTGGGGATTTTTACCTTTAACGCCAGTGCCGCATATAGCGATGCTCATACGGACCGTACTTTGACGGGTGCCGGGCTTTATAATTCGAGTGGTAATGGTGCTCTTTATGGTGTGTACAACTGGTCTCCTTTCGACCGAATGACCCACTATCAGAACGAGGATGGTACCCGTTATCGTTTGTTTGGCGATCGTCTTGATCCATGGGACGAACGCGACAACCCCTATTGGATTGTCAATCGTAACCACATGTATGACGACATCGACCGTTTCAATGGGATGCTCAGTATAAAAGCCGATATTGCCAAATGGTGGTTTGTTTCTTATAAAATAGGTATTGACCGTTATACCCAAACTGCTTCCAACCGTTTGGCTGCCAATGGCGTGCTTAAACAAGTGTGGCAAAAAGGTATGATGAGTGACAACACCCAGCAGTTCCGCTATATGAGCCATGACTTTATGTCGAACATGAGCCATAAGTTCGGTGATTTCGATTTGAATCTTTTGTTGGGTGCCACAATGGACGAAACCAAGACAGACCGTAGCTCGATGATGGCTTGGAACTTTTCCGTTCCTGATTTCTTCTCATACGCCAATGCCAGTAAAGACAATAAGCAATTCACACATGCAGCTACTAAGAAACGTTTGGTAGGAGCTTTTGGAGAATTCCGTGCATCATGGAAAAATATGCTCTATCTCACTGTGAGCGGTCGTAATGACTGGACTTCTACTCTTCCTCTTGAAAACCGTTCGTACTTCTATCCTTCGGTAAGCGGTTCATTCGTATTTACTGAAGCCTTGCAGCGACTCGGTTGGCTGGATGACAGTGTGCTCAACTTTGGTAAATTGCGTGCATCGTGGGCCAAGGTAGGTAAAGATACCGGTGTGTACGAATTGGAAACTGCCTTATGGCCTACGGGTACCTATCTTGACGGTACGGTAGGTGTGGGAAATACTTGGACACGCGGTAATGACAAACTGAAACCGGAAATGACCAAGTCTACCGAAATAGGCGTGGAATTGAGTTTCTTCAAAAACCGCCTGCACATAGACTATGCTTACTATACCAACGATTCATATAATCAGATTCTTGCTCCTCGCGGTCCGCAATCTACCGGTTACATCTTTTGGAGTATCAATGCGGGCAATGTGTATAACAAAGGTATGGAACTCTCTATTTCGGGAACTCCCATACAGACTAAGGACTGGACATGGGACATTGGCTTGAACATGGCAGGTAATCGTGGTACTTTGGACGGGCTTCCCGAAGGTATGGGCGTGATGTATGTTACCGATGTGCAATATGCCGGTATGCAGGCAGCCTCGTTCAGCGGTGGAGATTTTATGGGTATTGCCGGTACCAAATGGAAACGTAATGACGCCGGTGAGGTGATACTCGACAAAAACGGTATGCCTACTTATGACAAAACCCTTGTAGCAGTAGGTAATCGTGAGTCATCGTTTACCGGTGGATTGAACAACACCCTTACTTGGAAGAATTTTACTTTCAATATGCTATGGGAATTCCGTGTAGGTGGCGATGTGGTCAACGGTACTCAATATGCTATGGATAACAGCGGTGTGAGCCAGTTCTCTGCCGATGTACGCAATCGTTCTCTCACTGTAACGGGTGTCAATGCCAATGGTGACCCAGTGACCAATACTTGGGAGGCCGATAAAACCTATACTTTTAATGGAGTACAAATGAGTGGTTACAACATCATTAAGGATTACTATCAGAACTATTATTCTAAGGAGTCAGCCAACTATATTACCGATGTCAACTCTTTGCGTTTGCGTTCTGTTTCATTGAGCTATGAGTTTCCTAAAACGTGGCTTTCCAAGATTGGATTTGTAAAGCGTGCTTCGGTATCGGTAGCTGCTACCAATCTATTGCTCATCACCAATTACGACGGTGATCCTGAAGTGGCTGCCGCTGGTGCGGGTGTAGGTGGCTCATCATCAGTAGGATTTGACTACTGCGGTGTACCTGCCACTTCTACCATGTCGTTTGGCTTGAATCTTACTTTCTAACTCTTAAAAAACAGAAGCAATATGAAATTATTCAAATCTATGATATTATGTAGTGTGGGTGCCCTTATGACTTTGTTCTCGGGGTGTAGTGACTGGCTCGATGTAAATGTCGATCCCGAAAATCCCACAGCCGGAAATGCGACCTATGATTCACGATTGGCACATATTGAATTTTATACCAACAGTGCCACTCAGTTTGCTGCTTGGCGTTCCAGTATGTCTATGGGCGATTGGACACGCTATTATGACGGCGGCACTTATTGGAATATGTCTTATTGGAGTCCTCAGACCGGTGCCGTTACCACTCCCTACCAATGGTGGTTCTGTGGAGCTGCTGTAAATATTCCATTTTTGATTGACAAGGCTACGGCAGCCGAGGCTTGGCATTATGTGGGTGCAGCTCGCGTAATTCGTGCCTATGGTTTTATGCTTATGACAGACCTTTATGGAGAAATGCCTTACAAGTCGAGTGAGGCTGAAGCCGGTGTTACTCCTACCTATAATGACGGAAAAACAATCTATTTGGGCTGTTTGGCCGATCTTGACACCGCTATCGAGATGTTCCAAAAAGAGCAAGGGTCTGCGACAGCTTCGTTGGCTGTAGGCGATATTTGGAATGGTGGTAGTGTAGACAAGTGGCTTAAATTGGCATATTTACTTAAAGCACGTTACATTAACAAGCTTATTAAAAAGGGTGAAGGCAGTTATCTTGAAGGGAAATACGATGCCGCAGAAATCTTGGCTTGTCTTGACAAGGCTCAGCAAAGCAATGCCGACAATACCGTATTCAATCATATTGATGCCAATAATTCGCATGATGTATTGGGATGGGACGAACCGGTTGATTATTCACCGCTCTTTTCTGTATGTGGCATGAATGCCGGCTATATGCCTACCAAGATGCTTTACGATAATCTGACAAATTTTGCCGGAAGTGGAATAGAAGATCCGCGTGCCGATAAGATTTTACCTTGGGCATATTCGAAGCAATCAAGTAATTCACCCGCAGAGGTGAAGTTCAAAAACGGTTGGCGTCGTTCTATGGGTGTAGATATGATTGGCAATGATAGTCCCAGCCTTACCGGCGGACCGTTGCGCTCGAACTTCTCGGCAGCCAAAGGTTGGTGGATTGACAGTGAATCTTCTACCCGTAAGGGGGACACTATTTATGTAGAGTGTACCAGTCAGTGCAAAGCTTATCAAGGACGTCCTGATTTACTTTATCGTCGCGATGGCACTGATGCCTCTCGCGAATCGGGAACTTTCTATACTCGCGTGTCTTCTCCCACCTATATTGGAACCTATGCCGAAGCTTGTTTCATACGTGCTGAAGTACTCTTTAACCAAGGTAATAAAGGAGCGGCTTTTAATGCTTATAAGAAAGGTATTGCAGCCAGTATCGACGGTATGAACGATAAGTTGAAAGTGTGGTGCCGTGAAGATGCCAATTTGGAAGCATGCCCCTCGTTCTCTCCTATGACGCAAACCGACATTGACAACTATTTGAACAATGGTATCGGCACTGAAGAGAATATTACTTTGGGCAAGATTCTTACTCAAAAGCGTTTGGCATTGCATTTTTCCATGGAAATTTGGAACGATATGCGTCGCTACGATTTTAATCCGGAGCTTTTCTTAGGCTGGGGTATTCCTGCACGCTATGGCGTTGATGCTACTGCCCAAAAGAATATTCCGCAAGGTAAACAGTTCCGTCGTTGGCAGCAATGCAGTCATGAACTCAACTACAATACGGCCAATCTGCAAGCTATCGGTGCCACTGTTCCGGGAGCTGATACTTCAATTGCACTTTGGAATGCTGCCGAGGACGTATGGACTTTACCCGTATGGTGGGACAGTGCCCAAAACTAATTTTTCATTGCATTTTATTTTGTGATACAAATTCATTATCTTTACGCCCAAAATGTGGATTTTAAGATATAGTTAAGATATTGAAGGCTCTAATGGTCTTCATTCATAGATGATGATTGGAACAGCCGGTTCGTGAGAATCGGCTGTTTTTTTGTTTCGTTTGTTTGCATATCAACGGCGGTAATATGTTACTTTTGCCCTAAAACCGAAGATAGGCTGCACCTCAGCATAAAAAATGGACAAGTTCATTTTATTTTGCATTCGGTTTGTACTATCTTTGCGAGAAATAGCTGAGATGGTAGGAACTGTCTTTGCAAAGATTAGTCTATATATGGAACAAAGCAAGAAATTTATCTCTCCGGGGGCATGGTTCTCCATGACTTATCCGGCAGACTGGAATGAATTCGAGGACGGGGAAGGCTCTTTCCTTTTTTATAACCCCAATGAGTGGACCGGTAATTTTCGCATTTCGGCTTTCAAAGGGAATGCTACATATGGCAAGGACTCCGTGAAGCAAGAGTTACGGGAAAACTCCTCTGCCATTCCGGTTAGGATAGGCCGGATGGAATGTGCATATAGTAAGGAAATGTTCGAGGAAGAAGGTGCGTACTATACTTCCCATTTATGGATAACGGGCGCGGATGAAGTTGCCTTTGAATGTTCGTTTACGGTGAAGAAAGGAGAGCCAGTTGCAGAAGCGGAGAAGATTATCGCTTCGCTGGAAACGCGGAAGGATGGAGTGAAGTATCCAGCGGAGATAATTCCGGTGCGCCTTTCGGAAATCTACCAGATTAATGAAGCATACGAGTGGGTGGATACTACTATAAAGGAATTGTTGAAGAAGGATTTCCAGGGAGCCGAGGAAGACATTGCCAAGATGCAGCAGATGATGGAAGAAAGCAACATCAGCCCTAAAAAGAAAGATGCGTGGCTGGCTTTTGGCATTGTGCTTTGTGTTATTTTCGCCAATGAAGTGGACGGTATGGAATGGCGTACCTTGGTGGACGGAAACCGGGAAGCGCCCATATTGCTGAACACGTCTACCGGTGAATGGATAGACCCCATGAAGCTGGTTTGGAGCAAAGTAAAGGCAGGAGGTAAAGTGAATCTGCTGGAGATATACAGCTCCTTGTTCTAAGGTCCGGTCATCTCGGTACTGTGATTTTCAACTTTCAATTTTCAATTTTCATTTTTCAACTATTAAAGCATTGGCAGCAGTAAATTCAATTCTTCAGGTGGAAAACTTGACCAAGTCGTTCGGTGACTTGGTACTATTCGAAAATATTTCTTTGGGCTTGTCCGAGGGACAGCGTGTCGGGTTGATAGCCAAGAACGGCAGTGGCAAGACGACATTGCTCAATATCCTTTCCGGCAAGGAAGGGTATGACAATGGCACCATTTCCTTCCGTCGTGATTTGCGTGTGGGTTATCTGGAACAAGACCCGCAATATCCCGAAGAGCTGACCGTGCTCGAAGCGTGCTTCCATCATGGCAACAGTACTGTCGAGTTAATCAAGGAATATGAACGTTGCATGGAAACGGAGGGGCATCCCGGCTTGGACGAAATTCTGGTGCGTATGGACCATGAAAAAGCTTGGGAGTACGAGCAGAAGGCGAAACAGATTCTGTCTCAACTTAAAATACGTGATTTCAGTCAGCACGTAAAACATCTGTCCGGCGGGCAGTTGAAGCGTGTGGCACTTGCCAATACCCTTATCACTGAACCCGATTTGCTGATACTGGACGAGCCTACCAACCACCTCGACCTCGATATGACGGAGTGGCTGGAGGAATATCTCCGCCGGAACAACCTCAGCTTGCTGATGGTGACGCACGACCGTTATTTCCTCGACCGGGTATGCTCCGAAATCGTAGAGATAGACAACCGGCAGATTTATCAGTATAAAGGCAATTACAGTTATTATCTGGAGAAGCGCCAAGAGCGTATCGAGGCCAAGACTGTGGAGATAGAACGTGCCAATAACCTCTACCGCACAGAGCTGGAATGGATGCGCCGCATGCCGCAAGCCCGCGGGCACAAGGCACGCTATCGGGAGGATGCCTTTTACGAGTTGGAGAAGGTGGCTAAGCAGCGTTTCAACAACGACAATGTAAAGCTGGACGTTAAGGCTTCTTATATAGGCAGTAAGATATTCGAGGCAGACCATCTGTACAAATCCTTTGGTGACTTGAAGATTCTGGATGATTTCTCCTACATCTTCTCCCGTTACGAAAAGATGGGTATCGTAGGGAATAACGGTACGGGCAAGTCGACCTTCATCAAGATACTGATGGGGTTGGAGCAGGCAGACAGCGGTACGCTGGACATTGGCGAGACGGTCCGCTTCGGTTACTACTCGCAGGACGGCTTGCAGTTTGACGAGCAGATGAAAGTGATTGATGTAGTGCAGGACATTGCCGAAGTTATAGAACTGGGCAACGGCAAGAAGCTGACGGCATCGCAATTCCTGCAACATTTCCTGTTTACTCCCGAGACACAGCACAGCTATGTCTACAAGCTGAGTGGGGGAGAACGCCGCCGCCTCTACCTGTGTACGGTCCTGATGCGCAATCCCAACTTCCTGGTGTTGGATGAGCCGACCAATGATCTCGATATTGTGACGCTGAATGTGCTGGAAGAGTATTTGCAGAATTTCAAAGGATGCGTGATTGTGGTGAGCCACGACCGTTATTTCATGGACAAGGTGGTAGACCATCTATTAGTGTTCAACGGACAAGGGGACATCCGCGACTTTCCCGGCAACTATACACAATATCGCGACTGGAAAGATGCGAAAGTCCATCAGGAAAAGGAGAAAGAGAAAGAAGCCGCCAAGACTCAGGAGGACAAGACGGCGAAGGTGCGTCTGAATGAGAAGCGGCGCATGTCTTTTAAGGAAAAACGCGAGTTTGAACAATTGGAGCAGGAGATAGCCGACCTGGAAACCGAAAAGAACGCAATTGAAGAGGCTTTGTGCAGCGGTACTTTGTCTGTGGACGAACTGACGGAGAAGTCGAAACGTTTGCCGGAATTGTCGGACTTGATTGACGAAAAAACATTGCGCTGGCTGGAGCTGAGTGAGATAGAATCGAACTGAAGTTCGAAATTGAAAATTAAGAATTAAAAATTAGAACTGAGAAAGTGGGAAATCTGACGAATTATCATAGCCATAGCCTTTATTGTGACGGGCGTGCCGGCATGGAGGACTTTGTGCGTTTTGCATTGAGTGAAGGTTTTACATCTTATGGCTTTTCATCGCATGCTCCATTGCCTTTTTCTACGGCATGGACTATGGAGTGGGATATCATGGACGACTATCTGTCTGAATTCCATCGTCTGAAGGAGAAGTATGCCGGACGTATCGAACTGTATATCGGTCTGGAGATTGATTATCTGAATGAAGCGAGTAATCCGTCCATCGCCCGTTTCAGGGAGTTGCCGTTGGACTATCGTATCGGTTCTGTACATCTTCTCTACAATGACAAAGGGGAAGTGGTGGATGTAGATGTATCTGCGGATACCTTTAAGACCATTGTAGACGGACATTTCTGCAGTGATTTGGAGCATGTGGTCCGTCTCTATTATGGTAGGTTGACGAGGATGCTCGAGCTGGGTGGTTTCGATATTGTGGGCCATGCCGATAAGATGCACTACAATGCGGCATGCTATCGCCCGGGATTGCTGGACGAGCCTTGGTATGATGAGCTGGTTAGGGCGTATTTCGCAGATATTGCCCGTCGTGGCTATCAGGTAGAGGTCAATACCAAAGCCTATCATGACTTGGGCACTTTCTATCCCAATGAGCGGTATTTCTCCTACCTGCATGATTTGGGTGTACGTGTGCAGGTGAACAGTGATTCACACTATCCGGAACGGATAAACAACGGACGTCCCGAAGCTTTGCGTGCCTTGAGGAAAGCTGGATATGAATCGGTGATGGAACTACACGGAGGAGAATGGAAAGAGATGCCTATCGTGTTTTGAGTGAATAGGATACAAAAACTCCTGACTTGCCTTTTTGTAAAGGTAGTCAGGAGTTTTTCTTTCTATTATGAACTATTCTGTTTTCAGTAAAAAGTCATCAATCGCCTTTTTGTAGGTAGCCTTATCGGCTGCTCCGCGGAAGAGCTGAGGCTCTCCATTCATAGGGATGAATACAAAAAGAGGGATGCTTGTTGCATTGAACAACGCTGCCAGTTCCTTTTCCTTATCCACATTGACTTTGTAGACAACGATTTTATCGGCATACTCTTTGGCCAGTTCCTTCATAATGGGAGCCACCATGCGGCAAGGTCCGCACCAGTCGGCATATAAGTCTATGATGGCAGGCTTGTTTCCCTTGTATTTCCAGTCCTGGGATTTCTCATAGTCGAACACATCCTTGATGAACATGGCTTTGTTCATGACGATAACTTCTCCGTTTGTTTGAGCATAGGCCAGCATGCAAGAAAACACGAGGGCAACCATTGCTATAATCTTCTTCATTTCTTCTTGTTAAGAGTTTTGTTCTATAACGGCTTTCAAATCCTTACCGCTGATGACACCCGAGTGGCGCCATACGGCTTCGCCTTTCTTAAATACGATAAATGTCGGTACTGCTTGTATACGGTAGCGGGCAGCAAGTTCTTCGTGCTGGTCTACATCTATTTTGGCGATACGGGCAGCATCTCCTATTTCGTTTTTGAGTTCTTCCAGTACCGGATGCATCGCCTTGCACGGGCCACACCAGGTTGCAAAGAAATCAACTAAAACGGGCTTTTCTGATTGTATCAATTCTTCAAACTTTTCCATAATTTTTTCCTTTCTGTTTTTATTTATTTGTAATGATAACAAAATAGGAGGAGGATTTGTTCGCTAAATCATTATTTAATCGTCATCTCTTCAATGAGATGCGAAGCTCCCGCGTATTTGTCGATGATGAACAAGGTGTAGCGGATGTCTACACATGCTGCTCGTTGGGAGGACGGACGGAAGGCAATGTCGCCAGTCAAACCTTCGTAATTGCGGTCAAAGCCGGTACCTATCAGTTCTCCTTTGGCATTGAACACTGGGCTGCCGGAGTTTCCACCGGTATTGTCTGTGTTGACAATGAAGCAGATGGGCATTTCGCCGTTCGGCATGGCATAACGTCCGAAATCCTTTGCCTGATACAGCTGTTTCAGTTTGGCGGGGACTACAAACTCCCAATTGTCGGGATCTTCCTTTTCCATAGCTCCTTTCAGAGTGGTGTAGTAATCATATTTCACACCGTCTGCCGGAGCGTAGGGGAGCACTTGACCGTAGGTCAGGCGCAAGGTGGAGTTGGCATCCGGATAGATGGGCTGACCATTGGCAAGTTTCATGTCCATCATGCCCTTTACCCATACCTTGTGGGCGGCATTGTAGTTTTTATTGGCATCCATCATGGCAATGGAGGTCTGAAGCAGGCCGTCCGTGATGGAATATTTCAGCAAGACCATCCAGTCTGTATTAATCTTGTAGAGGCTGGGCTTGCGGATGAACTTGGCAAAGTTCTCCTTGTTGCCGAAGATGGAATGTTCAAAGCAGGCGTCGATGAAAGCGTCGCTGTTGCCCTTGAAACGCTTGTCTATGATTTGGAAAATACCGATGCGTTGTTCGGCAGGGATATACTTCATGTAGATTTTCAGCATTTCCTTGCCAACAATACGTTCCACTTCGGGGAAGGGGACAGAGGCGAAGTAGCGGTCGGCTGCCTTCTGAAGACTGTCTTTAGCTGTTGCAATCTGTTCCTTGTCCTTGTTCTTCAAGGCAGATACCAGTCCTGCGGTGCTGGGGATACGCATGAAATCGAGTCCCGTCACCAGTGCTTCCTGAATGGCTTGCTGGTGGTAGAGGGCTGGACGGCGTTGCTTTACGATGGCGCGTATCTGGTCGAATGCCTGCTGATAGCTATTGTCGTTCAGCGAGCGTCCGCGTGCCAGGAGTGCCTCTTGTTGTGCACGTTTGGTGTCCAATACTTTCAGACGGACGAGACCCTCGTTCATACCGATGGCATTTTTCCAGTAGTTGGCAGAAGATGCATACTTGCTGGCATAGTGGATGCGTACGGCATCGTCTTGCAGCATCTGCTTCATCAGAGCTTTCTGGCGTACGTCACGCACGTGGTGGCGCATGAAGTTGGTGGTTTGCATGCGTTCCTCTACTTCGTCGGAAATCATGTAGCGCCAGTTGCGTCCGGGGAAGCCCATGACGAAGGTAAAGTCGCCCTCGCGATAGCCGTCGAGGCTGATGGTGAGGTGTTTCTTCACTTTCAGGGGGACGTTGTCTTTGCTGTAAGCGGCGGGTTTCCCGTCTTTGTCGGCATAGATGCGGAAGATGGAGAAATCTCCCGTGTGGCGGGGCCACATCCAGTTGTCGGTGTCTGCACCGAACTTGCCGATGGAGGAGGGGGGAGCACCTACCATGCGGATGTCGCTATAGGTGGTTTTTACGAATAGATAGTATCTGTTTCCACCGTAGAAAGCTTTCAGTTCCAGTTTGCGGCCGGGTGTCAGGGCGATGCCTTCGGACTTGGCGAAGCGGTCGGCTACTGTTTTTAGGTATTTGGGAGACAGATAATTGGTGCCGTTCGGGTCGTCGTCGGTTTTCAGTTGTTCGTTTACGTAGTCTGTCACGTCCAGTATCCGGTCGATGTAGGTGACGGTGAGTCCCTTGCAGGGAAGCTCCTCTTCGCGGGACATAGCCCAGAAACCGTCGGTCAGGTAGTCGTGTTCCACCGAGCTGTGTTGTTGTATGGCGCCATAGCCGCAGTGGTGGTTGGTCAGTACCAGGCCTTCGGCAGAGATGACTTCGCCGGTACAGCCACCGCCGAAATGCACCACGGCATCCTTTAGGGCAATGCCGTCGGGATTGTAGATTTGGTTGGCGGGGATGAGCAGTCCGAGTTCCGTCATGGCTACTTCGTTCTGCTTTTGCAGGTCGGTGAGCATCCACATACCTTCGTCGGCGTGTGCGGCAAGGACAGAAGATGTAATGAATAATGATAATAGGATCCTTTTCATGGTGATGTGCGTTAGAAGAGCATCTGAGAGGGGGGCTATTCAGTATACGACTGAATAGGGTTAAGTATACGACTGAATGCCATTCAGTATGGGAGGTAATCTCTCAGAGGCTTTAATTTATTCTATAATGTTCATTTCTTTTATCAGATGACTGCAATTGCCCAGTTTGTCGAGGATGAAGAGCACGTAGCGTATATCCAGTGCAATGCAACGCTGCAGGTCATTGTTGAAGTTGATGTCACCGCTCAGAGATTCCCAGTTGCCGTCGAAAGCAGTACCGATGAGCTGTCCTTCGCCATTGATGACGGGGCTGCCCGAGTTGCCGCCGGTGATGTCGTTCGTCGTGAGGAAGCAAACCGGCATGGTGCCGTCTGCCATGGCGTAGCGTCCGAAGTCTTTCTTTTGAATCAGTTCTTTCAGCTTGGCGGGTACCACGAATTCACGGTCTTCGGGATTCTCTTTTTCAAGGATACCGTCGGTAGTGGTATAGTAGTCGTAGTGTACGGCATCGCGTGGGCTGTATGATTTTACATTACCATAGGTCAGACGCATGGTGAAGTTGGCATCCGGATAGGAGGGGACGGGCTGTTTCATTTCACCCAAGCCACGGATGTAGGCCTTGTGGAGCAGTTCCATTCCGCTTTCCAGTTCCATGTATTGCTTTCCGAGTTCCTGCAGCTTTTCGTTCTTGGAGCGCGAGTAAGCCGTAGCAGGGTCTTTCTCGATGGCTTTCACGGTGGGCTTTGCCAGGAATTTATCCAGGTTCTTGCGGTTGGAGAGGATGGAGTTGTCGTAAATGTTGTCTACGTATGCGTTGTAGTCGCCCTTGAACTCTCCGTTGATGGTTTGGTAGAAGGAGGGCAGCTCGTCGGCGTTCAGTGCCTTGGCAAGGGCGGGCAGGATGGCTTTGGCTACGGCGCGGTCCACTTCGTGGTCGTAGTCTTTATTGTGGATACCATCGTATGCATTTTCCAACTGCTTCTTCGAAGCTTGCAGCAATGAGTCGTTCTTCTCTTCGAGCGCTTTCTTTATGTTATCCATAATAAGGTAGGTACTGCCGAATTCGATAGCACCGCGCAATGCTTCGTTGGTATAGTAGAGCTGGCGCAGCGTGGGGGTGCTTTTCTCGATGATGGCATCAATTTTCTCTACCACACCCTCGTATTCGGGTTTTCCTTGGGCAAAGGCGGCATACTTTTTCTCGATTTCGGCTTTGGCGCCCAACACGTCATTGTCGATGATTGCCTTGTTCATACCAATGGAGTTCTTCCAGTAGTTACTGCTTCCGGCAAACTTGCTGGCATACTGGATGCGGGTCTTGTCACTGGCATCCATATACTTGCGCAGCACTTCGAGGCGTACGCCGCGCATATCAATCATTGCCTGATTCACGGCGTTCATGCGTTGCTTCACTTCGCTCTGGGTGAGGTAACGTTCTGTGCTGCCGGGGAAGCCCATAATCATGGCGTAGTCACCTTCGTTCAGACCTTTGATGGAGATGGGCAGGAACTTCGGCGTTTTCAGGGGTACATTGCTTTCACTGTATTCAGCCGGCTCTCCGTTGGCATCGGCATAGATACGGAACATGGAGAAGTCGCCCGTGTGGCGCGGCCACATCCAGTTGTCGGTCTCACCGCCAAACTTACCTACCGAGGAGGGAGGAGCGGCAACCATACGCACGTCGCTGTATACCTTATAATAGAACATATAGAATTTGTTTCCTGCATAGAAGGGGAGTGCGCGCACTTCAATGCCCGGTTTACCCTTCAAATCGCTCTTCTCCAGTTCCTCTTTTGCCAGTTTGTTGAGGAACGGGGAAGTCAGTGCATCGATTTCCGTCACTTCGCCTGCCTTTATTTTAGCGTTGACAAGGTCGGTGATGTCTACAATGCGGTGCACGAAACGGAATTTCAATCCCGGGGTGGGCAGTTCTTCACTGCGGTTCATGGCCCAGAAACCATCTGTCAGATAATCGTGTTCCACGCTGCTGTGCTGCTGTATGGCACCGTATCCGCAATGGTGATTGGTCAGAATCAGTCCTTCCGGAGAGATGATTTCGCCGGTACAGCCACCGCCAAAGATACCTACAGCATCTTTCAGTGACACGCCGTTGGGATTGTAAAGGTCGTCAGCCTCCAGCTTCAGTCCTTGTTTCTTCATCATATCGATGGAGTTCTGCTGTTTCATCAGTTGCAGTAACCACATTCCTTCGTCTGCACGCGCAGAGCAGACTGTCAGTGCGGCAATGGCCGCAAGCAAACCTTTCTTAAATGTAATCTTCATATAATCAATTATTAAGTAATGTCTTTGAATTTCATTGTCATCGCTTGTGGGCTTATGGCTTGATGGCATTGTTTCTTATTGCTTCCATAATGTTTGCAGGCGGACGCTGGTTCATCAGTTCGTTCTTCATAAAGTCCATGTATGGGGCTACGTGACTGAAGAACTTATGATATCCTGCACAAAGGTAATTCAGTCCCGGCTCCCCGTCGGCTGTACATGCAAAACGGTTCTTTGGGCATTCGCCGTTGCAGGCAAACAGCCATTCACACTCCCTGCATTGGGTGGGGAGCGATTGTTGCTTCATCAGTCCGAAGGCTTGTTGCCGTTCGCCGTACATCATCTCCACCAGTGTATTCTGATGGATGTTGCCCAGTTTATATTCGGGGAAAACAAAATGGTCGCAGGTATATACGTCTCCGTTGAACTCCATGACACCTGCATGGCCGCACGTCTTTGCCATGGAACATACACCCGGCTGTTCGCCTATCCAGTTGGCAAGGGTAGAGTCGAATAACTGTATGTAGTAAGTACCCACGTCCTGCTTTACCCATTCGTCGAACAAGGCGCATAGGAAGTCTCCCCATTGTTCCGGTGTGACGGAAAAGTCTGCCAGTTGCGTGCTCTTTTCCTTGTCTGCCAGGGAGGCAAGATGGCGTCCGTCCCCATGAGGGGCAATGCGCTCCACGATGGGGGCAAACTGGATGTAATGGCATCCTATCTCCTTGAAGAAATTATAGAAGTCCAGCGGATAGTCGGCGTTGTAGTCATTGACCACTGCCATTCCGTTCCATTCCACACCGTGCTTTTTCAGCAGGTTGATGCCTTGCATCACCTTGACAAAAGAGGGCTTGCCCTGCTTGTTCTTCCGGTATTCGTCATGGAACTCCTGGGGCCCGTCTATGGAGACACCCACCAGCCAGTTGTTCTCCTTGAAGAACCGGCACCATTCATCGGTCAGCAACGTGCCGTTGGTCTGTATGCAGTTGTCTATGGTGCGTCCGTTGGCATATTTCCTTTGCAGCTCCATGGCACGTTTGTAGAAAGAGAGCGGACGCATCAGCGTCTCTCCGCCATGCCAGGTGAACAGAACCTGGGGCATGGTCTGCGAGTTGATGTACTCCTCGATGAACTTTTCCAGCAGTTCCTCGCTCATCACATGCTTGGGGTTGTCTCTATATAGTTTAGATTTCTCCAGATAATAGCAATAATCGCATGCCAGATTGCATACCGCACCTACCGGTTTCAGCATTACATAGAGCGGTTTGGCAAAAGGTGCATAGGTTGACATGTATATTTTCTCTATTTTTATGATTTATAATTGTGCAAAAATACGTAAACCGAATGAAAAATCCTTTCTTTCTATTCGGTTTATAAGGAATATTAATACCTTTGCTGGGTGTAATTCAAAAATCGTTTCTTGCATGATTAGAATGAGTGTGAACCGCATTTTACCCTTTTTGCTCCTGCTTGTGCTCTTTACTTCTTGCAACCGCAAGTATAAGATAGAGGGCAGTTCCTCGGTAACCAGCCTTGACGGAAAGATGTTGTTCCTCAAGACGCTTCGGGACGGGCAATGGGTGAACGTCGACTCGGCAGAGGTTATCCATGGGCATTTCAAGATGAAAGGCCGGGCCGATTCCGTGATGATGGTGACTCTTTATATGGACCACGAGGGCATTATGCCTTTGGTGCTGGAAGACGGCAAAATCGTGGTTTCCATCTCCAATACTCAGTTGATTGCCAAAGGGACTCCTTTGAATGACAAACTGTACGAGTTCATAGACAAGCGCAATTCCCTGGAAGTGAAGATAGAGGAGCTGGAACGGAAAGAGGCGCGTATGGTGCTGGACGGTGCCAATCTGGATGACGTGCATGGGCAGTTGGCAAAGGAAGGCGAAGTACTTGTGAAGGAGATGAACGACTACGTCCGGCAGTTCATTGTAGATAACTTTGAGAATGTGCTGGGCCCCAGTGTATTCATGATGATGTGCAGCACACTGCCCTATCCGGTGATGACTCCGCAGATTGAGGACATCATGAGGACTGCTCCCTTGTCTTTTAAAGAGAATACTTTGGTGAAGGATTTCCTTACAAAGGCGAAGGAGAACATGCAGCTGATTGAAGAGCAGAAACGCATGAAGCAAAATGCTTCTGTAGGAGGACAGAAATAAACAGGAATGAGTTGATAATGACAAACGGGAATGCCTGAATATCCTATCAAGATATTCAGGCATTCCCGTTTGTCATTATGTCTTTATCTGTCCTGGTCTTCGTTCTTCACCATCCCTTTATACTTTTCCGGCAATGCACTCTCCACCGCCGCATAAGCCTCGTTCATGCTTGCCTTGATGTTTTCTGCCCCTTTCCCTTTGGGAGGAATAGGTTCATGGATGGTCAGTATCATCCGGTGACGGTGTATCCACTTTCCGGTGCGTGGAAGAATCTCGAACGAGCCGTCTATAGTGACGGGCACCACTTCCAGTTGCAGTTCATCTGCCAACTGGAAAGCACCTCTCTTGAAGTACCCCATGTGTCCCGTGAAGGTACGTGCCCCTTCGGGAAATACTACCAGTGACACGCCGTCTTTCAAAGATGATTCTGCCTGCCGCATGGTGGCAAGCACCTTCTTGGGGCTGGAACGGTCGACGAAGATATGTCCTGCGCTCTCGCATGCCTTGCCGACAAACGGGATTTTGCGCAGGCTCTTCTTCATCATCCATTTGAAGTTCCGTCCCAGGAATCCGTATATCAGGAATATGTCGAAGGCACCTTGGTGATTGGGCACAAACACGTAGGAAGTACGTTTGTGTATTTTCTCCCTTCCATGTACCTCCACCGGAATAAGCAGTATATAGCAGATGAGCTGTGACCAGATTTTACCGGGATAGTAACCCCAGATATGCGCTCCTCCTATCAGCGAACCGATGATGGTGACCAATGCTGTAAGGATAGTCAGTACCAATAAAATGGGCAACGCAAAGCAAACCTGATAAATAATATAAAGTATCTTCATAGGTGTCGGATTTTTTATTGCTACAAAGATATACCTTTTTCTTATTTCGTCACTCTTTCTCTCTTACTAATTTTAGTACTGTAATTTCCGGCCATGCCCCGAACCGGAACGGTAGTCCTACATAGCCGATGCCAATATTTACGTACAAAGCCCTCTTGCCTTCGTAGTACATTCCTCTCCATTCCGGATAGATAAGTTCGGCAAGGGAATGTCCGAACAGGATGCCTTGCATGGCGTGGGTGTGTCCTGCAAGCATCAGTGAAATATCCGATCGGGGCAGTACCTCGCGCCTCCAGTGGGTAGGGTTATGGCTGAGCAATATTTGGAACATCCCTTCCGTACCCTGCATGGCTTGCGGCAAGTCTGCAAATTGGGAGAAAGGAGGCTCCCCGTCGTTTTCCACACCGATGAGGGCTATGCTGTCACCTTTGTGATGAAGGATGTCATGCTCATTGTTCAGCAGTTTCCATCCCATTGCTTTCTGCTGCCGGATTAAATAGTCCAGATTGGCGATTTCTGCTTTCGGGCTTTGCCAGTGATAGTATGAGCCATAGTCATGATTGCCGAGGATGGAGTATACTCCGTCCGGTGCATATAGTTGGGAGAGTATTTCTTGGAAACCATCCAGTTCGTGGCTCTGCTGGTTCACGAGGTCACCGGTGAAGACAATCAGGTCCGGCTTCTGTCCGTTGACTAAATCGACCAACTGTTTGATGGGTTCCGGATTGCCTTGCCAACTGCCGATGTGTATGTCCGATATTTGCACGATGCGGTAGCCGTCGAAACCTTCCGGAATATTGGCAGAACGGTATTCCACTTCTTTTGTATCGAAACGGGTGATGCCTGCCAGGGTACCGTAAAGGATATTGAAGAAGCTGACGACAGCCAAAACCAGTCCTATAGCGGTGAACGGGCTGCGGGGACAACGACGGATGATGAAGTGTGCCAGTACTCCCACCAGCGAGCAAAGCATGAATATGGTTTTTGGAAAGACAAACAGCATGATGGTAATTGCCAGTCTGCCTATGGCCTGCGTATGGTTTGACATCGCATTGTCGCCCGTAAGGAATATGAAGTAAACATAGCCTGCCGCTAATAGCAAGGTGGGAAGCCAATAAAGGCAGTGAAGGACTGCCTTTCTGGTTTTTCTTACTACATAAACCAAGTAAATGTAAAGGTCGGGGATGAGAAGGAAAAGGATGAAAACAAGAGTTACTCGGTGCATATATCTTTCAATTCTTCAATGTTCTTTTTAATATTGTCCAGATGTTTGTAAATCACTTTTTTGTAGAGAATATAGATAATTAGCGCGTCAAATACTACGAAAAGGGTAATCAGTAGGGCTTGTACGCTGGCTGGTGCCAGATGATATTCCATCACCCAATAGTTGAGGATATTGAAAAGGATAATCCAAATGGAGATGCCCATCACTTCATATCTGGTCCATTGGCGGAAGGTGGTCATACGGCGACTGACTTCGGCAACCCCCATTTCATCAATACGCGTGTCCTTGTTCCAGCGGTATGTTTTCCAGTCCCACCACATGCCTATGAGGATGCTTATAGCGATGAATCCCAGTAAAGCGACAATCTTGCCTTGCAGCTGCTCATTGAAGCCGAAGGTGGGCAGCAACAGCCATATAAGCAGAAGGGCTGCCAGACCTACCGCTCCCATTCCGATAGAGAAACGCTGTATGACTACGAGTCGTCCCAGACTTTTGCGGGTATTGGCCTTGTAGCCGGCAATCAGTTCGGTAATCTGCTGTTCGTCAGCAATCGGTTCTTTCTGCAACTGTTCATTCAGTGCGTTCCATGATTTCTTCAGTTCATCCAGTTCCATATATTTATTCCTCCTTATTCATTTTTTTCAATTTGTCCTTGATGCGGCTGAGTTTGGTGGCAACGTTTGTCAAGGTCAGCCCGGTGATTTCGGCAATTTCTTCGTAGCTTTTCTCTTCCAGATAGAGCAGTATGATGGACTTTTCCAATTGTCCCAGTCGGTTTATCATCCGGTAGAGCTGCCGTAGCATGGCTTGTGTCTCGTCGGTTTCTTCAGTCCGGTCGGCTTCCTGGGTGAGGGTGACGATTTCGGGGATGTTCTTTTCTTTGCGGATAAAGCTGATGCACGTGTTCAGTGCGATGCGGTAAATCCATGTGGAAATCTTACACTCCCGCCGGAACTTGGGAAATGCTTTCCATAAGTTGAGCACCACTTCCTGATACAGGTCGTTGAGGGTAGCATTGGGCGTGGTGTACAGATAGCACACCTTATATATCACGCGCTCATACTCCCGTACCACGGATACAAACTCTTGTTCTGCATTTTCCATCTTTTAGCTTCTTTCGAATTGCTTTTGCACTGTTAGTCGCATTGTGTGGCGATAAATCACAGTTCAAAAAGGATTATTTTAATGTGTTAATGTGCCTATATGCTAATGTGCCTATATGCTAATGTGCCAATGACCTGCGGCATGGTAGCACAATATACATATAGCGCAGCCAATTGGCACATTAGCATATAGGCACATTAGCACATTATTCATATTGTAGTGGCTAAAAACTTCCGCATATCCCCTATTGGCATTCCCCGGCGGCGGGCGTAGTCGTCCAGCTGGTCTTCTCCAATCTTGCCCACTGAAAAGTATCGGGATGCGGGATGTGCCAGCATCATGCCGCAGACGGAGGAGTGAGGGTGCATGGCTCCATGTTCAGTCAGCGTGATGCCTATCTGCTTCATGCCGAGCAGTTCGTCCAGCAGGAAATTCACGGATTGGTCGGGTAGGGAGGGGTATCCCACAGCGGGGCGGATGCCTTGGTATTTCTCGACCAGCAGATCCGGAATGGACAAGGATTCGTCGGGGGCATACCCCCAAGCCTCCTTGCGGACATATTCGTGCATCTTTTCTGTGGCGGCTTCGGCAAGGCGGTCGTTCAGAGTCTGTACAAGGAGATGTTTGTAAGGGTCGCTTTTATAAGTCTCTTCGGCCTCTTCACTGATGGTGGAGGCGAAAAGTCCTACGATGTCGGGCGTGCCTGAAGAGAGGGGACGTACAAAATCGCTCAGACAGAGAAATGGACCGCCATCGGGTTGGGGTGTCTGCTGGCGGAGCAGTGGGAAGGTTGTTCCTTCTATCAAGAGGTTATCTCCGTCTGCATTTGCCTGGCAAAGCCTGAAGATGCAATGGATGGAGATTGTTTCGTCCAGTCGGTCGAGCATTCTATTGGCCTCCTTGAAGAGCTGCATGGCTTCGGAAGCCTTGGTGCGTTCCTCTTCGGGAAAGGTCGTCAGCCAAAGTGCACGGCAAGAATCGCAGCCATGGATGTTTGCGATAGCTGCAAAGCGAGGCTGGAAGCCCCAGGCATGGAAGAAATAAATCCAGTTGATGTAAGGGGTTACTTCATGAATCCGATACGAAAGCAATTCATGCCCCAGTGCCAATATTGTCCTTTTCATCCCATTTCATCCCTAATCCTTAATCCCTAGCCTTCACTCTCCAAATCTCAGTTCCTCGCCACGATAAGCATCGTCCACCATGCCGTCGCTATAAACGGGATGTCCGTTGGCAAAAGTCCTTTCCACTTTCCAGTTGAAGGTATGTCCTTCCAATGGGCTCCAGCCGCATTTGCTCAAAACTTTGTCGGCTGTCACTTCCCACGGGGTATCGGGGCGTACCAGCACAAGGTCTGCCCGGTAACCTTCACGGATATAGCCGCGCTCGTTGATGCGGTAAATTTGTGCGGGAGCATGGCACATTTTTTCAACGATGGTCTCGAGTGTGAATATTCCCTCATCTACCAGTTGCAGCATGCTGACAAGCGAAAACTGTATCATCGGCATGCCGGACATGGCCTTCAAGGCACCTCCTTCTTTTTCGGAGAGCAGATGGGGCGCATGGTCGGTGGCTATAACGTCTATCAGGCCGGAGTTGACGGCTGCACGCAGGGCATCGCGGTCGGCTTGCTTCTTAATGGCAGGATTGCACTTGATACGTGTGCCCAACGTGCGATAGTCACTGAGCGTGAAGAGGAGATGGGCAACGCATGCTTCGGCGGTGATATGCTTCTCGGAAAGTGAATAGTCATTGAACAGTTGCAGTTCCTTGGCTGTGGACACATGCAGAATATGCAGCCGTGCACCGGCAATCCTTGCCAGCCGTACTGCCAGCTCAGAAGATGCACAGCATGCTGCCGAGGAGCGGATGTAGGGATGCTTGCCTATGGGAATATCATTCTCTCCGGCAAACATTTCCTTATACTTGGCAATATTGTTCTTGATGGTTTCCTGGTCTTCGCAGTGGGCGGCAATCAGCATGTCTGTACCGTTGAAGATGTTCAGCAGGCTGTTCATCTTGTCTACCAGCATGTTTCCGGTACTGGAGCCCATGAATAGCTTGATACCGCAGACGCGGTGCTTGTCCAGCTTGCCGAATTCGCTGTAATTGTCGTTTGTTGCGCCGAAGTAGCAGGAATGGTTTACGATACACTTCTCGTTCAGCAAATCAAGTTTGGCGTTCAAGGCATCCAGCGTAGTGGTCACCGGATTTGTATTGGGCATATCCATGATGGAGGTCACACCACCTGCGGCAGCCGCACGGCTTTCGGTGAGGATGTCCGCTTTGTGGGTCAGCCCGGGATCGCGAAAATGTACATGGTCGTCGATGATGCCAGGCAACAGATAGCATCCGGTGGCATCTATGGTCTCGTCACAAGGGGCGGAGAGCGGTTTCCAGTTGGTCAGTACCTCTGCAATGCGCCCGTCTTCTATCACTACGGAACCTTTCACGGATTGTCCTTCGTTGACAATCGTAGCGTTATGTATCAATGTTCTTTTCATATCTTCCTAATATTTGTAGTAAACCCCTATCACTCTATCACCCATCACTTCATCTCCTTATCTACGGTAGGATATTTATGGAACCAACTGTTCCATTTCAACCGAATCACTCCGAATACGGCTTCACCAAAAATACTACTGTTCATTTTGGAGGTGCCCAGTTCGCGATTGATGAAGATGACAGGCACTTCCTTTACCTTGAAGCCACATTTGTAGGCGGTGAATTTCATTTCTATCTGGAAGGCGTATCCTTTGAAGCGGATACCGTCCAGATTGATGGTCTCCAATACCCGGCGGCGGTAACATACAAATCCGGCTGTAGTGTCGTGGATGGGCAGCCCGGTGATGAAGCGCACATACTTGGAGGCAAAATAAGACATCAGTACACGTCCCATGGGCCAGTTCACTACGTTCACACCACTCACATAACGTGAACCGATGGCTACATCGGCACCCTCTTCGGAGCAGGCGCGGTAGAGTCGCGGCAGGTCTTGGGGATTGTGGCTGAAGTCGGCATCCATTTCGAAGATATACTCATAACCTCGTTGCAATGCCCACTTAAAGCCGGCTATATAGGCTGTTCCCAATCCCAGCTTTCCTTTGCGCTCCACCATGAAGAGGCGTTCAGGAAACTCCTGCTGCAAGGTCTTTACAATGGCAGCCGTTCCGTCGGGCGAACCGTCTTCAATGACAAGGATGTGAAAACCATGTTTCAGAGCAAAAACGGCACGGATGATATTTTCTATATTCTCCCGTTCATTGTAGGTGGGGATGATGACAATGCTGTCTGATGTTTGCATACTTATAGGTAATGGGGGTTATAACTGGGAACAAATGTAATACATTTCTTTTTTATCTGGCAGCATTTTCACACAAATCTTGATTTTGCAAAGTTCTGGCGCCACGACTCTTTCATTTATGTAGCTCCTTCTAACTCCTGACTATGAGGAATGCAGGTTAAATCAAAGAACCGTATGCTTGACTTTGAACTTTAGCCTCAATCTTTAGCTATTCCCGTTTCAATCATTAACAGAAAACATTCAAACTATTAAAGAAAAACTTTCGAAGTATAAAGGATAAAGTGGGTAGATATAGGGAGAAAAAGTGCTCTTCAGTCTTGGTCTGTCTATCCCAAGCTTTGGGATAGACAGACCAACCCCTGGGATACATGTCCGCAGGCTGGGGATAAACTTTGTGTAACATAACTCCTGAATAGGGATTGTGTAGGCTGTGTTATTCATAATTGGAGGAAAAGAAGTTTCATTGCCTTCCCCGATAAATAGGGCGATACAGAAAAAAGGTGAAGGATGTGCAGGCTGACAGCAGAAAGATTATTTCAGAGAACATAGTTGCCGACAGGTCAAAGCTAAAGATTATTTGTGTATTTTTGCACCGAATTTATTTCGGTAGGATACCTTATGAGAGGCAATACCGGGGGAAAAAGCGCAAAGCAATGAATATAACTGAACTGCAACAATCTTATGCTTCCCATCCCAATGTAGAGGGGGTGTGCAGGCTTCTGAAAGATAACTCTGTCCGTCACCTGTATTGCGGAGGTTTATATGCCTCTGCCGCTTCTTTGTTTTCGTCTGTATTGGTTCAGCGGGCTACTTGTCCGCTCGTTTTCATTCTGGGCGATATGGAGGAAGCCGGTTATTTCTATCATGATTTGACGCAGATATTGGGGACAGAGCAGGTATTGTTTTTTCCTTCTTCATTTCGCCGCGCCATCAAGTACGGGCAGAAGGATGCGGCAAACGAAATACTCCGTACAGAAGTGCTGAGTCGCCTGCAAAAAGGAGAAGAGGGGCTTTGCGTGGTGACCTATCCGGATGCGCTGGCCGAAAAGGTTGTCTCTCGTAAGGAACTGGGAGAGAATACACTGAAACTGCATGCAGGCGAGAGGGTGGATATGAACTTCGTGACGGACGTATTGCGCAGCTACGGTTTTGAATATGTGGACTACGTCTACGAGCCGGGGCAGTATGCCGTTCGTGGCAGTATTATCGACGTCTTTTCCTTCTCTTCCGAATATCCCTTCCGTATAGACTTTTTCGGCGATGAGGTGGAAAGCGTCCGTACCTTCGAGGTGGAAACACAGCTCTCGAAAGAGAAGAAAGAAAGCATCGTGATAGTTCCCGACTTGAGCCATAGCCTGGAAAAAAAAGGAAGCGGCGGCATGGTGTCGTTCCTCGATTTCCTTCCGTCGGACAGCTTGCTTGCCATGCGCGACTTTCTCTGGTTGCGCGAACGCATCCAGACCGTGCACGACGAATCGCTCACCCCACAGGCCATCGCCGCCCGTGAGTCGGAGGAGAATGGAGCCATCACGCTGGAAGGCAAGCTGATTGATGGTGGCGAGTTCACCCTGCGCGCCCTCGATTTCCGCCGGATGGAGTTCGGCAACAAGCCCACCGGAACGCCGGATGCTACCGTCTCGTTCCATACTACGGTACAGCCTATCTTCCATAAAAACTTCGACATGGTGGCGGAGAGTTTCCGCGAATACCTCTCCCGTCACTACACCATCTACATATGCAGCGACAGCCTGAAACAGACCGACCGCATCCGTGCCATCTTTGAGGACCGTGGAGACAACATATCCTTTACCGCCGTGGAACGGACACTGCACGAAGGCTTTGCCGACGACACTTTACGTATCTGTATCTTTACCGACCATCAGCTGTTCGACCGCTTTCACAAGTATAACTTGAAGAGCGACAAGGCACGCAGCGGCAAGGTGGCCTTGAGCCTGAAGGAGCTGAACCAATTCACCCCCGGCGACTATGTGGTGCATACCGACCACGGTGTGGGGCGTTTTGCCGGACTGGTACGTATCCCCAACGGTGACACCACGCAGGAGGTGATGAAGATTGTCTATCAGAACGAAGATGTGGTGTTTGTCTCCATCCACTCTCTGCACAAGGTTTCCAAGTACAAGGGAAAGGAGGGTGAAGCGCCCCGCCTCAACAAGCTCGGCACCGGAGCTTGGGAGAAGCTGAAAGACCGCACCAAGACGAAGATAAAGGATATTGCCCGCGACTTGATAAAACTCTACTCGCAACGCCGCGAGGAGAAGGGGTTCCAATACAGTCCCGACAGCTTCCTGCAACGGGAGTTGGAAGCCTCCTTCATCTATGAGGATACCCCCGACCAAAGCAAGGCTACTTCCGACGTGAAGGCCGACATGGAGAGTGCCCGTCCGATGGACCGCCTGGTGTGCGGTGACGTGGGCTTCGGCAAGACGGAGGTGGCTGTTCGTGCCGCTTTCAAGGCTGTGGCGGACAATAAGCAGGTGGCTGTACTGGTGCCCACTACCGTACTTGCCTATCAGCATTTCCAGACCTTCAAGGAGCGCTTGAAAGGTTTGCCTTGCCGGGTGGAGTATCTGAGTCGTGCCCGCACCGCTGCTCAGGCAAAGGCTGTAGTGAAAGGGCTTGCCGAAGGGGAAGTGAATATTCTTATCGGTACCCACCGTATCCTGGGAAAAGACGTTAAGTTCAAAGACCTTGGTTTGTTGATTATTGATGAGGAGCAGAAGTTCGGCGTCTCCGTCAAGGAGAAACTCCGCCAATTGAAGGTGAATGTGGATACGCTGACCATGACGGCTACACCCATTCCCCGTACCTTGCAGTTTTCGCTGATGGGTGCGCGCGACTTGAGCGTCATCCAGACACCGCCGCCTAACCGCTATCCCATCCAGACGGAAGTGCACACCTTCAACGAGGAAATCATTGCCGACGCCGTCAATTTCGAGATGAGCCGTAACGGGCAGGTATTCTTCGTGAATAACCGTATTTCCAATCTGGTTGAGTTGAAGGCCATGATAGAGCGGCACATTCCCGACTGCCGTGTCTGTATCGGACACGGACAGATGGAGCCTGCCGAACTGGAGAAGATAATCTTTGATTTCGTCAATTACGATTACGATGTGCTGCTTGCCACTACCATCATCGAAAGTGGCATCGACATACCCAATGCCAATACCATTATCATCAACCAGGCGCAGAACTTCGGCCTCAGTGACTTGCACCAGATGCGCGGACGTGTGGGGCGGAGCAATAAAAAAGCTTTCTGTTACCTGCTGGCACCGCCTTTGTCCTCCCTTACTCCCGAAGCAAAACGACGCCTGCAAGCCATCGAGAACTTCTCCGACCTGGGCAGTGGCATCCACATTGCCATGCAGGACCTTGACATCCGTGGCGCAGGCAATATGCTCGGTGCCGAACAGAGTGGTTTCATTGCCGACCTAGGCTACGAGACGTATCAAAAGATTCTCTCCGAAGCTGTGCACGAACTGAAGACCGACGAGTTTGCCGACCTTTATGCCGAAGAACTGAAAGCAGACGGAGGCGTCATCAGTGGAGAACAGTTTGTCGACGAATGCCAGGTGGAAAGCGACCTTGAACTTCTGTTGCCTGCCGATTACGTGACTGGCAGCAGCGAGCGTATGTTGCTCTATCGCGAGTTGGACGGATTGACACTCGACAAGGATGTGGATGCTTTCCGTTCCCGCCTCGAAGACCGCTTCGGCCCGATTCCTCCCGAAACGGAAGAACTGCTGCGCATCGTTCCCTTGCGACGCCTGGCTGCCCGCCTCGGCGTGGAGAAAGTCTTTCTGAAAGGTGGGCGCATGTCCCTGTTCTTCGTCTCCAATCCGGACAGCCCGTACTATCAGAGCCAGGCTTTCGGTAAGGTCATTGCCTACATGATGAAGTACACCCGGCGTTGTGACCTGCGCGAACAGAACAACAAACGGAGTATGTTGGTGAAGGATGTCAAGACGGTAGAAGAAGCTGTCTGTGTGTTGCAGGAGGTAGTGGCAATGCAGGTGGAAGAGTAAACTGTTGCCACTCCTGCCACTAACGTCCGAACTGCAAGGCGAATCCCAAATTGAAGAAAGTGATGTTGTTTTTGAACCAGCTATGGTCTACTCCGTCATCATACCCGTCTGTGTTATAAAGTCGTGCATCGGGGTTGGCAAACCAGTCTGCTGTCAGGAAATCACAGCGAATCATGCCCGAGAGTTTACGGCTGATGCGGAACTCATAGCCTGCTGCGAAAGTTATTCCACAATATCCTTTATGGAAAAGGTGTCCGTTCCGTTCACCGCGTTTATATGTCCGTTCCTGATAGTTCATATACCCGATGCCGAACGAGAGGAACAGTCCTTGATTCCCGTTGCTCCACAAGGGCCGGTATGTGATGTTGGGGCGTATGCAGTGCAGATGTGCCTTATCCGGCAGGCGTGCCATGCGTAGATAGTCATATTGAAGTCCTGCGGCAAATAGGGGCGTGATGTAGTAGCGGCCTTCTGTCATCAGGTCATATCCCACCCGGTTGCCATTCTTGCTGAAGAAGTCGTTACGGTTTCCCTCTACATGAGGTAAGGATACACCGCCACCGAAGATGATACTGTAATTTTGCGGCAGGCATTCGCTTTGTGCCAGCAGACCTGTCGCTCCGATGGGGAGTAGGGATAGGCAGAGGAGGAGGAATCGTTTCATGCAGTTGCTGTGAGTTTCTTGGAAATATCGTATTTTTATCGTTTCCCGTATAGCTTGTCTATCAAATCCGTCCGTCCTATCCGGCGCAGTTCGTTTATGATGTTCCTGCGCTCTTCGGGTTTGTACCAGAAGAAGAATTGGCGTTGAGCCAGTTTCTCGCGCTGCGTTTTGGCACTGAATACCGGTTCCAGCGTATAAGGATGGAAGCCCGTGTACCATGCTTCGGTGGCAACGGTCATGGGAGTAGGGGTAAAGTCTTGCACTTGCTCCAGATGGAAGTCCAGTCGCTTGGTGATGACGGCAAGTTCTGCCATATCTTCCTCCTTGCATCCGGGATGGCTGCTGATGAAATAAGGAATAAGCTGCTGGCGTAGTCCTTCTTCATGGTTAATCCTGTCGAATATCTTCTTGAACTCACCGAACTGGCTGAACGGAGGCTTGCGCATGATGTTGAGCACGCGGTCTGACGTATGCTCCGGTGCTACCTTCAGGCGACCGCTGACATGGCGGGCAATGAGCTCGCGGGTATATTCCTGCGTACTTTTGTTAGTGTTCGGGTCCTTGCTCTGGTGCAGCAGCAGGTCATAGCGTACACCGCTGCCAATGAAGGACTTCTTGATGCCGGGCAGGGCATCTACGGCATGATAGATGTCGAGCAGCGGACGGTGGTCCGTATTCAGGTTGGGGCATACCTTGGGGTAGATGCACGACGGGCGTTTGCATTTCCTGCAGACGGCCTCATCCCGTCCCTTCATGCGGTACATATTGGCCGACGGGCCTCCCAAATCGCTCAAATAACCCTTGAAGTCTGGCAGCTCCGTGATGGCTTTCACCTCTTTCAGAATGCTCTCCTTGCTGCGGCTTACGATGAATTTGCCCTGGTGTGCGGAGATGGTGCAGAAGGCACATCCTCCGAAACATCCGCGATGCAGGTTGACGGAGAACTTTATCATGTCGTATGCCGGAATACGTTTTCCCTTGTATTTGGGATGGGGCAGGCGCGTGTATGGCAAGTCGAAAGAACGGTCGAGTTCAGCTTCCGTCAAAGGGGGATAGGGAGGATTGACTACTACCGTCAGCTTGCCGCTCTTTTGCAAGATGCGGGATGCTGTATATTTGTTGCTTTCCTCCTCGATATGACGGAAGTTGGCAGCTTCTTTCTTTTTATCTTTCAGACATTCTTCATGGGAAAAGAGGGTGATATCCCCTTCTTGTACCACTACTTCCTTGTCAAGGTAAACCATTTGGGGAATATCGGCGATGAGCTTTTTGAAGCTTGGGGCGTCCATCTGTGTCTGTTGGCGTTTCAGCCTTTCCGCAAGTTCCACCACCGGTTTCTCTCCCATACCGTAGATGAGTGAGTCGGCTCCGCTGTCGAGGAGGATGCTGGGGCGTACACGGTCCTGCCAATAGTCATAGTGCGTCAGGCGGCGCATGCTTGCCTCGATGCCGCCCAGTACGACGGGGACATCGGGGAATAGCTTCTTTAATATCTGGGTATATACAATGGAAGGGTACTCCGGACGCATATCCGGACGTGCATCCGGGGTATAGGCGTCATCACTGCGCAAGCGTTTGTTGGCAGTATATTTGTTGACCATCGAATCCATACAGCCGGGACTGATGCCGAAGAACAGACGGGGACGTCCCAGTTTTTTGAAGTCGCGCAAGTCGTCGCGCCAGTTGGGTTGGGGGATGATGGCTACGCGCAATCCTTCTGCTTCGAGGATGCGGCCTATGACGGCGGCTCCAAAAGAAGGGTGATCCACGTAGGCGTCACCGCTGAAAAGTATTACATCCAATTCGTCCCAACCACGCAGTTCCACTTCTTTCTTGGTAGTAGGAAGCCAGTCTGTAAGGCGATATTCTTTCATTTGCACATTAAAAACTGTAATGTCATCCGTTCTCCGTCGTAAATCTCACGGAAGCCTATCTGCTGCTCGGAAAGATACTCTTTCATGTCATTGAAGGCAGCAGCGTCGTCCATGATGATTTCCAGCTTCTCGCCTTTTCCGGCCTCGCACATGGCTTTGATGGCAGGGATTAAAGGGCTGTAATGCTGTTGTCCGCAGGTGTCGATGGTTTTCATTTATTCTTCTTCTATGGTGTCTTGTTGGGAAAGCCATTGCAGATAGAGCTTGATGAGCTGTTGTAGTCCGAAGGCCTTCATGTTGTTGTGATAGATAACGTCGATACAGAGGTCGAGCAGGTCTTTGCTGTCTTCCTCTTGCGCGGCGATGAGGGAGCGGATGTTCAGTTTCAACTTGTCGAGCACGGTTTCGTCCACAATACCGTTGCTGTCGATGAGATGGCGGAAGAGGCCGTATTTCTCGATGGTGGCAAGATTCTCTTCAGAAACTTCTAAACTACGGGTTCCGCTGGGGTTGGCTTGTATAGTGTACATGATGTTTAATGTTTAGTGGTTGATGTTTAATGATTAATGGAAGCAAAGATAGTTTTTTCACTACAGATTACACAGATTTTCACAGATTATTTATAGGGATTGCTATTTTGTCTGTGTTAATCTGTGTAATCTGTGGTGAGAAAGCGGAGTATGGATGCCATAATTACATTTCTGGATGTTTCTTCCCGGATGCTTTCAAAAGGGAATCCCATGACAAAAGTGCGATAATCACTGCCTTGATAGGCTACGGCGGCGGGTGTGTTGCCGATGGCATAGGTCATGACTGGAAAAGCGGGAGACATGGGCAGGATGCAATCAGGGGAAGTGACCGGATAGCTTTGCTCATTCGGCAGGCGGGGAAGGGTGAAGGTATGCCCCAGTCCCCGGACAGCGATTTTGTCCCCGTCTGTTTTCAGAGAGTTGCCATGCCGGTACTTCAAGATATTCTGAATAAATTCTTTATTGCCCTGCGAGCTGTCCATATCGCTGCCTACATAGGCACCGCTGACCAGGAGATGACCTCCCGACTGGCAATAGGAAGTCAGTATGCGCTGCATGGGCGAGGAGAATGTTTTGTAGTAGGTATTGCGTGCCGGATTGCTGGAATTGTCTTCTTTCTCAAGTCCGAGGATATAGTCCACTATCGGATAATCCTCTAATGAGAGGATGCCCTTTTCCACAGCCTCGTCGCTGCATGAGACGAAGCTGTAATTTCCGGCTGCCTGGATGGCTTTGCCATGTACGAAGGGGTAATCGAAAGTGTTTCCGATGATTTTCATGCCTTCGTATTCGTCACTGCTCTCTCCCAGACGTCGTCCTGCTTCCTTCCGGCTAAAATTCTGCTGGGCGCCGCAGAGGGAGATGTCATAGAGATAGGGTACGCCGGGATCTTGTGACAAGTCGAAGCCTGCCGCATCGGGGGTGTCTATAACGGCAGGCCCGCTGATGCGGTCGAATCCGTTGACGATAAGTATCTGTCCTTTTTCACGCTTTGCCTTGTAGGCGGCAAGAATTTCCGAAGGGAAGCTTTCGCCACCCCGGTTTACGGCGGTTACTTTAAAGGAATAGACGATGCCCGGTTCTATTTTTACGGTGTGGGATGGGGAGCTGACGCGTACGCCATTGTCAAATCCTCTACGACCGATACGTGTATATACAATGTATTCACGTGGTTTGGCAGTCGGCTCCAACGGGTCTTCCTCTCCTTGCCAGGAAAGCTCTAAAGTATTCTTCTTTTGACCGAAGCGGATGGCAAAGTGGCTGACGGGAAGGGGTTGGACAACGTAGTCTCTGCCGTGCTGGCTGCATATGTATTGCAGAATAGCTTTATAGAGCGCACGCCCGACGGTGAACTTGAAGTTAGGGTCATGTCCCAAGCGCATATCTGCGAAGTTCTGGTGCGACAACAGTTCTACGATGGTGGAAGGGACGGCGGGCAGGCGTGTTTCACTGTAGTTGCGGTTCCATAGGCTGCGGCGTGTCCAGTCTACGTTGAAGGTAGAGCGGATATCACGCTGCAACTGCGTTAGCAGAATGTCCGAAAGGTCACGGGAGGCATGGCGGTCTGTACCGGCATGCAGCCGACCGTTGTTGAAGTTGGTGGTATAAATGCCGAGAGTGCCTATAATCTCATCTTCCTTACTGAAACCGGCATCGCTATGCAGGGCCATACTCATTTCAAAGGGGATGCCCAAACCTTCTTCCGTTGGGTTGAATAGTGATTTTCCTGCAAGGTAATTCACTGTACGGGAACGTACGTTGATATCGTCGTTCATATCATTCTTTCCCTCATAGCCTCCATAGACGGGATAGGGCATGCCTGCCCATTGGGCAAAGTAGCGTGCGCCTTCCAGGTATCTGGGCAAGCCGCTGGTTTGTCCCCCGCGGGCAATGTTGCCCATGCCCCCTCCAAAGCGGACGGCATCGGCACAGACCACGCCTTTCTCTTTGCTTTCGTTGCTCAATACCACCATGCCGTAGTCGTTCCGGCCTTTGTCAAAAGTGAATGTGCCGAGGTACACCCATGTGCCGCTTCCTATTTGCTGGTTCACCTTGAACTCCGTGACGCCTCCATTGTGAAATACAAGATATTTGGCATCGCTTACGCTGCCCGGCAGTGTTTGGTAAGATACGTATACAGCATATTCTCCCGTTTCCGGAATATCGGGTACCCATTCGGCAAAAGCCTTGTCTTTCTTCTTTTCAGTTTTGGCAAAGCGTGCCGTGCCGGAGAGGAAAGGGTTTTCATTGTCTTGATAGACTCGTTTCCGTTGGGCAAATCCGGGTCGGGAGGTCTGTTCCCAACGTGCTTTCCGGCTTTTCACGTCCAGATAAAGGGAACCTTGTCCTCCATGTCCGCTCAGGCTACCGTCATTGTCTACGATGACTTCCTGCTTCTGCGTGTCCCTTTCGCGGGGAGTGAATACATTGGCTCCTGCATTCTCTAGCATGGGCAGGAGGTAGGGCAGGATGAAGGATTGGGTGAACTGGTCTTCTGTAGTGCAGAACAGCCTCGGGCGTTGCCATCCCCATTTGTCCTTGTCATTGATATAATATTTCCCGTGGCTTTGCCAAAGGGCGATGTGGCGTCCTTCCAGTCCGCGGGTGATGTCGTAGGGGCGCGAGGTACGGGTTACCCAGGGGGTACCTTTGTATTCCAGGTGGCTGAACAGACGTGCCTTGTCTTTCTTCCCTTTCCGGTAGAGGTTGGGGATAAGCTCTTCGATGCTCTTCCCGTCAGCAAAGACGGTGAGGTCGAAATAGTTCACCGGTCCTGGCAGGATTTGTCCCAGATGGCGGTAAATGGCATCAACGGTTTCAGGCCGTAGAGGCTGGTAGGCAAAGCGCTCGTTTGTATAGACAAGCAATTTCTTCTTCCGGAAGTCAATGCGGAAACTATCCAGCTTGCAGGTACCGATGTTGGCCGTATGGGTGGTGTATTCCCTAAAGAATGTCTGGAGGCGTTCTTCCACATTCTGCTCTAGTTCTTGTGCCGGAAGGAGGAATCCACACAAGAGCCATATGCCGGTTAGGATAAGTTTTTTCATACTGATGAAATATTGAAGTTGCCAATATCTGCTTTTACCAGACGGTGGTGCGTGCAAAAGTACATAAAAGAAAGCTTCACTGATGAGCGGGTTACTTTCTTTTTATTATTTTGCAGACATATAAGTAAGTCTTAAGAATTAAAAAGCATTAATCGGCAATCTTTTTCAGTTCTGTCAGTTCCGTAACTTTGTCCGGATAGAGGATGGCGTTGTGCGCAGCCATTTGAGCTGCTTTCTTATGGATTGGGTCCATTCCTTCGGGAGAATATGGGTTTTCTGTTACATTCTGATGGGTCAATGCCTCAAACCATGTGCAGGCAGCTGTATATCTGCCTATGGTTAAGTCAAGGTGGTATCCGTCCCTATTCATATGGTCGCCGATAAAGGAGGTACGTGCATTTTGTATGGCGGTTCCCGAAGGGATAATTTTCTTGATACCCACCAGGTTGGCGGCTTTCTTTACTGCATCCACAATGCTGGTGTACATTTTCATTTGGTTCTGGTCATAGTTTTTGAATCCGGTGTGGTTGGCATTGGTAGCATAAGCCCATGTCTGGTGCACCATTAATACGGTTTCCTTTCCAATTCGTTCCCTGATATAGTTAACCAATTCAGGTAGGGAAGCTTTGTAGCTGTCATAGATACCAGACAAAGGGCTGGCCTGCTGAACACTGATATAGTCCCATTTCTCATCGGCCAGTGCTTTCTCAATAGTCATTGACCGGGTTTCTGTTTTTTCCCCGTCTTTCTCTACTTTGCGATAGGCATAGGCCGGAGCGTTGTTGCGTATGTTTTGCACGTGCCGTTCCAGTGAACATCCTCCGATAAACATATTGCCGATAATCATGGTGATACCTTCAGCTTCTCCCAGTTCGTGCAAATATTGCTCTACTGCATCTTGTGAAAAGCTGTTGCCTATTGCCAATACTTTGATGGTGTCGTTATTGGCATGGCATCCATTTGCAAACAATGTAAATGGCGTGAGTAGGAATAAAATGACAAGGATGTTGATAGCATACTTTTTCATAATGGTGTTTGTTTTTAAGTTTTGTCGTTTCGATAAATAAGTAACAAAATTATTTGATTGTTTTTATATCTGCAAATATTCCTTGGGAATATAAGAAGGCTGAGACATGAAAAAATGAGATGCATTGCCGGAGCAATACATCTCATCCTATTGTTAATATTTTATCCGTTTATAGCGGAATGTATTCCACAAAGGCTTCCATCGCCTCATAGGAAGCAAGTCCGAGGCTGTCATACAAGGCAGCTGTTCCGCGGTTACGGTCCTCGCTGCGTTGCCAGAACAGACGTTCGTCATTGCCCAGGAACGGTGCACTTTCCATCTGCGATTGATGCTTCAGGATAGAGTTACGCTTGGCACGCAGTTCTTCCGGGCTGATGGGCACAGCCATCTCGATGTTTTCGATTTCCCATTCGGCCCATGCACCGCGGTACATCCAGATGCGGCATTCCTTCAACCATTTGGCACCTTCTTCTTTTTCCAAGTCAATGGCGGCAAATACGGCGTCCGTACAAACACGGTGTGTGCCGTGCGGGTCGGCCAGGTCGCCGGCAACGAAAATCTGATGGGGTTTCACTTCACGCAATAGGTTGCGTACAATTTCCACGTCTGCTTCGCTGATAGGATTCTTCTGTATCTTGCCCGTTTCGTAGAATGGCAGGTCAAGGAAATGACAGTGATCCAGAGGGATATTATTGTATGTACATGCAGTGCGTGCCTCGCCACGGCGAATCAGTCCCTTGATGGTCAAGATGTCGCGTGTATCCATGTCACCGTCTTTCTTCTCCTTCAAGTATTTACGGATTTCAGTATATTTGTCATTGATGACCTGGTCTTCGCTGTTGTTGAAGATTTGGTTGAACCCGTTGATGAAGTGCAGGAAGCGGATAACTTCTTCATCGCCTACGGCAATGTTACCGGAAGTTTCGTAAGCTACATGCACGTCATGTTTCTGCTCTACCAGACGACGGATGGTGCCTCCCATGGAGATAACGTCATCATCGGGATGCGGAGAAAATACGACCACACGTTTTGGATAGGGCTTTGCACGCTCAGGACGATAGGTGTCGTCAGCATTCGGCTTGCCGCCCGGCCATCCGGTGATGGTATGTTGCAGGTCATTGAATATCTTGATGTTCACGTTATAGGCTGAGCCGAACAATGCCAGCAGTTCGCTCAGACCGTTTTCGTTGTAGTCCTTGTTGGTCAGTTTCAGAATGGGTTTTCCGGTGAGTTGGCACAACCAGACGATGGCACTGCGGATGAGCTTGTCGTTCCATTCGCAGGAGGTTACCAGCCAGGGGCGTTGGATACGCGTCAAATTGGCGGCGGCAGACAAGTCGATAGCTACATGTGCATTGTTGTGAGTCTGCAGATAAGATGCAGGGATAGTATCTGTTACCGGACCTTCAACGCATTCTTTCACCTTTTGCGCTTTCTCCTCACCCCATGCCAGCAGATATATTTTCTTTGCCGAGAGGATGGTGGCTACTCCCATGGTGATGGAGCTGATGGGGGTATTTTCAATGCTACCGAACATCTTGGAAGCTTCATTGCGGGAGTCGTTGTCCAGCAATATCAGACGAGTGGTAGAGTTCAGGCGTGAACCCGGTTCATTGAAACCTATATTACCTACACGGCCAATGCCCAGCAAAGCGATGTCTAAGCCACCGAAACTTTCAATGCGCTGCTCGTAAAGACGGCAATATTCAAAGATGGCGTCTTTGGCGATGGTGCTGTCGGGGGTGAAAACATTCTGTTTGTCAATGTCCACATGGTCTATCAGCATTTCCTTCAATGCGTTGAAGTTGCTGTTGATGGCATTGGGAGCTAATGGATAATATTCGTAGAGGTTGAATATGACTACGTTGCGGAAACTTAATCCCTCTTCCTGGTGCATACGTACCAAGTCTGCATATACATTGCGCGGAGAGTTACCGCCTGCCAGTGCCAAGACACAGAAACGTCCCGCCTTTTGCTTGTCACGGATTAACTGTGCAATGTCAAGGGCAATCTGGTTGGCGCCTTCTTCTGCAGACTCATAAATATCAGTCGGGATTTTTTCCAGTCGGGTCAATACCGACCGTTCAAATGCATTCTCAGGTCTATAGTACCTGGGGGAGACTCTGTTGAGAGTGATTTGAGAGCTTAGATTGGTTTTCATAAAATTTATTATTAATAAATGATTAAGTATTGAACTGTTCTTTCAATCAACAAATATACGAAAAACAATGTTCATCCGCATATTGCTGAAGATTAATTAAGAAATACTGGTCGTCCCATATCTCATATGGGTTTTGACGGTTGTACGGAAAGTGTCTTCGGTCATTCCATAAAGTCACGGCCAACCGCCACCGTGAGTATGGATTTTACGTTGGGTCAACATAGGATTTAGGGGTTAGAATTATTAAATTAATCATGTTGTCGCTTTGACATTGTTTCGAAGGACAAAAATAGGTACTTTTTGGAGAAGATGTACTCCTTCTTTTGGGTATTTTCATTAAATACTCTAAAAAAGAGGATTTGGTGCATTTTGTATAATGTCTCGTTCGTTTGGGGTATAAGTGAGGATAATCATATAAAAATAGACCATTCATCGCACTTTTTGTCGTTTGGGTTTGTTATATTTGTGTGTGTTTATAAACTCTAAAATATCAATGTATGAAAAGCTGGAAAGTAGAAGCAGCCATCATAGCCGTGGGGCTGCTTTTGTTGGGAATCATGGTAAAAGGCGGTATCAACAATTTTGTGAATAAGGACCGTGTGGTCAGTGTGAAAGGGCTGGCCGAAATGGAAGTGCCTGCCGACAAGGTAGTCTGGCCTCTTGTCTACAAAGACATAGGTAATGACCCTGCACTGCTTTATGCCAATATGGAGAAGAAAAACGCTGCCGTCGTGAGTTTCCTTGAAAACAACGGTATTGAGAAGGAGGAAATCAGTATTGCACCGCCCGAAGTGATTGATATGCAGGCCGAACGTTACGTTGACCGCAACGTGGCCTATCGTTATAATGCCACGTCTGTCATCACTGTCACTTCCAAGAATGTGGATAGGGTGCGTAAGCTCATGTCGGGGCAGGCTGAACTCTTGAAGCAGGGTATTGCCATCACGGGAGGGGATTATAAATATAATGTGTCTTATGAATTCACCGGTCTCAACGAAGTGAAGCCCAGAATGATAGAGGAGGCCACGAAGAACGCTCGTGCTGCAGCCGAGAAGTTTGCCAAGGATTCGGACAGTGAACTGGGGAAAATCCGCAATGCCTCGCAAGGGCAGTTCTCCATAAGTGACCGCGATGCCTATACTCCTTATATAAAAAGCGTACGTGTAGTGACTACTGTGAACTATTATTTGAAGAAATAACGAACTCGTCCGCATCTTTCCAAGCGGGAAACTTTAGCCTGAACTCCTGCAGGGAGGAAAGGTTGAGGGAGGCGGTGGCAATCGCCTCTTCGTTGTCGGGCACAGTGGCAAGCACTTCCCCCTTCGGAGAGTAGACCACACTGCCTCCGCTGTGTGGAATGTCTCTGCCGTCCTTGCCGATACGGTTGACACCGCAGACATAACTGATGTTTTCCAGCGCGCGCGCTTGCAGCAGGATGTCCCAGACTTTCCGGCGGGGAATGGGCCAGTTGGCGACGTAAATCAGGAGGTCGTATTCATTGCTCGTATTGCGGCTCCAGACCGGGAAACGAAGGTCATAGCATACAAGCAGCAGTATATTCCAGCCGCGATATCGGATGATGGGACGCCGGTTGCCGGGGGTGAAATGTTCTGTCTCGTGCCCCATCCGGAAGAGGTGGCGTTTGTCGTAATAGTAAGCATTGCCTTCGGGCGTAAGGAAGAATGCGCGGTTGTAGTAGGATGGCTTTCCGCCTTCCGAGGCTGTTTCGCAGGCAATATAGCTGCCGGCAAGAGCAAGCCGGTACTCTTCGGACCATTGGCGCAGTGTTGCTATGGTTTCTCCCGTTGTGGGTTCGGCCAAGCTGGCGGTGTCCATACTAAAGCCGGTGGAGAATGTTTCCGGTAAAACAACAATCTCCGTTGTTCCACGAAGAGTTTCTAACTTCTCGCGGAGACGACGGAGATTTTCTTGTTTATTTTCCCAGACGATGTCTGTTTGCAAGATGCTTATTCGCATGGCATTAATGCTTAATACCTGATTAGATATTTCCTAAATCAAAATTTTCGGGATTTTTTCCTTTAAAGTTCTTGAAGTACAGTTTTATCTCGCGCATATCCTTTTCGATGTCTCCGGTAGGCATGACAGCCTTGGTAGAGGAGATGGTCTTGGAAGGATAATCAATCCCGATAAGCATGATGGGCACTTGTGCTTTAAGTGCTATGTAATAAAAACCTTTCTTCCAGTTGGGATTGGCTTTACGGGTTCCTTCCGGTGTAATAGCCAGGTGGAAATGCTTGCTGTTTGCAAACTTTTCGGTCATTTGGTCCACTAAGGAAGATTTACGTCCCCGGTTCACCGGAATGCCGCCAACGGCTTTGAATATCAGTCCCAGAGGAAAAAAGAACCATTCCTTTTTCATCATGAAACTGGTCTTGCGGCCGATGGCACCATAAAACAATTTACCGATAAATAAGTCCCAATTGGAAGTATGGGGTGCCGCACAAATTACACATTTGTCGTAGTCGGGCACCGTCACGTTTGTCTTCCAGCCCAGCAGGCGATAATAAATGAAGCTATAAAAGGCTTTCTTCATCTTATTTCAGTTTGCCCATTGCGTCAATAATTTCGTCTACTTTTGCATTGAAGTCAGCACGAAGTTTTTTGTAGAAACCTTTTACATTTCCTGGCTCGGTGTGGCTGATGCGGCTTATGAATTCATCTTGCATTTTCAGAATTTCAGCCATCAGTTCATCGGCTTTTTGTTTGTCTGTTCCAGGCACATATAAGCTGTTTACAAGACACTCTGTGAACAATTCACCTGCAATATAGTTTATATTCTTCTTTAGTTCTTTTCTACTTGCCATAATCTTTACGTTTAAAATGAATAATCTGAATTATTTTCGGTAAAGATAATGTTTTTCTTTGTTAGTGTAGAGCAAAAAAGGTTTTTTATGTGTTTTTAATTTAGTGGTTTTGTGGAATTATTCCACAAACTGTGGACACATTCCACAGGGAAAAATGGAGGATGCCACCATGAATAAAGAACTGCCGTCTGCTTTTCTGCTTGATATATAGTTTGTTAGACGTAATGGATGAGATGGTGATAGATTGGCATCGGATTTGCTTTAATAGAAAGAAACAGGGTTAAATTTAATATACAAACAAGCATGAGACAGTTTTTTACGAAAAAAGAATTGAAACTAAAGAAGAAGAGGTTGCTGATGATGGTTGCCTGCATGGCGGTATTGTTGGCAGGTTACGTTATTCTGACTTGGCCTAAGAAGGTGGAATCGGAAGCTCCTACCGTGATTGTGGAATCTGCGGAAAAAGGAGATGTGGAGATATATGGCGAGTACGTGGGACGTATTCGCGCTCAGCAGTTTGTAGAGGTACGTGCGCGTGTGGAAGGGTATTTGGAGAATATGCTTTTCGCAGAAGGAACATATGTCACCAAGAACCAGGTACTTTTTGTGATAAACCAGGACCAGTATAGGGCAAAGGCTGACAAAGCTCGTGCACAGTTAAAGAAGGATGAAGCGCAGGCATTGAAGGCAAAGCGCGATTTGGAGCGTATCCGCCCCCTCTATGCGCAGAACGCTGCCAGCCAGCTGGATTTGGACAATGCCCAGGCTGCTTACGAGACTGCAGAAGCCTCAGTAGCGATGAGCCAGGCCGATTTGGACCAGGCTGAATTGGAATTGGGATATACGTTGGTCCGTTCTCCGCTATCGGGACATATCAGTGAAAGAAATGTGGATTTGGGAACATTGGTCGGACCGGGAGGCAAGTCCTTGCTGGCTACGGTTGTGAAAAGTGATACGGTTCTGGTAGATTTCAGCATGACGGCATTGGATTACCTGAAAAGCAAGGAACGGAATATCGATATAGGGCGTCAGGACTCTACACGTTCCTGGCAGCCGAACATTACGATTACTTTGGCGGATAATACCGTCTATCCTTATAAGGGCTATGTGGATTTTGCCGAACCTCAGGTGGACCCTCAGACCGGAACATTCTCCGTGCGTGCCGAAATGCCGAACCCTAACAAAGTGTTGTTACCGGGGCAGTTTACAAAGGTTAAGCTATTGCTGGATGTACGTGAGGGTGCTGTCGCCGTTCCTCAAAAGGCGGTTACCATTGAGAAAGGTGGTGCATATATTTTTGTGATGCGCCGGGACTCTACGGTTGAAAAGCGTTTCATTGAACTGGGACCTGAATTTGGCAACAATTGGGTGGTTGAGCGTGGTCTGGTTGCCGGAGAACAAATTGTGACTGAAGGTTTCCACAAGCTGACTCCGGGTATGAAAGTACGTGCCCAGGCTGCCGTTCCTAAAAAGGAGGAAGAGCAGACGAGTGATTCTCTGAACAAGCAGGTTGTTTCCGAAACGAAGCAGACTACTCCGGCTGAGAATAAATCAAAGGACAACAACCCTTCAAAGTAATGATGTTATGAAAGTAAGTTTCTTTATAGACCGCCCGGTATTCTCGGCGGTGATATCGATTGTGATTGTAATTGTCGGTATCATTGGCCTGACCATGCTGCCGGTAGACCAATATCCGCAGATAACGCCTCCCGTAGTGAAAATCAGTGCTTCCTATCCGGGAGCCAGTGCATTGACTGTTTCGCAGGCGGTGGCAACCCCTATCGAGCAAGAGATAAACGGTACTCCCGGTATGCTGTACATGGAGTCCAACAGTTCTAATTCCGGAGGATTTTCAGCTACGGTCACTTTCGACGTGTCTGCCGACCCGGATTTGGCTGCCGTAGAAATACAGAACCGTGTGAAACTGGCGGAGAGCCGTTTGCCAGCCGAAGTGATTCAGAACGGTATTTCTGTGGAAAAGCAGGCTCCCAGCCAATTGATGACTATCTGTCTGACTTCCAGTGACCCGAAGTTCGACGAAATTTATTTGAGTAACTTTGCTACTATCAATGTACTCGACTTGTTGCGCCGTATCCCCGGTGTGGGACGTGTTTCCAACATCGGTAGCCGCTACTATGCCATGCAGATATGGGCGTTGCCCGACAAACTTGCCAACTTCGGACTGACGGTGCAGGATTTGCAGAATGCCCTGAAGGACCAGAACCGTGAGTCTGCTGCGGGTGTTTTGGGACAACAGCCGGTGAAGGGACTCGACATTACTATCCCTATCACTACCCAGGGACGTTTAAGTTCGGCAAAGCAGTTTGAGGACATTGTGGTCCGTGCCAATGCCAACGGTTCCATTATCCGTCTGCGCGATGTGGCGCGTGTTTCATTGGAAGCATCTTCATATAGCACGGAGAGTGGCATCAACGGTGAGAATGCTGCCGTTCTCGGTATCTATATGCTTCCCGGGGCCAATGCAATGGAAGTTGCAAAGAGCGTAAAGGCTGCTATGGAGGAAATCAGTGCAAATTTCCCTGAGGGGATGAGTTATGAGATTCCCTTCGACATGACGACTTATATTTCCGAATCCATTCACGAAGTGTACAAGACGTTGTTCGAAGCGCTGATTCTGGTGGTGCTGGTTGTATTTCTATCCTTGCAAAGTTGGCGTGCGACGGTGATACCGATTGTTGCGGTACCTATTTCCCTGATTGGTACCTTCGGTTTCATGCTTATTTTCGGTTTCTCTCTGAACATACTGACTTTGCTTGGATTGATTCTCGCCATCGGTATTGTGGTGGATGATGCCATTGTGGTGGTGGAGAATGTAGAACATCTTATGGAGACGGAGAAATTGAGCCCGTATGAAGCTACCAAAAAGGCGATGAACGGATTGGCAAGTGCCTTGATTGCCACATCATTGGTGCTCTGTGCCGTGTTTGTGCCGGTAAGTTTCTTGAGCGGAATCACCGGACAGTTATACCGTCAGTTTACCATTACTATCGCCGTTTCCGTATTGCTTTCTACGGTAGTGGCCCTGACGCTTAGTCCCGTCATGTGTTCGCTCATATTGAAGCCCGACAGTGGAAAGAAAAAGAACATAGTTTTCCGCAAAATCAATGAATGGCTGAACTTGGGCAATCACAAATACGTGGCTGTCATTAACCGGGTCATCAGGAATCCCCGCCGCTTGATGAGTGCGTTCGGCCTGGTACTGGTTGCCATTTTCATTATCCACCGGTTGGTGCCTACCAGCTTCCTGCCGGTAGAAGACCAGGGCTATTTTAAGATAGAGTTGGAGTTGCCGGAAGGTGCTACTTTGGAGCGAACCCGTGTGGTGACCGACCGTGCCGTGCAATACTTGGAGAAGAATCCCTATGTGGCCTATGTGCAGAACGTGACGGGTAGCAGCCCCCGTGTGGGTAGCAACCAGGCACGCAGTGAGCTGACGGTTATTCTGAAACCGTGGGAAGAGCGTAAGGGGATTTCCATCGATAAGATAATGGAGAATGTGGAGCAGGATTTGAAGGAATATCCCGAATGCAAGGTCTATCTTTCCACGCCTCCGGTCATTCCGGGATTGGGTACCTCGGGAGGTTTCGAAATGCAGCTTGAGGCGCGTGGAGAGGCGACGTTTGACAACTTGGTGCAGGCGGCAGATACGCTGATGTATTATGCCCAGAAGCATAAGGAGCTGACGGGGCTTTCATCATCCTTGCAGTCTGAAATACCGCAACTTTATTTTGATGTGGACCGTGATAAGGTGAAAATGCTGGGTGTGCCCCTGGCGGATGTATTCTCTACCATGAAGGCCTATACCGGTTCAGTATATGTGAATGACTTCAATATGTTCAACCGTATATATAAGGTGTATATCCAGGCCGAGGCTCCTTATCGTGAGCATAAGGATAATATCAACTTGTTCTTTGTAAAGGCAAAAGACGGAGTGATGGTGCCGCTTACTTCCTTGGGAAATGCCTCTTATACCACCGGTCCGGGCAGTATCAAGCGTTTCAATATGTTTACCACTGCCGTCATCCGCGGTTCTGCGGCACAAGGCTACAGTTCCGGCCAGGCAATGGAGATTATGGAGCAGATTGCACGTAACCACTTGCCGGACAATATCGGTCTGGAGTGGAGTGGCCTTTCCTATCAGGAAAAGAAGGCGGGAGGACAGACGGGTCTTGTGCTTACGCTGGTATTCCTTTTCGTATTCCTCTTTTTGGCTGCGCAATATGAAAGTTGGACGGTGCCTATCGCTGTATTGCTTTCACTGCCGGTTGCCGCTTTGGGTGCCTATCTGGGCGTTGTGATATGCGGATTGGAGAATGATATTTATTTCCAGATCGGCTTGGTGATGCTGGTGGGGCTTGCGGCAAAGAATGCCATTTTGATTGTGGAGTTTGCCAAGGTGCAGGTTGACAAGGGAGGAGACTTGATACAGTCTGCCATCCATGCTGCCCAACTCCGTTTCCGGCCTATCCTGATGACTTCCCTCGCCTTTGTATTGGGAATGCTTCCTATGGTGTTGGCAAGCGGACCGGGCTCGGCGAGCCGTCAGGCCATCGGTACGGGTGTTTTCTTCGGAATGATATTTGCCATTGTATTCGGTATTGTGCTTGTACCGTTCTTCTTTGTCCTGGTATACAAGACAAAAGCCAAAGTGCAGCATAAGATTAAGAAAGACTGATTTTAAAGACAACGTTTATGAAAAGAAAGAACATATATATTATTTTGTTGCTGAGTATGTTTGCCCTTACCTCATGCAAGGTGGGCAAGAGCTATGTGCGTCCGGAGATGGCATTGCCGGATAGCCTGGCACAGCAGCAGGATAGCATGAGCATAGCCGATGAACAGTGGCAGGCAGTTTATACGGACAGCACGCTGCGTGCTTTGATAGACCGTGCTCTGGAATATAACAAAGACATGCTGATTGCAGCTTCCCGTGTCAAGGAGATGGCTGCCCAAAAACGTATCAGTGTTGCCAACCTTCTGCCGCAGCTCACCGGAAAGGTGGAGGCTGAGCGCGAGGTGGAGAATTACGGTGGTCATAGCCGTGATGTAGGCAATACTTACGAAGCCAAGGCGTTGCTCTCTTGGGAACTGGACCTTTGGGGAAACTTGAGATGGAAAAAAGTGGCTGCTGTGGCCGAATATTTGCAAAGTGTGGAGGCGCAGCGTGCGTTGCGCATGACCATCGTTGCCGAAGTGGCGCAGGCTTATTATGAGCTGGTAGCCCTTGATACGGAACTGGAGATTGTGCGCCAGACACAAAAGGCGCGTGAAGAGGGAGTGCGCTTGGCGCGTATCCGTTTTGAAGGAGGGCTGACCTCGGAGACCTCTTATCAACAGGCTCAAGTGGAGTTGGCTCGTACGGCTACTCTTGTTCCGGATTTGGAACGCCGTATCTCTCTGAAAGAAAATGATATATCCTTCCTTGTGGGGGAATTCCCTACCCGTATCAAGCGTGTCAATTTTCTGCAGGAACTGGATGTGCCGGAGTCCTTACCGGTAGGTCTGCCTTCCGATTTGTTGGAACGTCGCCCCGATGTCCGTGTGGCGGAGCAGCAGTTGAGGGCTGAACATGCCAGAGTGAAAGTTGCTTATACCAATATGTTCCCCCGTTTGGCCCTGACCGGACAATTTGGATTGGAAAGTGATGTGTTATCCAATTTCCTGGAATCTCCCTATTCCTTATTGAATGGGGCAGTCTTGGCACCACTTTTCGGTTGGGGAAAGAACCGTGCTGCATTGAATGCACAGAAGGCTTCTTTTGAAGCCGAAGTGCATAGCTATGAAAAGACAGTGCTGAATGCTTTTAAGGAAGCGAAGAATGCCATTGTAGATTTCAATAAGATAAAGGAGGTCTACCAACTGCGTGCCAAACTTGAACGTTCTGCCAAGGGATATGTGGATTTGGCACAGTTGCAATACATCAACGGCGTCATCAATTATATGGATGTGCTCGATGCCCAGCGTGGTTATTTCGATGCCCAAATAGGGGTGAGCAATGCCATCCGCGACGAACTTATTGCCATGGTAAATGTCTATAAGGCATTGGGGGGTGGCTGGCAAACCGAATGACGTGTGATTAAAGAAGACAGCAAGGGCGTGTATGTACCGAAATATTTGATGGTATATACACGCCCTTGTTCTATAATTGGCTTATTTCATCTAGGATTCTGTATTTAGAGTCTCCTTGTTTTCTTTCTTTTCCTTTGCCTTTTCTACTTCAAGAGCTACGTTTACAGCATTCATGCCTTTAAGGCCACGTTCGAGGTCGAACGTCACAATATTGTTTTCTGCTATATCTGTCAGCACATTGTTAATGTGGAAAAAGTATTTTTCGACCCCGGATAAGTCCTTGATGAAGCCGAAGCCTTTCGATTCATTGAAAAACTCGATACGTCCTCTGCGGATGACCGGTTCTTCCTTGTCTTTTTTGGGAGTTGATATGACGATTTCTTCCAGCTTTATTTCTTCTTTGGGAGTGTTTTCTGCCGGAGGAGTAGAGGTTATCATGCCGTTTTCGTCAACATAGGCAATCATATCTTCAAAGCTATTGGCTTTGTTGGATAGTTTTTTTTCTTCTTTCTTTTTTTGTTTTTCAGCTCGTCGGGCGAGTCTTTTCTTTTCATTTTCACGCTTGTCTGCGGAGATGGATTTGGCCATGTATTTTTATTTATTGAGTTATAAAAAAAGCAGGGGGCATTGCTACAACACCTCCTGCTTTTGTCAGTAGTTAAGAATATTAATATCTTCTAGAGTTGTAACCGCCTCTTCTGTCGCGATTGCCGCCATTGGAAGGTCTTTCTTCGCGGGGGCGTGCCACGTTTACCGAGATTTGTTTGTGGTCAAATTCAGCACCGTTCAATTCGTCAATGGCTTTTTGGCCTGCTGCATCGTCCGGCATTTCTACGAAACCGAAACCTCTGGATCTTCTTGTTTCTCTGTCTGTAATGATTCTTGCAGAAGAAACTTCTCCGTACTCTGAAAATAAATCGCTCAAATCAGCGTCTGTTGTGCTGAAGTTTAAACCTGAAATGTAAATGTTCATTTGAAATTTTAATTAATTGTAATTATTAAATTGGAGTATGGAGAATAATTATGGAAGAGACCGCCTAATAATAGTTGTATATTAAAAGAAGAACAATGCGATAACGACTCGTAACTCAAACTTTGCGGCAAAGATAACACAATAAATCAGTTAATTGCTTTCTTCTCCTTTTTATTTTAGGATAAAAAACGATAAATGTCATTTTATACATTATTTCGGCCTCTCGTTTGCATATCTTACGAAAAAAAGCGAAATTTGCGACGCTTTTAAACGGAACTTTACTAACACCTTTAAATAATTAAGAGAAATGACTAAAAGTGCATTGCAAATTGCAAGGGCTGCCTATCAGCCCAAACTTCCGAAAGCGCTGAAAGGAACTGTTAAGGCTGCAGAAGGCGCAGCTACTCAGTCTGTTGCTGACCAGGAAGAAATCAAGAAATTGTTCCCCAACACGTACGGAATGCCTTTGATTAAGTTTGAAACTACCGATGAGGTGGTTAACTTCCCCGCAATGAACGTGGGTGTTATCCTTTCCGGTGGACAGGCTCCTGGCGGTCACAATGTGATTTCCGGTATTTTCGACGGTATCAAGAAGCTGAACAAAGACAGCAAATTGTATGGCTTTATTCTGGGCCCTGGCGGCTTGGTTGACCATAATTATATGGAACTGACTGCTGACATCATTGATGAATACCGCAATACGGGCGGCTTTGACATCATCGGTTCGGGCCGTACCAAGCTGGAAAAGGAAGAACAGTTTGAGAAAGGTTATGAAATCCTGAAGGAACTCGGCATCAAGGCACTGGTAATCATCGGTGGCGATGACTCCAACACCAATGCTTGCGTACTGGCTGAATACTATGCTGCCAAGAATTATGGCGTGCAGGTAATAGGTTGCCCCAAGACCATCGACGGTGACTTGAAGAATGATATGATTGAAACTTCTTTCGGTTTCGATACGGCTTGCAAGACTTACTCTGAAGTAATCGGCAACATCCAACGTGACTGTAACTCTGCCCGTAAATACTGGCACTTCATCAAGCTGATGGGACGTTCTGCTTCTCATATCGCTTTGGAATGTGCATTGCAGGTACAGCCCAATATGTGTATCATCTCTGAAGAGGTTGAAGCTAAGGATATGTCTTTGGACGACATCGTGACCAGCATTGCCAAGGTTGTTGCTGAACGTGCAGCCCAGGGCAACAACTTCGGTACGGTTCTTATCCCCGAAGGATTGGTTGAATTCATCCCGGCCATGAAGCGTCTAATTGCTGAGTTGAACGACTTCCTTGCTGCCAATGCAGAAGAGTTTGCTCAAATTAAGAAATCTCACCAACGCGATTATATCATCCGTAAACTCTCTCCGGAGAATGCTGCCATTTACGCAAGCTTGCCCGAAGGCGTGGCTCGCCAATTGTCTCTGGACCGCGACCCGCACGGAAACGTACAGGTATCTCTGATTGAAACTGAAAAGTTGCTGTCCGAAATGGTGGGTACCAAGCTGGCTCAGTGGAAAGAAGAGGGCAAGTTCGTAGGCAAGTTTGCTGCACAACACCACTTCTTCGGTTACGAAGGACGTTGCGCTGCTCCGTCAAACTTCGACGCTGACTACTGCTACTCTTTGGGTTATGCAGCATCTGCATTGATTGCTAACGGAAAGACCGGTTACATGTCTTCTGTACGCAACACTACTGCTCCTGCCGAAGAATGGATTGCAGGCGGTGTGCCCATCACTATGATGATGAACATGGAACGTCGCCACGGTGAAATGAAGCCGGTTATCCAGAAGGCTCTGGTGAAGCTGGACGGTGCTCCGTTCAAGGCATTCGCCGCTCAGCGTGATCGTTGGGCTATGGAAACAGACTATGTTTATCCGGGTCCTATCCAGTACTTCGGTCCGACAGAAGTTTGTGACCAGGCTACGAAGACTTTGCAGTTGGAGCAGGCTAAATAAGTTGACGCATCAACTAGTTGACAATAAAACGGAGGGGCGGTTCATTCCGCCCTTTCTTTTCATTTACTCATGGCAACCAAGACCTCCACAAATTCCCGGCGCAGAACTGCTGCCGTTCGTCGTTCTTCCTCTCCGCGGAGCAAGAAGAAAATGCAGCCGCGTACCATGCCCGTATGGTTGCGCAATCTTTTGGCGGTCTGTATCATTCTTGTTTTTTCTACCGGCTTTTACTGGTTTTTCATTCGTCCTTATGCTTATCGCTGGAAGCCTTGTTATGGTCAGAAAGGTTACGGTGTATGTATGCCTTGCAACTATGAGGTGCATGGCATAGACATATCCCACTATCAGGGAAAGATAGATTGGGAACTCCTGACACATAATAGAGAAGCCCAATTTCCCATTCACTTTATTTTTCTGAAAGCTACCGAAGGCGGCGATCATGGTGACGATACGTTTACGCAGAACTTCGGCCAGGCGCGTAAATACGGTTTTATCCGTGGTGCCTATCATTATTTTATCCCTAAGACCGATGCCCGCAAGCAAGCCGATTTCTTTATCCGTACCGTGCAGCTGGCAAAGGGAGACCTGCCTCCCGTACTTGATGTGGAGACTACCGGCAAGCAGTCACCGCAGGAACTTAAAACGGCAGTCAAGACTTGGCTGGATAGAGTAGAGGCGCATTACGGCGTAAAGCCTATTCTTTATACTTCCTATAAATTCAAGAAACGCTATCTCAGCGATTCCATTTTCAATGCTTATCCTTATTGGATAGCCCATTATTATGTAGATTCCGTGCGCTATGAGGGCAAGTGGCACTTTTGGCAGCACACCGATGTAGGCACTGTGCCCGGTATCGAAAAAGAGGTGGATTTGAACGTCTTTAACGGGACACTGGAAGAGTTGCAGGCGCTTACATTGCAGAAGTAATCCGTCGTTACTGTTTTTCATCTGTCCGATAGTGGACATGTGTTCATTTTCGGACACAGGCTTAGTTTCGTTTTTCTTTGATAATCTGATTGTTGGCAGTTTGGTCTGTCTTTTGCTTTTTATCATACATTAATATGTATCTGTATGATAGGAAAATACTTGCAACAATCTTTTATGATGCTGAAGCAGCAACCCTTGTTCAGTTGCTTCTATATTGTCGCTACCGGACTGGCTATCTCTATGGTCATGGTACTGGCTGTCTTGTATTATATAAAGATAGGGGATATCTATCCTGAGACCCATCGTAGCCGTATGCTTGTTGCATCTTCAGCTCATATGCAATATACAAAAGATACGGACTGGAATACTACCTGGAAATTTTCCATCCCTTTTGTAAAGGATTGCTTTTACTCTTTGGAGGGAGTGGAAGCTGTGACTGCCGTGAGCGATGCCGATAGCTGGTTTGTGAAAGTAGGGAATGTGAAGCGTCCTCTTTCAGCACTTGTGAAGCTGACCGATACCGGCTTCTGGAAAGTATTCGATTTTTCCTTCATTTACGGACAACCTTTTACTGATGCCGATTTTCAGAGTGGCATGCGTACAGCGGTTATTTCGGAAGATATGGCTCGCCGTGTTTTTGGAAAAGGGGATGCCGTGGGGGAGTATATCAAACTGAATTATACGGATTACCGTGTATGTGGGGTCGTGAAGTCGCCAAGCTATGCCATGAAGCTGAGTTACGCGCAAGTCTGGTTGCCTTATACCTGCCAGCCTGCCTATGTGAGAGACAATAACCAGTGGGGAGTAATCGGACCGTTTCAGGTGGCAGTTCTTCTGCCCTCGGCAGCAGATGCCGACCGGGTGAAATTGCAGGTAGATGAATATGTACGCAAATTCAATACTCTGCCGCATGATGATTATCATCTGGTGATGCACGGTCAGCCTTATCTTTATTGGAAGACGCTGTTTTATGTCAATGACATGGACGACTTGGATTTCTTTGTGATAGTCCGGCAAATGGGATTGTGGCTGCTGATGCTGTTGTTAGTACCTGCACTCAATTTGTCAGGAATGATTTCCTCGCGCATGGAGCGCAGGCTTCCTGAGATGGGAATACGGAAAGCATTCGGTGCTACCGGGGAACGTCTTTTCTCACAGATTGTATGGGAGAATCTTTTGCTGACGTGCTTGGGAGGCATTATGGGGCTGATACTCTCTTTCAGCATGGTGTACTTTGCTAAGAGTTGGTTGCTGACCATGCTTGACGGAGGAACGCAACCGTTACCGGACAGTGTTCAGATGAGCATAACGACGGATATGCTGTTCAATCCTACCTTGTTTGCAGTTACGTTTGTGGTTTGTGTGGTACTGAATTTACTTTCGGCATTGATACCCACCTGCGTGGCTTTGAAGAAAGATATTGTTTATTCGCTCAGCCGACAAAAATAATAAGTTATGTTACAACAAATCATGAATATGCTGTGGAACAGCCGTCGGCACAATCTGTGGATTATGCTGGAACTGGTGGTGATAACGATAGTCAGTTGGGCTGTTCTGGACCCGTTGTTTGTCTTGACATACAACCAGTCCATCCCGAACGGTTACGATGCTGAAGGACTCTACCGTCTGGAGGTGACGCGTAATAAGGCGGATACACTTTCCGTTCCTGCCCGGGACTTTGAACGGATTATGCAGGGATTGCGCCATCACAAGGACATTGAGTCAGCTACATGTGTGCTGTCCGGAGCCTATCCCAGTTCTCCGGGTAATAATATGAATAGAGTTTTTAAAGATTCAGTAGAGGTACGCATGACGTATATTCCCTTTTTTACGAACTCCGGCTTTTTCCGGACTTGGCGTTTCCGTTCGGCTAAGGATGGTGCTTGGGAGACACTTGAGAAGCTGGAAGTTCCCAAAGGCAGCGTGATAATGTCGGAAGATGCCGTCATGTTGCTTTCCGAAGGCAAGGATTTGATCGGGCAAAGCGTGTACAGTACTTATGATTCCACGGAAATTCGTGTTGCAGGAATCATGAAGCCTATTAAAATGCGGAACAGTATGCAACCTTATCTGGTACGCTTGGTTTCCTATGGAAATGAAGAACAGATGCCCTCATGGGCCTTTGATAGCGGGCTGCGTATATTTTTCCGGACAAAGGCGGATGTTTCCGAAGGGCGTTTTATAGAAGAATTCATGTCGTGGGTGGATGATAACCTTTCGTCCGGTTCGTTGGTGTTCACGAAACTGACTCCTTTCCATGAAGTGCAGCGTGAAAGTGATTTGCAGGAAGGAGCTACGAACGAGATACGGATGAAGTATGCTTTGGCCTATTTCTTCATGATAAATTTGCTGTTGGCTGTAAGCGGTACCTTCTGGCTGCATACACGGACTCGCCGCGAGGAAATAGGTATCCGCCTATCCTATGGAGCCTCTCCCGGAGGTATCTGCCGAATGTTGATAGGAGAGGCTTTTATCATGACAACCATAGCTGTCTTTGTCGGTTGTTTCTTGTATTTCCAGTGGGCCTATTATGAAGGATTCTATACGCTGGATGACGGCGTGCCGGGATATGGCGACCTTTACCTGACCAATCATTTCTTTGCACATTTCTGCATCGTATCACTGCTGGTATATGTGGTGATGATGGCGGTGACATGGCTTGGTGTATACATTCCAGCGCACAGTATCAGCCGTATATCGCCGGTAGAAGCGTTACGGGATGAATAAATGCTCATTTTCTGAACTTCACCGCTGCCCATCGGTTCTTCTCACGATGGTGGACAAAGTGCAGTCCGTTACGTTCGGCTTCTTCGCGGATGACGGGAATGTCATCTATGTAGAAACCGCTCATCAACAACTCCGCTCCGGGATTCATGCGAGCTATGTAGTGCTTCATGTCCGCCAGGAGGATATTGCGGTTGATGTTGGCGATAACCATATCAAACGGACCTTTGCTTTTCAGAGAGGAGGCATCGCCTTGGGATACGGCAATGTTGTCCACTCCATTCAATGCTATATTTTCGAGGGAGTTGCGCACGCACCATTCATCTATGTCGATAGCCGTACAAGGAGAGGCTCCACGCATGCGTGCCAGTATGGCAAGGATGGAAGTTCCACAACCCATATCGAGCAGTGATTTGCCTTGCAGGTCACTGTCCAGCAGTTCGCCGATGATGAGGCTGGTGGTCTCGTGGTGCCCCGTGCCGAATGCCATCTGCGGATTGATGACGATGTCATATTCAGCCTGGGGAACATCATTGTGGAAAGTGCTGTGGATGACACAGCGGTCTCCGATGACGATGGGCTGGAAGAAGTTCTTTTCCCATTCTTCGTTCCAGTCTTTATCTTCGGCTTCCACATAGCTGTATGCTATTTGCGTGTCGGGCAGGGGGAAGTCGGCAAGTGCCTCTTTGAGGACGGTTTCGCTATAAAGGTCTTTCTGTATGTAAGCGGTGATGCCGTCGGTCTGCTCGACAAAACTTTCAAAGCCGGCTTCGCCCAAGACGCCGGAAAGTACATCGTTGACTATTTCTGTGCACGGAACGGTGCGGAATGTAAATTCTAAATATTTCATCGGAATATGATTGTTTGTTAAATACAGAACATGATTTTTAGAAGCAAACCAGTTTCTGCGTATATTTGTTTATCTTTCTGCAAAGGTAATGCAAACCGAGGGTAGAATAAAACGAACGTGCTCTTTTTTATCCGGCAGGGACTTTGATTTATTGAATGATAGGGTATTTAGGGAATTCCCTATAAATCTTTGGGGAAAATCTGCTGCATGGGATAAAATCCGGCGTTATCTTTGTGACGTGAAGAAATAGATAAACGTAAAATCCATAGACCAAACTAATATGAAAAAGATTGTTTTTTTATCGCTTTTTGCCTTGTGCCTCCCATGGACACTGGTGGCACAAAGTATAGATGACGACCTTTACTACACTCCTTCCAAGAATAAGGAAGAGAAAAAAGAAGAGGTGAAGCAGGAGAAGAAAGTCGCTGCTCCCGTAGAAGAGATTGTAGTAAAGTCGAATGTACCGACCACTGTCTATTCATCGCCGGGAAGCACTACTGTTGTAGTAAAAGACCGTAAGGGAAACACCCGCGATGTGGACGAATATAACCGCCGTTATGACTCCCGCGACAATGATTTCGTGATGGAGAACGATACCCTTTACATCAATGAAAAAGAAGATGACGGCCTGGACGGCGAATGGGTGAACGGTGAATTTGAAGGTTCGCAGGATGATTACGAGTATGCTACCCGTATCATCCGTTTCCGTAATCCCCGTTATGCCATCAGCATCAGCAGCCCGCTATATTGGGATGTGGTCTATGGCTTGAATTCCTGGGATTGGAACGTGTATACCGACGGATTATATGCATATGCTTTCCCTACATTCACCAACCGCTTGTGGTGGGATTGGCGCTATAACTCTTATGGTTGGGGCGGTTATCCTTACTATGGCTGGGGATGGAACAGCTGGTACGGTCCGAGCTGGAGCTTTGGCTGGGGCGGCTGGTACGGCGGTGGCTGGTGGGGACATCATCATCACCATCACTATCATCCCGGATATTATCCCGGTGGCGGTGGTCATTGGGGAGGCGGCCATTGGGGAAATGCATATACCAATAGACGTTCTTATGGTTCGAGCCGTTCTTCATATGCCGGAAACAGAGTATCGTCTTCCACTTCCCGCCGTTCTTCTGTTGTAAATGGAGGGCAGACTGTACGTCGTAGCAGTACTACTTCCGGTCAAGTGAGACGTAGCAGTACCGGTACGTCAGCCCGTCGGGTGGTGGGTACAAGAAGTTCGTCTACAGTTCGTTCGGGTTCTTCTGCAACTCGCTCAAGTGTAAATCGTTCGAGTGCAGCTTCTACCCGCCGTTCCACTTACACCCGTCCAAGCAGTACGCGTAGTAGTTCATATAATAGCAGTGTAGAAGGAGTTCGCAGCAGTCGTTCTTCCGGTGTACGTTCTTCTGTTGGAACTTCAACACGCAGCAGAACTTCATCGACTTATAACAGAGGTTCAAGCACTGCGCCGACACGCAGCTATTCTAATGATAACAATCGTAGCAGCAGTCGTTCATATTCTGCTCCTGTACGTTCATCCGGTAGCACCCGTTCTTCTTCCAGCTTCTCTTCAGGCAGTAGCTCACGTTCCAGTTACTCCAGTGGTGGTGGCGGTGGTGCCAGTCGTTCCAGTGGCGGCGGTGGTTCCAGAAGACGGTAAGTATAAGTATGTTTTAATCTAACAAGACTAAGAATTATGAAGAAGATAACCATGATAGCCCTTGCTATGTTTACAGCTGTAGGCGCAGGGGCACAGACAATATATGATGCAACGAATATTGCACAGAAGGAATTGAATGGAACCGCCCGTTTTGTCGGAATGGGCGGAGCTATGGGAGCATTGGGTGGTGATATTTCTACCATAGGAACCAATCCTGCCGGTATCGGTATTTATCGTAGCAATGATGCTATGCTTACCTTTGGCTATTCAATGACGGGTACAGAAAGCAATTATGTAGGTAATAAATTTGAAACGAACAAGAACCGCTGGAGTTTTGATAATGCCGGTTTTGTGATAGCTTCGAAGATAGGCAATCATACTCCTTTGCGGTATGTGAATTTTGGTTTTAATTACCACAAATCAAAGTCATTCTATAAGAATATGACGATGCAGGGGTTGATGGGAAGCATAGATAATCAATATGTATCTCAAGTGCGGAGTATGGCGCAGCAGGCTACGGATGCAGCTTATGCGTTCTATCATCGTCCTCAATATGATTACCCGGATCAAGGAGCTTATTTGGACTATGGGCGCAAGGATATTTATCAACATAATTATGCTGGATGGCTGGGGACTATGGGGTATCAAGGTGCACTTGTTCTTGAGGATATAGAAAGTGAGGACTATAATACTTATCCTCCTTATATTCCTTCCGAAGCGGATGCTTACTTCTTGTCGCGTGAGCGTGGCGGTGTTGACCAATATGATTTCAATATCTCCTTCAATATAAATGACCGTTTTTACTTTGGTGTTACTCTGGGTGCTTATGATGTGGATTACAACAAGTATTCCCTTTATGATGAAAAGTATGCCTATACATTGGAAGGAGATACACATGTTTATGATGACGAAGGTTATTCCTTGGAGAGCTTTAATCGTATACATGGTTCGGGTTTCGACTTTAAATTCGGCGCCATTTTCCGGCCGATTGAAGATTCTCCGCTTCGTATAGGTTTAGCTGTGCATACTCCTATCTATTACAAACTGACTTATACTACGGGGGCATTACTGACTTCGGATTTGTATTTGCCTGATGATGCGGGGAATGAACGTCTTACTCGTACAACTGTAGATACTTATTCTGCATTGGGCGGTAGAGACATGGACCGTGACTTTAAACTGCAAACCCCGTGGGTGTTTAACGCCAGTTTAGGCTATACGGTAGGTAATAATCTGGCTTTGGGAGCTGAATATGAATATGAGGATTACTCAAGCATGAAGTTCAAATATCCTGAAGGTGATGAGATGGCATGGGAAACGGGTGAGGCTGACCTCTGTATGAAGGGGGTAAGTACGCTTCGTTTAGGAGCAGAATACAAGCCGATACCTGCTTTCTCTCTGCGTGCCGGTTACAATTACAGTACTGCAGCCTATAAAAAGGATGCTATTAAGGCATTGCCTTCCAATTCTATAAATACAGATACGGATTTTGCCAATAGCAAATCGATGAATACTTTCACTTTAGGTATCGGTTATCGCTTTTCTTCGTTTTATGCGGATTTGGCTTATAAATTCGATACTTATAAATCTGATTTCTATCCGTTTTATAATGATATAAATGGCTTGGTAACACCGCCAACAACGGAAGTTACCAACACTCGCAGTAAAGTGCTATTTACATTGGGCATGCGTTTTTAGAAGAACAATTTTTATTGCAGATAACCTTTCATTGTCAATACCTTAGGGTATAAAAGAACTCCCCGGAATGTACAAATACATTTCGGGGAGTCTTGTGTTATAGGGGAGGGATTACAGATACCATGCCACGCCAAATGAATAGGGAGATACTTCCGGTCCCTTGTCTTTCTGGAATAATCCGTATGTGGAGTAGCGCAGGTAAATGCCGATATTACCATAACCGGCTTGTGCCAGCAGGTTTATGCCGACGGGCTGCACATACATACCTTTGCCTACGGTTTTCTTCTTGCCTCCGTTGATGTGTGAGAATGACTTCACGCTGTGACGTATCTCAAATTCGGGACCGGCATTGAAGAACACTTTGTTTCTTCCCACTCTTTGCTGCCATTCCATCAATACGGGTATACGGAAGAAGAAATGGCGCAGACGGCTTTTATTGTAACTGGTGTCTTCGTTGCCTGCGGTGAAGATGCTGGTTCCGTTTTCCTTCAGCAAGGCATAGTTACCGTCGATATTGAAAGAACGGTATCCCCAGCTGACTCCCAGGTTGATTCCCCAATGCGGGTTCTTCTTGAAGTTGTGATATACGGAGAGGATGTTGAAGCCGAATTCCCATGACTTGGATAAGTCGAGTCCCATCTTGTCGCTTGCTCCGAAGGAAAGGAAGTCGTTAGCCAGCCGGCTGTAGCCAATATACAGACCGGAACAGTGCGGTTCGTAAGCATTGTATCTTCTCTTTTTGGGGATGAATGGCAGTGCGTCGAGGAAAGTGCGCTTGTCTGCATCCACTTTCTCGAGATAGACTCCTTCATAAATTTGTACTTCTTTCTTTTCTCCGTCTTCCAACTGCTCTTCGTACACCTTGATGCGCATGTCTCCTTTTCCTTTCCGGATGATGATGGAGTCGCCTTGTGTCTGTACTGTAGCTTTCTGTTCAGGGTCAGTCTGTTGTTGTGCTGCCATGCGGCCGGCCGGCACAGCAAGCAGGCAGGCCAAAATCATAATTCTGGTTTTCATATCGTATATTGTTTTTAGTGTTATTCCGATTTGTAAAGCATATCCATCATTTCCTTTTCACTGAGCAGACCCTCTATGTAAATCAAAGTGCCCATGGAGTCTTTTCCTATCTTGAAAATGATGTAGCGGTTCAGCTTCTTTCCATTGCGTTCCACCTCTTTCAGTTGGTAATAAGCGCTACGCAGCACACCGCTTTCCATTACCTCCTGCGCCTTCTTTGCGTTATCTTGCTTGTCGTGTACAATGGCCTGCTGAATTTCCCGGCGATAGGGGGATACATTCTTGAACACAAGGCTCTTGTAGGTAGTCATGCGGTAAGATTTCAGGATACTGCCGTTCAGTTCTACCCTGGTCACGTCCTTTTGCTCGCCATACTTGCTGAATAGGTCGGCTATTTGCAGTCTCTCTTGTGCATGTACAAAGGCTGGCAGGCAAATCAGCAGGGAAAAGAGGCACAGACTACGTATGCAAATCAGTATAGATGTTTTCATAACCTTGTTATATTAGTGTTGAAACAGTAAGTTGCTTAAATCTTCATCCGTGAAGCTGGCGTTCTGCAGGGCTTCCAGTGCTTTGGCTTCCACCAGTTTCTCGTCTGTATACCGCTGGCCGTCGATGACGACATAATTTTCGGGAACATCGGAAAGCGGAAATATAATCTTAGCTACCCCGAGAAGCAGGAGCAATCCGGCGGCAATGCCGCTGACAGCATAGAATGTGCGATAGAGACGGAAAGGCTTCCGCTGTGCGGGTACTTCCTTTGCCGATTCTGTTGTTACGGATTTTTCCTCTGTCGGTTCTGCCATTGAAGTTGCTTCCCGGTTCAGATAAGCGAATAGGGGGCGGTACGTTTGCAGGTGCTCCGGCACTTCCTCTTCGGTAAAGAAACGGCGCAGTTCACGCTCTTCTTCGCAGGAAGTTTCCCCTTCGAAATATTTATCCAGCAGTTCATCTATCTTCATGGCTCATTTCTCCTTTCTTTTCTTTCTTGTATGGTTCGCAGGTAAACGTCTCTCACTTTCTTCCGGGCTCTTGACAGATTGCTGCGGATGGCTTCCGGTCCGCATCCCGTGATTTCGGCGATTTCGTCCGTTTCGTATCCTTCGATGTCCTTCATCTGCATGATGGTGCGTTGAAGATTGGGCAGCGAGTGGATGATTTCGTGCATCAGGTGGATTTCATCTTTGATTTCCAACAGCCGTTCCGGTGTTCCGGTGGGGGATGCCGCCTGCACTATGTCGAGAGATAGGGTGTCGTTGCGTTTGCAGCGCCACATATCTATACAGATGTTGTGCGTCAACGTCATGGCAAATGCTTCGATGCTCCGGTATTGCTCCAGTTCAAGCCTTTTGTTCCATAGCTTGAGCAGTACCTCCTGGACGGCATCTTCTGCATCCTCCGGTTCGTCGGTCAACTTCCGTGCATAGTTCAACAGCTTGGCACGGAGTGGAAGAACGGTTATTTTGAATTCTTTGAGTTCCATTTACACAGATAAGACGAATGGGAAATACAAACGTGACATTGTAAAGTGAAAAAAGTTGGAATAAAAAAAGGGACTTACTAACATTAGCAGTCCCTTTTCTTCACATTACTATAAAAGTATAGGATTATTTCTTGAAATAGCGGTTGTACAGACCTTCGAAACCTTTACCGTGACGGGCTTCGTCCTTAGCCATTTCGTGAACGGTGTCATGGATAGCGTCGAGGTTCAATGCTTTGGCACGGGTAGCGATACGCTTCTTGTCTTCGCATGCACCTGATTCTGCGTTCATTCTCTTTTCGAGGTTTGTCTTGGTGTCCCATACGCAGTCGCCCAGCAGTTCGGCAAACTTGGAAGCGTGTTCTGCTTCTTCCCAAGCGTAACGCTTGAAAGCTTCTGCAACTTCAGGATAGCCTTCACGGTCTGCCTGGCGGCTCATTGCCAAGTACATACCAACTTCTGTACATTCGCCCATGAAGTGGTTGTTCAGGTCTTTAATCATTTCGTCGTCGCAACCTTTGGCTACGCCGATTACGTGTTCGTCGGCAAATACCAGCGGGCCGTCAGCTGTTGCTTCTTCAACTTCTACGAACTTGCTTGCGGGAGCTTTACACAATGGGCACTTTTCGGGAGCTGCATCTCCTTCGTATACGTAACCGCATACAGTACATCTAAATTTTTTCATTTTCTCTCAGATTTTAATTAGTTGAATTAGTTATTCTTTGTTGTTCTTAAACGTTCTTCTTCTATGCAATGTTTACAGATTCCTTTATAATAGTAGTGGATTTCCTGCACATCGTGCCCGTCCATATCCATGTCGACCACTTTCTTGATGTTGTTATTGCACATCAAGTCATAAATCTTTCCGCAACGCTTGCACAAGAAATGACCGTGCGGGCTGGTATCGGCATCATAACATGTGTTACGCTCGTCGATAGTCAGGGTTTGTGCGGCACCTTGCTCGCTCAGTAGTTTCAAGGTATTGTATACCGTTGTTTTAGACAGTGTCGGTATGGAGGGAGACAGTGCCGTATAGATTTCATCCACCGTGGGATGCGTACGATGCTCTATCAAGTAATTCATGATGGCTATGCGCTGTACTGAAGGCTTGATATTATGATTCTGCAATCGTTTTACTACATCCATATAATCTAAAGTTTCAAACTTGTAATTATTACATTTTTAATTCACTTGCAAAGATAGGAAGTTCCTATAATTCTCCAAAAGATTTTTGGAAAATTTTTAGTTGCGGTCATTAAAATTGTTTATATATGTTCCTCTTCTTGTAGGTAGGTTGCCGTATTTTTGTCATAAAAGCGAAGGCAGGATGCACCCGGTTTTAGTCAGTTTCTCGTGCCGATATAGATAAAACGTTTTTCCCTTATCTCTCTTAATCAGAATTTTGCCGTATCTTTGCACCGAATAAATAATATAGCATCCTTATGAATTACGGATATGTAAAAGTAGCGGCGGCTGTGCCCCGTGTCAAGGTGGCTGACTGTAAGTTCAATGCCTCAGAGATTGAAAAAGAGATTATTATAGCCGATGGGAAAGGTGTGCAAATCATTGCTTTTCCGGAGTTGTGCATTACCGGATATACTTGTGGCGACCTCTTTGCCCAGCAACTTCTGCTCGAAGAGGCGGAAATGGGGCTGATACAGATTCTGAACAATACGCGCCAGATGGATATCATTTCGATATTGGGCATGCCCGTTGCACTGAACGGTGTGTTGCTGAATGCGGCGGTTGTCATTCAGAAGGGGAGAGTGCTGGGCGTTGTCCCGAAGACTTATCTTCCCAATTATAAGGAGTTTTATGAGAAGCGCTGGTTTACTTCCGCATGTGATGTGGCAGAAAACAGTGTGCGCCTTTGCGGGCAGATTATTCCGATGGGGAGAGACCTGCTGTTCGAAACGGCAGATACCACTTTCGGAGTGGAGATATGCGAAGATTTGTGGGCACCCATACCGCCCAGTTCCACGCTGGCACTGCAAGGTGCGGAAATCTTGTTCAATCTTTCGGCCGACAATGAAGGTATCGGCAAGCACAATTATCTGCGCTCGCTTATCAGCCAGCAGTCGGCACGGTGCATTGCCGGTTATGTATTCAGCTCATGCGGTTTCGGAGAATCCACTACGGATGTGGTGTTTGCCGGCAACGGACTGATTTATGAGAACGGGACTCTGCTGGCGGCAAACGAACGCTTCTCTTTCGAAGGGCAGGTGGTCATCAGTGAAATTGATGTGGAACACTTGCGTACGGAGCGCCGGGTGAATACGACCTTCGCGGCTTGCCATGCAAATTGTGTTTCGGCCCTTCCGGTACGAATCTCTACGGAGTATGTCAACAGCAGGGATTTGAACCTAACACGTACTTTTGAACCGCATCCATTTGTTCCGCAGGGGATAGCGTTGGACGAACGCTGTGAGGAGGTATTCTCCATCCAGGTGTCCGGACTGGCGCAACGTCTGGTGCATACTAAAGCGAAGAGTGCCGTTATCGGCATTTCGGGCGGACTGGATTCTACGCTGGCGCTGCTGGTTTGCGTAAAGACTTTCGATAAGTTGGGATGGTCCCGCCAGGGTATTGTCGGTGTCACCATGCCGGGATTCGGAACGACCGACCGTACTTACACGAATGCCATCGACCTGATGAACTCCCTCGGTGTGACTGTCCGCGAGGTCAGTATCAAGGAGGCCTGCATACAGCATTTCAAAGACATAGACCATGATGTCCATGTGCACGACGTGGTTTACGAGAATGCGCAGGCACGGGAGCGTACCCAAATCTTGATGGATATTGCCAACCAGACCTGGGGAATGGTTATCGGTACGGGCGACCTTTCGGAACTTGCTTTAGGATGGGCCACTTACAACGGCGATCACATGTCGATGTACGGTGTGAATGCCAGCGTCCCCAAGACTCTGGTGAAGCACTTGGTGAAATGGGTGGCAGAGCATGATATGGACGATGCTTCACGTGCTACCTTGCTCGATATTGTGGATACTCCCATCAGCCCGGAACTGATTCCGGCAGATGAGAACGGTAATATCCAGCAGATTACCGAGGATTTGGTGGGGCCGTATGAGCTTCACGACTTCTTCCTTTATTACTTCCTGCGCTGCGGTTTCCGTCCTTCCAAGATATTTTTCCTGGCAGCACACACATTCAAGGGGATGTATGATGAAGAAACCATCAAAAAATGGTTGCAGACTTTCTGCCGTCGTTTCTTCAACCAGCAGTTCAAGCGTTCCTGTTTGCCGGATGGTCCGAAGGTGGGCAGTATCTCTCTGAGTCCGCGCGGTGATTGGAGAATGCCGAGCGATGCTTCGTCGGAGATGTGGCTAAGGGAGGTGGAAGGACTCTAATTCTTTACTTCGGGTATGCCGTAATATCGATATGGGTATTTGATGACTGCATCTTGTTTGCATTCTTGCTGCATGTATTTTGCAGTGCGACTGCAAACGTGTTGCAGTATCACTGCATAACTGTTGCAGTCGTACTGCATATCGGTGTGCAGTGCCACTGCAACGGCTTTGCAGTGGCACTGCAAAATGTATGCAGGATTTTGCAGTAATAAGCTGCTGATTGATAACTAGTTGTAAAAGTAGGGATATGCTGCGTGTATGGAAAAGTGCAGCTTAGTTTCGTTTCCCGTAGTATCGTTTGTAGATTTTCTTGTATTCTTTTCCCTTTTTGAAACTATCCAGCCATGTGTTGAGGCTGTCCAGCAGGATAGGGGACTGTTTGCTTACCCCCCAGGAATAGAATTGCGTGAAGCTGATGGCGGTATTGATGTCTATTTGAGGAATGCTGTCGGCTGCGGTACGGGCAATGCTTTCGTCGCATACGGCATAGTCGATGTCTCCATGGGCTACCAAGGCAATCAGTTGTTCGGAACCGTACTTCTCTATTTCCTCAACGTAGATGGTGTCGCCTATCTCATTTCCCAGGTTGCGGATGCGTAGTATGGAAGGGGAGCCTTTCACTACGTGCAGTGTCTTTCCAGCCAGGTCCAGTTGGCTTTTGATGAATAATGACGAGTCGGAAATATTCTCAAGCTTGCGTTGCACCAGCACTTGCTTGTTCAGCACAATAGGGGTGGTAAGCAGCAAGGAGTCTTTCAGCTCACTGGTGGCGAGGATGCCGTAGGCAATCACGTCATATTGCCCGTCGGCCAGGCCTTCCAGCCGCTTGTTGAAGCTCATTTCCGGTGATATGGCCGCTTGCAGCCCGTGGTCGCGTGCAAAAGCTTCTATCAGCTCGTAGTGGAAACCGGACAAGGTGTCATCATCCACATAGAAACTGATGGAGTTGTATTCCGTCGAAGCATGTATGATGCCTTCGGCAGCTATCTCGGCATAATCGCGCGGATGACCTTTCGGTTTCTCTTCTTTCTTGATGAGATAGTGGGCAATGAGAGCCGCTGCAATTCCCAGAAGTGCGTATTTGAGCAGTCTGCTTTTCGTCATACAGTCATCTGTTAGTCATAGAAATTCCATGAGACGCCAATTTTGAACAAGCGCGGATTGATGGGGTAGTGCGGCACCAGGAAGGAATTGGCGCTTCCCATACCCGCGTTGACGTGATACATCATGGCAAAGATACGCGTCCGCTTCAAGTGCAGGTTGGCATATACGTTTACGATGGGGTAACCGCCTATTTCCACCAAATCGTCCGTAGGTTGCAGATGGAATTGCTGGACGCCGGGTGCATAGGCGGGTGCGTTGTACTTGGTGAAGTAACGGACATCGGCACCCAACTGAACGGTCAGCACCTTCTTGGCGAGTTTAGCCAATATGTAGAAGTTATGGTAGAGCGAGAGTTGGGGCAGTGGAAGTACTGTTTCATTGCTCGTCTTCTGCCAGGTCACCTCATTGTCCAGGTGGAAGACACCGAGGCGGAAGTCTTGTTTCAGTGTGGCGGACAGCACTTGTATGTTGCCTCCGTTCTGTTCGGGCAGGGCGCTTTGGTTGAAGTAGGTGTAGTTCTTGATATTCTCTACGCCGGCACGGAGATTGGTTCCCCAACGGGAAATGTTCAGCTCGCCTTCCACACGCGTACGGAATTCCTTGTCCATGTTGTCGTTGTCCCAGTTGTAGTGGTTGGAGTGATAATGACGCATATAGAAGGAAGGAAGCGTGTTGCTCACATAACCGCGGGCGTAGAAGTTCACCGTATCTTTCCATAGACGGAAGTTCAGGTCCAGATTGGCGTTGACGCGGAACTGCCCGATGGCTTTGTCTACCAACCCCACTTCACCGTTTACGTTGTAGTGCAACAGTTTGCCTTCGCGCTTGGCGAGCTCGCCGCCCACGAAGATTTCCTGTTCGGTGTAGCGGATGCGGCGCATGTCGGTAAGCGTGTCCGTGTTCATCAGGTCGTACCGGCTGAACTTGTGGGAGATATAAGCCGTAAGTCCGGCTTTGGCATATTTGTTGAAACCTTCCAGCAAGGCTATTCCGAACACGTTCTTTACACTGAATGCCGTGGTGGAGTCGTTGCTGTAATTCTTGTAAAGCTTGTAGTCTTCCGGGAAGAATCCTTCGGGCTCGCTTCCCGAACGGAATTGGTGCCGCGACCGCTCTACTTTCAAGGTATGGATAAAGCTGGTGACGGGGACGAACTCTTCTTCGAAAAGTGAGTCGTTGTCTGCGGTAGAAACAGACGGCAGGCTGTCATTGGCAGCTGCAAGTGTGCTGACCGATTTTGATGCTATGCTGTCGTTTGGCAATGCTATGTCGTTGTTCGAAGCGGATATTTCGGATTCAGAGGACGGGGAGGATGAGGCTTTGGGTGCGGATACCATCGGTTTGCCTTCTTGTGTGTTCCGTACTCTCCGCGTAAAACCAAGACGATAGCGCTGTGTCAGATAGATATAAAAATCCTTGTTACGGTTGGAACTCTGTTCCAATTTGACCGGAATAGTGGTGGACTCGTACTCTTTCTTTCCTCCGGACATGTTTTCGGGACGGGTGATGTATTGGTCGTCTGCAATACCGCCGTTCTCGTTCATCTTCAGGAAAAAGTTGTTGTAGACTGCTTGTACCTGGTATTTCTCGCCGATATAGCTACCGAACAGACCTGCATTGAAGTGCGAGGTGGACTGGTTCTGGTAATAACCGCGCCCGTACAGATAGTCGATGTTGAAGCCAAATGCCAACTGCTTGTTGACGTTGACGGAGAAATAGGACTTGAAGCGTTCTTCACCGTTCACTTTGTTGCCGGCCTTGTAGTAGGTAAGATTGGTGTAAGGCACGTTGCTGTTGGTGAAAAGCACCTGGTCGGGACGTGTGAAAAAACTGGAGAAGGGAGCCATGAAGATGGTAGGTTCGCTTTCCTCCCGTTCGAAGAACAGACGTGAGAGACGTGGAGAACCTAGATTTCCCAAGTAGTTGTAATGGCCGAACATTCCTTCCACCAGATTGGTGCTCTGGAAGTTGAGGCTGGCTGTGTCGGCAGGTATGATGGTACGGTTGCCCAGTGTCTCACTTAGTTTCCACATGTAAAGCTTGGGTGGAAGACTTTGAATCTCAGTATTGGTACTGTCTTCCAGATTGTCCGGCTGGGTATTCGGGTCAATCTGGTTACCGAACCGGTCGCGATTGTTCATCGGGTTTAAGGTGTTTTGCGCCATAGCCCCCCATATCCCTATAACGGACAGAAATATATATGTCAGTACAATTCGTCTCATAATTAGGCGCAAAGATACAATAAAAAATTATTTGCTTACTGAATTCAGCCTTTTTTGCTTCTTTTAAACTGTCTTGTTTTCTGTTTTGTTCTATACTGCTTCCGGTTCTCTGCCCTTGAATCCATGCTTTTTCCGGCTTGAAATGAAATAAGCCCTTGCAATAAAATATCACAAGGGCTTATCCGTTTTCCTTTATCTCTTATTCTGGCGTAAAGTTCCTCCTCTTATGGGGAGTGGCTTTACACAGCCTTTCATTTCATTTCCTGAATAAGTTCCATCCCTTTCTTGATAGCTTCTTCGTTCATCGGTATCAAGTGGTGGTGGCGTTCGGGCAGTGTCTTCTTCAATCCTCTGAGTACACTGTCCAGTGTAACCATCGGCTTGATTTTCAATAATCCACCCAATACAATCATGTTGAATGCCTTGGCGTTGTTCATTTCATTGGCGGCATCCATGGCGTTGATGCGGTAAACGTGGATGTCCTTACGCGTCGGCGGGTTGATGATGCCGTAACCGTCGTAGATAAGTACGCCTCCGGGTTTTACCTTGCTTTCGAATTTCTCCAGTGACGGCTGGTTCAGGATGATGGCGGCATCGTACTTGCTTAAGATAGGTGAGGATATTTTCTCGTCACTTACGATGACTGTTACGTTGGCTGTACCACCACGTTGTTCCGGTCCGTAAGCCGGCATCCAAGTCACCTCTTTGCCTTCCATCAGTCCGGAATATGCCAAAATCTTTCCCATGGACAATACACCTTGTCCACCGAAGCCTGCTATAATGATTTCTTCTTTCATTGTTCTTCTGTCTTTAGCATGATTATTTATCTTTCAGGTCGCCCAGCGGATAGAAGGGGAACATGTTCTCTACCATCCATTCATTGGATTTCGCAGGAGACATCTTCCAGCCGGAGTTACAGGTGGAAACGATTTCCACAAGGTTGGAACCTTTGCCTGCCATAGAGTTCTCGAATGCTTTGCGGATAGCCTTTTTCGCTTTGCGGATGGCGGGAACGGACTGTACGCTTTGGCGTGTCACGTAAGCGGTTCCTTCCAATTGTGCAGCAATATCGGCCATCTTCAGCGGATAGCCGTGCAGATGCACGTCACGTCCGTAAGGGCTGGTCGATGTCTTCATGCCTACAAGGGTAGTGGGAGCCATTTGTCCCCCGGTCATACCATAGATGGCATTGTTGATGAAGATGATGGTGATGTTTTCGCCGCGGTTCAAGGCGTGGATGGTTTCGGCAGTACCGATACAAGCCAGGTCGCCGTCTCCTTGGTAAGTGAACACCAGGCGGTCTGGCCAAAGGCGCTTGATGGCAGTGGCAAGTGCGGGCGCACGTCCATGGGCGGCTTCCTGCCAGTCGATGTCTATATAATTATAGATGAACACGGCACATCCCACGGGGGAGATGCCTATTGCTTTGTCTTCCAGTCCCATTTCTTCGATAACTTCGGCTACGAGTTTATGAACTACGCCGTGACTGCATCCCGGGCAGTAGTGCATGGGATTGTCGTTCATCAGAGTCGGTTTCTTGGCAACCAGATTCTCGGGCTTTATAATATCTTCTTTTGTCATAATCACTTCTCCTATCTGTTGGTGAACCGTATGAAAAACTCCATCAACTTGACGAATATCGCCGCGCCGCAGACGTAGATGAACAGCTTGAAGTCATCTTTTGCAGCAAAATATATAATGATAGCTGCCAGGGCAAGTACCATGAAGAGAATGTTCAGTACGTTTCTTATTTTATCAGGATTCATTTCTTAATCAGTTTTTCTTTCAATGCATCTACTATCTCATCCGGATCGGGAACAATGCCGCCGAGGCGTCCGAAATGTTCCACTTTCACTTTACCGTTCACGGCAAGGCGGACATCTTCCACCATCTGTCCGGCATTCAATTCTGTAACGAGCATACCTTTCACCTTGTCGGCATACGCGGCAATGGCTTTGGTCGGGAACGGCCACAACGTGATGGGGCGGAGCATACCTACCTTTATTCCTTCTTCGCGTGCCAGCTCCATTGCTTTCTGTCCGATGCGTGCCATAGAGCCGAAGGCTACAATCAGGTAGTCGGCATCATCGCAATGAATTTCCTCGAAGCGAACCTCATTCTCTTCTATCTGCTTGTATTTGGCCTGGAAACGGATGTTGTTCTTTTCCATTTCTTCCGGTTTCAGTTCCAATGAGGTGATGACGTTGGGTTTGCGGCCATTGGTTCTGCCGGTAGTGGCCCATGGGCATTGTTCGATGACTTCCGCATCGGTGCGGCGTGGCTTTTGTACCGGGAGCACCACTTTTTCCATCATCTGGCCGATGACACCGTCGGCAAGGATGATTGCCGGATTACGGTATTTGAAGGCAAGTTCGAATGCCAGTCCTACGAAATCTGCCATTTCTTGTACGGAAGCCGGAGCAAGGGCAATCAGACGATAGTCACCGTGGCCGCCTCCTTTTACTGTCTGGAAATAGTCGGCCTGGCTCGGTTGGATGGTTCCCAGACCGGGACCGCCGCGCATAACGTTTACAATCAAGCAAGGCAGCTCGGCACCTGCCAGATAAGAGATACCTTCCTGCTTTAGGCTGACACCGGGGCTGGAGGAGGAGGTCATGACCATTTTACCACTTCCGGCACCGCCGTACACCATATTGATAGCTGCCACTTCACTTTCTGCCTGAAGAACCACCATGCCGGTCGTCTCCCAGGGTTTCAGTTCGGCAAGAGTTTCCAATACCTCCGATTGCGGAGTAATGGGATATCCGAAGTAACCGTCTGCACCGCAACGGATGGCTGCGTGGGCGATGGCTTCGTTTCCTTTCATTAATACAACTTCTTCTGCCATATTCTACTGATTTACAGATTTATTCTACTTTTATTTTATATACTGAGATACATCCGTCCGGACATACTGTGGCGCACGAGGCGCAGCCGTTACAAGTATCTTCCAATATCTGGTGGGCATAGTTATACCCTTTCACATTCACCTCCTTGGTGAGGGCTATTACGTTGAGCGGACACGCTACCACACACAAGTTGCAGCCTTTGCAACGTTCGGTGTCTACTACGATTGCTCCTTTGATTTTTGCCATAATTTACGTTCTTTATTTATTGATTGTACATATCCTTGTTGTAGAAGTTCAGGATGTCCATAGCCATTTGATAGGCATGTTGTGCCGGGCTTTCGGGGTTCAGGTCGATGGCATACTGATAGTTGTTCAGTGCTTGTTGCCAGTTGCCTTGTTTCCGATAGGCATTTCCCCGCAGGTAGTAAGCTTCGTCTTTGCCGGGAAAGTCTGTTTGCAGTATTTCGTCAAGCTGCTGGATGGCTTGCTCTACATTTCCCTGGTTGATAAGCTCTTTTATGGTATTCAGTCGTTCCATATCTAAAAAATATCCGGGTTATCGAACCACAAAGATAGTTTTTATTTGAAGACAATGAGCATCTTCACTGTGAAAAATAAGAAAAAGGGGCAAATAAAAAGCCCGAAGTTTCTCACGATTCTATCAGAATGTCAGAGCTTCGGGCGGATATCATAAAGAATGTGATTCTACTGCTTTACAAGTGTACCGGTATCTTGTCCACTCTTCGTTGGTGGCGTCCGCCTTCGAATGGTGTACTGAAGAATTCCCTCATAATCATGTCGGCTTCTTCGGTACTGATGAATCGCCCTGGCATGACAAGCACATTGGCATCATTGTGCTGGCGTGCCAAATGGGCTATTTCTGCCGTCCAGCAGAGGGCTGCGCGGATACCCTGATGCTTGTTCAGCGTTATGCTGATACCTTCACCGCTTCCGCAGATGGCAATTCCCGGATAGCACTCTCCGGCTTCAACGGCCAGTGCCAAAGGATGTGCAAAGTCGGGATAGTCGCAACTCTCGGTTGAGTAGGTCCCGAAGTCCTTGTAAGCCCAGCCTTTGGCTTCCAACCAGCCGCGAACATATTCCTTCAATTCGAAGCCTGCATGGTCGGAACAGATTCCTATTGTTTTCATGATGGTCAGTTAATATACCAATGTGCCAATGTGCTGATGCCTGCAGCTTGTAGGGCGCGGGCAATCAGCACATCAGCACATTGGATAATGATTATAACATTGCTTTTACTTGTTTGTAAACGTTCTCTGCGGTGAAACCGAGCTTTTCGTCCAGCACTTTATAAGGTGCCGAGAATCCGAATGATTCCAATCCCCATACTTTACCGCGGGGACCTACCAGCCCTTGCAGTGTGACGGGCAGACCGGCTGTCAGGCCGAATACCTTGGCACCACACGGGATAATGCCTTCTTGATATCCCGGAGCTTGGCTACGGAACAGACCTTCGGAAGGAACGGACACGATACGCACCTTGATGCCATCCTTGCGCAGCAATTCAGTACCGGCTACCAATGTGGCAACTTCCGAGCCTGAAGCAACGAGGATTATATTTGGATTTTCATCGGAGCCGGCTACAATATAAGCGCCTTTGGCAGCTTGTTCGTAATCGTTGCCTTCGGGCAGGTTGGCGATGTTCTGGCGGGAGAAAATCAAACCGGTTGGGGTTGTGGTATTTTCCATTGCCAGTTTCCATGCCACAGTTGTTTCTTCTGCATCTGCCGGGCGGAGTACCAACATGGAATTATGTCCCTTGTGGTTTTTCAGTTTTTCCATCAGGCGGATTTGGGCTTCCTGCTCTACCGGTTCATGGGTAGGACCGTCTTCACCTACACGGAAGGCATCGTGTGTCCAGATGAACTTCACGGGAACTTCCATCAGGGCTGCCATACGTACGGCAGGTTTCATGTAGTCGGAGAATACGAAGAAAGTTCCGCAAGCGGGGATTACACCGCCATGCAGTGCCATACCGATACAGCAACATGCCATAGTCAGCTCGGCAACACCGGCCTGGAAGAATGCACCGCTGAAGTCACCTTTCTTGAAGGCATGTGTTTTCTTGAGGAATCCGTCTGTCTTGTCGGAATTGGAAAGGTCGGCAGAAGCAACAATCATATTTTCTACTTGAGTGGCGAGAGCACTGAGCACAGTGGCAGATGCTGCGCGGGTGGCAACGCCTGCTTTCTGTTCGATGGCGGCCCAATTCACTTCGGGAGCCTTGCCGGAGAAGAACATTTCCAGTTTGGCAGCCTTTTCTGGATTGGCTTTTGCCCATGCGGCTTTGGCTGCATACTTTTCAGCCATGATTTTCTTCAGCTCAGTTGCACGCTTGGCATATAGTTCGGCCACTTCGGGGAAGATGACAAACGGATTTGTCGGGTCACCACCCAAATTCTTGATAGTGTTTATATAAGCGTCGCCGCCCAGAGGAGCACCGTGCGTGGCACAATCAGCCTCGTAGCTGCTGCCGTCTGCCTTGCGGGCACCTTTACCCATTACGGTATGGCCGATAATCAGCGTCGGACACTCTTTCTCAGCTTTGGCTTCGTTCAGTGCACCGCGGATGGCATCGGGATCGTTGCCATTGATTTTAATGACTTTCCAGCCCCAAGCTTCGTATTTCTTGCCGGTGTCTTCGATGGTTACATCCTTTGTTTCGGTAGAAAGCTGGATGTCGTTGGCATCATAGAACATGATGAGATTATCCAACCCTAATGCTCCGGCAATACGGCCTGAGCCTTGGGAGATTTCTTCCTGGATGCCACCGTCGGAAATATAAGCGTAGATGGTCTGTGGCATTACTTCTTCGAAACGTGCCTTCATGAACTTGGCTGCGATGGCCGCACCGACTGCAAATGTGTGTCCCTGGCCGAGCGGTCCGGAAGTGTTTTCGATGCCGCGCATGATGTCACGTTCGGGATGTCCCGGAGTAGGGCTTCCCCATTGACGGAACTCTTTCAGTTCGTCCAGCGTGAACTTGCCGGTCAGGGCCAATGTGGAGTAAAGCATCGGTGACATGTGTCCCGGGTCGAGGAAAAAGCGGTCGCGACCTTCCCAAGCCGGATTTTCAGGATCATATACCAGGAACTCTGAGAAGAGTACATTTACAAAGTCGGCACCACCCATGGCACCGCCCGGGTGTCCGGAGTTGGCTTTCTCAACCATGGATGCAGCAAGGATACGGATATTATCCGCTGCACGGTTCATAAGTTTGTTGTCGTTCATATTGAATCTAATTAATTTTGAATATTATCAATAGGTTATTTGGTCCTTGTAGGTTTTCCAAGGGCAAAGATAACTCTTTATGCGTAATTCACAACACTCGAAGAGTGTCTTTTTTATCAGTATTACTGCCTTTTTGCTGCTAAAATGATACTAAACGTATTTAGCTGATTTTGTGCGGTGCACGGTAGTTTTACTGTAACTCAATAGTAACGATTGATTTGGCCGGAAGTTTAATCTTGAGAATATCTTTATTGACTTTTACCTCTTTGAACGGAACGGGTTTCACATTGTCGGGATTTTCAAATGAATTGTAGTCCGTCAGATTGGTGGAAGTCAATATTTCGCCAACTGCTTTCTTGGCTTTCGTTCCAGACAGATTGATGGTCACTTCTTGTGCATTGTCTGCATCTACGTTGGACATGGAAATGTGTATCTTGCCATTTTGGTCTTTGGAGGCGGTAGCGCTGACCATTGGTATTTTGCGGTTGTCGCGTACATCCATCATGTCGCAGTTCAGCTCAAGAGGAATGTAGGTGGCATCCTGGTGTACATTGTACATTTTGAATACATAATAAGTGGGGGTGAGTACCATGTTTTTTCCGCTGGTCAGAATCATGGATTGCAATACATTGACGATTTGGGCAATGTTCGCCATTTTCAGACGGTCGGTATATTTATGGAAGATGTCGAAGCTGAGGGAGGCGACAAAAGCATCACGCAATGTATTCTGCTGGTACAGATGTCCGGGATTGGTACCCGGCTCAGTGTCCCACCAGGTTCCCCATTCGTCAAGCATCAGCGCCACGTTCTTTTGAGGGTCGTATTTATCCATAATGGTGCAATGCTTCTTGATGACATCTTCTATTTCGCGGCATTTGCCCAGTGTCCAGTAATAATCGTCTTTACTGAATCGGGTGGCGGCGCCTTTACTGCCGTTCCATCCGCTGACGGTATAGTAGTGCAAGGAAAGACCGTGCATACGGCCGCCTACGCGGTCCATCAGCACTTTGGTCCAGTTATAGTCGTAGTCGCTGGCACCGCTGGCTATCTTGAAGAGGCTATTGCCGTCATAGTTGCGGCAGTAGGTGGAATAGCGGCGGTAGAGGTCGGCATAATATTCGGGACGCATGCTCCCACCGCAACCCCAGCTTTCGTTACCCACACCGAGGTATTTCACTTTCCAGGCTTTGTCGCGACCGTTCTGGCGGCGCAGGCGTGCCATGGGGGAGTCTCCTTCGGAGGTCATGTATTCCACCCATTTGGCAAGTTCTTCTACGGTACCACTGCCTACGTTTCCGCTGATATAGGGTTCACAACCCAGCATTTCGCAGAGATTGAGGAACTCATGGGTTCCGAAACTGTTGTCTTCGATAGTGCCTCCCCAGTTGTTGTTCACCATTTTGGGGCGGTTTTCTTTAGGGCCGATACCGTCCATCCAGTGGTATTCATCGGCAAAACAGCCGCCCGGCCAGCGGAGGACGGGTACACGGAGCTCCTTCAGTGCATTGAATACGTCGGTGCGATAACCGTTGATGTTGGGAATATCGGAGTTTTCACCTACCCAAAGTCCGCCATAGATACAAGTTCCCAAATGCTCTGCAAATTGGCCGTAGATTTCTTTGGGAATGATTTGCCCGCTCTGGTCTGTGTGTAAAGTGATAGTGGCACTTTTCTGTGCGAAGAGTGACAACGAGGTGGAGAGAAATATGCTACTGATAAATAACTTTGTGTTCATAGTTTTTTAGTGTTATTAAATACTTAGTTCTTGAATCTTACTGCTGCTTCTTCGATGGGCAAACCTGCTTTATAGCTTTCAATGTAGGTGTTGAATCCGCTTACATCTTCGGCTGTCGGTGAGATTTCAATACCGGCATCTCCGGTGAATACATGCTTGTCCAGGAAGTCGGCAAGGGATTGGCTGTTTCCGTTATTTGCGAGGTAGGAAGCGAGGAGGGCAATACCCCAGGCACCACCTTCGCCGGCTGTTTCCATAACGGAAATGGGTGAATTGATGGCAGCTGCCAGTATTCTCTGGCCTACTCCTTTGGTTTTGAAGAGTCCTCCGTGACCGGTGATTCTGTCTACTCTGATTTTCTCTTCATTGAAAAGGATGTCGTTGCCGATTTTGAGAACTCCCACTGAAGCATACAGATGGGTGCGCATGAAGTTGGCAAGGTTGAACTTGTCGTTTGCCGAACGTACAAACAGTGGACGTCCGTCTGCCAGTCCCGTTATAGGTTCGCCTGATATGTAGTTGTATGAGATGAGGCCTCCGCAGTCTGCATTGCCTGTCAGGGCGTGGTTATAGAGCTTTCCGTAGATTTCGTCCATATCTACGGGGATACCCATCAGTTCCTGGTATTCTTTGAAAATATTGATCCAGGCATTGAGGTCGGAAGTGCAATTGTTGCAATGCACCATAGCTACGAGGCTTCCGTCGGGGGTGGTTACCATGTCAATCATTTCGTAGGGCTTGGACAATTCTTTCTCCAATACAATCATTGAGAAAGAGGAGGTGCCTGCCGATACGTTTCCAGTGCGCTGCTTTACGGCGTTGGTGGCAACCATGCCGGTTCCTGCGTCACCCTCGGGCGGACAGACGGGAATTCCTGCTTTCAGATGTCCCGATACGTCGAGGCGACTGGCTCCTTCGGGAGTAAGGAAGCCTGCGTTTTCACCGGCCGACAATACCTTCGGCAGAATATCTCGAAGCCTCCAGTCGTATCCTTTCGGAGCAATAAGTCTGTCGAACTTATCCACCATTTCAGAAGAATAGTTTTTGGTGATGGGATCGATGGGGAGCATACCGGAGGCATCTCCTATGCCCAGTACCTTTTGACCGGTTATTTGCCAGTGGACAAAACCTGCAAGGGTGGTCAGGTAATTGATGGATGGAACGTGTTCTTCATTATCGAGGATGGCTTGGTAGAGGTGGGAAATGCTCCAACGCAGAGGGATGTTGTAGACAAATAGTTCGGATAGGGCTGCGGCAGCCTGGCCGGTATTGGTATTTCTCCAGGTACGGAAGGGCACAAGGATTTCTTCTTTTTCGTTGAATGCCATATAGCCGTGCATCATGGCACTGACACCGATGGCTGCCAGGGTTTCTATCTCTGTATCGTAAAGGCTCTTTACATTAGCACGAAGGTCTGCGTAGCAATCCTGCAACCCATACCAGACAGCTTCGACGCTATATGTCCACAGTCCGTCGACTAACTGATTCTCCCAAGTATGGCTTCCCTGGGCGATGGGTTTGTTTTCCTGGTCAATCAAAACCGCCTTGATTCGTGTGGAACCGAGTTCTATGCCAAGGATGGCCTTACCTGCCTCAATGGTTGATTTTGCATCTAATTTCATGGTATTAATGATAATTTACGGATTTATAGTACGATTATAAACAACGGATTACTAATTGCAAACTACTAGTTACGTTTGTGGTACGTGTAATTAGTAGTCCGCAATCGGTAATCCGTAATGATTATCAGCAAAGTGCCTTGTTCAGCATATAGTAGACTTCATTCATGCGCAGTTCTTTTTTGAACTCGCTGATGGTGGTATTTTCATCGATGACTACCATTTCGATGCCGGCCATTTCGGCAAAGTCTTCCCAATATTCCACCGTCAGGTCGTAGGAGAAGCTGGTATGATGTGTACCTCCGGCCAGAATCCAGGCTGCAGCGCCCACCTCGAGGTTGGGCATTGGAATCCACAGTGCGCTGGCAACGGGCAACTTGGGCAGAGGCTTGCTCTTGATGCATTCTACTTTGTTCACAATGAGGCGGAAGCGATTGCCCAGGTCTACGATGGTAGCGGCTACACCTTCACCTTGCTTGCTGGTAAATACCAGGCGGGCTGTTTCGCTGTCGATACCGATGCTCAGACGGTGCACTTCCAGTTTCGGCTTCTGTTCGGCAATCAGTGGACAGACTTCCAACATGTGTGCCTGCAGGATGGCGCTCTTTTCTCCGTCGAAGTTCAGCGTATAGTCTTCGAGGAAGGAGCACCCCTTCGGCATGCCTTGACTCATCACCCAAGTGGTACGGTATAGTGCCGCAGTTTTCCAGTCGCCTTCGGCACCGAAGCCGTAACCTTCTGCCATCAGTCGCTGTGAGGCCAGTCCGGGGATTTGGTCAAAGTCGCCCAAATCGTTGAAGTTGGTGGTGAAGCCTTTGGCACCCGTGTCTTTCAGCACGCGGCGAATGGCGATTTCGGCCTTGGCGGAGTTCCATACTTTGGTGTAGGCTTCCGTACGTGCGTCTTCCAGTTCGGGAGCGTGGTCGTAGAGCTTGAAGTATTCTGCTACGAGTGCCTTCACGTCCTCGTCGCTGACAGCATTGTAGTATGTCATCACATCATTGATGGGATAGTAGTCCACATGATAGCCCAATACTTGTTCGGCACTGACCTTGTCACCGTCTGTCACAGCCACGTTGTTCATCTGGTCGCCGAAGCGGATGATGAGCATATCCTGCGCATCAGCCCATGCGGCAGCTACGCGCATCCATGCGGCAATCTGGTTTTGGGCTTTTTCGTCCTGCCAGTGGCCTACTACCACTTTGCGGTTCTTTCGCATACGTGTCACGATGTGTCCAAATTCGCGGTCGCCGTGAGCCGATTGGTTTAGGTTCATAAAATCCATGTCCATCGTCTCCCAGGGAATTTCCTTGTTGAACTGTGTATGGAAGTGTAGTAATGGCTTCTTCAGTTCCTGCAAACCGTGAATCCACATTTTGGCAGGAGAGAAGGTGTGCATCCAGGTGATGACTCCGATACACTTATCGTCGTTGTTGGCGGCTTTGAAGGTAGCGGTTACTTCTTTGGATGAATTGACCGTACCTTTATATACTACCTTTACGGGCAGTTTCCCGGAATCATTCAGACCTTTCACCATTTCATTACTATGTGCGTCTACTGCGATAACTGCGTCACCTCCGTACAAGAGCTGTGCTCCGGTTACGAACCATACTTCATATTGTTCAAATGTGTTCATACAATTTATTTTTATAGTTTATATTTAAAGAATGATAGTTATTTCTGTCCATAATAAGCGTTAGGACCGTGCTTGCGGCTGAAATGTTTTTCTATCAGCAGCGGATTCATGGTCAGATTGGGGTTCACGGCATAGGCTATACTTGCCATTTTTGCCACCTGCTCCATCACTACGGCATTATGTACCGCTTCGTGTGCGTCTTTTCCCCACGAGAAAGGACCGTGGTTCTTTACCAATACTCCGGGAGTATGTACCGGGTTCAGCCCCTCAAAGCGTTTTACGATGACATTTCCCGTTTCCAGTTCATACGCTCCTTCCACTTCCTCCTTCGTCATGTCTGCTGTGCAGGGTATGGCGTCGTGGAAGTAATCGGCATGTGTTGTCCCGATATTCGGTATGTCACATCCGGCTTGTGCCCAGGCTGTGGCGTAAGTAGAGTGCGTGTGCACCACACCGCCGATTTCGGGGAATGCTTTATAGAGAACCAGGTGGGTCGGCGTGTCTGAAGAGGGCTTTAACCGTCCTTCCACGACCTTACCGTCAAGATTCACCACTACCATATCTGTAGCTTTCATGTCATCGTAGCTTACACCACTGGGCTTGATGACTACCAATCCCGTCTCACGGTCGATGGCCGAAACATTGCCCCAGGTGAAGATAACCAGTCCATGCTTCACCAACTCAAGATTGGCATGGAATACTTTTTCTTTCAGTGCTTCTAACATAACTCTATTTTACAGTTTAAATTTCGGTGCCTTACGATATAGATTCTCGTTGAACTGATATAGTGCAGCTCCCCGTTTGGAGCCGGTTTTGTCTATTTTGTCCGTCTTTTCGATACAGTCCAGTTCGGCTATCCGCTTACGGAAGTTGCGTTTGTCCATGGCTTCTCCATAGATGGCTTCGTATAGACTTTGTAGCTGCGATAAGGTGAACAGCTTGGGTAGCAGGTTGAAGCCTATCGGCTCGGTAGAGGCCTTCTGCTGCATCAGCTTCCGTGCCTGCGCTACCATTTGCGGATGGTCGAAAATCAGTTCCGGCAGTTCGTTGATATTTACCCAAAATGCATTGTGTTTCTGCACCAGTTCTTTATCATACTCATTGATGTTGATTAGTGAGTAGTAGGCAATAGAGACAACACGTTCGCCCGGGTCACGGCCGATGGCTCCGAATGAGCCGACCTGCTCCATGTATACATTGTCCAGTCCGGTCAGTTCATGCAGTACGCGTTTGGCAGCATCGTCCACGCTTTCATCCTCTTGTACAAATCCTCCCATCAGAGACCATTCGCCCATTGCCGGCTGAAAGTTACGCTTCAGCAGCAGCAGGTTCAGTTCCCCTTCGTTGAAACCGAAAATGATGCAGTCCACGGAGACGTAGAATTTGGGGTTCTTACTATAATAAGTTGTCATAAGTATGTATATTTATCGTTTGACAGTTGAGTGTTACCAGAAATAAATATAGAATAGAGCACAGAGAATCACAACTCCCAGTGAAGCAATGACATCCCATTTATTCCAACTTTCTCTGATTAGTTTTTTGTAACTGCCGGTGAAGGTTATGGCTTCTATCTGCTCGGCAGTGGGTTTGGGAGTGAAACAAGAAACTACTGCCATCAGTACGAGCAGGAATACAAGCAGCCAAATTTCGAAGATGAGCCAGTTGGTCTGCCAGAACCAGCTGGTGTATTCCCAGTACCAGCCGTTCATGACGTCTTTACCGGTATTGGTAAAGATATTCGTCAGTAGGCGTACCATACCGATGATGAATCCTACAATCATGCCTACTTCACCCGCTTTCGGTGTAATCCGTTTTGAGAAGATACCCAATGCAAATACGGCTACCATGGCAGGAGCCAGGAGTGACTGGATGCCTTGGAGGTAATCGTATAGACTTCCTAGACTCATCATGATGGGAATCCATGCCATACCAAGGATAACAACTACTACTGTGGCAATACGTCCTACCAATACGTAGGTAGCTTCACTTTTACCTTTGCACATGGGTTTATAGAAATCTTCAGTGAAGAGAGTGGCACATGAATTGAAGAATGCAGCCAGCGAAGCAACCAGGGCACAGATGAAACCGATAGTTACAATGCCTTTTACACCGGCGGGCAACACGTCTTTTACCATAACGGCAAAAGCGGCATCTGTGTTTGACATGTCGAACTCGCCTTTGGCGGCCAGGGCTGCTGCCACCATGCCCGGAATGAGGAACATGAATACCGGCAGAATCTTGAAGTAACCGGCTGCAATGCTACCGCGACGGGCGCGCTTCATTACGACATCATTCGCTTCTCCTTTACTTTGTCCAAGCACACGTTGAACAATGTGCTGGTCTGTACACCAATACCAGAAACCGATGATGGAAGCTCCGATGAATACCCAAAAACCGGGATATTCCTGATACATCGGGTCTGCTTCACTCCAATGGAACATGTGGTTGGCACCGTATGCATGGCCGTCTGCTCCTACATTCATGGCATTGCGGGCATGTTCCATCATTTCTGTCCAGCCGGTAGCGATACTTCCACCACCTAGAGCTGACAGCCCCAGGAACAGAACGAGAAAGGAACCGATAATTAGAATAGGGGTCTGGATAGCTGAAAGGGTCATTACCCCCTTCATACCACTCAATACCGTGAAAAGACCGGTCAGTACAATCAGGCCGATAGCTCCGTACCAGAATGGTAGTCCAAGAAGAAATTCGAGGAAGATACCTCCGGTATAGGCTGTTACGCTCACTTTAGTCAGAATGTAGGCAATCAGTGTTATGATGGAGAGCCATGAACCCGTGCGTTGTGTGTAACGGTATTTCAGAAAATCGGGCATAGTGATGATTTTTCCCATCTTATTATTCAGCAACTGATAGAACGGAACAAACAACCATCCTAAAAGAAGAATCATCCAGCCTTGCATTTCCCAGTGAGCCATGCCTACTCCCGATTTTGCTCCGGTTCCGGCAAGACCTACCAGGTGTTCCGAGCCAATGTTGGCAGCAAAGATTGCTGCACCGATAATGTACCAGGGTTCTCCTTTACCAAATAGATAATCAGCACTGCTTGCTCCTTGTTGCATACGTTTGTCTTTCTGGACAGCACGCCATACAGCCCATATTACAGCTGCCATGCCGACTATGAGGATTACCCAGTCGAGCCATATAAATTCATGTGAATTCCAATTCATTGTACGATGTGTATTTAAAAGGTTATTTTTCTATAGTGAATTTAAAGATACATTCACTGTTGTATGTTTGTCCGGGTTCCAGTACGACAGAAGGCCATTGGGCTTTGTTGGGGCTATCCGGATAATGTTGTGTCTCAAGGCATACGGAAGCGCGCTGGTTGTAAGTAATGCCTTTTTTACCTTTTACGGTGCCGTCCAGGAAATTCCCGGTATATACTTGTATGCCTGGCTCATTGGTATAAACTTCCAGGGTGATGCCGCTTATAGGCGATGTCAGTTTGGCTGCCACTTGGGATAGGTCACCTTTAGTATTCAGTACCCAATTATGGTCATATCCGTTTCCGTTCTTTATTTGTTCAAAGTCAATCCGGTTGATGTCTTGTGCCACACTCTTGGGAGTGGTAAAGTCCATTGGTGTTTCTTTGACGGAGATGATGTCACCCGTTGGCATGAAAGTACTGTCTACCGGAGTATAGTTGTCTGCATTGATGTATAAGATGTGGTCTGTTGCTGCCTTTGAAGGATCACCTGATAAATTGAAATAAGAATGGTTAGTCATATTGATAACCGTCTTTTGGTCTGTTGTTGCACTGTATTTTATATCAATGGCATTGTCATCCGTTAACTTGAAAAGTACTTTTGCCGTAACATTACCCGGGAAATTCTCGTCTCCATCCGGTGAAATGCGGGTGAGCTCCAGAGTTGTGCTGTCAATGGGATTGGCACTGTATACTTGGTATTGCCATCCTTTGGGGCCACCGTGCAGGCAATGTCCGAAATTGTTCTGTGGTAACTGTATGGTATCTCCGTCAAGAACGATTTTCCCTTGGTTAATCCGGTTGGCGTAGCGTCCGATAGAAGCACCAAAGTCACTTGGTATGTTGATGTAATCGGCAATGCTGTCAAAGCCCAATACTACATCCTGCATAACTCCATTTTTGTCGGGTACCATAATGGATACAATACGTCCTCCAAAGTTTGTGATGCATACTTCCATGCCCGCTTTATTCTTCAGCGTATAAAGCTGTGTCTGGGCGTCATTGACTGTTGTTTGGAATTTTACTGGATCAAGACCGGACAGCGTAAGCGTTGTTTCTGTCTTTTGATTGCACGCAGTTAGCATCATTGCGGCAATTCCTGCAAGTAGAACATGTCTTTTCATGGTTTTGTATTTAATGTAAATGAGATGATTATCTTTCTTTGGGTGTAAAAGTAACACTTTTCTTTAGTGTAGGCTGTACACTTTTATATGTTATGCAACATAAGTGTCAAGAAACATATCTGTGCCAACTGGCTGTACAGATAGATGTGTTCGGAATAAACTTCTCGGATGATTTTGTTTTTAGAGTGGAAAACGGTGGAATAGGGGAGAAGAAAAAGGCGCTTCTCATTACTGGGAAACGCCTTTTATTTGAATGCTGATGTCTATTATTCTAATCTGCGGGCACCGTCGCTGATGACTACATCATATACTTTTGGGCTTCTGCCGAACTTCTTCTTGAATTCATCTTTTGCTTTTTCGATGAATGTACTGTACAATTCATCCTTTACCAGATTGATTGTACATCCACCGAATCCACCGCCCATGACACGTGAACCGGTAACTCCACAATCGAATGCAAGGTCATTCAGAAAATCGAGTTCTTCGCAGCTTACTTCATACAACTTACTCATGCCATGATGTGTTTCATACATCTTTTGGCCTACAGTTTCATAATCGCCTTTCTCCAGGGCGTCGCAAACGTCGAGTACGCGTTGAATCTCTTCGATGACATATTCTGCACGCATATAGTCTTCTGCGCTGATGTCGGCTTTGGCTTCTTCCAGCATGCCCATGGTAACGTCACGCAGGAATTCTACGTGTGGATGCTTCTTCTGAACAGCGGCAACAGCAGCTTCGCAGCTTTGACGACGTTTGTTGTATGCTGAAGATGCAAGTTCGTGTTTCACTACAGAATCTACAAGAACCAGACGATAGCCTTGCGGGTCGAATGGGAAATACTGATATTCCAGTGAACGGCAATCCAGGCGGATGAGGCTTCCTTTCTTTCCGAATACAGAAGCAAATTGGTCCATGATACCACAGTTTACGCCACAATAGTTGTGTTCTGTAGATTGTCCCACTTTTGCCAATTCAAATTTGTCTATCTTGTTGTCACCGAACAAGTCGTTCAAAGCATAGGCATAGGTACTTTCCAAAGCTGCTGACGAGGACATTCCTGCACCCAGAGGCACATCGCCTGCAAAAGCGGTATTGAAACCTTTTACATCTACACCGCGTTTCATCATTTCCCGGCACACGCCAAAGATATATCTTGCCCAGCTTGCGCGGGGTGCATCTTCTTCATTCAAGCCAAATTCCACGTAATCTTTCAGGTCGATGGAATAAGCTTTTACTGTGTTTGTGCCGTTGGGCTTTATTTCTGCAATCATTCCCTTATCGATTGCTCCGGGGAATACAAAACCACCGTTATAGTCTGTATGCTCACCGATAAGGTTGATGCGACCCGGAGAAGCATAAACAGCTCCCGTTGTTCCGTCAAAGTGCTTGATGAAACGGCTTCTTACGTATTCTATATCCATGATATTTATATTTTATAAGGTGAATAAATAAATTACCTATATTTTCTTGTTAATCGACCTTGATGTCCTTATTGACATTTTTGCAGCCTACCAAACCGTAGAACAACAGATAGCCAAGGGCTGCGATGATAACCCAGTAACTCGGCATGAAACCTGCAATGTCGGCCACCAAACCTTGGATAACGGGCAAGATGCCGCCGCCGCATACCAATACCATGAACAGACCGGAAGCCGCTGCCAGATATTTACCCAATCCTTCTACGGCCAAATTAAAGATACCACCCCACATGATGGAAGTACACAGACCTACCAGTACCAGATACATTGCATTGATGGGTACTTCTGCAAATCCGAAAGAGAGACCTCCCGTAGCACTTTGTTGGAGTACCGGCAGATTGACAAGCGAACCGGTAGATGAGAAGATGGCAAGGAATACCAAAAGTAAGCCTAATGCGGAAGTAAAGGTAAGCATTGCCTTACTGGAGATTTTTGCACCCAATGAAGCGCCGGCCAGACGTCCAATCAGCATGAGGAACCAATATGTACCTACAACAAAACCGGAAATGGTGGAAGAAATGCCTGCTCCTCCCTTTTCAATCGGATCGGTCAAGAACAAGTTCAGAGTACCCGGTACACCAACTTCGACACCTACATATACAAAGATCGCTATAGCTCCCAAAATGAAGTGGCGGAATTTTAAAGCGCCTGACATCAACTTACCGATAGGTTCTGTTGAAGTTGCAGCATTGGGTTCCGGTATGGGCACAATCAAAAGAACGAAGAACGCGATGGCAAATACAGCCATTGCTGTGTACATTACAGGGAATATCTGAGAGATAGTAGCTTTTTCAATGGAACCGGCAATCAGGATACCTACGAACATCGGAGTAATGGTGGCCATTACGGAGTTGAAAGAACCACCCACTTGGATAAGCTGGTTTCCTTTGTTACCTTCGCCGCCGAGCTTGTTCAGCATCGGGTTGACTACCGTATTAAGCAAACACATGGAGAAACCGGCGATGAAAGCGCCAATCAAATATACGGCAAAAGCCATATCAGGGCTTGAATGACCTGATAAATATTGGATACCTACACCGATAAAGCCTACAGCTACTGCTATCAATGCCGTTTTTTTATACCCTACCCGTTGTAGTAAGATGCCGCTTGGTATTCCCATCACTGCATATGCAATAAAGTTACCAAAGTTACCCAACATCCCTAAAGCGTTGGATACTGAAAACTGATTTTTCAGTACGATTCCCATAGGGGCAGCAAGGTTGGTAACAAATGAAATCATACCAAAAAGGAAGATCATCGTGATAATTGCGATGAGTTTACCATTCTGTTTTTGTTGTGTCATGGTTTTGTAAAATTAATAAGTTTATAAATTGGATTAGTTATTTCATTCTTGTACACCAAACTTGTAGATTGTCACTTGCTGGTACTCATCACCCGATAGCAATACTGCCGACGGAAAATGGGACTTGTTGGGCGTATCGGGAAAACACTGGGCCTCAAAGCAGACTGCACTTCTTGCAGGGAAAGTGGCTCCATGGGCACCTTCAAAGCCTCCGAGCCAGTTTCCAGTGTAAAGCTGGACGCCATTTTCAGTGGTATATACTTCCATAGTTCGTCCGCTGTTGGGCTCTATGCAGGTGGCTGCAAGGCTCAGCTCTCCACTTTCAGTCTTGTTCAGTACATAGCAATGGTCATATCCTGCGCCATTCACAATTTGTGTATGTTTCTCATCAATTCGTTCACCAAGAGTATGGGGAGTACGGAAATCCATAGGAGTACCTTCTACCTTCAATATCTCTCCGGTAGGAATGGATACTTCATCGATGGGTACATAAAAATCTGCGTTGATGGTAACGATATTGTTTAAGACTGTAGGGGAGGGATTGGCTATACCGGCAAGATTGAAGAAACCGTGATTGGTCAGATTGACGATGGTGGCTTTATCGGTAGTAGCCCGGTATTCGATGACCAGAGCATTGGTCTCATCCTCCAGGCGATAAGTCATTTCTACTTCGAGATTTCCGGGGAAGCCCTCTTCGCCGTCAGCGGATGTGTAGTTGAAGATGACTGTTGATGGCTCTGGCTGGACAGCATCCCATACACGGGTATGAAAACCAGTCGGACCACCATGCAGTGAGTTGGGACCATTGTTGATTGCCAATTGGTGCTCTTCGCCGTATAAAGTAAACTTTCCTTTAGCTATCCGGTTACCGTAGCGTCCGATGGTAGTGTTTAGAAAAGGTTCCGGGCTGTTGATTACATGTTCAATACTGTCGTGTCCTAATACAACATTGGCATATTTGCCATTTTTGTCGGGTACCATGATGGAAAGTATTGCACAGCCGTAATTAGTAACTGCAACTTCCATTCCCTGGGCATTCTTCAGGATAAACAAATCTGTCTTTTTGTTATTTATATCCTTTTGAAAGTCTTTTTGGTTCAAACCGGACAAATTACTTTCTGTTGGAGTAGTGTTTATCATATTCATGGTATTAATTAAATTTCTTGCAAATAAAAAGAAATTCTTTTGTTCCCCCAAGTAATTGGAAGGAAATGTGGAGAACATTTTAGGAAAGTTTAGCGTTTAACAAATGGAATACAAATTGATATTTTTTGTATGTTTGCCCCCGGAATCTAAAAAAATCACATCATTAACAGAAAGTTCTAATAAAAACAACGAATGTATCCTCTAAAATTTGAGCCTATTCTGAAGCAGACGCTTTGGGGAGGCGACAAGATTATTCCATTCAAACATTTGAATGATACCCTTGCCAATGTAGGCGAGAGTTGGGAAGTGTCGGCAGTAGAAGGCAGTGAGTCTATAGTGGCCAATGGTGCAGACAAAGGATTGACGCTGCCGGATATGGTCAGAAAATATAAGGAAGACCTGGTAGGAGAAGCCAACTATGCACGTTTCGGAAATAAGTTTCCTTTATTGATAAAGTTTATTGATGCCAAGTTGGACTTGTCGATTCAGGTACACCCGGGTGACGAGTTGGCTAAGAAACGTCATAACAGTTTTGGTAAAAATGAAATGTGGTATGTTATTGCTGCTGACCAGGGTGCCAAGCTGATTTCCGGTTTTGCAGAGCAGATTACTCCGAAAGAATATAAGGAACGAGTGTATAATGGTACGTTTGCGGATGTTCTGCAGACTTGCGCCATTAAACCGGGCGATGTGTTTTATGTGCCTGCAGGTCGGGTACATGGAATCGGTGCGGGAGCTTTTGTAGCAGAAATACAGCAAACGTCGGATATCACTTACCGTATTTTTGATTACAATCGTAAGGATAAGGATGGTAAATCAAGAGAACTGCATACAAGCCAGGCCATTGATGCCATTAATTTTGCAGATGTGCAGGACGATTTTCGTACGGAGTACGAGCAGGTGCAGAATGAACCGGTAGAAATGGTGGCAAGCCCGTATTTCACGACTTCCATCTATGACATGACGGAAGAAATCACTTGTGACTATTCTGAACTGGATTCTTTTGTTATTTTTATTTGTGTGGAGGGTTCTTGCCGTATTATTGATAATGAGAAGAATGAAGTTTCCGTACAAGCGGGCGAAACAATCCTGCTGCCAGCTGCAACCCAAGAAGTGACGATTGTGCCTGAAGGAGCAGTGAAGTTGCTTGAGACGTACGTATAAAAGTGCTCAGACTATATCGGATAAAAAAAGAGGGGATGACTGTTATGGCCATCCCCTCTTTTTTTATCCGATATTCTATCTCTTTCTTCCAAATATTTTTCTGAATTTCTTCATTACCTTTACCCCCAATACTATACCGTCAAAAACAGCCATACCCGTGTTGAATGCTCTCATCATGGCATTTGCCTTGTTGGTAGCTGGTTCCAGCGGAGCAAAAATTTCTTGTGTAAGCCCAGTCATGATTTCTTTCTGGAGTCGTATTTCTTGTAGCAGCATGGCTTTTTTCTGGGCGATACTTTCTAAAGTGACGGGAGTCGTATTGGTCGTATTATCCATGAATATTTCGAATTAATTGTCTAAGAATAATTCTGCGATAAGTTTTACTGTCGGATCAATAATGAGCTTTTTGCGGAATAGGACAAGCAGAACGATGAGTAGGATATGGAAGCACGTGATAAGTGCAAAACTCATCATTAGCCCGCCTACCAGCGGAGCTAAGATATAGACCAGCGTAAACGACAGATGAAACAGAACCACTACGCCGAGTATGACGACCAATAGCACCAATAAAAGTGTAGAAAGCAGTTTGGATAGTTTTTCGGTGACTTCCAGTTTGGTATATTCTTTTTGCAGCTCCAGGTATTTCTTGAATTCAATGAAGAGCTGCTGCATATTTTCTATACTTTTGTCGTCTGCAAACATAGTGGTTCTGTTTTTTACCTTATTCCGTTACCTCACCTTTGATTTCCGCAGCAATTTCATCTACCAAGTCTTCCATTTCGCTTCGGTTCAGACGAATCCCTTTCTTACGGAGAATTTCTGCGATTTTGTTACGGGTGTCTTCTCCTTTTTCAGGAGCAAATAAGATACCGAGGGCTGCACCTACTGCGGCGCCACCCAGGAAAGCTGCTAAAACATTTAATCCTTTCATAATGATATTCCTTTCTTTTTTGAGGTTCGTACGACAAAACTAACAAATTTTTTTGAAACTTTGTTCGGAATATCAGTTTTTTTATGATTGTCTTTATCTTCCAACTCCTTTTGGGGTGTTGTTTTGCGAGGTTTGCTTTTTTCTTCTCCAAAAGTCTCCATTCGTACGGCTCCCGCGATAGATTTTGTTTTCCTTGGTTTTGGCCTTAATTTCTTCAGTCTTGATTTTCTGGGCTTTTAAACCATCGGCGGTGACAAAAGGGTGTTCTTTTATTACTGGGATACTTTTCCCTATCAATTTTTGGATATCTTTCAGGTAAGGCAGTTCTTCCGATTCGCAAAAGGAGAGGGCAATACCGTCGTGGCCGGCACGTCCGGTTCGTCCGATACGGTGCACGTATGTTTCCGGAATGTTGGGCAACTCATAGTTGATGACGTGTGATAGTTGGTCCACGTCGATACCTCGTGCTGCAATATCGGTTGCTATCAGTACACGCAGTTCATGGTTCTTAAAGCCGGTCAGTGCTCGCTGTCGGGCATTCTGCGACTTGTTTCCATGTATGGCTTCGGCTCTTATTCCGGACTTACTAAGGGTACGTGCAAGTTTGTCTGCTCCATATTTAGTTCTGGTGAAGATAAGTACGGACTTGATAGCCGGATTCTTCAGCAGATGAATCAGTAAGTCTTTTTTCTCTTTTTTCTCAACGAAATAGACTGATTGGGAGATTGTGTCAACCGTAGACGATGCAGGGGTGACTTCCACTTTCTCGGGGTGCGTCAGCATGGAGTTTGCCAAGGTCTCTATTTCCGGAGGCATTGTGGCCGAAAAGAAGAGGGTCTGTCGTTTTGCGGGCAATAACTTTAATATGCGCCGGATATCATGTATGAATCCCATGTCCAGCATCCGGTCCGCTTCGTCCAATACGAAGAACTCGAGCGCTTTTAGGTTAATGAAACCTTGGTTGACCAGGTCTTGCAGTCGTCCGGGAGTTGCAACCAGTATTTGTACTCCACGTTTCAGTTCATCTGTCTGTGGCTTTTGTCCTACACCGCCGAAGATGACGGCATGTCTCAATCCGGTATACTTACCATATGCACTGAAGCATTCTCCTATCTGTATGGCCAACTCGCGGGTCGGCGTCAGAATGAGTGCTTTGATACTTTTGCGGTTATCCGTTTTATACAACTTTTGCAAGATAGGGATGGAAAATGCGGCGGTTTTGCCTGTTCCGGTTTGAGCACATCCTAATAAGTCTTTTCCTTGAAGTAATATAGGGATCGATTTTTCCTGGATTGGGGTAGGGGTGGAATACCCCTCTTCTTGAAGAGCCTTCAATATAGGTTCTATCAAATTCAAATTTTCAAATGTCATGTAATCAATTAAGTGAGCCTCATGCTCTGTTTATATTTGGCAAATATACGTCAAGTCTTCCGGGAAATCTCTTTTTATGGAGGGGTTTAATTATATTTAACTAAGGATGCTGAGGTATAATCGCATGTTATGGTGTACTTTTGCTCCATATTTAGATAGTGGCATGGAAAAATGATGAAATTGCATTTAAAATATCTTTGGATTGTATTGATGGCTTGTACTTTGACTGCTTGCATGAATGGTGGGGGTGACTTGGCCGGTAAGTGGCAGTTGCGTCAGTACCAATATGCCGACGGTACATCAGAGAAGGTGGACAGTGTATTTTATAATTTTCAAAAAGGAAGTTTTTCTGCCATATGTTTGTTGAAAGATGGAGGGTTGACTACGTTTTTTGGAAATTATTCTTTGAAAGGTGCTGAAATTTCCATTATTTTGTTGCCTGAAAGCGTTAACGATAAAAATTATGATACTTATTTCGGGTGGCCGGAAGGAAAATGTACCTTTAAAGTAGAAGATTTGTCCTACTCTTCATTGCGTTTGGAATATGAGGGCACGAAATCTATTTTTCGAAAATTTTGAGATAAAGAATAAGAATAGACGATTTTACTAATAAAAACAATAGAAAAGATGAAAAAATTAGCCGTATTGGGAATGGGAGTATGCATAGCTCTGGCATTCTCTTCTTGTAAATCAAGTGAAAGTGCTTATAAGAAAGCATATGAAAAGGCAAAACAGCAGGAATTGGCTGAGCCGCAAACAACTGCCCCTGCAGAAGAGGTGGCTCCAGTGGTTACCGCTCCAGTAGAAGTAAAGGTGGTGGAAAGTGCACCTGCCGGCATGCGTCAGGAAAAGGTGACTGTGGTATCAGGTGGTACCAGCTTGAAAACCTTTAGTGTAGTTTGCGGAGCTTATAGCGTGAAAGCTAATGCGGAAGGTGTGAAGCAGGCATTGGTGAATGAAGGCTATACTGCAATGGTGGTTTACAATGCAGAAAGAAACCTGTATCGTGTAGTTATCGGTACATTCGATGACAGAGCATCCGCCGAGAATCTGCGCGACTCTTTCAAAGCTAAACATCCTTCGAATGATGACTTTCAGAAGGCATGGTTGCTGTATAGCATCAATTAATAGAATTCTTTTTGGTAATTCATAACAGAGAGGAATACATATGTTTCCTTTCAAGATGAGGCAGTAACTGCGAAGTTACTGCCTTTTTCATGAAAAGCCCCTGATAAACTCATGTTGTCACAGTCTCTTTATTTCCTCTTCCTTCGTGAATATTTCACTCTATTTCTCTGCCCCGGATTGATTTTCCTGATTGTGAAAAGTGCTTATAATATTCTCTCTTTCGTTTAAAAGAAGTTATAAAACAAGAGGTGGAAACTTTTAGACCTGAAAAAGTTTTTAATTTTGTGCCTTATCTTTGAGAAGAATATAGTATGGAACGACGATATATACTGAATGCGATTGATGCCGCTTTGCAGGCTGGCGAGAAAATTCTTTCCATTTACGATGATCCGGCATCGGATTTTCAGGTAGAAAAAAAAGCGGATAATTCTCCTCTTACTATTGCCGATCGTAAGGCTCATGAAACTATCTGCCGTTTTTTGGCTGATACACCTTTCCCTCTGCTAAGCGAGGAAGGCAAACATTTGCCTTTCTCGGAACGACGGAGTTGGGAAACTTTATGGATTGTAGACCCTTTGGACGGTACGAAGGAGTTCATCAAGAGGAACGGTGAGTTCACAGTGAATATAGCTTTGGTGCATCACTCAGTACCGGTAATGGGAGTCATTTATGTGCCGGTAAAAAAGGAGCTCTATTTTGGAGTGCATGATTCGGGTGCTTATAAGCTATCCGGTATTACTGCACGTGATGGAATGTCGTGGGATGAACTGCTTGCGAAAGCTGTCCGGCTGCCGGAAACAAGCGTGCACGAACGGTTTGTAATTGTGGCTTCCCGTTCGCATCTGACGCCCGAGACAGAAGATTATATCGAGAAAATGAAATGCAGCCATGCGGAAGTTGAGCTTATATCAAGTGGAAGTTCCATCAAGATTTGTCTGGTAGCTGAAGGCAAGGCTGATGTATATCCTCGTTTTGCCCCTACGATGGAATGGGATACGGCGGCTGGGCATGCTATTGCACATGCTGCCGGAATGGAAATTTATCAGGCGGGGAAGGAAGAACCTTTGCAATATAATAAGGAGGATTTGCTGAATCCGTGGTTTATCGTAGAACCCAAGCATACCGAAATAAAATAACGACTTTATGACATTTGAGATATTGTTTGTGCTGCTGGCATTGTTGGGCATGGTGATTGCCTTGGTTCTGGATAAAATGCGTCCGGGCATGGTGCTCTTTTCTGTCGTAGTATTGTTCTTGTGTGCAGGTATCCTCACTCCTAAGGAGATGCTGGAAGGGTTCAGTAATAAGGGGATGATGACTGTTGCCATGCTGTTTTTGGTCAGTGAAGGCATCAGGCAGTCGGGTGCTTTGGGGCAAGTAATCAAGAAGCTGCTTCCCCAAGGTAAGACTACGGTCTTTAAAGCGCAGTTCCGTATGTTGCCCACCATTGCTTTTATTTCAGCTTTTCTAAACAATACTCCGGTGGTTGTTATCTTTGCTCCCATTATCAAGCGTTGGGCCGAATCTGTAAAATTGCCTGCTACCAAGTTCCTTATACCCCTTTCTTATGTGACGATACTTGGCGGAATCTGCACCCTGATAGGGACGTCGACCAATCTGGTGGTGCATGGTATGATATTGGAAGCCGGATATGAAGGCTTTACTATGTTCGAGTTGGGTAAAGTGGGCATTTTCGTCGCGATTGCAGGCATCCTTTATCTGTTCGCTTTTTCCTCAAGGCTTTTGCCGGATGTTCGTACGGATGCGGTAAAGCTGGATGAGGAACCGGAGGAGCATGGAGATTTACATCGGGTGGAAGCTGTACTCGGCGCCCGTTTTCCCGGTATCAACAAGAAACTTGGTGATTTTAACTTCAAGCGGCATTATGGGGCCGAAGTGAAGGAGATTAAGCGTAGCGGTCAGAGCATTGTCGGAAATCTGGAAAATGAATATCTCCGCGAAGGGGATACGCTGGTGGTGATGGCTGATGACTCTTTTGTAAAGACCTGGGGGGAATCTTCGGTGTTCGTGTTGCTGGCCAATGGCAAGGATACGGAACCGGTGCCCGGAAAGGGAAAGCGCTGGTTTGCCTTGGTTTTGCTGATATTGATGATAGTGGGTGCAACGGTTGGTGAACTTCCGGTTGTCAAGGAAGCTTTTCCGGAAATCAAGTTGGATATGTTTTTCTTCGTTTCCATTACTACTATCATTATGGCCTGGACAAAGATATTTCCGGCCCGCAAGTATACCAAATATATATCTTGGGATATTCTGATAACGATTGCTTGTGCTTTTGCTATCAGCAAGGCGATGGTGAATTCCGGAGTGGCAGATGCTGTGGCGCGTTTCATTATAGGCATGAGCCATCATTATGGCCCCCACGTGTTGCTGGCTGCTGTGTTTATCATAACGAACTTGTTTACAGAACTGATTACGAACAATGCGGCCGCGGCACTCGCTTTCCCGTTGGCACTTTCCATCTCTTCACAGATGGGAGTCAGTCCGATGCCTTTCTTCGTTGTAATTTGTATGGCGGCTTCTGCCAGCTTCTCCACTCCTATAGGGTATCAGACTAATTTGATTGTACAAGGTATCGGTAACTATAAGTTCACGGATTTTGTACGCATCGGGTTACCTTTGAATATCATTACTTTCCTGATATCCATTTTCTTGATTCCTTTAATTTGGCCATTTTAAAAAAAGAAGAAATAATAACATATGGAAGAAAACAACCACATATATCCGATATTTGACAAAATGCTGATGCGGAAAGACAAAGAAGACTTGTTGAAGCAGCACAGCGTGATGGTTTGGTTTACCGGTTTGAGCGGCTCCGGCAAAAGTACGATAGCCATTGCCTTGGAGCGCGAACTTCATAAAAGAGGATTGCTTTGCCGTATCCTGGATGGTGACAACATCCGCAGTGGCATCAACAATAACCTCGGTTTTACGGAGGCCGACCGTGTGGAGAATATCCGGCGTATAGCCGAAGTTTCCAAACTCTTTCTTGATACGGGTGTTATAACAATCGCGGCTTTTATCAGTCCTAATAACGATATTCGTGAAATGGCGGCTGATATTATCGGACAAGACGATTTTCTGGAAGTTTATGTCAGTACCCCGCTTGAAGAGTGTGAACGCCGTGACGTGAAGGGACTTTATGCCAAGGCACGTAAGGGAGAAATCAAGAATTTTACAGGTATTTCCGCGCCTTTTGAGGAACCGGCTCATCCGGCTCTGACGTTGGATACCTCTGTTCTCAGCCTGGAAGAATCGGTCAATAAACTGTTGGAACTCATTTTACCAAGAATTCAGAAGAAATAAGATATAATGAAAGAAGAATATAAATTGAGCCATTTGAAGGAACTCGAAGCAGAGTCCATTCATATTATCCGTGAAGTGGCAGCGGAGTTTGAAAATCCGGTGATGCTGTATAGTATCGGCAAGGATTCTTCGGTTATGGTGCGCTTGGCCGAAAAGGCGTTTGCTCCCGGCAAAGTGCCGTTCCCGTTGATGCACATCGATTCCAAGTGGAAGTTTAAGGAGATGATACAGTTCCGTGACGAGTATGCCAAGAAGTATGGTTGGAACCTGATAGTGGAAAGCAATATGGAAGCTTTCAATGCAGGTGTCGGGCCTTTTACGCATGGCAGCAAGGTGCATACGGACCTGATGAAAACGCAGGCTTTGCTCCACGCATTGGATAAGTATAAGTTTGATGCGGCATTCGGTGGTGCTCGTCGCGACGAGGAGAAGTCACGTGCCAAAGAGCGTATTTTCTCTTTCCGCGACAAGTTCCATCAATGGGACCCCAAAAATCAGCGTCCCGAATTGTGGGATATTTATAATGCCCGGGTACATAAAGGAGAGAGTATCCGCGTATTTCCGTTAAGTAATTGGACGGAGCTGGACATCTGGCAATATATACGTTTGGAAAACATCCCTATTGTGCCGTTGTATTTTGCCAAGGAACGTCCTTGTGTGGAGATTGACGGAAATCTGATAATGGCGGATGACGACCGCTTGCCGGAACAGTACCGCGACCAGATAAAGATGCGTATGGTGCGTTTCCGTACGCTGGGTTGCTGGCCGTTGACCGGTGCTGTGGAAAGCGATGCCGATACCATCGAGAAGATTGTCGAGGAAATGATGACCACCACCAAGAGTGAACGGACGACCCGTGTCATTGACTTCGACCAAGACGCAAGCATGGAGCAGAAGAAGCGCGAGGGATACTTTTAAATTGACAATTGATAATTGACAATTGACAATTATGGGGAAAGGTAATCTCATAATGGATAAATCGTTTGCTTTTGCAATACGGATTGTCAGACTTTACAAGTTGCTGTGTGAGCATAGAAAGGAGCTTGTTCTTTCTAAGCAAATATTGAGAAGCGGAACAGCTGTAGGTGCTTTGATTAAGGAAAGTGAACATGCTCAGTCAAAAGCTGATTTTATCAATAAATTGAGTATTGCTCTAAAAGAAGCAAATGAAACAGAATATTGGCTGATGCTATTAAAAGAATCTGATTATCTCTCAGCGGATGAATATAATTCCATAATAGAAGATTGTAGGGAACTGTTGAGGCTCCTTATTTCGATTATAAAAAAAATGAAAGAAAATAAAGTATGAAAGATAGGTGTAAGGACGAATTGTCAATAGTCAATTGTCAATTGTCAATTTCGGAGTTTCTCCGAAAGGATGAGCAGAAAGACTTGTTGCGCTTACTGACTGCCGGTTCTGTGGATGACGGAAAATCCACATTGATAGGCCGTCTGTTGTTCGACAGCAAGAAACTATATGAGGACCAGCTGGACGCACTGGAACGCGACAGCAAGCGCATGGGAAATGCCGGCGACCACATTGACTACGCCCTTTTGCTGGACGGCTTGAAGGCGGAGCGCGAACAAGGCATCACCATCGACGTGGCATACCGCTACTTCTCGACCAACAATCGTAAGTTTATCATTGCCGACACTCCGGGACACGAGCAGTACACACGCAACATGATTACCGGAGGCTCTACGGCTAACCTGGCAATTATTCTGGTGGATGCACGTATGGGTGTCATTACGCAGACGCGCCGGCATACTTTCCTGGTGTCGTTGCTTGGCATCAAGCATGTGGTGCTTGCTGTCAATAAGATGGACCTGGTGGATTTCTCCGAAGAACGTTTTAACGAGATAGTCGATGAATACCGGAAGTTTATAGCTCCATTGGGTATTCCTGACGTAAACTGCATTCCGCTGTCAGCTTTGGACGGGGACAATGTAGTGGAGAAATCGGAACGTACTCCTTGGTATGAGGGTATTTCACTTCTTGACTTCCTGGAGACGGTACATATTGACAACGATCATAATTTGAAGGATTTTCGTTTCCCGGTTCAATACGTCTTGCGCCCCAATCTCGATTTCCGTGGTTTTTGCGGCAAGGTGGCTTCGGGTATTGTTCGTAAGGGAGATGAAGTGATGGCATTGCCTTCCGGTAAGAAGTCGCATATCAAGAGTATAGTTACATACGACGGCGAGTTGGATTACGCCTTTCCGCCCCAGTCCGTCACCCTGACTTTGGAGGACGAAATAGATGTGTCGAGAGGGGAAATGCTGGTACATCCGGATAACCTGCCCGTCATGGACCGCAATTTTGAAACGATGCTGGTTTGGATGGATGAAGAGCCGATGGATATAAACAAATCATTCTTCATCAAACAGACCACCAATATAAGCCGCACCCGCATCGACAGCATCAAGTATAAGGTGGATGTCAATACGATGGAGCATCTTTCCATTGACAACGGAAAGTTGAGCAAGGAAACATTGCCGATGCAGCTCAATCAGATTGCGCGCGTGGTGCTGACCACTGCCAAAGAGCTGTTCTTTGACCCTTATCAGAAGAATAAGGCTACCGGTTCGTTCATCCTGATAGACCCGATAACCAACAATACCAGTGCTGTAGGTATGATTATCGATAGGGTGGAGGATAAGGACATGCACTTAGCTGAGGACCTGCCTATACTGAATTTGCCTCAGCTGGGTATAGCTCCCGAACATTACGAAGCTATAGAAAAGGCTGTGAAAGAGCTGGAACGCCAGGGCGTGGCTGTACGGATAGAGCGCAGTACTTCTTTATAAGTATTGCAGTTCTCTCTCGGTATCACCGGAAGAAAACCATAACATATTAATATAAAGATAATAATGGGATTGTTAGAATTCAATAAGCTTCCGATAAACACCCTGGTAGGTGCGGATTGGAAAACATTCAAGGATATAACGGGCGGTCGTGACATCGGTGCTGCCTACAAAGGCAAGTATCGGCTGACAAAAGCTGTCTGCCGCCTGCTGTCCACTTTGGCTCCTCTGCAGGACAGACGCTATGAAAAGCTTCTGGCAGATAAGCCCTTGGAGCATGATCCGGTATTCATTTTGGGACACTGGCGTAGCGGAACTACGTTTGTGCATAATGTTTTCTCCTGCGACAAGCATTTCGGCTACAACACGACATACCAGACTGTATTTCCGCATCTTATGATGTGGGGGCAGCCTTTCTTCAAGAAGAACATGAGTTGGTTGATGCCGGACAAACGTCCCACGGACAATATGGAACTTGCCGTTGACCTTCCGCAAGAAGAGGAATTTGCTTTGGCAAATATGATGCCCTACACCTATTATAATTTCTGGTTTCTGCCCGAATATCAGCAAGAGTATGCCGATAAATACCTGCTGTTTGATGACATCACAGAGAAAGAGCTGAAAGTATTTGAGGAGACTTTCGTCAAACTGATAAAGATTTCTCTTTGGAATACGAACGGAACCCAGTTTCTTAGTAAGAATCCGCCTCATACGGGACGTGTGAAAGAGCTTGTCAAGATGTTCCCCAATGCCAAGTTTATCTATCTGATGCGTAATCCTTATACTGTTTTCGAAAGCACACGTAGTTTCTTTACTAACACCATTCAGCCGTTGAAGCTGCAGGATATCAGTCATGAGGAGCTTGAGAAGAATATTTTGTCCATTTATGCCAAACTGTATCATAAGTACGAAGCGGACAAGGCATGCATTCCTGAAGGAAACTTGATAGAGGTGAAGTTTGAGGACTTCGAAGCGGACGCAATGGGAATGACTGAACATATCTACAAGGCTTTGTCCATTCCGGGCTTTGCAGAGGCGCGTGCCGATATTGAGAAGTATGTAGGCGGAAAGAAAGGATATAAGAAGAATAAATACAAGTATGATGAGCGTACAGTGCAGTTGGTTCAGGATAACTGGAATTTTGCGCTGGAACAGTGGAAGTACGATTTATAATGATTGTCAATTATCAATGAGAGAAATGATTCAAAAGAAAATTCGTATGTTGGGAGTGCTGTCTGCCATGCTTTGTTGCGGAGCCGTTTCTGCGCAGCAGCACGAGGTAGAGATGATTCCTTTCGGAAATATGGATCAATGGATTGACCGCCAAATCAAGGAATCCGGTATTATTGGCGGTGCCACGAAGAATGTGTATGCCATCGGCCCTACTGCTACTGTCACCGAAACCAAGGCATACAAGAATATGGGAGGTTCGCCGTGGGCGACATCCAATGTGATGGCCCGGGTAGCCGGTATCACGAAAACTAATACTTCTGTTTTTCCGGAAAAGCGAGGGGATGGTTTCTGCGCCCGCATGGACACCCGTATGGAGAGTGTGAAAGTTTTTGGAATAGTGGATATCACGGTGCTGGCTGCCGGCTCTATGTTTCTGGGTGAGGTGCACGAACCTATCAAGGGAACCAAAAATCCGCAGAAAATGCTGAATTCCGGCATACCGTTCACAAAGAAACCTATCGCCATACAGTTTGATTATAAAGTAAAGATGTCCGACCGCGAGAAGCGTATCCGTGCAACGGGCTTTAGCCGTATCACAGATGTGGAAGGAAAGGACTTCCCGGAAGTGAATCTGTTTCTGCAAAAGCGTTGGGAAGATGAGAAGGGGAATATCTATGCCAAGCGCGTAGGAACGATGGTCGTAAGATATTATACTACTACCGATTGGCATAATAATGCCACTTATTCCATCATGTACGGTGATATTACCGGTGACCCTGCGTACAAGGCCCACATGATGCGTCTTCAGGTTGAAGAACGCTATGCAGTTAATAGTAAAGGAGAGAGCGTACCTATTAAGGAGGTTGCCTGGGGAACGGAAGATGATGTGCCTACTCATTTGTTGTTACAGTTTACCTCCAGCCACGGTGGTGCTTACATAGGTTCTCCCGGTAATTCGTTGTGGATTGACAATGTAAAATTGGTATATTAGAATAAAAGCAGTTAAAGTTGGATGTCATACTTTAGCTGCTTTTTTAATGGAGTCACTGAGACTTTGGGTTACTTCTTATTTCTTATTTCAGATGAATTTTGTATGTCAGCCCTCCACTGAAATATTTCATCCTCTGCATTTCCACCTGCACATGCAGATGCTTGAACAACAGATAGGTGGCTCCCAAGGCAAAGTCCTTGGAGTCATATTCCGCTATCACCCTCAGCTGCGGATGGAAGGACGGATTGTAGGTGACACCCAGTGCAAAGCCATTCAGCTTGTACTCCTTGCGGTTGTTGTAAAGGTAGGAAAGATGGACACCAATCTCCTCTTTACCCACAACGGGTATATGCTTGGAGGCGGCAATGTAGAAACGGCTGTAATATCCGTTACCTTCCGTGGTGCCGACTTGCCCCCCTCCGGAAGAAGTGAACGGGTCGGACGTCCCCAGCACGACAGCCGGCATGTATTTCCAGAACTGCCCCTCCTTCAACACACGCAGTCGGGCGGAAAAGTAACGGTCCTGGTTCGTGAATCCGCTGTATCCGTATGGCTTCAATCCCAACGCCTCCGCCTTGAAAAGTGTACACGTGTAGGCCACTTCCAGAAAGGGAAAGACTGTGACATTCAGGAAGTAGTTGTAGGTATGATAGTACCAGGTGGGTGGTGTGAGCTCCTTGTTCAGGAAGTTACCGCCAACCATGAAAGTCTTGTCACGCTGCATCTCCGCAGAGGGTGCATGCAACAGCCCGGTCGTACCATACGTCAACTGGGAAAAGGCTGAAAGGGAAAGGCTGCAAAACAGAACGATAAAGAATAGCTTAAACTTCATCATCACATATAAATTCAGTCGCTGATAAAAAATGGATTGCTTTATGACATGCATCGGACATAGTACCAAAAAAAGGCGTCTGAGTCCCAGACGCCTTCATTTTTAGAGTCTATTTGTCACTTGGAGTTATTATTCCAGGATAACTACACGGTTCAGGAAGTTCTTGCCGAACATGTTTTCAGTACCTCCGAATCCTACGAGCTCAAGTTGGTCTTTACTTACACCTTCTGCAATCAAAGCATCGTAAACAACCTGAGCACGCTTTTCAGACAGTTTCTGGTTCCAAGAAGCGCTACCGGTAGCCTTATCGCAATAACCGGCAACTTTGTACTTCCTATCCGGATTAGCCTTCAGAATCTTGGCAGCCAACTGGATGTTAACCTTGCCATAGTCGTCCAGACGGGCGCTGCCAATCTTGAAGAAGATAGCACGCGGACCGGCAACTTCAACTTCCTTAGTCACTTCCTTAACTTCAGGTTTAGCGTTGGCCAGTGCATTCTTGCAGTTAGCCAGGTCAGCCTGAGCCTGAGCCAGTTCGCTTCTATATCTGTTGATTTCCGCATTGATAGCATCTTCGTCGATATTGGAAGCCTTCACAAATTTCTTGCCACCGAAGATGTAGCTAACACCTGCGGTCAACATGCCAGTGCCTTCAGCCTTGCGATGGCTGCTGATGTTACCGAAAATGGACGGAGCGATAGCACCGCGAGCTTCTACATCAATAGCCCACTTAGTGTTGATATTGAACTTCAAGCCCAAACCGGCGGAAGCACCGATACGTGCACGCATTTCAGCTTCACCGGCAGGAGCCATAGACTGCGAAGTACCGTCAGCACTAATTGTAATATCCACATTTTGAGATTTTGCTACAGAAATTTGAGGTCCCAAGAAACCATAAACTTCGAAGAAACGGTTAGGATTGGCGCCGGCAAACAATGTAGAAAGATTGATCATTGCATCAATGTTACCACCTACATAAGTCTTGTTGTGTTCCCAATATGCATCATCCAAACACAGATGCTGAGTAATACCGTTTACCTGAGCACGTACACCCCAAGTCGGAGTAATCAGCTTACCAACTGACACGCTGAAATGCGGAGCAATCTTATTGAAACCGTCATTGTTGATGGCGTGGATACCACCACCTACACTGACAAAAATATTATCGCTCCATTTCGGAGTGTAGTAGTTCGTTTTTTCCTGTGCATTCAGATTTGCTGCACAAGCGCCTGCCAATAGTAAGGAGGCTATCATTAATTTACTTTTCATTTTCTCTTGAGTTTAAGATAAATAACAACTAAAACTTCTATTAATCAAGTTCACCAACACCACCACCGGCATTGCCTTCACCATGACCATGACCATGACCGTGGCTATGACCGTGACCAGGAATATCTTGATTTTCAAGAACAAACAGTGTAGAAGTTGTATAATCATCTACTTCAATAGAAGCTAAAGGCTCTGTTTCAGCTTTTGTTACAGCCTTCTTCACTACTTTATATTCAGTTGTTACAACAGTATAAGTAATAGATGCAGTTGTTCTAGAGTTAGCATAAACTTTATACTTATTCTCCGGTGTTGTTACTGTCGTTTCCTCATATGTATTCTCAAGCGTGTTAAAGAAAGATTCAATAGCTGCGCGTTCAATAAGATCAGTTGTATTGATTTTCTTTGCACCTACTTTTGCACCTTCTTTTACTACATAAGGGAATGATGGAATGTCAAACCAATAAAGCTCGTAGTTATCCCAAGTCTTAACTTTAGGATCCGTTACTGGTTCAAGTTTTGTAGATTCTGCTACAATCTTAGTCTCAGCATCTTCTTCCTGAAGAATGATAGTCGGAGTCAGAGTAGCAAATTGCCCAGCTTGCAAAGCAGGAACCTTAACTGTAACAGTTGCACTCAAACCATTATAAGAAGCTGTAACATCAACACTCTTAGCAGCCAGAGTAGGATTACCAGTAAATGTCAACTCTGCAGGTGCGATAGTGGCTTGGCCAGTTACATCTGTAGTAACACCATCCTCTATAGCAAGCACAATCGGACTAATAACAGCTTGTGCATTAGTAGGAGTTACATTAACGTTGAACTCTTCCTTCTCACAAGAAGTTAAAGTTGTAGCTAAAGCTACTACGGCTAACGCAAATACTGCACTTATGCCGTTTAAGAATTTAATCTTTTTCATCTCAATTAATTAATTAAAAATTTAACAATTCTGACTTAATAAAATATGGGTTAAAACTATTTTCTTCCATTATATTGTCACTAACTTCCGCTTTATACTGTCTATAATAGTACCTTTCATTACCTGCATTATAAACAATGCCCATATTAGCAGAGGTATTCACACGAGGTATATATCCTTTCCTTTTATATTTATAAGGAGGTAATGCCACTTGAAATCGGAAGCCTCCATTCATCTTTGCATGTTCTGCTTTCATTGCATAGAAACCAATCGAACAATAGCGAAAATGGCGAATCATTTCAAATTTAACACCTTTCTCCTTCAATAAATACTGTTCTGCTTTCAGATTAAACTGAGTGTTAAATTGCGGCCAATAAAAGCTACCGCCCAAAGACCACGTAACAAGTGCTGTCGAAGGATCATATACATAGCGAAATCCGCTCCAATATCCCATTCCTGTATACCCAATCCGAGCCATTAAGGAAAAGCGTTCATCCTTAAAAGGGCGATAAAATTCGGCGTCCACTCCATATTGGTCAGCACTAAAACATCCCACAGTCACTTTACCAAACACATTATACGGTAATCTAAAACGCTGTGAAATTGTAATATGTCCTGGATGAACTTTATCTTCAAACCTTCCATACCCATCATTATAAACCGGTATTTTCAACTGTGCCGTTAATTTCATACCTTTCCATAACGAAACTTCTATCGCAGGACTCAAATCAAACAAGACCTGGTAAATCTGTGTAATCACCAGATTCTTGAAAGCTAATTGAGGATATACCAATACATCAATCTTGAACAAAGAACTATTTTTCAACTTTATTTTCCGTGCATTTTTCCAAGCATCGCCCAATTCATAGCTCACATTCCAGTCATTACGCTCCGCTTGAGGCACCGAATCCCCCCTTAGGGGACAATAATAAAGAGAAATTTGGGGTACATTATTGTCCAGAACTATTATCCGACATGACTTTTCTTCCGGTAAACCCATCTTTTGAATAATATCTACCGCCTTACCTATGCCTACACCCTGCAAACGATATGCAGAGTTTTGCAGAACATAAACACGTTCATTGCCATCTTCTGTCCATCCAACATTTTCAAATCCCATTTTCACTAAAGCATCTACAGTACTTTCCCCCGTTTGGCAAATTCCTTTTAAAGGGAGCAAACAGTATAAAAAGAACGCTGCACACTGTGCTATTGTTTTAGTATTTAGGCACTTTCTTATGTTAGAGTTTTTATACCTCATTTTTTCAACCATTTTTCGTGTCCGTATAACACAAAATATGGTGCAAAAATAGACACATTTTTAATAATACCAAAGAATTTTATATGAAAAGATGAAATAATCTCGTTTTTTCTTCAAAAGCTTCTAACAAAGCCCCTGAATGTTTATATGAAGTCTATTACCATTTTAAAACTTTTGAATTAACGATGTACAATTGTCATATAGAATGTTATATTTTGTGTCAAATAGTCACTTTTTAGCAATTTCTACTAATCTACTTTTCTTGCGAAAAAGAAAAAATAGAAAAAGTATCCGCAAAAAATAAGGATGAAAATACAAATACCCTACATTTATACAGATATTTATGTAATACTTTCTCTAAAGGACTTGTTTTTTGTATGTAGCAAGTTAATATCCGGCAAACAAAAATACAATATCTAGCAAACAAGATATTAACTTATTCTCGGTAGAAAAACAGTTTTTTTCATAAAATGATAAACCACTTCTTTGAAATAGCCCTCCATTCATCTTAAAATCCATTTTAGGGAGCCAAAGCAGCTGATGTTCAGTATTCTTCATTTTAACGCCAATAACTCAAAATAGGAATGCAATTATTTGCATGAATAAAAAATATCTATCATTTTTTAATCAAAGATCAACAAATCAATGACACTTACAGTTTACATAATGAGTTTTAGCAGCATTTATTAGGCTCCTAATATCTTTTAAGTGAATTAGGAACACGAAGTGATGACTAAAAATACAAAATGGCAAATTGTATTTCGAATTCAACTAGCTCTTATGTTATATTAGGAATCAAAGCGACGGCCTTCTTTTTACTTTCATCCACAAGCTTTGCGTAAATTTGTGTTGTCTGTATATTGGTATGTCCCAATAACTTGGAGACTGTATATAAATCTACTCCCAACGTCAGCATCATTGTTGCATGTGTATGGCGTGCTGTGTGAAAGGTTACATGTTTCGATATCCCAGCCTGCTCGACCCATCTATGCAAAATTTCATTACTCCGTCCTAATGAGACCAATCCGGCAAATACCTTTTCCGTCTCTTGGGCATTTCCTCTGTTTGGCAAATGTTTTATAGCTTCTGAACTGAGTGGAAGCGATATGGCTTCTTTCGTTTTCTTCTGAATGATATTCAATAGTGCATTTCCATTTTCATCATAACGTATATCTTCCCATCTCAATGCAATAATATCACAATGTCTCAATCCACAAAAACAGCTGAATAGAAATGCTTTTTTTAATAAGGTATTATAAAAAGGAGTATGAACTAATCTGGTTAATTCCTTTATTGTGAGATAATCCCTTTCTGTTCTACAACGTTTTGGCTTATCCTCATTCTTTATTTTATCCATTGGGTTAACAGTTATGTAATCTTCATAGACAGCACAGTTCAAACAATAACGTAGCATCTTCAAATAATAAAGTTGGGTGTTAACATGTAACATTTTTTCTTTTTGACTATGTATTTGTTTTGCTCTCTTCAAGTAATCTATAAACCCCAATAAATAGGCTTTGTCTACCTTCCTTAACAATATTCCATTCGGTGTATATCTTTTCAAATGACATACGACAGCATGTATTGTACTTTTTCGCACCTTATTGTTTACACTTTGTTCTGCTACTAATTTCATATAGTCAGTCAGCTTCACATCGGACAATCTGTTACGATTAAATCCATAAGCTTGATTTTGTATTTCCACAATCCTCTGAGACTTAATCGCATTTGCTAAATTTAGCGTTTCCACATTTCGTTTTTTGTCAGCTTGATTATGTTCAGGGATAATATACAACTTTAAGAATTCGTATTGTCGTCTTCCATTCATATATATGTCTAGATATATGGATTGACATCCATTTACTAACTTTTTTGTTCTCACCTTTATTGGCTCTTTTATTTTCAATAGCTTTTTCATATTCTTTCAATAAAAACACACAGTTTATTATTAGTAGTAACAAAATGGTAACAAGTTCTCAATTCCCAAAATTATTTCCATTCTTACTTTTTGTATTCAATTTATTAATTATTAAACATTTACACCACACAATACAGTACTGCTAAAAGGGCAAATATAATAATAAGCCAGTAACAATTAACTATTAAATAGCAAACAAGAGGAAGATACTTTATTGTTTGAAAAAAAACAAATAAACATAAAAGGCTACTGATATTCAGCAAACTGTATATCATATCAAACATAATGTAAAGTATATAATGTCATTTCCGGAAGAAAAGTCATGTCGGATAATTGTTCTGGACAATAATGTACCCCAAATTTCTCTTTATTATTGTCCCCTAAAGGGGGATTCGGTGCCTCAAGCGGAGCGTAATGACTGGAATGTGAGCTATGAATTGGGCGATGCTTGGGAAAATGCACGGAAAATAAAGTTGAAAAATAGTTCTTTGTTCAAGATTGATGTATTGGTGTATCCGGAATTCTCTTTCAAGAACGTGATTATTACGCAGATTTATCAAGTTCTATTTGATTTGAGCCCTGCAATAGAAATTTCGTTATGGAAGGGTATGAAAGCCACAGCACAAGTGAAGATACCGGTTTATAATGATGGATATGGGGCTCGGGAAGGAAAGGTTCATCCGGGTTTCCTGACTCTTTCACAACGTTTTCGATTGCCTTATAACGTTTTTGGTAAATTTTCAGTAGGTTATTTTAGTGGCAACCGATATGGTGCTGATGTAGATTTCTTTCGACCCTTTAAGGATGAGCGCTTTTCTTTGTTGGCAAGAATAGGATATACGGGAGCTGGACGTTGGGACGGATTTAAGTTCCAATATGATCCTTCATTATGGCGTGTGACGTGGTCTTTGGGTGGAAATTTCTATTGGCCGCGATTTAATACACAGTTCACACTGAAGGCTGAACAGTATTTGTTGAAGGAAAAGGGGATTAAATTCGATATGATTCGTCATTTCCGTTATTGCTCAATCGGCTTTTATGTCATGAAGGCAGAGCATGCTAAAGCGAATGGAGGATTCCGGTTTCAGGTGGCATTGCCTCCTTATAAGTATAAAAGGAAAGGATATGTACCGCGTGTGAATACTTCTACCAATATGGGTATTTCTTATAATGCAGGTAATGAAAGGTATTATTATAAGGAATACAAGGCAGAGGCAAGTGATAATATAATGGAAGAAAATAGTTTTAACCCATATTTTATTAAGTCAGAATTGTTAAATTTTTAATTAATTAATTGAGATGAAAAAGAAAAGTTTTTTTAGTGGCGTAAATGCTAAATTAGCATTGGCTACAGTGGCTTTGACAAGTGTGATGTTCACAAGCTGCGAAAAGGAAGAATTCAATGTTGCACCTGTGGAATTGGATCCTGCAAGTGCTACCATTGCTATTACTGTATATGATTTGGGGGATCGTTCTATCATAACAGAAGGCCTTAATATTACAGGTGACACTGAAGTGAAGGCTGGTGCTGATGGTAAAATTGCACCTGAAACAAGAAAGTTTACTGCTACAAAAAAAGATTATTTACCAGGCGAGGGACAAGCTGTGATTCCTGCTTTGAATAAAGGACAATTCGCTTTTGTTCCGGTAAACATTTTCTTGCAGAAAATAACAGATGCCGCTAAGGATGTATATCCTACTCCTGATCCTGAGACTATAAAACCTGAAATAGGTCAGGTTGTAGATGGTGGAAGTTATACCAATGATAGTCCCGAGCCTGTAGTGCAAGAATTGTCATATACAGCATATGTCGGTCAAACTGTTACTAACATTGATGAGGTAAAAACTTGGATTGATGCAAATATACCTGCTACTAAGGCTTTGTCTAATGAAGAACTGAAAGCTGTATTGAAAGCTGCTGTAGAAGGTCTTAATACCGGTTTTACTGCAGTAGTTAGAACAGAAGAAGTAACAATTGCACCTTATACAACTGTTACTTTGAAAGCTACTACAAACTATCAGACTTCTGTAAATAATGTTTCAGCAACAGTAGATGGTGTGGTATATAATATTCCTGGTGTAAATATTAAGGTTGCACTTAATACAACTGCAACACAAGATATTGTTTCAATTACTCATGATCATGGTCACGGTCATGGCAATGGAAACAATGCTGGTGGTGGTAATGGTGACGGTACAGCTTACTAAAATCGTTTTAGTTAGTATTTAATTTTAAACTAAAGGAATAATGAAAAGTAAATTAGTAATAGCCTCCTTATTATTAGCAGGCGCTTGTGCAGCAAATCTGAATGCACAAGAAAAAACGAACTACTACACTCCGAAATGGAGCGATAATATTTTCGTGAGTGTAGGTGGTGGTGTCCACGCTATCAACAATGATGGTTTCAATAAATTGGCTCCGCATTTTAGCGTATCAGTTGGTAAGTTGATTACTCCGACATGGGGTGTACGTGCTCAGTTCAATGGTGTTACTCAGCACTTGTGTCTGGATAACTCATATTGGGAACATAATAAGACGTACTTTGGTGGTAACATTGATGCAATGATCAATCTTTCTACATTGTTCGCAGGCGTTAATCCTAACCGTTTCTTCGAAGTTTATGGATTTTTGGGTCCTCAAGTAACTGTTGCAAAGTCAGCTAATGTGCTGATTCAAAACGATGGAACAATGATTCCTGATGGGGATGAAAAGACTAGAGCACGTGTAGGCGCTTCTGCTGGTTTGGGCTTGAAGTTCAATATCAACACTAAGTGGGCTATTGACGTAGAAGCTCGCGGTGCTATCGCTCCGTCTGTATTCGGCAATATCAGCAGCCATCGCAAGGCTGAAGGTACTGGAACTTTGACTGCAGGTGTTAGCTACATCTTCGGTGGTAAGAAGTTTATTCCGGTTTCTAAGATTGATGAAGACGCAGTCAATGCAGAAATCAACAGATATAGAAGTGAACTGGCTCAGGCTCAAGCTGACCTGGCTAACTGCAAGAATGCACTGGCCAACGCTAAACCTGAAGTTAAGGAAGTGACTAAGGAAGTTGAAGTTGCCGGTCCGCGTGCTATCTTCTTCAAGATTGGCAGCGCCCGTCTGGACGACTATGGCAAGGTTAACATCGAACTGGCAGCCAAGATTCTGAAGGCTAATCCGGACAAGAAGTACAAGGTTGCAGGCTATGCCGACAAGGCTACCGGTAGCGCTTCTTGGAACCAGAAGCTGTCTGAAAAGCGTGCTCAGGTTGTTTACGATGCTTTGATTGCTCAGGGTGTTGACAAAGACCAGCTCGAACTCGTTGGATTCGGTGGTACTGCCAATATGTTCGGCAAGAACTTCCTGAACCGCGTAGTTATCCTGGAATAATATACTCCAAGTGACAAATAGACTCTAAAAATGAAGGCGTCTGGGACTCAGACGCCTTTTTTTGGTACTATGTCCGATGCATGTCATAAAGCAATCCATTTTTTATCAGCGACTGAATTTATATGTGATGATGAAGTTTAAGCTATTCTTTATCGTTCTGTTTTGCAGCCTTTCCCTTTCAGCCTTTTCCCAGTTGACGTATGGTACGACCGGGCTGTTGCATGCACCCTCTGCGGAGATGCAGCGTGACAAGACTTTCATGGTTGGCGGTAACTTCCTGAACAAGGAGCTCACACCACCCACCTGGTACTATCATACCTACAACTATTTCTTGAGTGTAACTATCTTTCCCTTTCTGGAAATAGCCTACACGTGTACACTTTTCAAGGCGGAGGCGTTAGGATTGAAGCCATACGGGTACAGCGGATTCACGAACCAGGACCGTTACTTTTCCGCCCGTCTGCGTGTGTTGAAGGAGGGGCAGTTCTGGAAATACATGCCGGCCGTGGTGCTGGGGACATCTGACCCGTTCACTTCCTCTGGCGGCGGTCAAGTTAGCACTACGGAAGGTAACGGCTATTACAGCCGTTTCTATATTGCCGCTTCCAAGCAGATACCCGTTGCGGGTAAAGAGGAGGTTGGCGTGCATCTTTCCTATCTGTATAATGACCGCAAGGAGTACAAGCTGAATGGCTTTGCACTGGGTGTCACCTACAATCCGTCCTTTCATCCGCAGTTAAGGATGATAGCGGAATATGACTCCAAGGACTTTGCCTTGGGAGCCACTTATCTGTTGTTCAAGCATCTGCATGTGCAGGTGGAAATGCAGAGGATGAAATATTTCAGTGGAGGGTTGACATACAAAATTCATTTGAAATAATTAGTGAAAAAATCAGAGGAGGGGATGTTTGATACTATCAGACATCCCTTTTTCTGTATTATATATGTAAGATTAACGGCGGAATTCAAATTTTAATCGTAATTTTGTAGCCCATTATGAGTAGAATAATAGCCATAGACTACGGTCGGAAACGCACGGGAATAGCCGTGAGTGATACATTGCAGATGATTGCGAATGGACTGACAACTGTGCCTACACACCAATTGTTGCAGTTTCTTCTTGATTATGTGGCTAAGGAGCCGGTAGAGCGTATCTTGGTAGGCTTTCCTAAGCAGATGAACAATGAGGCTTCGGAAAATATGAAGAATATCGAACCTTTTGTCCGTTCGCTGAAGAAGAAACTGCCTGACATGCCGGTTGAATATGTAGACGAGCGTTTTACTTCTGTTCTGGCTCATCGGACGATGCTTGAGGCCGGATTGAAAAAGAAGGACCGCCAAAACAAAGCGCTGGTGGATGAAATCAGTGCAACTATTATTCTGCAAACTTATTTAGAGAACAAACGTTTCTCTTTTTTATAATGTATAGAAAGTAATTTGTAATTAGTAATTTGTAGTAAAGGAAATGATTTTACCCATTTATGTGTACGGCCAGCCCGTATTGAGAAAGGTAGCAGAGGATATTGCCCCGGACTATCCGAATTTGAAAGAACTTATTGAGAATATGTTTGAAACGATGGACAATGCTGAAGGTGTGGGACTTGCTGCACCGCAAATAGGTTTGCCTATCCGCGTAGTAACCATTAATCTGGATGTCTTGTCTGATGATTTGCCAGAATATAAAGATTTCCGCAAGGCGTATATCAATGCCCATATTCTGGAAGTGTCCGGTGAGGAAGTTTCTATGGACGAGGGTTGCTTGAGCCTTCCAGGAATTCATGAATCAGTGAAGCGTGGCAACAAAATACGCGTGCAATACCTGGACGAGAACTTGGAACCGCACGATGAGATTATCGAAGGTTACCTGGCACGCGTGATGCAGCACGAGTTCGACCATCTGGAAGGAAAGATGTTCATCGACCATTTGTCTCCGTTACGCAAGCAGATGATTAAAGGAAAACTGAATGCCATGTTGAAAGGCAAGGCACACTGCACTTATAAGGTGAAAACCGTAAAGAAATAAGTTTAACCATATAATATGGTATAAAAGGCTCAAAAAATATAAAAAGTGTTCCGCTAATCCCGACAAGTAAACGAAAAACGTTACTTTTGTTTCGTTTACAAGCATTTATAAAACAAGATGATAAAAAAAATACTGACGGCTATTTTGCTGTTACCCACATTGTTGTATGCACAAATCAATACGGAACGGGTGATGACCATTGCTCGGAATGCATTGTATTTTGAGGATTACGTGCTTTCTATCCAATATTTTAATCAGGTAATCAACGCGAAACCTTATTTATATGAGCCTTATTTCTTCCGTGGACTGGCAAAAATCAATTTGGATGACTATCAGGGAGCGGAGAGTGATTGTGATGCTGCGATTCAGCGGAACCCTTTTGTGGTAGGTGCTTACCAAATCAGAGGATTGGCACGTATCCGTCAGAACAAGTTTGACGAGGCGATTGAAGATTATAAAACTGCCATCAAATACGACCCGGAGAATGTGGTGCTTTGGCATAATCTTTCCCTTTGCCATATTCAGAAAGAAGATTATGAGGCGGCTAAGGAAGATTTGGGTACGCTTCTGACAATTGCCCCCAGATATACACGTGCCTATCTGATGCGCGGGGAAGTCTCCCTGAAACAGAATGATACGATACAAGCTTTGCGTGATTTTGACAAAGCCATCGATATGGACCGTTATGACCCGGATGGATGGGGGGCAAGAGCCATTGTACGCCTCCAACAGGGGAAGTATAAAGAGGCTGAAGCTGATTTGGACCAGTCTATCCATCTGAGTGCAAAGAATGCCGGTAACTATATCAACCGTGCCTTGGCGCGTTTCCATCAGAATAATTTGAGAGGCGCCATGAGTGACTATGATTTGGCTTTGGATATTGATCCGAATAATTTTCTCGGGCACTACAACCGCGGTTTGCTGCGTGCCCAGGTGGGCGATGACAACCGGGCAATAGAGGATTTTGATTTTGTGTTGAAGATGGAACCGGATAACATGATGGCCACCTTCAATCGTGGTTTGTTACGTGCGCAGACGGGGGATTACCGGGGAGCTATCAGTGACTATTCCAAAGTGATTGCAGAATATCCTAACTTTATGGCCGGCTATTATCAGCGTGCCGAAGCCCGTAAAAAGATTGGCGACCATAAGGGAGCCGAGCAGGATGAGTTCAAAATCATGAAGATGCAGATAGACAAGCGTAACGGTGTTTCTTCTGGTGACAAAAAGGAAGGTGACGACAGTAAGGATGTTGCGGATAATTCCTCGGAAAACTCCAATGGAGATGGTGGGAAGACCCGTAAGAAATCCGACAAGAACATGGAAAATTATCGGAAAATTGTAATAGCGGACGATTCGGAAGCTGACCAGCGTTATAAGAGCGATTATCGCGGACGTGTACAAGACCGGAATGTGACCATCAAGCTCGAGCCGATGTATGCTTTGACTTATTATGAGAAACTGAGCGATGTGAAGCGTATCGTACATTATCATAAGTATATTGAGGAACTGAACCATTCGAAACTGTTCCCGAAGCCACTGCGCATCACCAATATGGAAGCTCCGTTGACGGAGGAACAAGTACGCTTCCACTTTGCTTTGATAGACGCTCATACGTCTGATGTGGTGGCTGACGAGAAGAACGCCAAGAAACGTTTCATGAGAGGTCTGGATTTCTATCTGGTTCAGGATTTTGCCAGTTCCATAGATGACTTTACAAAGAGTATCTTGTTGGACGACACTTTCTTCCCGGCATACTTTATGCGTGCTTTGGTGCGTTATAAGCAACTGGAATATAAAAAGGCCGAAGCCACAATGAGTGAAGGCGCCACTTCGGGTACAACGGAAATGAAGAAGCCAGAAGTGACGGCCATCGATTATGAAGTTGTGAAGAATGACCTGGACCACGTTATTCTATTGGCTCCTGATTTTGTCTATGGCTATTATAACCGTGGCAATGTGTCTTCGTTACTGAAGGATTACCGTGCCGCCTTGGCGGATTATGACAAGGCGATTGAGCTGAGTCCCGATTTTGCTGAAGCATACTTTAACCGTGGGTTGACGCACATCTTCCTGGGGAATAACAAACAAGGTATTGCCGATTTGAGTAAAGCCGGAGAGTTGGGCATTGTCTCGGCCTATAATATCATAAAGAGGTTTACAGATACACGGGAATAACATTTTTTTGCTAAAAAATAGAATATCAAAAAGAATTAGCTATTTTTGCGTTCTGAAAAATGAAATATACATATAAACTATGATAAAGATAACATTTCCAGACGGCTCTGTTCGTGAATATAACGAAGGAGTAACGGGACTGCAGATTGCAGAAAGCATCAGTTCGCGATTGGCACAAGACGTGCTGGCTTGTGGCGTGAACGGAGAAATTTATGATTTGGGGCGTCCTATCATGCAAGACGCTGAAGTGGTTCTTTATAAATGGGAGGATGAGCAGGGTAAGCATGCCTTTTGGCATACCAGTGCCCACTTGCTGGCCGAAGCTTTGCAGGAACTCTATCCGGGCATCCAGTTCGGTATAGGTCCTGCTATCGAAAACGGTTTCTACTATGATGTGGACCCGGGTGAAACGACTATCAAGGAAGCTGACCTGCCAGCCATTGAGAAAAAGATGGCTGAACTGGTGGCTAAGAAAGAAGCGGTTGTCAGACAAGACATTGCCAAGGCGGATGCTTTGAAGATGTTCGGTGACCGTGGAGAAACTTATAAATGCGAGCTGATTTCCGAATTGGAAGACGGCCACATCACAACTTATACGCAGGGTGCATTTACCGACTTGTGCCGTGGCCCTCACTTGATGACCACAGCGCCTATCAAAGCTATCAAGCTGACTTCCGTTGCCGGTGCTTATTGGCGTGGACAGGAGGACCGTAAGATGATGACCCGTATCTATGGTATCACCTTCCCGAAGAAGAAGATGCTGGATGAGTATCTTGTTCTGCTGGAAGAAGCCAAGAAGCGTGACCACCGCAAAATCGGTAAGGAGATGGACTTGTTCATGTTTTCTGACACCGTAGGTAAGGGGCTCCCGATGTGGCTACCCAAAGGTACTGCACTGCGTATCCGCTTGCAGGACTTCTTGCGCCGCATTCAGGCCCGTTACGATTATCAGGAAGTAATGTGTCCGCCCATCGGCAACAAATTGCTTTACATCACTTCCGGACACTATGCAAAATATGGTAAGGACTCCTTCCAGCCCATCCACACACCGGAAGAAGGAGAGGAATACTTCTTGAAACCGATGAACTGTCCTCACCACTGTATGATTTACAAGAACTCACCCCGTTCTTACAAAGACCTGCCTTTACGTTTGGCAGAGTTCGGTACGGTTTGCCGTTACGAGCAGAGTGGCGAGTTGCACGGTTTGACACGTGTACGTAGCTTTACGCAGGATGATGCGCATATCTTCTGCCGTCCGGACCAGGTGAAGGATGAGTTCCTCCGTGTAATGGACATTATCTCCATCGTGTTCGAATCTATGGACTTCGAGAACTTCGAGGCACAGATTTCCTTGCGCGACAAGGTGAACCGCGAAAAATATATCGGTAGCGACGAGAACTGGGAAAAAGCAGAACGAGCCATCATCGAAGCTTGTGAAGAAAAGGGTCTGAAGGCAAAAATAGAATATGGAGAAGCCGCTTTCTATGGTCCTAAATTGGACTTCATGGTGAAGGATGCCATCGGTCGCCGTTGGCAGCTGGGTACCATCCAGGTGGACTACAACCTGCCGGAACGTTTCCAGCTGGAATATACCGGTGCCGACAATCAGAAGCACCGTCCCGTAATGGTTCACCGTGCTCCGTTCGGCTCCATGGAACGCTTCGTGGCTGTGCTTATTGAGCATACGGCCGGTAAGTTCCCGTTGTGGCTGACTCCCGACCAGGTTGCCATCCTGCCTATCAGCGAGAAGTTCAACGACTATGCGCATGAAGTGAAACAATACTTGAAGCGATATGACATCCGTGCCATTGTGGATGAGCGCAATGAAAAGATTGGTCGTAAGATTCGTGACAATGAGATGAAGCGTATTCCGTACATGCTGGTTGTAGGTGAAAAGGAGGCTGAAAACAAGGAAGTTGCTGTCCGCAAGCAGGGAGAAGGTGATAAAGGAACCATGAAATTTGAAGAATTTGCCAAAAAAATGAACGAAGAAGTTCAGAATATGATAAATAAATGGTAACTTTGCGCCCAATTGTAGAAGCATAGCATATATTAGATGTTCTAAAGTTCGCTTTTACTTAACAAAAACATTAATTTGGGAATAGTAAATAAGAAACAAACTGGAAGTAAACGTTATTTAATGAAGAATGACAGCTTAAAAGGGCAACATCGGATTAACGAACAAATCCGGGCCAAAGAAGTCCGCATAGTGGGCGATGAAGTAGAACCAAAAGTGTATCCGATAGCGCAGGCTTTAAGACTTGCTGAAGAACATGAAGCGGATCTCGTGGAGATTTCTCCAAATGCACAACCCCCTGTTTGTCGTATTATTGATTATTCTAAATTTCTTTATCAGTTAAAGAAGCGTCAGAAAGAGCAAAAGGCAAAGCAGGTAAAAGTGAACGTGAAGGAAATACGTTTTGGACCTCAGACAGATGACCATGACTATAACTTCAAGTTGAAGCATGCTAAAGGCTTTTTGGAAGATGGTGACAAGGTGAAGGCCTACGTATTCTTTAAAGGACGTTCCATCTTGTTCAAAGAGCAAGGTGAAGTGTTGCTGCTCCGTTTTGCCAATGATTTGGAAGACTATGCGAAGGTAGACCAAATGCCGGTTTTGGAAGGAAAGAGAATGACAATCCAGCTCTCTCCGAAGAAAGTGGCGGCACCTAAGAAGAGCGCGGCTCCCAAGCCTGCAGAAGATGCGCCAAAGGCTGCGTCGGCTGAAACCGAAGAAGAATAAAGAAGTGAGTAACGCCATAGGTATAGTGCGTTGCCATATAATTTAATAATTAAAAAGTTTAAAAAAGATGCCAAAGATGAAGACTAACTCCGGTTCTAAAAAGAGATTTACTCTTACCGGAACAGGTAAAATCAAAAGAAAGCACGCTTTTCATAGTCACATCCTGACTAAGAAAACTAAGAAGCAGAAAAGAAACTTGTGCTACTCTACACTTGTTAGTACAACAGATGTAAGCCAGGTGAAAGAGCTCTTAGCAATGAAGTAATTGAAAAGCGTACAAAAGTATTAAAGTTATTAACCGAATGCATTAGCTTTAAGTCCGCTGCGTGAAGTAACGGCGCTAACATTCAAAAACAAGTAAAACTATGCCAAGATCAGTAAATCATGTTGCTTCTAAAGCAAGAAGAAAGAAAATTTTGAAATTGACCAGAGGTTACTTTGGTGCAAGAAAGAACGTTTGGACCGTTGCCAAGAATACTTGGGAAAAAGGTTTGACCTATGCGTTCCGTGACCGTAAGAACAAGAAAAGAAACTTCCGTGCTTTGTGGATTCAGCGTATCAACGCTGCTGCTCGTCTGGAAGGTATGTCTTACTCTAAGCTGATGGGCGCTTTGCATAAAGCTGGTATCGAAATCAACCGCAAAGTGTTGGCTGATTTAGCGATGAACCATCCGGAAGCTTTCAAGGCTATCGTTGCTAAAGCAAAGGCTGCATAAAAACAGTTAGCAGATAAATTACGAGGTGCTGATTACTCTTTTGGTAGTCAGCACTTTTTGTTTTCTGATACTCCGGGGAGGGGTTAAAACTTGAAAAGGACTTGAAACAATTTACTGCTTTTACTTGTTTCTTTCATAGAAACTCATTACCTTTGTTATAGAAAAAATAGCCGCATTGATTGGATCGGGAAACTCATCAATTTTTATGAAATACCGAGACAAGCTTCGCTTCTCAATGGCGGGCCACGCCCTTCGGGGTAACTCTTGAGTCGGTGGATTACAAAGAGGAGGAGCACTCAAATCATGTCATACGGAGTTTCATCACATCATCGGTGCGGCTTTCTATAAAAGAGGAACGGTAATCTGTTTGGATAACCGTTCCTCTTTCGTTTTATGCGGATGTGGGTGATTGTGAAACGATGATACGTGATGCTGAAACAGATGATGTGTCAAGGGAAGATAGATGATGTGTTTATACAAGACAGACCATCTGTATCGGGTGAACAGATGGTCTGTTTTGAAAAGAGTTTTTTTAAGTTTATTTGTTGTCCCGTAAGTCTTTTACCCTGACGGCTTTTCCTTCGCTCTGCGGCAAGGAACCTTTCTTTACCAACCGTAACTTCGGAGTTACCAGAATCTCGTCTTTCAGCTGGCGGGTAATGGCTTTGCTAATCTTTTGCAGCTCGATGTAATTGTCGGTAGAGAGGTCGCTAAGTTCAACTTCCACAATCATCTCATCCTGGTTATTGACCGTTTCGAGCGTGATGAGGTAATTGCTGCCCAATTCGGGGAATTGTACCAGCACCTTTTCCACCTGCATGGGGAAGATATTGACTCCCTTGATGATGAACATATCGTCGCTACGGCCTTTGATGCGGTCTATACGGATGTGGGTACGTCCGCAAGGGCACTTGCCGGGCAGGATGCGGGTAAGGTCGCGTGTACGGTAGCGGATGAGGGGCATCATCTCTCTGTCCAGCGTTGTCAGTACCAGTTCGCCGATTTCACCTTCCGGTACGGGTTCGCCGGTTTCCGGGTTAATGATTTCGACCAGGTAGCAATCTTCCCAGAAGTGCATGCCGTCTTGTTCGGTGCACTCGAAGGCTACGCCGGGACCGTTCATTTCAGTCATACCAAAGCTGTTGTAGGCTTTGACGCCAAGCATGCGTTCAATCTTTCTGCGTTGCTCGTCTGTGTGGGGTTCGGCACCGATAACAAGCGTTTTCAGACTTGTGCCGGCGGGGTCCATCCCTTCTTCCTGGAATACCTCTGCCAAGCGGATGGCATAGCTGGGAATGGCATGCAGGGCAGTGGTCTTGAAGTCGGTGATGAACTTTATCTGACGCTTGCTGTTTCCGGCAGCGGCAGGAACAGTCAGCGCACCCAGACGTTCGGCTCCATACTGAAAGCCCAGTCCTCCGGTGAACATGCCGTAACCGGAGCTGTTTTGGAAAACATCCGTCTTACGGATACCTACCATATAGAGGCAGCGTGCCACTAAGTTAGCCCAAGAGTCCAAATCGTGTTGGGAGTGTACGATGACCGTCGGCGTGCCCGTAGTACCACTGGAAGAATGGATACGTACTCCGTCCTCACGCATATCGCCTGCTACTAATCCAAAAGGATAATTGGCGCGCATATCGGCCTTGGTGGTAAACGGTATCTTACGTATGTCTTCTACAGACCGGATGCTGTCGGCAGTGATGCCATGCTCTTGGAATACCTTTTTATAATAAGGAGAGTTGGCGGCAATGCTGACAGTCTTTTTTAACCGTTGCAGTTGCAGTTCGCGCAACTGCTCACGGGGCATCGTTTCAATCTCTTCTTCCCAGTATTTGTTATTCATGGTATGTTGAAATTTAGAGTCAATTATAGTTTACATCAGTTTTTCAGCAATCTCTTTGCCGGCAGCCAACGCTTTGAGGTTCAGCTCTACAATGGCGTCGCCCTTGCGTTGGAAGATTTCGCGGATGCTGTCTTGCACCTTTGCGTAGTCGATGCCGAGGAAGGGGATGGTGGCGCCCAGCAGTACGATGTTCGCTACGCGGGGAGAGCCGACTTCTTTTGCCACTTCGTTTACGTTCAGCATGATTTTATGCGGCAGCTTGTTGATTTCGGCCTTGATGTCTTCTTCTGCCGGATAGTTGGGAATGTTGATGAAGGGGGCTTCATTGGTCACCAGCCAACCTTCGGGGCTGAGGTAGGGGAGGTAGCGCAGTGCTTCCATCGGTTCCAGGGAGATGATGAGGTCGCATTTTCCTGTGGGAATGAGGTCCGAAGCGATGGGTTGGTCGCTGATGCGCAGGTTGGACTGCACGTCGCCGCCTCGCTGGCTCATGCCGTGTACTTCTGCCTGCTTCATGTAGAGTCCGTCCTTGAGGGCTGCTTTGCCGATTACAGTGGCGATGGAGAGGATACCTTGTCCTCCTACGCCGGAAAGTATGATGTCTTTTTTCATGGCTTTACTTGTTTCTTTTTTTGCGTGCTAATGTTTGGATACATTCTCTGCGGGGGATGATGACGGATACGCCGTGGTGCTCGATTTCTTCCCGGATGATTTGCTTCATCTCTTCGTAGTTTTTCTTCAAGGGCACTACGACGCGGATGTGTTCGGGAGCTACACCGATGCCGGCGCAGATGGCTTCCAGACGTCCGGTGCCGGCAGAATCTTGTCCTCCGGTCATGGCGGTGGTTTCGTTGTCGGAGATGACGATGGTGACGTCGGCGTTTTCGTTGACGCAATCCAGCAGTCCCGTCATGCCCGAGTGGGTGAAGGTGGAGTCGCCGATGACGGCTACGGCAGGATGCAGGCCGGCATCCGAAGCACCCTTCGCCATGGTGATGGAGGCGCCCATATCCACGCAAGAGTTAATGGCGTTGAATGGGGCATTGGCTCCCAGCGTGTAGCAACCAATGTCGCTGAACACCTTATAAGTGGGATATTCTTCTTTCAATACTTGGGTCAGCACCGTGTACATGTCGCGATGGCCGCAACCCTCGCACAAAGCGGGCGGGCGCATCTCTACCAGAGAAGGAACGCTGAATTCAGCCTTGTTCTCCTTGCCTACGGCACGTGCCACGCTGTCCGGGTTCAGCTCTCCGTCTTGTGAAAGAGTGCCGTCCAAACGGCCTTTTACTTTGATGCCGATGCCCAGATAGCCTTTCAGCTGTTTTTCTACGAACGGTTGTCCGTCTTCCAGTACCAGAATCTCGTCACATGCTTCTACCAGCTGCATCAGCTGTTTCTTGGGCAACGGGTATTGTCCGATTTTCAGTACCGGATATTCGCAACCTTCGGGATAGTTCTCCATCAGGTAGTTGTAGCCGATGCCGCATGCCACGATACCCAGCTTTTTGTTGGGGCCGTCGGTATATTTGTTGTAAGCGGAGTTTTCAGAAGCTTTGATAAATTCGTCCTGGCGTTGCAGCAATGCTTTGTAACGTTTGCGTGCATTACCCGGCAGGAGGATGAACTGACGCGGGTCTTCGCTGAAGGAAATCTCATTCTGCGGTTGTTGCTCCTTGCGCTCTACGCCGGAACGGGAGTGTGCCAGGCGCGTAACCATGCGCATCAGGATGGGTTCGCCGGTCTGTTCGGAGAAGTTGAATCCGTTGTACACCATGTCGTATGCTTCCTGCTGGTTGCTTGGTTCGTACATCGGGATGAGAGAGAAGTCGCCATAGAAACGGCTGTCCTGCTCGTTCTGAGAGGAATGCATGCTGGGGTCGTCGGCAGCAATGATTATAAGACCACCTTTTACGCCGGTAATGGCAGAGTTGATGAAACAGTCGGCAGCCACGTTCATACCCACGTGCTTCATGCACACCAGTGAACGCTTGCCTGCAAAGGACATGCCCAGGGCAGCCTCCATTGCAGTTTTCTCGTTGGAGCACCAGCGGTTATGGATGTTCTTTTCGGCAGTAATCGGTGCCATCTGAATATATTCGGTGATTTCCGTAGAAGGAGTGCCGGGATAGGCATATACACCCGAAAGTCCGGCGTCTAATGCAGCTTGTGCAATGGCTTCATCGCCAAGTAAGAGTTGCTTGCTCATATCTGAATATTTAAGTGTTAGTCATGGATTAATATTTGACGCAAATATAGGATTTTGCTTTTATTTTATCAGCAGATTACTTGAAAATCTTTCTTTCGTTTAATGCATTCCAATATTTTCTTGCATTTTTCATGTGCTCGGCATAATTGGATGCAAAGTTATGGGTGCCCGAGAAGTCCTCTTTGGCACACATGTAGAGGTAGTTGTGTTTCGTATGGTTCAGCACAGCATCCAGCCCGATGGGTGAGGGGATGCGTATGGGACCGGGAGGTAGTCCGGTGTTGAGATAGGTATTGTAGGGGGATTCTACTGCCAGATGGGCATTCGTAATTCTCCGCAAGCCGAAGTCCTGCAAGGCAAATTTGATGGTAGGGTCGGCTTGCAGAGGCATGCCGGTGTGCAGGCGGTTGATGTAGAGCCCTGCCACCATTGGTTTTTCGGGATTGTTGTTTGTCTCTTCCTCGACGATGGAGGCGAGGGTGCAGACTTCCGTCGGGGTCATTCCGATGGCGGTGGCTTTGTCTAAGCGTTCCTGGTTCCAGAACTTCTGGTGCTCTTTTTGCATTCTTTCGAAGAACTCTTCTGCACTCATGTCCCAATAGACTTGGTAGGTTTCGGGGATGAAGAGGCAGGGCAGGGTCTCTTTGTTGTATCCCAGTTTTTGTTGGAATGCGGAGTCGTTCATCAATCCGGCTATTTCGGTGGAGTCTATCATGAGCTGTTTGCCTACGCTGCGTGCCAGCCGGTCCAGTGTGCGTACGCTGCCGACGGTGAGGTTCGTAGGTTCTTGATATCCGCGGTACAGACGGCTGAATACGTGATATACGTTTTCCCCCGGCCGGATGGCGTAGCGTCCGGTGTGTATATTTTCGGAATATTTCTTGTATTGGGCCATCCAGCGGAAGCCGGTGAAGCTTCGAGGATGGCCTTGTTGTTCCACCTTATTATATATGGAGTCGGCGGTGTCGTCGCGGTCTATATAGATATAGACTGTCTTTTTCGGATGGAATTGCGGGGCAAACAGATAGTAGTATACTGTTCCTGCACAAGCTGCTCCAATAAGAATCAGTGCGACGAATGTTCCGATAATGATTTTCTTCTTTTCCATTTTGTTTTACTGCATCTTTAGTCGGGCAAAGTTAGTAAAAAATGGAGTGAAAACCATCAAGTCATATCAGTTAATTCGATAGCTGACAAAGGCTATGCGTTTGCTGTCCGGTGCCCATGAGTTGACATTGATGGTGCCTTGTCCACCGAAAAGCTTTAACAATGTCTTGGGTTCTCCACCGTTTGCGGGCATTAGGCGCAGCTCTACGTTCTTGTTTGCCAGGTGCTCTCCCGGTTCCAGGTCACCTTTGTAGTAGGTGATGAATACAACGGATTTTCCGTCAGGGGAGATGTGGGGGAACCAGGAGTTACGGGTTTCGTCAAAGGTCATCTGGGTCTGTTCGGAGCCGTCTGCCTTCATGCGCCAGACTTGCATGAGTCCGGTGCGTACGGAATTGAACCAGATGTATTGTCCGCAGGGGGAATATTCCGGTCCGTCATCCAGACCTTCGGCAGTGGTCAGGCGGGTTTCTTCACCTCCTTCCGCTGGGATGGTATAGACGTCATAGTTGCCGTTTCGTTCGGCGCAATAGGCAAGCTCTTTGCCGTCGGGGCTCCAGCCGTGGAGGTAGCTGGGAGCCATAGGTGTTATTAAACGGGGAGTGCCGCCCGTGATGGGAAGTGTATAAATGCGCGATTTATAGTCTTCTTTCGTCCCGTGGCTGATGGCTATCTGCTGTCCGTCGGCCGAGAGGACGTGGTCGTTGTTGCAGTTTTGGGCAAATCCGGTGTTTATCAGTTCCGGTTCGGCAGGCGAGGTGGGGGAAAGGCGGTAAAGCTTTCCGTCGCTGTTGTATAGCAGCCATTGCCCGTCGGGCGTCCAATTGGGAGCTTCAATCCGGTAGGGAAATTCTTTTACGACAGTCCGGTTACCGTTGGTTACATCCAGTATTTCGAGGACGCTGGTAATCTCGTTTTTTTGTTGAGCGGTTGCGGTCAGTGCAACAGTTGCAAAGAAGGGGATTAGATAGGGTTTCATGTTCATATCGTATTTAATAAATCTCCGCAAGATACATTTTTTATTGGAAACTACATAGTCGGAGCATGCTTTTTTCAGAGAGAATCTGTAGTGATGGTCGAATGCGTAGTGCTTATCATATGAATAGTTTCCGGTATTGCGCTGAATACCTTTGAGGGCTACGATAGATTATGTTTTTCCTTGCAGAGAATTATTCGTCCGACGGTTGTTGCTTATTCGTCCGACATCTGTTGCATTATCGTCCGACAGCTGTCGGACGATAATGCAACAGATGTCGGACGAATAATTCTTAGTAAATGTGGAAATAAAGCGTAGTAAGGCTAGCTCAAAATCTCTCAAACATCCATTCATCTACCTTCAGCTCCTTGCCTTTAAACACGAAATAAAGGTCGTGAATGCCGTCTTTGTCTGTGTCTATCTTTGTAGAGACAGTCTGCAAAGAGTCTGAATTGAAGGAGGTGGAAGCAGCGGGTTGGCGTTTCCACTGAAGAATTGGGGTGATTTTACCGGACGCGTGTCTTTCTTTCTTGAATCGGAAAGCGCCCACACATCGTTTCCTGCGGATATAGCCGCCAGCAGCAAAGCCGCTGTAAATAATTTGATTCTTTTCATTTGTTTATAGTATGTTATAGAAACCTATGGTAGCCTTTTGATTTTGGCTTGTGTTCTTCAATCACCTCAATCCTTTATTTAAGATTGAAAAATCGGGTTATTGAAAAGTTGCCGCAAATATTGGGAATTACTATGTATAATATAAGGTGTATTATGTTTTTAATAATGTGCCTATATGTTTCAAGTTATCATTGTAATCAGATGGTGCTGTTTTAAACTTGCTTTACTTGCTTTGGGATAATTATGCGGCTATGGATTAAACTGTTTGGAAGGGCATTATGTTTTATGCAAATATATTGGTAGAAGAGCGTTTTTTTATTCTAACGATTCTTGAAAAGAAAAAGCACTGATTATTCCAGATAATCAGTGCTTGAATATCGAGCCGCTAGCCAGACTTGAACTGGCGACCTACGCGTTACGAATGCGTTGCTCTACCAACTGAGCTATAGCGGCAATAAGCTTTTGTTTACGGGGTGCAAAGGTACATCTTTATTTGAAAAGGCAAAAAGAATCTCTGTTTTTTTTAGAAATATTTTAGTGGGATAATTTTCTATTTGAATGTCTTGAACTTTATTGCCATAAAAATTGGATAATAAAACGAAAAGAAGCATCTTTGTCGTAGGTCCTATAGCAAATAAGTCTGATACTGATTATGAATTTAAGAATCTATTATAAATATCTTTCTTCACGCATAGCGTCCAAATGGACGGTGCTGTTGGTAGATGTAATTATCGTTGTGATTTCCATGCTTTCTGCATGTTTTTTGCAATATAGGCTTTCGTCCGTATCTTATGAAATTTCTTTATATGTATGGCTGACCATTTGGGCTGTCTTGTGTAATATCTGTTTCTTTCATATTCTCCGTACTTATGTGGGTGTTATCCGTTTTTCCTCTTTTGTAGATATTTATCGTGTGTTTTGGAGTCTTACGATAAGCTATGTTGTACTGTTTTTAGGGAATTGCTGTTGGTCTGTTTCGGGGCTTGGAGAAACTTTGCCGAACAGCATTCTGTTTATGGCATATATGTTCACCTTCTCTCTGATGGCTTGTATGCGCATTGCTGTGAAGATGCTTTATGAAGCTATTGCTTTTGATGCACGTCATTGCGTGAATGTTTTTATTTATGGATTCCATGGGACTGGAGTCAATGTTGCAAAATCCTTGAGAGTTAGTCGTAATAATCATTATCGCCTGCGTGGCTTTATTTCGGACGAACCTGATATGATAGGTAAACATACGATGGGATGCAGGGTATATCCCAATGATGAGCAGCTGTTTGACCGTCTAAAGAAAAAGAAAGTGGATACAATCATTATCTCTCCAAGCAAGGTGTCGGATTTGGAAAATTCCGGAATGCTGGATAAACTGTTCTCTCATGATATTCATGTAATGACCGTTCCTCCCTTAAGCGATTGTATGGACGATGGACTGATAAAGGACATTCAAATAGAAGATTGGCTCCGTAGAGAACCGGTGCAAGTTGACATGCGTAAAATTACGGCCCATATCGAGGGGCGTAGAGTAATGGTTACGGGAGCGGCGGGAGCTGTAGGAAGGGAAATCGTTCGCCAGTTGGCTACACTGAATCCTTATCAGTTGATTCTGGTAGATCAGGCAGAATCCCCATTGTATGATGTACAGTTGGAATTGTCTGATCATTGGAAGAATCTGGAGGTCCGTGTATTGGTTGCAGATGTTGCTAACCGTACGCGTATGGAGGCTATATTTGAAGAAACACGTCCTCAACTTGTTTTTCATTCTGCTGCGTATAAGCATGTACAACTGATGGATGATTTTGTATCGGAGGCAATTCAAACGAATATATCGGGGACAGTGAATATTGCGGACCTGGCGGCAAAGTATAGAGTGTCCCGTATGGTTATGATATCTGCTGCTAATGCACGTCATCCGGAGAATGCTATGGAATATAGTAAGCGTGTGGCGGAAATATATGTGCAATCATCTGATTGCAGGTTGAAACGCGACACAAGGGAAACTGATATGTTCATAGTACGTTTGGGTGAGGTGTATCCGACGAATACTCATTGTTTGATTACCTTGTCTGAAGCTTGTATGCTCACCCTGGAAGTGGGAGTCATGGGGGATGGGGGAGAAGTGTACATTGTGGGAGGGCCTGGGGATGGACTTTTGGATTCTGTAATCGGTGAAAAGATAAAGCGTGAAAAGGCATCTGTTGATGATTATGAACATGTGCGGGAAGAAGTGCTGGCCTTGGTGCAACATAGTTATACTGAAAAAAAGGCTATTTTGATTGGACTAATGAAAAAAATAGTGCCAATTTTCCCGCTTTCTTCTACCCAATGAAAAGACGTGAAAGTGACAGCTTTTTAATGCTTTTTCTGAAACTTAGAGGTGGAATAAATGTATATTATAAAAATAATATATTACCTTTGTGCCCGATTTATATTTATTACAAGAACTCAAAAGATTAATCAGAATATCTTATGCGTAGATTAATAACACTATTCTTTTTGGTATTTACTTTGTCAGGGGTAGCTTTTGCTCAGCAGATGTCAGATGATCAGGTTGTTCAGTATGTAAAAAGCGCTCAGCAGATGGGCAAAAATCAAAAGCAGATTACTACTGAATTAATGCGGCGGGGAGTGACAAAGGAACAAGTTGAAAGAATTCAGAAAAAGTATGAAAACTCTAAATCTGGAAGTCCGCAGAGCAATACCCAAGATGAGAAGCGTTCTCGTCAACGTGGTGAAATGAGTGGCGTAGTCAAAGGGCTGCGTACAACCTCGGAAACTTATTCTGCCAGACAAACGGATGTTGCAGGGGATTCTTTACAAATGATGGATAATCGTTCCTTGTCTCAAGAGAAGGAAACAGAGGATCCGACTTCGCAAATTTATGGTCATAATATTTTTACTAACGATAATTTGACTTTCGAACCCAATGTGAATGTTGCTACTCCCGAGAATTATCGTCTGGGACCTGGTGACGAGGTGATTATTGATGTGTGGGGAGCTTCTGAAACAACGATTCGACAAACAATCTCTCCGGAAGGAAGTATTCTTGTGAATAATTTAGGACCGGTTTATCTGAGTGGCAAAACTGTAAAGGAAGCCAATAATTATTTGAAACAAGAATTTGCCAGAATATATTCTGGAGTAACCGGAAATGTTCCGTCTACCCAAGTTAAACTGACATTAGGAGAAATACGTTCTATTCAAGTAAACGTTATGGGTGAAGTTGTGGTGCCCGGAACTTATACCCTCTCATCATTTGCTTCCGTATTTCATGCTTTATATCGTGCAGGTGGTGTGAACCCGATTGGTAGTTTGCGCAGTATTAAAGTGATTCGCAATGGAAATACAATAGCGGATTTGGATGTTTACGATTTACTTATGAAAGGAAAAATGAAGGATGACATCCGTCTGCAGGATGGTGATGTAATTCTTGTGGATCCTTACCAGTCACTGGTACAGATATTAGGTAAGGTAAAACGTCCGATGTTTTATGAAATGAAACCCACTGAAACCGTAGGTACATTATTGAAGTATTCAGGTGGTTTTACGGGTGATGCTTATAAGAAAGCATTACGTATAATCCGTAAAAGTGGACGTGAGCATCAAATTTATAATGTGGATGAGATGGATTATTCCGTATTCCGCGTAGATGACGGTGATAAGATAACGGTTGATTCCGTTTTACAGCGTTTTGAGAATCGTGTGGAAATCCGCGGTGCTGTATATCGTGAAGGTTTGTATCAGTTGGACGGTACGATGAATACAGTGAAGCAGCTGATTAAGAAAGCGGAAGGACTTCGCGGAGATGCATTCTTAAACCGTGCTATAATCGATCGTGAACTTGAAGACTTGTCGCATGAGGTTATACAAGTAGATGTGAAAGGTTTGCTGAACGGGACGGCTGCAGATATTCCTTTGCAGAAGAATGACATTTTATATATTCCAAGTATTCATGACTTGAAGGAAGAAGCTACACTTACCATTCATGGTGAAGTTGCCAATCCGGGTACATATCTTTATTCTGATAAAATGACAGTAGAGGATTTGGTGTTGCAGGCTGGTGGCTTGTTGGAGGCGGCGGCTACAACAAAGGTTGAAGTTGCACGGCGCATGAAAGATCCGAAGAGTACATCTTTCAGTACTACAGTAGGCCAGAATTTCTCTTTTGATTTGAAAGATGGCTTATTGGTGGGAGAAGGAAGCCAGGATTTCCATCTTGAGCCTTTTGATGAAATTTATGTTCGTAAGAGTCCGTCCTATTTTAAACAACAGAATGTTATGGTGGGCGGAGAAGTCCTTTTTAGCGGTAATTATGCACTATCGAAAAAGAATGAACGTTTGAGTGACTTGATAGCTAAGGCTGGTGGAGTAACTCCCGATGCTTATATAAAAGGAGCGCGTCTTATACGTAGGATGACCGAAGAAGAATTCCGCCGTAAGGAAGATGCTCTGCGTATGGCGCAAGCGGGAGGCGGAGATTCCATATCTGTAAAAAGATTGGATTTGTCCGATACCTATTCTGTAGGTATAAATCTGGGAGAGGCCTTGAAAAATCCTGGTTCAGATGCTGATATGGTGCTTCGCGAGGGAGATGTATTATTTGTTCCGGAGTACGTAAGTACAGTGAAAATCAACGGTGCTGTAATGTATCCGAATACAGTTTTATATAAAAAGGGTGAAAGCTTGAAATATTATATCAACCAGGCTGGTGGTTTTGGTAATGACGCCAAGAAACGCAAGGCCTATGTAATATACATGAATGGTACAGTTTCTCGTTTAAGAGCAGGAAACAAGAAAGCCATTGAACCAGGTTGTGAAATAATTGTTCCAAGTAAAGAACAGAAAAGGAAGATGACTACCACTGAAATTCTGGGAATGGGAAGTACGACAGCTTCTATTGCAGCGATGATTGCGACTATGGTTAATCTCTTTAAGTAATTTGAATTATGAGCGAAGAAAAAATACAAAACATAACCTCTCCACAACCTGAGGAACAAGAAATAGATTTGATAGAACTGGCCCAGAAAGTATGGGCTAGTCGCAAATTGGTTTTTAAGGCGTGTGGTATCGCTGCCCTTGTTGGACTGGTTGTTGCATTTAGTATTCCTAAGGAGTATTCTACAAGTGTGACGTTGGCTCCGGAGAGTGGTGGTAAATCTGGTGGCGGAAGTATGGGAGCCCTTGCAGCCATGGCGGGTATCAATTTGGGTACTTCTTCTGGTGAAGATGCTTTGTCACCCGAACTTTATCCTGATATTGTAAGTTCTACTCCTTTTCTGATTGAACTGTTCGATGTTAAAGTCAAGGATCAGAAAGCAAAAGTAGACACGACTTTATATGCTTATTTGAAAGAAGAACAGCGTTCTCCTTGGTGGAGTGCAATTTTCTCCGCTCCTTTTAAGGTGTTAGGATGGACATTGTCTTTGTTTAAGGATGAACCGGAAGAGGGGGATGCAAAGCTGGATCCTTTTCGTCTTACTAGAGATGAGTCTGCCATTGCAGATGCTTTAAGTAAACGTATCTCTGTTTCCGTAGACAAAAAGACAGGTGTGACAACCTTGTCTGTTACTATGCAGGATCCTTTGATATCTGCTTCGCTGACGGATACCGTGATGCATTGCCTGCAGAACTACATCACAGATTATCGAACTAATAAAGCTCGTCATGATTTGGCATTTACCGAAAAACTTTATGGAGAAGCAAAGGCCAGTTATGAGTCTGCCCAGAAGAAATACGCAAATTTTGTAGATGCAAACCAGAATATAATATTGCTGAGTTATCGCGCAGAGCAAGAGCGTTTACAGAATGAAATGAATTTAGCCTATCAAGTATATACACAAGTGTCTCAACAATTGCAGATGGCAAGAGCTAAGGTGCAGGAGATTACACCGGTATATACGGTTGTCCAGCCGGCTACGGTACCTTTGAAGCCTGCAAAGCCCAATAAATTGATGATTTTGATCGGCTTCATGTTCTTAGCTGGTGTCGGCAGTGTGGGATGGATATTATTTGTAAAAGATTTATTAAAGGGATGGAAAAAGCAAACAATATGATGACGGATAATGATATGATGTGCTGGCATGCATTGTACACAGCACCCAAGTCTGAACATAAGTTGATGCAGCGTTTGAATGCTGCGGGATATACTACATATTGCCCGATGCAGGCTGTGTTTGTAAAATGGAAAGGGCATACCCGGAAGGTGATTACTCCTCTTTTTTCCGGATGTTTGTTTGTTGCCGGTAATGTGTCGGAAGTTACCTCATTGGCTTCCTTGCAGAAGGCTGCTATATTAGTAGATAATGAAGGAAAAAGTTTGTCTATTGAGGCGGGCAAAGCAGAACTTCCTGCCAAGTTTGCCCAATTGCTGAAGTTATGATGAAGCTGATAACAGAAGAGCTGCTGGATACCGTTACTTCACGAGCTAAGGAGAACTCCCGTTTACGTATGAATTATAATTTTCATGCGTCTATGGATGCTCCTATTCATCGGTTGCTGAATGCTTTGGAACCGGGAACTTATCTTCCTCCTCACCGTCATACAGATAAGGAAGAAACTTATCTGGTTTTGCGTGGGAGTCTGCTGGCATTTTTTTATGATGATGCCGGTAATGTAACAGATAAGGTATGCCTCAATCCTTCGGAAGGTAAATATGGTCTGGAAATTCCTTCTAATACATGGCATAGTATTATTGCCTTGGAGTCAGGTACCGTTATTTTTGAAATTAAAAAAGGCCCATATCAGCCTCTACCCTCAGAGGATTTGGCTTCGTGGGCTCCTCAGGCTTCTGATGTGGAGGGAATAAAGGCTTTTATGAAGCGGATGTTGGAGCTTTAACATTTTCCCCGATAAACCCATAAGAAAGCCTCCCGATATATTTTATTGTATACCGGGAGGCTTCTTTATGTACCATGTTATTAGTCAAACAGGCTCTTGAACTTTTTGAATATTTTCTCTTTAATCGAAGTGTTCGGCTTGAAGTTATCCGATTCTTCCATCTCCTCCAATGCTCTCTTCTCATCCTTGCTCAGCGTTTCGGGTACATATACGCTGACATTTACCAGCAAATCTCCCGTGCCGTACCCGTTCACGTTGGGTAAACCTTTGCCGCGCAGGCGGAGTACTTTTCCCGGTTGCGTACCTGAGTCAATTTTTACTTTCACCTTTCCATCAATCGTGGGAATTTCTACCGCACCACCCAAGGCTGCTGTCGGGAAGCTGAGGAGCAGGTTGTAAATCAAGTCATTTTCATCGCGTATCAGGTTCGGGTCTTGCTCTTCCTCTACAAGAATCAGCAGGTCACCCGGTACACCGTTGTGCTTGCCTGCATTTCCTTTTCCGCCCATAGAGAGTTGCATACCTTCTGCAACACCTTTCGGGATTTTTACGGTTACTACTTCTTCACCGTATACAATACCTTCACCGGCACATTCCTTACACTTGTTTTTGATGATTTTGCCTTCACCGCCACAAGTCGGACAAGTGGTTCTTGTTTGCATGGTGCCGAGTATGGTTTGCTGGTTACGGATTACCGTGCCGCTGCCGTTACAAGTCGGGCAGGTCTCTGAACCACCGTCACCTTCGGCTCCCGTACCATGACAGTGGGTACAAGGCACGTATTTCTTCAGTTTGAATTTCTTTTCCACGCCGGTAGAGATTTCCTTGAGGTTCAGTTTCACCTTGACGCGCAAGTCCGAACCACGGTAACGGCGTTGTTGTGTGCCGCCACCTCCGCCGAAACCTCCAAAACCGCCAAAACCTCCTCCACTGTGTCCGCCAAAGATGTCACCGAACATGGAGAAGATGTCGTCCATGGACATGCCTCCACTGAAGCCGCCGAACGGACCACCATTACCGGCGGCACCACCCAGTCCGGCATGACCAAACTGATCGTAGCGGGCACGCTTGTCCGGATTGCTTAGTACGTCGTATGCCTCTGCCGCTTCCTTGAATTTCTCTTCGGCTGTTTTGTCGCCCGGATTCTTGTCCGGATGATATTGGATGGCTTTCTTGCGATAGGCTTTCTTTATTTCTTCTACCGTTGCTGTCTTTTCGACTTCCAATACTTCGTAGTAATCTCTTTTTTCCATACAGTTTTATGTTATTCTCCGACTACCACTTTGGCATGACGGATCACTTTGTCGTTTAGGATGTAACCGGTTTGTACACAGTCTAGAATTTTGCCTTTCAGTGCTTCATTGGGTGCCGGAATCACGGCGATGGCTTCGTGATAGTCTGTATCGAGCGGTTGTTCCTTTGTCTCTATTACCTTAACGCCGTTTTGTCCCAATACAGACATGAACTTGTTGTAGATAAGTTCAACGCCTTCTTTTACGGCGGCTACGTCGGTGGCTGTCTCCATGTTTTTGAGGGCGCGTTCAAAGTCATCCACAATGGGTAGGATACTGCTGATACTCTTTTCACCACCGTTCAGGATGAGTTCTGCTTTCTCCTTCATGGTACGTTTGCGGTAATTGTCAAACTCGGCAGACAAGCGCAGGTATTTGTCCTTCTGCTCTTCAATCTGTTCATTGGCCTTTTCCAGTTCCTGGGCGAGCTTTTCTTCTTCTGTCAGGGGAGCTTCGTTTTCTTGTGAAGTTTCTTGTCCGACAGTTTCTTCGTCACATTCGTTGGGAGTAGCTTGAGTTTTCAGCTCCTCTTCCTGGTTGTTTTCTTTTTCTTTCGGATTCATATTGTTATGCTTATTATTCTTGTAAAATGATTTAGCTTTCATTGCTGTTAAGGGTTTAAGTTAATACGATATTAGTGCTCCAGCAAAAACTTTGCCAAAACGGATATTTTTGCCGAAAACGCTGCAAAGGTAATACTTTTATGTCAGATTGACAGCGCTTCTCTGTGTCTATTCATGGAAAAATAACTATCTTTGCACTCGCAATTCGCAGACTAATAGGTATTAAATAGTAAATTGTAAATAAATAAATCGTAAATATAAAGATGATTACAGTCTCTAATGTCTCAGTACAGTTTGGTAAAAGAGTGTTGTTCAATGACGTAAACCTGAAGTTTACAAGTGGTAACTGTTACGGTATCATCGGTGCCAACGGCGCCGGAAAATCTACTTTCCTGAAAACGATTTCCGGGGAGCTGGACCCTACGACGGGCTCCATCATGCTGGCTCCGGGAGAGCGTCTTTCCGTTTTGAGCCAGGACCACTTTAAGTGGGATGCTTTTACGGTGATGGACACGGTGATGATGGGACACACGGTGTTGTGGGATATCATGAAGCAGCGTGAAGTGCTGTATGCCAAAGAGGATTTCACAGACGAGGATGGGCTGAAGGTTTCCGAATTGGAAGAGAAATTTGCCGAGTTGGACGGCTGGAATGCCGAAAGCGATGCTGCCGCCTTGTTGAGTGGTTTGGGTATCAAGGAAGACAAGCATTATCTGTTGATGGGTGAGTTGAACAACAAAGAAAAGGTGCGTGTCATGCTGGCGCAAGCTCTCTATGGAAATCCTGATAACTTGCTGCTGGACGAGCCTACCAATGACTTGGATATGGAGACCGTGACTTGGCTGGAAGAGTACCTCTCCAACTTTGAGCATACGGTGCTGGTGGTAAGCCACGACCGTCACTTCCTCGACTCCGTTTGTACGCATACGGTGGACATCGACTACGGAAAGATTAACCTCTTTGCCGGTAACTATAGCTTCTGGTACGAGTCCAGCCAGCTGGCGCTCCGTCAGCAGCAGAACCAGAAGGCAAAGGCCGAGGAGAAGAAGAAAGAGCTGGAAGAGTTTATCCGCCGATTCAGTGCCAATGTGGCAAAGAGCAAGCAGACTACCAGCCGCAAGAAGATGTTGGAGAAACTGAATGTAGAAGAAATCAAGCCGTCATCACGTAAGTATCCGGGCATCATCTTTACGCCCGAACGCGAACCGGGTAATCAGATTCTGGAAGTTTCCGGTTTGACGAAAACGCTGGAAGATGGTACGGTGCTGTTCCGCGACGTCAACTTCAACGTAGAGAAGGGAGACAAGATTGTATTCCTTTCGCACGACCCGCGTGCCATGACCGCCCTGTTCGAGATTATCAACGAGAATATGAAACCGGATGCAGGTACTTTCAACTGGGGTGTGACTATCACCACCGCTTACCTGCCGCTGGACAATACTGCATTCTTTAATACAGACCTGAATCTGGTGGACTGGTTGAGCCAGTTCGGTGAAGGCAATGAAGTCTATATGAAGAGCTTCCTGGGACGTATGCTGTTCTCCGGCGAGGAGGTGCTGAAGAAAGCAAGCGTATTGTCGGGAGGTGAGAAGATGCGTTGCATGATTGCACGTATGCAGCTGCGCAATGCCAATTGCTTGATTCTGGATACACCTACCAATCACCTCGACTTGGAGTCTATCCAGGCATTCAACAATAATCTAAAGACCTATAAAGGCAATATCCTTTTCTCATCCCACGACCACGAGTTCATTCAGACGGTTGCCAACCGTATCATCGAATTGACTCCGAACGGTATTATCGACAAGATGATGGAGTATGACGAATACATCACTTCAGACCACATCAAGGAGTTGCGTGCACGTATGTACGCAACAAAGTGATAACGGAAGCTAAGGACTAAATAAGCATATTTTAAATTGTTCCATCATGATGGAACGATTCTTCTTTCATATCTTTTTGGTTTAATAAAGGCTTGTGCGATATTGAAAAAAAGAAGAAGGTGTGTCAGAATGATTTTTAGCTATCATTCTGACACACCTTCTTTTGCTATTAAAAGAGTCTCTTTGTTCTTATTAAGGCGGGGAATAGTCTGAGTTATTGTTTCTCCTTATATATAATTTTGCCTTGGCTTTCTCCGAAAAGGTTGTCGCCCAGCGTGGTAATCTTATTCCCCGTGGCAAGCACATAGCGCAGGTTGTCGCATCCCATAAATGCTCCGTACTCAATGGCGGTTACACTGGCAGGAAGCACCAGCGTGCCGCACAAACGGCCGCAGCCACTGAATGCACGCTGTCCAATGCTTCTAAGCTCTTGCGGGAGCCGTACGTTCAGCAGATACTTCTTTTGGGTGAAAGTATAGTCGGGAATTGCAGTGGCATTACTGTTGGTCATGTCGATGGAAACCAGATTGGGCATATAGTCGCGTATCAATGTGAAGTCGGCTTCGTCCATTTTTCCTTCAACGGTCAGAAAGTTAACGTCTTTGGGCTGAAATCCGGCTCTTAACAGTTCGCTGGCAAGGCTGCCCATTTTACCAATCTGCACATTTACTGTCAGTGGTTCTCCTTCAATGAATGCAAAGGTTTCCCATTTCTTTTTGGTACGATAGGAGTCACTGCATCCCAATGGAACAAATATGGCTGTAACGCTATCGGCCAATGCTTCGGACAACAGATTGGGAGCCGTTTTCTTCCGTATCTGGCATATCTTGAGATTTTTGCATCCCTTAAAGGCAGCATCTTCGATGTTCTTGGTCTTGTCGGAAAGGATAATCCTGGTCAGCGTCTCCTTACCTACAAATGTACTGTCGTCCATTTGCTTGCAGAAGGCATATGCCGGAATGCAATTGGCAGGATATACATAAAAACGGTTTGGATAAGTCCCGTTCTTGCCTGCATACATGCTGATGGAGGCATTGGAAATGTCCAGCAGTTGCAGGTTTTTGAATTCATCCCGTAGATGCCTGAAATCTACGGCATTCAGCTTGCCCTGCAGGGTCAGTTGGGTGATTTCATTGGCTTCCGCTTCTGTCATCAGTTCCACCAGGGTACCAGGTTTGGCCACGTAGTATCTTTTGGATTTTTGTGCCGAGGCATTCAGCATTAACGCCAGTCCGGCAACGGCTAAAAGTATTTTTCTTAGTTTCATGTTTGTCGATTCCAGATTGATTTTTCAAATATAAGAAGAAACCGGCAGGAATACATGAAGTTTTTTCTTTTTATTATTATTTTTGTCGGATATTAATCAAAATGAGATACAAATGGAGACGGAAGAAACGGTGAAGGAAGAGTGTGTTGCTATGAGTAAAACAAAACGTATTTGGCTGGCATTCGTTGATATAGTACTGTTTACTGTACTTTTTATGATTTTTCTGTTTTTGTTTGCCATACCTTTTGCGATTGCTTTCCCTGAGTTGAAGACACAAGCTGGTGGGATGAGCGTCTATTTAATGATGTTGAATGAAGTCTTGATGTTGGCCAGTGGGCTTATTGCCGCTTGTATGGTGCTGGGTTTCAGGAAGCTTCCTTTTTCGGGCTTGGGCTTGTCTTTGAAGGGATGGGGCAGAAGCCTGCTGAACGGAGCTTTGTTTGTCGTGTTCTTGTATGTAGTTGGTTTTGGCTTGTCTTTATTGTTGGGGGCTGTGGAAGTGGCAGGGGTCTTGTTTTCTCCCATTTCGTTGTTGTCGAGTCTTTTGCTTTATTTTTTAGTGGCAGTTACGGAAGAAGTTATTGGACGCGGTTTCATTTTAGGGCGTATGCTGGATGGAGGCGTCAATAAGTTTGTGGCATTGCTTATCTCTGCGGTGTTATTTTCGTTGATGCATCTTTTCAATCCCAGCTTTGCCTTCGTCCCGTTTTTGAATATCATGCTGGCGGGTTGTTTCTTGGGAGCTTCCTATATATACACGCGCAACCTCTGTTTCCCCATTGCCTTGCATTGGTTCTGGAACTGGATTCAAGGTTCTGTTTTGGGATATAAAGTCAGTGGAAATGAATTTAGCAATGAGAATCTGCTGATTCTTCACTTTCCGGAAGAAAATCTGATAAATGGAGGAACTTTCGGGTTCGAAGGCTCTATTCTGTGTTCACTACTTTTAGTGCTTGGTACAGTAATTATCTTAAGACACTATTATAAGGGATTAGTGATTAGGGATTAATGATTAATACGGAAACCATTAACCACTAACCATTAATCACTAATCCCTAATCACTAATTCTGTTCCACTCCTTTCATTGTCAGCTGTATGCGTTTCCGGTCCATATCTATGCTGAGTACCTTTACGCGTATATGCTGGTGAATGGACACTACTTCATTAGGGTCTGATATGAATCTGTCGGCGAGTTGGGAGAGGTGTACCAGTCCGTTTTCCTTGATGCCTATGTCGACAAATGCGCCGAAGTTGGTGATGTTTCCTACGATGCCGGGCAATTCCATGCCTTCGCGCAGGTCGTTGATGGTGCGCACGTTCTTGTCAAATTCAAATATCTTTATCGGTCCGCGTGGGTCACGTCCGGGCTTGTCCAGCTCTTGCAGGATGTCTTTCAGTGTCGGCATGCCCACGGTGGGGGAGAGGTAGCGTTCGGGATTAATCTTCAGACGCAGCTCCCGGCTGGCTATCAGCTCGGCTACGCTGCAACCCAAGTCCTTTGCCATTTGTTCTACGATACAATAGCTTTCCGGGTGTACGGCAGTATTGTCCAGCGGATTCTTTGCCTGCGGAATGCGTAGGAAGCCGGCACATTGCTCAAACGCCTTGGCACCCATACGAGGTACTTTCATCAGTTCCTTGCGCGAGGTGAAGGCACCGTTTTCGGCGCGATAGTTCACAATGTTCTGTGCCAGTTGCGGACCCAATCCCGAGATGTAGGTCAGTAGATGGCTGCTTGCGGTGTTCAGGTTGACACCTACCAAGTTTACACAGTTTTCTACGGTCTGGTCCAATGATTTTTTCAGCTTGGTTTGGTCCACATCATGCTGGTATTGCCCCACACCAATAGATTTCGGGTCAATCTTTACCAACTCTGCCAGCGGGTCCATCAGTCGTCTGCCTATGGACACAGCACCGCGTACGGTGACGTCGTAGTCGGGAAACTCGTCCCGTGCAATTTTAGAGGCCGAATAGATGGAAGCTCCCTGCTCGCTGACGATGAATATCTGTATGTCGCGGTTGAAGCGCTGATGTTTCAAGAACTCCTCCGTTTCGCGGCTGGCAGTTCCGTTACCTATGGCTACGGCATCTATCTTATAAGACTCTATCATCATTTGCAGCTTGGCAAATGCCTCTTTCTGCTTGCTGACCGGAGGGTGGGGGTAGATGTTCTCATTGTGGAGCAGATTTCCTTGTGCATCGAGGCACACGACTTTACAACCCGTACGAAATCCGGGGTCTATACCCATCACACGCTTTTGCCCCAGTGGTGAAGCCAGCAACAACTGACGGAGGTTTTCGGCAAATACCTTGATGGCTTCCTCATCAGCACGCTCTTTGCTTTGCGTGGCAAATTCCGTCTCTATGGATGGCTTCAATAGGCGTTTGTAGGAATCCTGCACGGCTTCCGCCACTTGCTGTCCGCAGGGGTTGTTGCTCCGCACGAATTGGCGTTCCAGCCGTTCCACGCACTCCTCATCGTCTGGGCTGATGCTGACTTTCAGCAGGCCTTCCGCTTCGGCACGCCGGATGGCGAGCAGGCGGTGGGAGCTGCATCGCTTCAACGATTCGGAGCAATCGAAGTAGTCGCGGTATTTGGTCGCTTCCTCTTCTTTGCCTTTCACCACCTTGGCGGTCAGTGTGCCTTGGCGGGCAAATGCGTTGCGCACGCTGTTTCGGGCACGTTCGTCTTCGCTAACATGCTCGGCTATGATGTCACGGGCACCTTTCAGTGCATCTTCCACGTTCTTCACGTCTCCTTTCACGTAATTGGCGGCGCGTTCCTCCGGATGAGGCTCACGTTGCAGCATCAGCAGGGTGGCGAGGGGTTCCAGTCCTTTTTGACGGGCTGCTTCGGCACGTGTTTTCCGTTTGGGCTTGTAGGGGAGGTAGATGTCCTCCAGTAGGGTATTGTCCCAAGTCTCCTCGATACGTTTCTGAAGTTCGGTGGTCAGTTTACCTTGTTCCTGTATGGTGTTCAGGATGGTTTCTTTACGTTTGGCGATTTCGTTCAGCTTTTCGTAGTGGGTCTTTATGGATTCAATCTGCACTTCGTCCAGTCCTCCCGTCACTTCCTTTCGGTAGCGGCTGATGAAGGGGATGGTGGCACCATCGTTCAGCAATCCGAGGGTCTGTACTATTTGTTTCTCTGATATGCCGAGGGCGGCAGATATCATGCGGTGGAAATGTTGTATCATCGGTTCTCTCTTTTTATAATGGATGCCAAAAGTACGAAAAACAATCGTCGTACGAAAATAAACCCCATATTCTTGGAAAAATCATTTATTATTGCGAAGTTTGTCAACTATAACGAACTAATAAACAATAAATATGGAAGAAGCTAAAGGTCAATCGATTTTAGATAAAATGCTCACTACATTTATCAATACGTTAGTGAAAGCAGCCGAAAATGAGGCTCAAACACATTTCGGCAAAAACCTTGAGGAGGTATTGAAGCATTTCATGGCAAAAGTGAATAGCGATTTTGAAAAACAATGCCTGCTTTGGTATTTTACAAAAAAAGGTCAAACTATGACCGTGTCGTCAGAAGTCTTTGAGCGGATTGCGAAAGCGGCTGTTGCCTCGCGTGCGGCAAGCGAGAAGCTGTTTCATGGCCCACAGAAGGTAATCATTAAAGGAAAGGTCTATTATTCCCAAACCATTTCTTTCTATGAGAATGATGAATTTGATTATGCCTTGGGCTGTGCGACAATCTTCTTTGATGAGGAGGGCGTTCCCGTAGGCCTGAAGGATATTTATGACTTTAACGAAGCAAAACATCGTGATACCAATGCCGAGAGTGACACCACATTTATGGCTAAATTTGAAAAAGCAAATTTAGCAAAGTCCTACGCCATACTTTATGGCATTAACGACTACAAATTTAATGACTGATGTGTCTCGTGCCATATCGTCATGTATCATAGCATTATTCTGCTGTCTGTTACCGGTGTTCTCTATCACAGGAGAACATCCGGTACTGATTATCAGCTCCTATAATCCGGATGCCGGCCGTACTTCCGGCAACATCTCAGACTTTATGGAGGAGTTCCAACGCCTGGGCGGGACAAACACCATCGCATTGGAAAACATGAACTGCAAAAGCTTCTCCGAATCTCCCCTTTGGGAACGGAGGATGGTGGAGCTATTGTCCAAATACCAGGGCGATAACAGTCCGGCGCTGACCGTCCTTATTGGGCAGGAGGCTTGGGCTGCCTATCTTTCTCTGCCCGACTCTATACGCGGCAATACTCCGGTCGTAAGTGCATTGTCCAGCCGTAACGCCATATTGTTGCCGGGCGATACGGTCGACTTAAAGACCTGGATGCCCGAATCCGTCGACTTCTTCACGGATTTCCCCAGTTCGCCTATCAAGGCTGGCTTCGTTTATGAGTATGATGTGGAGGCCAACATCAATATGATAAAGCAGATGTATCCCGGCACCAAGAATATCGCTTTTGTCTCAGACAACAGTTATGGCGGCGTTGCCATGCAAGCCTATGTAGTGAAGGAGATGCAGAAGTTTCCGGAACTCAACCTGATTCTGCTGGACGGACGCGTCCATACCATATATACCATTTGTGACAGATTGCATGAGTTACCGGAAAATACAGCTATATTGATGGGGACATGGCGTGTGGACATGAACGATGGTTACTTCATGCGGAATGCAACCTACGCCATGATGGAAGCAGCTCCCACTTTGCCCACTTTCTCGCTCAGTTCCGTAGGCTTGGGATATTGGGCTGTGGCAGGTGTTGTTCCTGCCTACCGTGCTTTGGGCAAGGAGATGGCAAGACAGTCCTACCGCCTGCTGACCACCCCTCAGGATAGTGAGACCCATATGGAAATCATTCCGAATGAGACCATACTGGACGGCAAGCTCGTGAAGGAAAAGAAACTGAATATCGCCGGCCTTCCGCAGCCGGTAAAGATGCTGAACGTAACCCCTTCTTTCTACGAACAGTACAAGTATCATATCTGGTCTGTCGGTGCTGTTCTGTTGGTGCTGTTGGGCGGTTTGTTCGTTTCCCTTTACTTTTATTATCATACAAAGAAGTTGAAGGATGAACTGGAGGTATCCGAGGGGGCCTTGCGTGAAGCAAAGGACCGTGCCGAAGAATCCAGCCGCCTGAAGAGTGCTTTCCTTGCCAATATGAGCCACGAAATCCGTACTCCATTGAATGCGATTGTGGGCTTCTCGGACGTGCTGTCTGCCGGAGGAGCCTCGGAAGAAGAACAGCGTGGCTATTTCGAGATTATTAGGACCAACTCTGATTTGCTGCTTCGGTTGATTAATGACATATTGGATGTGTCCCGTTTGGAGGCCGACCGCGTCATCCTTTCTTTGGAGAGCTGCAATGTAGTGCAGATATGCCAGCAGGTAGTAGCTTCCGTGGCCCAGGCACGTAGGTCGACCAATCAATTCTTATTTGAGTGTGAACGTGAGGTAGTGGAGATGCGGACGGATGTGCAGCGTTTACAGCAGGTTGTGATAAATCTGCTTTCCAATGCGGACAAGTTTACAAAGGAAGGTACGATAACCTTGAAGCTGGAGCCGGATACGGCGAGGAATGTTGCAGTATTCTCGGTGACTGACTCTGGTTGCGGCATTCCATTGGACAAACAGAAACGGGTGTTCGAACGTTTCGAGAAGCTGAACGAATATGTGCAGGGAACCGGCTTGGGCTTGTCCATCTGTAAGCTGACCGTTGAGAAGTGGGGCGGCGAGATTTGGATAGATCCTGCCTATACGAATGGAGCGCGGTTTATGTTTACTCATCCTATGAACTTATAAGAACCGACAAGAAATAAGGAAATATAATGAAAAGATTTAGTTGTTTTTTTATCTGGATTTTTGTCCTGACAAGCATACTGCCTGCGCAGGAAAGAGAGGTGAAACTGAAAGTCGTACAGACCAGTGATATACACGGAAACTACTATCCCTACGACTTTATACGCCGCCGGGAGGCAACCGGCAGTCTGGCACGTGTGCATGCTTTGGTGCAAAAAGAACGTGAGGCTTATGGCAAAAATCTGATTCTCTTGGACAATGGTGACATTCTGCAGGGACAGCCCACAGCCTATTATTATAATTACATAGATACCGTTGCCCCTCATCTGGCAGCGGAGATGATGAATTTCATGGGGTATAATGCCGGTAATATGGGTAACCATGACGTAGAGACCGGCCGTACCGTTTTCGACCGTTGGGCAGGTGACTGCCGTTTTCCGATATTGGGTGCCAATATTGTGGATACTGCTACCGGAGAAACCCATTTCAAACCCTATGAGGTGCTGGAACGTGACGGAGTGAAAATTGTGGTTCTCGGTATGATAACTCCTGCCATCCCCGTGTGGCTTTCAGAGAATCTGTGGAAAGGGCTGCGTTTCGACGATATGGAGGAGACTGCCCGCAAATGGATGAAGATTATCCGTGAGCAGGAAAAGCCTGATTTGGTTATCGGTATGTTCCATGCCGGCCAGGATGCCCAGCTGATGGGAGGCAAGTATCGCGAAAACGCTTCGGTGGAAGTGGCGTGCAACGTGCCGGGATTCGATATTGTCCTGATGGGGCACGACCATGCGCGCGAATGCAAGAGGGTGTGCAACATAGCCGGTGACTCGGTACTGGTGATGGACCCTGCCAGCAACGGTGTCGTTGTGAGTAATGTGGATATAACCTTGAAACTGCGTGATGGTAAAGTTATAGACAAGAAGATAGACGGCATACTGTCCGATACGCAAGACTACGGCGTCAGCGAAGAGTTCATGCAACGCTTTGCCCCCGAAAATGAAGCTGTGCAGAATTTTGTTTCCAAGAAAATTGGTTCTTTTACCGAGACTATCTCCACACGTCCTGCTTATTTCGGTTCTTCCGCTTTTATAGACCTTATCCACGAATTGCAGTTGGCAATCAGCGGAGCGGATATTTCTTTTGCGGCTCCTTTGTCCTATGATACGGAAATCCGTAAAGGAGACATTTTTGTGAACGATATGTTCAATCTGTATAAGTACGAAAATATGCTTTACACCATGCGTCTGACGGGGAAGGAGATACGCGATGCCTTGGAGATGTCGTATGATTTGTGGACCAATCGGATGAAGTCTCCGGACGACCATATCCTTCTCTTCCGTGAGAAGCGCCGCGAAGGTGTTACGGATAGGGCCTCATTCAAGAATTTCAGCTTCAACTTCGATTCTGCGGCGGGTATTATCTACACGGTGGATGTGACCAAGCCGGATGGCGAGAAGGTAACCATTCTCAGCATGGCAGACGGTACCCCGTTCGATATGGATAAAATGTATAAGGTAGCGGTGAATTCTTATCGTGGAAACGGTGGTGGCGAATTGCTGACAAAGGGTTCCGGCATCTCGCAGGATGAATTGAAGGAGCGCATCATCCACTCTACGGATAAGGACTTACGCTATTATCTGATGCAGTACATCGAGCGAAAGAAGGTGATTGAACCGCGTGCGCTGAATCAGTGGAAGTTCATTCCCGAAGAATGGGCGGCTCCGGCTTCCAAGCGTGATTATGAGTTCTTGTTTGGCAAAGTTAAAGAATAATTCACTATCTTTGCGGCTCAAAATCTATAGTATAAGTTTTTGGGCGTGAAGCAGAAGAAAAAAATTATAGGTGCATTGAGCTTGCTGGTACTGTTTATCATGTACCAGGCAAGTATCACTGCGTTCACTCACGTCCATTATGTGAATGGGGTGATGATAACGCACTCGCACCCTTTTCATGGCACACACTCTCACTCTCAGACTTCCCTTCTGGTTATCGGGCATCTGTCGGTATTCCACTCTTCCGGGGTGGATGTGTATGAGGTTCAGCACCCGATGCGTCCTTTGCTGTCCATGCTCAGAGCCAAACCGGCAACGCCTACTGTAAAGGGGGAAGTTATACGTACTCTTTCCCTTCGCGCTCCTCCCGCTCTTTTTTCATAGTCATTAGGTTTAAAAACGCCTGGATTTTTTGCATGTAGATACCAGGTGTTTTAGTCTCGAATGTCCGGTATTTCAGTGAAAGAAGTGCGGCATTGCGGATTATTATCTTTTTTCAGACTTGAATTATTTTTTTATTTAGAGCGCTAATTTGATGAAACAATACATTTTGGCGTTGGTACTTGCAGTGGTAAGTGCCAGCGTAGCTTTTGCCGTAAATCCTATAAAGGAAGGCAATATGATTTCCGGCCATGTGATAGTGAAAGGTACGGAGGAAAATATACCGTATGCTACGGTTTTGATTATCGGCAGCGGTCAGGGAACGGTTTCTAATGAAGAAGGACAATTTGAGTTCCGCAAGCTTCCGGCGGGAAAATACAAGCTCCGTGTGTCGGCAGTGGGCTACAAGACCCAAGAGAAGGAAGTGACGGTGAGCAAGGACTTTACTGCCGTCATACATTTCCCGATGGAAGAGGAGAGTTTCATGACCGATGAAGTGGTGGTATCTGCCAACCGCAACGAGGTAAGCCGCAAGGCAGCTCCGGTAGTTGTAAATGTGATGAGTACCAAATTGTTCGAGATGGTCAACTCCACCGACCTTGCCAAGACACTGAACTACCAGTCGGGCCTGCGCGTGGAGAACAACTGCCAGAACTGCGGCTTCCCCCAGGTGCGCATCAATGGCTTGGAAGGTCCGTATTCGCAGATATTGATAAACAGCCGTCCCATCATCAGTGCATTGAGCGGTGTGTACGGATTGGAGCAAATCCCCGTGAACATGATTGAACGGGTAGAAGTGGTGCGTGGCGGAGGCTCTGCCCTGTTTGGCGCCAATGCTGTGGGAGGAACTATCAATATTATAACCAAAGACCCCATCAACAATTCCTTCCAGGTATCGAGCATGTTCTCCAATATGGACGGCAAGTCCTGGGAGCAATATATGGGTGGCAATGTGTCGCTGGTTGCCAAAGATAACTCTTACGGCATTGCCTTTTATGAGAGTTACCGCAACCGTAACCCCTACGACCGCGATGGCGATGGCTTTTCCGAGCTGGGCAAGCTGAACATGAATACCTTCGGTTTCCGCGCCTATTACCGTCCTACGCATTTCAGCCGCATCAATCTGGAATACCATACCACTAACGAACTTCGTCGCGGAGGCAACAAATTCGATTTGCAGCCGCACGAGACGGACATCACCGAGCAGACCAAGCATATCATCAATAGCGGAGGCGTGAGCTATGATTTGTTCTGGAAAGAGTACAAGCATAAGATTTCGGCTTACACCTCCATCCAGCACACCGACCGCAACAGCTACTATGGTGCCCAAAAGAACATGAATGCCTACGGCAAGACGAAAGACCTGACCTGGGTTGCCGGCGGCATGTACGTGGGCAATATGGACAACTGCTTCTTTGCCCCCGCCACCTTCACCGGCGGACTGGAATATCAGAACAACTCCCTGCACGACATCATGACCGGCTATCATCGTGACATGGAGCAGGATGTCCGCATTGCCAGCGCCTTCGTGCAGAATGAGTGGAAGATGAACGTACTGACCATGCTGGTCGGCGCCCGCCTGGACAAGCACAACCTGATAGACAAGCTTATTTTCAGCCCCCGCGTCAACCTGCTCTACAAGCCGACAGATGATTTTCAGGCACGCTTGACTTATTCTACCGGTTTCCGTGCTCCGCAGGCATACGATGAGGACTTGCACGTGACGGCAGTAGGCGGCAAGGGAGTCCAAATCAAACTCGCCGATAACCTGAGTGAAGAACGCTCCAACAGTTACAGCGGTTCGGTGGACTGGACTGCCCATCTGGGTCACTGGCAGGCAAACATCCTGGTGGAAGGTTTCTATACAGACCTGCGCCACGTCTTTGTGCTCGAAGATATCGGCAAGAACGAAGTAGGGGATGTCATCAAGGAGCGCCGCAACGGAAACGGTGCACGCGTATATGGTGCCAATCTGGATGTAAAGATTGCCCATGGCAAGGAGGCGCAGTTCCAGCTCGGATTTACGGCACAGCGCAGCCGCTATACCCATGAGGAAGCCTGGACGAAGGTGGACGGAGAAGACCTTACCACCAAGCGCATGCCCCGTACACCTGATTATTACGGGTACTTCACTTTCTCCTCCGCACCGGTAAAGAATTTTGATTTCTCTCTTTCCGGTACCTATACGGGAAAGATGATTGTTCCGCACTACGCACCGGAAGATGCTCCCGAGGGTGCCTTCTGTAATATCACTTCAGACCGCATGGAGCATACTCCCCAATTCCTGGACCTGAATGTGAAGCTGAACTACACCTTTGTGCTTCACGACCATATCAAACTCCAGTTGAACACGGGTGTACAGAACATCTTTAACAGTTTCCAGAAAGACCTGGATAAAGGGGAATTCCGCGATGCGGGTTATTTCTACGGACCGACGCAGCCGAGAACCTTCTTTATCGGTTTCAAGATAATGAACTAAAAGTTTCCATTTAAGAATTTTTAGAGCTAAATTCCGCAAAATAGTCCTACATTTGTCGCCAAAGCACAAAAACCATGGATACTAAGAGAATACGGAATGTAGACATTTCCCAGATACATCATTTGCCGATGATTGATTTCATCGGCAATGATTTTGCTATTTTTAATGACATCAAGGACATGCCTTTGAGCTCTTATCCCACCCGTTTGAATGCTGCTTGCCTGACTGTCTGCTTGAAAGGGTGGTGCAAACTGGAACTCAACCTGCAGCAATGTGAAATGCGGGAAGGTATGTTGGGTATTATTCTTCCCGACCAGATTGTTCTGCAACGCGAGCGTTCCGATGATTTTTCCGGTCTTTTCATTGCCGTCTCAAGGGATTTTATGGATATGGTGATACCTACCATGCAACAGCTTTTCCCTATGTTTTTCATGATTAAGGAGCGGCCCTTCGTTCACATCACTCCGGAGGAATCCCAATCGTTTCAGGAGTATCACTCTTTTCTTTGGAGCAAGGTGAAGCTGAAAGACAATCCTTTCCGTAAGGAAATCACTCAGGGGTTGCTGTTGGCCCTTTTTTATGAGATATATAATATCTATCAAGGACATGTCATCCAGGAACGCATTCCCAAAAGCAGGAAGGAAGACTTGTTCGAGCGCTTTATCCGTGCTATTTCCGAGTCCTATAAGGAAGAGCGCAGTGTGTCCTACTATGCTGATAAGATGTTCCTCACTGCCAAGCACCTTTCCACCGTAGTGAAGGAAATCAGCGGAAAGACGGCGGGCGAATGGATTGACAGTCTCGTCGTTTTGGAAGCCAAAGCCTTGTTGAAGTCTTCCGAGCTGAGCATTCAGGAAATTGCAGACGAGCTGCACTTTGCCAACCAGTCGTTCTTTGGCAAGTATTTCAAGCATCACACCGGTATGTCACCTAAAGAATATCGCCGGCAATAGGTTCAATGTGACGGAATAATGTTTATTTTTGCGGTAAAGATTTACCCCCAAAATAAACTATCATGGAAAAAAGAGAAATTGACCTTATTGTTTCCTGCTATGGAAAGGTGAAAGGAGTGAAGTATGACGTTGTCATCCTGCCTTGGGGAGCTACGGAGCCCCATAATCTGCATCTGCCTTATCTCACTGATTGTATTCTGCCGCATGACATTGCCGTAGATGCGGCTGCACTGGCTTTGCAGAATTCCGGTGTACGCTGCATGGTGATGCCTCCCGTACCTTTCGGTGCACACAATCCGGGGCAGCGCGAACTTCCGTTCTGCATCCATACCCGCTATTCCACCCAGCAGGCCATTCTGGAAGACATAGTTGCCTCCCTCTATGCACAAGGCATGCGTAAGCTGATTATTCTCAGCGGTCATGGCGGCAACAACTTCAAGGGAATGATTCGTGACCTGGCGTTTGTGTATCCCGATTTTCTGATTATCGCTGCCGACTGGTTCAGCATCGTCCCTCCCAAAGACTACTTTGAGGCTGTTGTCGACGACCATGCCGGCGAGTCTGAGACTTCCGTTATGATGCATTACCATCCCGAGCTGGTGAATTTGGCTGAGGCCGGTGACGGGGAATCCAAACCGTTTGCCATTCCTTCCTTGAATGAAAAGGTTGGCTGGGCTCCCCGCCATTGGGATAAGGCTACAGTCGACAGCGGGGTAGGGAACCCCAAAAAAGCTTCTGCCGAGAAAGGAGAACGTTATATGAAACCGGTGGTGGAAAAGTTGGCGAAACTCTTTACGGAAGTCGGCCTGGGAAGTCTGTATTGATGTACTTGGCTTCCGGCTATATATAAAAATAGGCAATAACCGTTGTGGATATTGCCTATTTTTTTAGTGCACCCTAAAAACTAATCTCTTTACTCTTATAAAAACTAATCTTTCTCTATTTCGAGTACAAAATTAGAAGGTTTTTGCGAGTTATGAATTGACATAAGTCAAAAATCTCATTCGGATATTATTTTTTCAAACGTGCCCAAAAGCCCTTCTTTTTCTGCCGGACCGGTTCACTGTTTTCGCGGAACAGTTCTTCGTAGGTCACTCCGTCATGTATCATGCGGTAGATGCTTCCCCAGTCAGGCAGTCCACCTAGGTTGCGGTCATCGATAAAGAGATCGGCTTTTACTTTGCGTGAAAAACCGGTGTGTGCGATGTCTTCTTCCGGATAGTCCCGGTTGACGGCATAGAATTCCACACCCCGTTTCCTACACCATTCCACAGCTTCCTCCAGGAGCTTCCCTTCACGTACCGACCATAAAATCAGCCGGTGACGCTCGTTTATCAGCATCTTCAGCGTAGCGGTGGCAAAGGGAATTTCTTCTCCTATCTGGGGATAGCGGTGTTCTACAATGGTACCGTCAAAATCAACGGCTATGGTCATAAATGAATAGCTTTTATTGGTTTCAGACTGTAGAAAAAATTATCCTTGACCGCCTGTGGTGCCGCCGGAGTGCTGGCTGACCGGATTGTTTGAATACTCTTCCTGATGTCCCGTGTAGCTTTTCAGCTCTACTTTTACGTCTTTGCTCTGGTTGCCTACTATTACTTTAAAGGTATATGTTTTCACGCGTACCATGCGCTTGCTGCCATACAGCAGTACATGGTTGCCACTGACACTTGCAGTCAGCTTTTGTTCAATTTCATAAGAACCGTTCGTACCTCCCTCTTCAGTTTCAATGTAGTTGTTGATGTATGTGGCCAGTGCATCGGATGCTCCTGCAGCTTTCAGCGCTTCAGCCGGAGAAACGGTATAGTCCCATCCGTTCTTGATTTTAAGGGTCAGGGTGATGTTTTCCAGCGCATCGTAATCTCTGTTCTCAATCTTGATTACCTCGGCTTTTCCATTCACTTCGTTGTAGCCGTTTGCTACACTGGCGGCAGCTTGTTTGGTAAATTTCACTCTAGGTGAATATTTGCCGGCTATCTTCTCGCCTTGCGGAATGGTAATGATGTAATTGTTATTGTTGAATCCCACGGTTTTAGCAGCGGCTCTGGTTGCAGGCGCCTCGCTGGATTCCACTTCCATGTTTTCCGGATCAAAATAGCCCAGGTTGGCATCAGTCGACGGATTGGGAATGGCAATGATGATATCTTCCTTGGCAACAGCGTCAGCCGGCTCTGTCTTGATGGCTACGTTATTTACAGAAGCCTTTGATGCTTCCGGTTGTGTGGAAGTTGCCGGATTGGCCTCACGTGCCTCTTCAAACACGACGGCTGCAATCTTGGTGTTTTCTTCCGTACCTCCGGTGGGTATGTTGATGGTGGCGGCATTCTCCTTTTCCGGATTTTCTATTTTCGGAGCCTCAATGGTGCTTCCGTCAGCCTCCTGCATCTCGCCGAATTCTATGGTTGTTGACATTTTTACATTTACCACCATCAGGCTGTGGTTGGCTGTTCCATCTGTAAATTCTGCTGTGGCCTCGTAGTCATCATGTCCTTCAGCTGTTACAGTGAGCGTGTAGATGCCGGTTTTGTTCACAGTCAGTGAGTATACGCCTTTTGCATCGGTTGTGGCAGAGTATTCGCCGCTTTTTACGGTGGCTCCTGCCAATGGACCGTTGGCATCGGTAATGGTACCTGCAATGTAGTAGGCTGTTTGACTTCTTAGCGGGTCTTCCACTTCTTCATACTTCTTGTCGTCATCGTGGCAAGATGTAAAGACTGTTGTGCTGAAGGTCATTGCAAACATCAATGCACCTCCTAAAAATAAACTTTTCTTTTTCATAATTTTCGTCATTTGATAAAACTAATCTGTTTAAATTATACTTATTTCGATTTTTCTTTTTGCAGTTCCTTTATAAGGAAATAGCGTATATAGTCCGGCTGGTAGAAGTTGCTGCTTCGGTTTTCGTTAGGGCGTGTACTGTAACTTTTTCCCAGTTGTTTTTCTATGTACTCTCCATCTGCCACCATGCCGTATGCCCATGCAAAGTAGTCAGCCGGTTTTACTCTGAAGAATCCTTTTCTACTCCATTTTTTTCCCGGCAGGGGGATGGCAAAATGAAATCCTCCGTTTATCTCTCCGTCTGTACAAAGGGCATACAAGCCGATGGCATACTCTCCGAAGTGCCGCGTACAGTCTCCTCTCACTCCATAATCACCGTAAATATATCTTCCTGCTTTCAAGTCGAACTGCAAGTTGAGGCGTGGTTCGTAGTACGAAGCATTCAGTGAGGCATTGATACGCTGTTTTCTGCCTATATACCAGCCGTCTTCCCGGGTGATGGCGGAGAAACCGGTGGAGCCTGCCGTTCCGCCCAGTTCCCAACGTCCGTTGTTGGTGCGGTATTTTATTTCCAGTTGTGCACCATATCTGTTGTTGGTGAAGTTACCCACCGTCATTTTCCCGAAGATGTTGTGCCTGAAGCGTACATCCTGCGATAGAGCTATGATTCCCGGTCTTATCCGTTTCATCTCTCCACTCAGATTGGTGGCTACGGGCAGTATCACTTGTGCGGTCATTTTCCCACCTTTCCATAGAGCCATTTCCACTGCCGGATTCAGGTTGATGGCATATGTATACAGTTCGTCAAACGTATTGTTCTCCAAAAACAAATCGGGGTATATCACCAAATCCACCTTCCAGGCAGACGGCACTTCTTCTTGACCGGCATTTTTCAATGCCTTCATGGCCGCATCCGTATCTACCGTAATTCCCATTTGCTGATATACTTGTGTCAGGCTAATTTCTCCGTTTCTGTATGCTGCCGTCAGTGTATCCGGCAGATTGATGCAAAGCCTGGGAATCCGGTTTTCCAGTACCACCAATTGCAAATCGCCCTTCGTCTTGCTTCCCAAGCAGGCATCTATGGCTTTGCCCACTCCGGTGTAGGTACTTCTATATACGTTGTTCTCAAAACTTACAGTGGTTACCCCTGGGGTCTGTGCACATCGTATATTTTCCATACCGATGGCTTTCAAGCTCTCTGTCACTTGGGCATCTGCCATTGCAGAAATACCACAGAACCATATTGCCAGTATCCACTTCAAACCGTTTTTTCTCTTGTTCTTCATCTTATTCTCCAATCCCTAATCCTTCATCCCTAATCCCTTATCCCTCTCTTAGTGCAACAACCTGCATTCATACCGTATTCCTCCCGATATGCTGTTGAATTCTCTGGTAAACACATGGATGGAGAAATGCTTCCATAATCTGGCGGCGGCTCCCACATTGAAACCTTCCGAATCATATTCGGCCATGACAGTCATTTCCCGGCAGAAAGCAGGAGAGTAGCTGATGCCTCCGAAAGGACCGTCTTGTATACTGTGTTTGTTCAGTGGCAGGTAATATCCAGCAGTCAGTGTTAGTCGGTCTCCTTTTGCGATGGAGAAGCCTTTGGTCAGTACGCCATATATGGTTGCAAAGTAGTTGGTTCCAGTGTCTTTGAAAGGGTCATTGGTACCTATGACTATTGCCGGATGATATTTTCCTTCCTCTATCGGACGTATACGTGCAGATAAAGAACGGTCTTGCTGGAAATATCTTTTCTTACCGTCATACCGGGTGGTTTTCAATAGCGTACACCGATAACTCAACTCCAGAAAAGATAAGAATGTGATGTTGACGAAGTAATTTCCGGTGTTGAAGTTAAACGGTGTCATGCCGTTCGGAAGATAATTACCGCCTCCCATAAAGGTACCGGCCTTCTGCATATCCGCTGTCGGGATGTTCAGCAGTCCGGTGTTGCCCATGGAATATTGGGCCTGCACCCCCATACAGCAACCAAGTAGCAGTAGGAGCAGGCACCATTTTCTTATTCTCGTTTTCAGCATGTCCGAGGAGGGGTGTTTTCGCTATCCATTTGTGCTCTCATATAGAGCTTCTTCACAAATGCCATGTCATGTGTCACCATGATTTTCACCAGTTCTTCAAAAGAAGTCTTGCGTGGATTCCAACCCAGCAGTGTTCTGGCTTTGGTCGGGTCACCCAGCAGTTGTTCCACTTCGGCAGGACGGAAGTATTTGGGATCCACTTCCACCAGCACTTTACCGGTTTTGGTATCAATGCCCTTTTCATTCACGCCTTCTCCTTCCCAACGCAGTTCCACACCGGTTTCCTTGAAGGCAAGTGTAGTGAAATCACGTACGGTATGATATTCTCCGGTAGCTATGACAAAATCCTCCGGAGTGTCGTGCTGCAGAATCAGCCACATGCACTCCACGTAATCTTTGGCATATCCCCAGTCGCGCAGCGAATTCAAGTTACCCAGATATAACTTGTCCTGATATCCTTGGGCTATACGTGCTGCCGCCAGTGTAATTTTGCGTGTCACGAAGGTTTCTCCGCGCCGTTCGCTTTCGTGGTTGAAGAGAATGCCGTTTACGGCGAACATGCCGTAGCTTTCCCGGTAATTCTTCGTAATCCAGAAGCCGTATTGCTTGGCCACACCATACGGACTGCGCGGGTAGAACGGGGTTGTCTCTTTCTGTGGTACCTCCTGCACCAGACCGAACAGTTCGGAAGTCGAAGCCTGATAGATTTTCGTTTTTTTCTCCAGTCCCAGGATACGTACTGCTTCCAGCATACGCAGGGTGCCTACGGCATCTGCTTCCGCAGTATACTCCGGCACATCGAATGATACTTTCACATGGCTTTGTGCCGCCAGGTTATAGATTTCGTCCGGCTGCACCTGCTGTATGATGCGGATAAGCGAGCTGCTGTCCGTCATGTCACCGTAGTGCAGGTTTACGAGACGGTTCTTCTTCATGTCACGCACCCATTCATCCAGATAAAGATGCTCTATGCGTCCGGTGTTGAACGATGACGAACGGCGCAGAATGCCGTGTACTTCATATCCTTTTTCAATTAGGAACTCGGCCAGGAATGAACCGTCCTGACCGGTGATGCCTGAAATCAATGCAATTTTCTTATCCATGATTCGGGTTTTAAAATCAGTTTTTATTTATGTTATGATGTAAATTTCTCTTTTGTGATATTCCATAAGAATAAGCAGTTCCCGATGATATATCTTCTCCACATTCTTTTGGGTTCCTTTATCAGCCGGTACAGCCATTCCAACCCGTGTTCCTGCCACCATACGGGAGCACGTTGCACGTTTTCGGCAAAGAAGTCGAACACAGCGCCAATAGTACCGATGGGACCGTTTACCTCCAGTTCTTTTAGGTGTGCATAAGCCCATTTCTCTTGTTTGGGAGCGGTCATGCCCACCCAGAGCAAATCCGGCTGTGCCCGGTTTACGGCGGCTATCATGGCTTGATTGTCTTCTTGGGTGAATTCCGGCTTGTAGGGTGGGGAATAGGTTTCTACCCGGATATTGGGATATAACCGGACAGCTTTTACCTTTATTTTCCTCAGGGTGTCTTCGCTACTTCCCAGGAAGAAGCAGGTTCCTCCTTTCCGGTTCAGTTTATCCATTTCGTACAGAAATAAGTCCCATCCCGCTGTGCGCTCTATCTTCTCATGTCTCAGGAGTTTGAACGCCAGTACAATGCTTGCTCCGTCCGGAATCAATGCGTCTCCCCTCAGCAAAGCTTCTGCAAAGGCAGGATCTTTCAATGCTGTGTTATACGAGTGCGCATTGATGGTGTTAATCAGCAGTTTGCCTTCGGGCAATGCGTCAAGTTCACTTCTGTGTTCCAGAAGCGAAATCGTCTTTAACTTCAACATGTAAAAAGGAGTATAATTTTCCGCAGAGTACGCTACGCTGTCGCCCGTCACATGGAAAGGTATTTTTGAACGGAACGATGCAATATGTCCGAAAACTGCGGCAAATGTAAAGATTATGTGTGTAATATACAAGAGGAATGTGAAAAATGTAATTTAGTTGGTCTGGTGGTTGATGCAGATACCTTTCAGATACCATTCGTACAAACGGTGTATTCCTTCGTCTATTTCTATTTTATGATGCCATCCCAGGTTATGCAGTTTGGTCACATCCGTCAGTTTGCGCAGTGTGCCGTCCGGTTTCGAGTCATCCCATCGCAGCTCACCTTTGAATCCTATTTCGGCTATAATCTTTTCAGCCACTTCCTTTATGCTGAGTTCCTTTCCGGTGCCCACATTGATGTGGCAGTTGCGTATTTCTTTACTGTCCGGAGCATATGTGTCTTTAAAGTCCACATTCAGCAGTACATGTACACTGGCATCCGCCATTTCTTCGCTCCATAGGAATTCACGCAACGGTTTGCCGGTTCCCCACAAGGTGACCGCTTCCGGAGTTATTCCGAAGTTGGCAAGCTCTGCCAGAATCTCCTCGTTGCTATAGCTGCCGTTTACCCCTTTCACCGGACGCAGGTCGATGTCTTTGCGTACAGCATCCCAGTCCCCTTCGTTGAGGCATTTGGCAAGGTAGACTTTGCGAATCATGGCAGGCAGTACATGGCTGTTTTCCAGGTGGAAGTTGTCGTTCGGTCCATATAGGTTGGTAGGCATCACGGCTATGTAATTGGTTCCGTATTGCAGGTTGAAGCTTTCACACATCTTCAGCCCGGCTATTTTGGCTATGGCATACGGTTCGTTGGTGTATTCCAGCGGAGAGGTCAGCAGCACTTCTTCCTTCATGGGCTGCGGAGCTTCACGCGGGTAGATGCAGGTGCTTCCCAAGAAGAGCAGCTTCTTTACTCCGTGACGGAAACTCTCGCCGATTACGTTCTGCTGGATTTGCAGATTCTGATAGATAAAGTCCGCCCGGTATTGCAGGTTTGCCATAATGCCACCCACATGGGCGGCAGCCAGTACCACCGCTTCCGGTCGTTCTTCATCGAAAAATTTCTTTACGGCGGTTCCGTCCAGCAAATCCAGTTCTTTGTGTGAGCGTCCTACTAAGTTTGTATAACCTCTTTGTCGCAGGTTGTTCCAGATGGCGGAACCTACTAAACCACGATGCCCCGCTATAAAAATCTTTGCATTTTTTTCTAACATGACTAATACCCTAGTTATAAAATTAATTTTTTCTATTTACTTCTTGTATGAAGCTATACATTCTTTTAAAATATCTTTCATCCGGTTCTCAAACTTTTCCAAAGTGAATTCCCTTTGAAATTTTTCTTTACCGGCTTTACCCATTTCAGCACATATCATGGGATGGTCTATTAAATATTCTATCTTTTCTGCCAGCTGTTGCGGACTATGTTTTTCCACGATAAATCCGGTTTTGCCTTCCTCTATGATACCGGGTATTCCTCCCTCATTCGTACTGATGCAGGGTAGTCCCTGTTCCATAGCCTCAAGAAGTACTAATGGGAAACATTCATTATGATAATAAGTGGGAAATATAAATAAGTCTGCTTGTTTAAGAAACAATTCTTTTTCTTCTCTATATTTGGCTCCGTGTGCCTGTATATACTTGTCTAGATTTTTGTGTTTTACCTTTTGGTTGAATTCACTTTCCGCAATGTCACTCCATTTTCCAATGTAATCACAATGAAATGAATAACCATCGTTCTTTACGATATTTAGTGCATCTATCAAATCCCATACCCCCTTTTCCCTTAACATGTTGCTGAGGAATAATAATTTGAAAGGGGTGTTTCTTTTCTTGGAAAAATCATAGGTTACGTTTTGTGGAATGCCATTGGGACAGTATACCACCTGTTCTGGTTTTACAAATTTTTGGATGTCATTGTAGAGTGGGGGAGCCAGCAGTATTATCTGTATATTCTTGAAAAAGGCTTTGTATAACCATTTGTCCGGCCATTGCCCTTCTCTTGATTTCACACCTTTGTTATGAAAATGTATTATGATTTTCTGTCCCAAACATTTTAGCAGGAATAGGGTACAAAAATCTTTGTAGAAAGCCCCACCTTTGGTATTGGGAGTCAAATAGCATAATTGCGACTTTATTCTCTTTACGGTTTTTGCTATTTGTATCTGTTTTTTTAAGTAAACAATAAGTTTCCTTATTCCTCCTTTTCCTATGTCATTGATATCTTTGGCAAGAGTTAAGTTAAGATAATGGCAGTCAAAAGCTTCGTTTATCACTTTGCTGTCATGGATATATTCCCCCATCATGGATGCACCGTGTACGGGTGGGGGCATGTGCATTATAAAAAGAACTCTTGGTTTCATGTTTCGTTTAATCAAATTCAAAGTATAGACTTCAACCAGTGTGCTATGGCGAGGTTACCATTATCAGTTTGATGTCTTTCTCTTGGCATATATTGATGATGTACCTATTGTTTATGTGAACTTTACTACTTCCGGTGATACTCCCTGTATTGCAGCAACTTCGCCAACATCCACCAAGTAATAGGAGTATGTTTCGTCATATTCATGAGTTTACCAATGGAGTCCTTCACAAAATATCTGCCATATTTCAAAGCCTCTTGACGGCTCAATGTCAAACGACCGGAGAGAAGTTGGCAATAAGTGAGGTTGCGTGAAATACGACCACGGGCTTTTAAATAACCTGCAGGTAGTTCATTGGGCAGGCGTGTAACAATGCGCTTTTCCCAATCAGCAATACTGGGCGCGCTGTTCCAGCGTATCATCATTTTGTTTAACCAGCCTTGACTACGGGTCACGTCTCCACCATCGCTTACAAAAAGAATTTCCGGGATAAATCCCCATTGTCCATAGGTAGATACCATAGCCCAAAACTCCAAATCTTCAGTGATGCGAAGGTCTTTACGTTGTCCTCCAATTATATTAATCACTTCTTTGCGGATTAAGACACTTCCTGTACAGACATGCATGTGCTTTGCCCAGAAAGTGAAAAAATCTTCTAAGATGAAAGCTTCTTTATACTCTTGGTAGCAACTGGGGATTTCAAATGAACCGGAGACAGTGAGGTGACGTTGCGCAACATTTACTGCCACACAATCAGGATGGTTGTCCAAAAATGAAACAGTTTTTTCGATAAAACCTTGTTCCCAATAATCGTCTGCATCCAAATAAGCGCAATAGCGACCTTGTGCTGTCTTAATCCCATTGTTACGGGCAGCAGAAGGTCCTTCGTTTTTTTGTCGTAACAATGTGATGTTGGCTTCTTTTCGGGTTTTGATAATCTCTATGGAGTTATCTTTGCTCCCATCATCAATGAGAATAACCTCTATAGCGTAAGATGTTTGCTGGTTGAAAATAGAATCTAATGTGCGGTTAATGGATGGGGCGGCATTATAAACCGGTATGATTACAGATAAATCTATCATAGCATTTTATGGATGTGTACATATATTTAACAAATTATCCAAGTAGGCTTTCGACTTAATCAATTCACGTTGCTTGATGTGATTGATCTGTTCGTAATCGAAAGGATAATCATAAGCTTTTTCCCATTTTTCTGGACTGCCCAAGATGCAATTGTTTAATCCGAAAAGAGCCATTAAACTCTCCATACGCGAATTCACTTTATGTCGATGTCTGTTAAACACGAATACAGGTTTGTTAAACATGATGGAGAATGCCGTGCCATGAAAGGAATTGGAAATAAAAACTTTACAATGATAAATCATTGAAATAAACTCACGAGGGCCTGCTTTCATGAAGTTTTTGTTGGCATAAAGCAATGGATAAGTATCTGCTATGGCATAAATCTTCAGATGATGCCGCTGTGCATACTCCTTGGCAAATTGCTTTAATTCTTTGTTCCCCTCAAAGTCGTAAATCAATAGATAATCTTTTTTGGGGATGTTTGTTACCATCAATTTTTTCCATTGCTCTGCCGAAAGTAAAAATACAGGATCAAGTGTCCATGTTCCCTCTATATTCATACTTCTTAAAATATCAAGGCCATGATATTCACGTACCGCCACAGCATCAAAAGTTTCCAATGACTTTTGAATGCGTCTTTTGTTTGTCTCGTCTATGTCCAAATACGAAAAACTTGCAGCATATGATGCTTTATGCCCTTGTTTGACAAACTCCAGGAAGAAAGCCGGATCACGTCCGGCTTCATAAAACACGTTCCATATCTGGTCGCTCCCTACAATGTATAAATCTGCTTTTGGAGGGTTGTTACAAAGTTCTTTATACGAAGTATACCTTAAGGACGTTTCCTTTAGTGTCCGATGATTGAATATGTCGAATGTTTGTTTTCTGCCTAAAGTTGTCTGGCGCTGTAGATACTTCATCACCCGATAGGCAGCACGTGTCAAGGTATATCTGCTCAACTTCGATTCAGGATTCACCCATTTGTAATTATATTTGCGAGTTAGATAGTCTGGTTGGTAATTGATGATTTCCACTTCGTGTCCTAGATTTGTCAAATATTGTTGCAGGGCATAGGCTTGCAGTGATGCGCCATAATTATAAACATCGTATGTGGTAAGTGTGTTTATTTTCATAAATTGTTTTGATAGAACTTATTTTTTGCAATGTTTTTGGGCAATATCAATAGCGGCCATAATACTTTGGGCTGCTCTTTCAGCTGTATGTTTACTTACAATGCGCTTAGACACTTCACCCATTTCCTTTAACCGTTCCTTATTGTTTACAATATTTTGTAAGGTGTCAATGATGGACTGTTCATTGTATGTATCAAACACCCAACCGTTTTCTTTAGTGATTAATTCCGGGTGGCATCCATTGTATATCGTAGTAGCTACGGGTAATCCACAGGCCATTGCTTCTGGTACCACAAGACTCCAGTTGTCTTCTACTGTAGGGAGGATGAAACAATCTGCAGCTTTATAATATTGGGCAATACTATCATAGTCAATGCCTCCTATTAATATCACATCTTGTATCTTTTCGTTTACTATACGGTCACGCAATGGTTGTTCCAAACGTCCATATCCCACATAAACTAAAGTGCAATTTTCTTTGCAATGTGATTTAAATTGTTTCCAAGCAGTCAACAATTGATCAACTCCTTTGATGGGTATTAATTGACCTACAAATAGAATCATGAGCCCCTTGGGGGGGATTTTTAATTCTTTTTTTACTTTGACAATATCTTCATTCGCTATATTTTGTATGGTTCTTGACATACCTGAAATGTCTGCTACCATATGCCCAAATGTTAATCGCTTACTGTCAAACCCTAAAGAGCGAACGTATTCTCCACATAAAATACCGTTACAATCAATAGCGTCTATCCAACGGGAAACTATTTTTCGGTACCATATCCGTAGTCTTCCAGCATTACGTTCTGTATGTGCTGTTCGTTCATAGCACATTACATGAGGAATTCTTTTTAATGCACGTACTGCAAGTGCTGCATATGTCCATTGCATAAATCCATCAGAAATTAATACATCTGGCTTACTGTCAAGAACTTGTTTGATAAGTCCTGGACTAATAGGAATTCTAAAGGTAGTATTACTTTTTGAGGCATTATCAATTTTGGGTTTATTTCCAATACGAAATTCTTTTTCTCGGGCGATTGCTTTATCCCCTAGAACTTCTTTTATTTTTTTTTGTGTCCGCTCTGGTGGAATGTCCTTATAATAAATTACAGTAAGGTTTCTTCCGCAGAGTTTGTTTAGCTCCTGATAAACAGGAATACGATAATCAAGAAAGCTACGTGTTACCCAAGTTATCTTCATACAACGTTTTTATTGTTATTTACATAATCTGAAATTTTTTCAACCAAATCCCAATGCTCTGAACTGAATTTGCGAGCGAACAACATATTTGAATTGATTAATTCATCATAATCTTTTAACTGCCAAATATATGGATTTCCCCTTTGCCAATCTACTTTTCGCAAACACCCCTTATATTCATCTGTTTTTGAATAGAATTTATCTACAAATGGAGAATTGATTAATAAAATCGGTTTGTAAATTTCGTCACAAGCGAATGTATATCGAAACCTTTTGTAGATATAATCTTGTTTGGAAAGAATATAACTTACAGCTTCTTCTGTAAGAGAACTCCAAGTTGTGCCTTTGACTAAAATCGGTATCTCTTTATGCGAGCGCATAATTGGCAGAATCTTTTGCAGTTTTACTAAAATCGAGTTCAAAATACCTTCAATTTGACTTCTCCACCCAAATCCGCGGAGATGCTTGGTGAAAAGATGGTAATACATAATCTTGCTTTTTGTACGCCAAGCATTTTGCATAAGACCATAGAATTCTATTCCATTATGTTCTTCAAAAAAACGGTGAATAAAATTTTGTGATTTGAGAGGTAAATCGATTCCGCTCATTAAGTGGTAGTATCCATACGGACCATGATTATGAGCTAATTTATACAATTCCATTTCTGCCCATGCAATTGTACAATCTGCCCATCTTACATCTATCCGATGTTCATTAGATACAGTGAATAGCTTTGAATACACAGGGTGATATTTTATATCATAAGACACTTTTTTGTCTATGTGAACATAAATATCATTTCCGGGATAATCCAATAGATCCAAAAGTCTTTCCAAAATTTTAAAGTCTGTATGTGCTACAATTAAATATGCATGTTTCATGTAACATAATAGGAATAAGAAAGAATTACCAAGAAACTGTTTAAAATTGATTTTTTAAAAATTGAATCAATGAATCTGTAACTAAAGTCTGACCGTTAACGTTTAAGTGAAGGGGATCAAAAAAAAGTTCATAATTAGATTCATGTTTTGTGAAGTCAATAAAATAGACCATATTATTGTTCGCCAATTTTCGGTAATACTCCATTATGTATTTATAGTTTTCTGGTTGTGTATGGTTTATTGTATCAAGTGTAGGAGTGTTAACTAAATAAACTTTTATGCCGCGTTTTGTCAGCATATGTATTAGCTCATTCAATTTAGACATAAGTTCCTTATTAAAGCTAATGTTACTTTTCCATTTGGAACGCTGTTTCTCAAATTCGTCCATATTTATTTGATTTGTCTTATAGTTTTTGTCATCGTGCATCCAGCCGCGAACAGATGAGTTTATCAAGTCATCGCTATAACGAGACAACCGGATGATTTTGTGCTGCCAATATTCTGTAGGTTTTGCGTGTCTTTTTAAATAGTCGTTCACATTCTTGTCTTCATAGAATGGATAAAATAGCGTATAGCAATTTTTACTAATATTACCTTCTGAAAAAGTAAAAGCATCCACTCCGATTAATGCTGCTTTTAATTTTTTTGAGTATTTTGAGTTTAAATACTGTTGAGTCATTAGATATCGTTCGGGTAAACTTACTCCAGTACGAGTATATTTACTTATTTTGCATTTTAGTCCTTTTTCCAATTTGTCTCTATCCACTCCCATCATCATATGGCTATGACCTACTATTAATATTTCAGACTCTTGTCTTAATCCAAACCCTTTGTTTAATCCTTCTTTTAATAAACTGCTGATAGCAAAATCAAGAAAGAAAAAAACTGCAATGGCAATCAATATTTTATATAATTTCTTCATGTGTCAATTTAAAATTTGAAATAAACAAACTGCGCGCCCGATTGTCCTAATAGAGAAATAGAAAGCAACGTTATCACCAAGAATGCTAAGTTTTTTCCATCATAAGGATTGTTTTCACTTTCTGTTATAGTTATCACTTTCTTATAAGCCAATATTTCAAGTATGATAAATAGTGCTAATGCTGCTAACATTAAAACGAAGCCCATTAGCGATGCGGTGGTGTATTGCCGCCCCCAATCTCTAAATACTCCATTTATCATAGCCGTTGCATCATTGAATGTGTTGGCACGGAAAAAGACCCAAGCCAGTGACACTACTATATATACATAGATGCCTTGTACCCATATACGCCAAAATGACAAAAATTGGTTTTTCAGCCCGCTGATATGTTCTATCAAATACAATACGGCATGTAATGCTCCCCAAAAAATGAAAGTCCAAGCTGCTCCATGCCACAATCCACTAACTAAGAACACTAGTGAAATATTGATATACCATCGCCATTTCGGCACTCTATTTCCTCCACAGGCAATGTAGAGATATTCGGTGAACCAAGACGTAAGTGATATATGCCATTTTTTCCAAAATTGCCTAATTGTAGTGCTGAAATAAGGAAAGCGGAAATTATCATTTAATCTGAATCCCATCATTTTTGCCACACCGATTGCCATGTCTGTATATCCGCTGAAATCGCAATATATCTGTATACTGTATAATGCGATTGCAAGCAGGTTTGAATTTCCTGAATAGAAGTCCGGGTGTTCAAAAACGGAATTTGTATATATGGCTATGCGATCGGCTACTACCACTTTTTTGAAAAGTCCCCAAGCAAATAATTCGCTACCTCTTAATAGATTGTCATTGGTGATAGGGTGTAATTTGTGCAGTTGGGGTAATAGATTGCGCCCCTTTTCAATCGGGCCGGATAGTATATTAGGGAAGAAGGACACAAACAACATAAAGTCAATTAAAGGAGCTTTTTCTTTTATTTTTCCCCGATATATATCAATGGTATAGGTCAATGCCTGAAACGTAAAAAATGAAATTCCGATAGGGAGTACCCATGTGGCAAAATTTTCATTAGCTAGTCCAAGAACGTCCACAATAAAAAAATGAGCATATTTATAGCAAATTAATGGCAGAAGACTTAGTATGACAGTAGTACCACATACCCATTTACGTTTTTGCTGCAACAAACTTTTGCCGCTTATCCAATTAAGTAGTGTAATAGCTCCTAATAGTACAACGTACGTAGGTGATAGTTGAGCGTAGAACCAATAACTGGCTATTAGTAATATTGTATTACGTAAGAATACTCCACCCCATTTTAATTTTTCGTGTATCCATAATGTAGCTAATAGGGGAACTAAGAATAATAAAAAATTAATATCAGAAAATAACATGTTCTTATTTGGTTTTATATTGAATGGTGTGTATTAATGCGAAAAGTCCCAAGATGGGTGGTAAGGTATAATTCCATTCAGAACCCACAGCAGGGAACGATAGATTGTTAACGGTTACAACAGCGAGCATGGGCAAAAGTATGGTCATTTCTGTGCCATATTTGGAAGAAAATGTACCTTGAATATTTATCCATATTGTTTTCAAATAAAACCATCCAAAAATAATAGCTCCTGCAATGCCTGTCCCCAAAAGGACAGATAAAAAGCCGTTGTGGGTGGAATAAGCGGCAGGAAGTCCAGTTAAGTCAACCAAATGCCGTTCACCAACTATATAGCCTAAACCAAACCAAGGATGTTTCCTCCAAGTATCAAACACCACATTCCAAATAATCTGCCTGCCTGTACCAGATTCAACGGCTTCTTGTGATTTGCCGTAAAATACGTACTCGAACACTAAATCTTTAAAAAAATAATAGAATGCCGAGAAAAACAAAAAAGTGACTGCAAGTTTTGGAATGTTTACACCCTTTTTAGTGCATGATAACATTACGAACAAGCCAACTATAAAGGCAATATTAGAAGCAGATGAGGTTCCCATAAGCAACATGAAAAAATTCCAGTATACAAGAGGTGCTAAATGACGTATTTTGTAATGGTTTTTCATTTTCCATGCCATTAAGGCACCCATAGCGGCAATAAGGCTGTGGGTATTGGTGTGGACCAATATGCTTTTAAATGCCAGTACTTTTGCAAAATATCCTATTGTTGCCGATAATGTACATAGATACAATAGATATAGCATGGCTTTTCTCCTGCTTTTTGTTTTCCACATGATTACAGAAACTAACATGTAAGATGAGATTAGTTCTAAACATTTTGAAAAGAGAGCTTTATAATCAGGAAATATAGCCCATAAAAAACTGAGTAATGCAAATATGTAGAACACAAAATAAGATTTAGTTGCTTGAATAGCCGGTGTCAAACTTTTACTTTCTTTAAATGCATAGTAGTAATTGAGTATTGTGCAAAGTAACATCAAGAGAGTGCCTCCGCCTACACTTTCGTTTCCGACATCTTGTTGCACATTAAATATGGTTTTTCTACTCATGTGTAAGAGAATGAGTAAGGTATATATCCAGATTTCTTTGGGATATATCTTTTGGAATAATTTATAATGATATGTTATAAAATTCATCATTAGTTACATTTTAGAGATTTTTTCGTATATCCATAGCAACCAACTATGCTCACGTCTATATTCTTTATAATATAATATTCTACTTTCCGTTTCTATGGCATTGCGTTTGTCTGTTTTCACAGTGGTACTTCCTCCTTCATAATGTATTACAGAAACCGATGGCTCAAATGCGAAACTCCAGCCATGAAGTATAAAACGCTCTGCTAATATCGCTTCTTCATAATAAAGGAATGTGCGTGAATCAAATCCCTCAACAACATGGAATCTATCTGCTCTTACTAGCATAAAAGCGCCACTCACCCAATAGCACTTCCCTTTTGGGGGCTTTGGGGTAGTAGTAGGGATCATAGCTTGTTTGGTTGTAGTATTCTGTCTTCTTAGTTGGGTTGATTCGGATATTGTAAATGTCGCTTTTTGATTTTTCATGGTTTCTCTTTTTCTCTTTTTTCTTAAGAAAGGGAAAAGTTTCCATCCTATAAGTCTTTTAGGTGAAATATATTTCATATGGGGACTTTGGTCGTTTCCATCTAAGCCTATCACTCTTGGTCCTACTCCAGCACATTGCTCATCTTGATAGAAAGTAGTGGCAAGCACATTTAAAATATTAGGATTCATTATCTCAATATCATCATTAGAAAATAGGTAATTGTCAAATGATATCCCGCTCTTTTTCAAAATATTTACGCCCCAATTGTTTCCCTTGGCATACCCCAAATTTTCAGTAGTAGATATGCACCATCCTTTGGGATGGTCGGCTACTTGTTGCGATTGGTTTATATATAATAATTCACAATCATAAGCAAGATTGCGTCCATATTCTTCGGTTGCATCCACAGCAACAACTATAACACGATATGCATCAGAGAGCTTCGAAAGCTGTTTTACTACATATTTACGAGTGCCTTCTGCATTGTGATAAGACACAACTATGATACCTGTCATCATTTTACTTGTTTCTTTTAAAGATATTGAAAACATGAAGCAATATCATTTCATAGAGTTTTGATAAGGCAATAGGCAAGGTACATCCTGCTAATATATAAAGCCCCATCCACTCCATGGAGAGGTAATTTATACACGGAAATTCAGCGATGCGCTCTAACGGATAATCATACATCAAGCATTGCAAGAGATTTACCGCCTTAAAGGCAAGAAAGTGCAATAACATAATGGAAAAACTGTAATCTCCACAAATGGCAATCCAATTTCCAATCTTGCTGTTGGAAATCAAGTGCGATAAGCAATATACCATTAAAGCCCCCATTGCCGCTATAAGCAAGATTGTTATAGGATTTTCAACATTCACGTTGGCTGGCTGCAAACGCCCGTAGATACCGATGGAAGTCAGCCAAAGAAGCAGTATCAAAAGTACGGTAAATAGGATTGCATATAAGAGTTGCATATTTCGCCCCCCCCCCTATTTATCTTTTTTTTACATTTTGAAAAAAGGAAACCTTCATAGAATATCCCACATATTATCATATATTGCCAGATGCAATAAGGACTTTCCAAATGTACGGCATAAAGGCAGATAGAAGCTATACCAATCAGAACCGAGAATACTAAAATTTGGTTTACCTGTTTCGATAGGTTGTTCTTTAGTAGTGAAGCTGTTTTAAAAGCTCCCCAACTTATCAAAGAAACAATTAGCATAGCCGGACAAAACCACATGGCGCCCATTAAAGTTTCGTGTGAAACCATCCGTACTGTGACATGAAACAGTTCTTTCAATATATCTGTAGCAGTTAAAACATTAGAATAGATGTACATATTGTGTAGTGCATTATGCAATAACGCGCACCCAATGCCTGCGCACACAAACGGTATATACAAACGCTTTATTTTTTTTATTAGGTAATTCTTGGGAGCAGCCAGATACTTTTCTTTAAAGAAATATCCGGCTATAAAGAAGAATATAGCCAAATGATATTGGTTGACAAAAATTTCCCAAAACGACGAGTTTACGCAATGCCCTATCACTACGCTGATGATAGCAATTCCCTTTATAATAGAGAATGTAGGGTTATGTTCATTCTTGAAAACCATACAGTTTATCGTAACTCTTTATGTCCATGTATTTTTCGTTCATCAATAATTCCCATTTTTGCATATTTCTTGCATTGAGTCTTTTAATCTTCGGGAAAAGCAACTTTATAGCTTTGGGCGAGATATAAGCACAGGCAAGTGCTCTTATCGTATACCATTTGCGAACCTTGATCCATGGAATATTTACGAAGGCTTTCATAGTAGTTACATCAGTTGCGAAAATGCGTATAAATTTCAATAAATAGCATTCAAGATCTTTGTCGTATTTTTCCAATTGCCCGACATCTAATGATAATAATATTTTTTTTATCAGATGAAGATGACTTTTCAAGTGCTGCTTGCTGCTGATCTTACTGCTAATACTGCCGTTAGTTTTAAAAATACGATAAAAATAATCCGGCTTAGTATCAGCGTAAGCGTATTTACATCCTTTCAACAATGCCTGTATGTTAAAGTCGGAATCTTGCATGGAAAGTAAATTTTCATCCCATTCGAGTTTTCGCTCTTTATATGACAACACCCTATAAATATTAGTCCATCCTACCATCGGCAAAGTCCAATTTAATAAAGCCTTTAAGGTGTCATCAAACAGCTGGTAGCCATAAACATAGTGATACTTATGGTCTTCGCAAACCATAAGAGCCGGGAAAATGGCAAAGTCTAAGTCTTTATGTAAATCCATGTAAGAAACCCTTTGCTCAAAACAATAAGGAGCGATAAGATCATCGGCATCGAAAAAGATAACATATTCAGAATCGCTCGCTAAACTCAGCCCCATGTTTCTGCACGTTTGCGCACCTTTGGGCAGGCGATTCCTTAAATGATATGCAATACGTTGGTCTTTTTTACTAAAACCTTTGACAACTACTGCCGTGTTGTCCGTGGAATGATCGTCAATTAGCAAAAGACGCCAATCTTGAAAACTCTGGTTCAAGATACAATTTAATAGTTGCGCGATGTATTTTTCGCAATTCCAGCATGGAACTACCACTGTTAGTTTGGGTGTGTGCATTTTAATTTATATTTTTACTTTTTGAACCATCAAGATAAGGAACTTCTTCGTGAAGTATGTCATACGTCCGGCAGTTGATGTGAAGGTTAATTCTCCAAAATACACATGCCCGTCTATTTTATAGAAATCAACTCTAACGACCTTGAAAGGTTCAGAAAGTTTGCGTGCGTATTCTATCATATCAGCGAGCTTTGAAGGCTGTGGTACCATATGATTATTCTTGTAATCAGGCGATATGTATCGGTCTAAATTTTCCCATTTTAAAGAGAATAGATTCAACTCCCTCTCTCTCGGGGGTAATATTTTTCTGCAATAATTAATGGTTTAATATTCAGATAATGAGGTTTTGCTGTCATTTTACCGAATTTCCGGTGTAGTTTTTTTTGAGTATATGATTAATGTGTTTTTTATCAATGTTCATCTTGTCATGAACAAGGATTGTGTCCAATTAATATGTTTATGAAAAATTTCATAATACAAATAATCCGCCAGCTTTTAAGGATTATATATTGAGTAAAACTTCTTGATGTAATAACGATATTCCCTTCTGACCTTTTGGGGCATATTCTGTAACTTCATCTTTCTTTATTATTGTAAATTTACGCTAAACTAATCAACCTATAAATAGAATATTGAGCCATTTTTGAATCCTGCCATTCGTAGTGTTCAAGTTGCGTATCAATTGCTCTTGCAAAAAAACTATGAGAAACGCTGCGCTCATAGCGATAGCAAACTTAGCCATATAATGCATGTCACTGTTTGTATATGTAAAAAATTCCACAAACGGAATATGCCAAAAATATATCCAAATAGTATGTGAGCCAATGTATTTAAAAAAAGTGCTTACTTTACCCTCTAACATGCCATTCATTTTTCGTTCTATAGATTTTCTTCTCATCCATAATATGCTAATTATTGCAATAGCGAATGAGGAATAATATATTTGAGGAGGATATTTATATGCACTTGTCACAATGAATTGGTGCGAAGTAGAATAATAGTAAAATGCAATAATGGTAAATATCAACAATCCAGATCGTTGTATTGTGTAATGTATTTTTACCCCCCCCGTTTTAACAGTAACCATGCCTAATATGAAAAATATGGAATAGGGTATTATTTGCGCAAAAATATTCCACAGAAGAAAATCTGTATTGATATACCTAAGCGTTATTTCATAGCAAACGTAAACAAGTGTTAATTGTGTGGCTATTTTCTTAGAACTGTTGATGAAATTAATATATTTTTTAAATAAAGGTGCCAATAAAGCAATCAGAAAAAATACCCTTATTATCCAAACAAACCAATAAGTATAGAAGATGCTATTGAAAAGCAGGAATTTGGCCATAAAATTGGATGAAAGAAATGACAGAACGCACCCATATCCCCATATGAATATCCACGCAGGAAGTATCAGACGCTTGAAGCGCTTCCAGCAATAAGAACCATAAGATTCGTTTTTAGAACTTAATGCATATGACACTCCTGAAAGGAAAACCATCATAGGTACATTAAATTCTGTCAACTGACATACAAAATTACTATCAGGATGACAATGTATAAGAATAATGGCAATTAGAGCAAAGCTACGTAGTATATCAATACTGTTATCTCTAGTTTTAGTGGCAGAACTTATTATCGTTTTCATTTAATAGTTTTTTTCTTTCCTTTTTTCAAGCCCTTAGCTTTTCTATAGCACCATGAATATATCCGATAAATAAATTTATATTGGCAAAACCAAAGAAATCGTCTGTCTATATATCGATACAAAGGTTCCTTCCCATAGGTAGCTATAAATGTTTTTAAAGCTTGATACTCTTCGTGTTGAAAAGATCGTGACGGGTTAAAGAAGTTGCTTACACACGTTGCTTTTTTTAGCAATTTTGCATAGTTCCATTGAGGGTCATCCCCTAAAATCATACGATTAATCTTACCTATCCGAAGTCCATATTCATCAGACATTGATATTGTATTCATCACTCCATTAGGATTCTCGCAATAAACATATGTGCATTCATTTATTATTTTAGCTTGAGATATATGCTTACCAATATACAGATTCGTAGTAAAATCTTCACCGATTGTAAGCTTGTTTTTAATGCACAAATTAAATATATAATCGTCTAATAGGTTTCTACAAAATAAAGAACCGCACATATATGCATCAAGATCTCCTAAAAAAATTTGCTCTATAAACTCTTTTGAGGTCAAAGATTTAGTCTGATACTCATTCTTCCCTTTGCGAGGCGTAGCGTTATTAACGCATACCACACCTTTCACTATGTCGCAGCCATTGCCAATTTCAGCAGCCATTACTTCCAAAGAATAAGGAGGAAGCAAATCATCTGAGTCAAGAAAAGCGACATACGCTCCATCGCTATGGTGCAAGCCAGTTAATCTTGCCCCGTGAGCACCGCGATTTTCTTGCTCCACCACGATGATACGCCTATCTTGTTCTGCCATTTTCCGGCAAACAACCACCGAATCATCGGGGCTGCCGTCAATCACTAAAATTAATTCCCAATGAGTATATGTTTGAGAAATAACCGAACGCACTGTACGCTCAATAAACTTCTCAGCCTTATAAATAGGTACGATTACTGATATTTTTTCCATCAAATACTATTCTTTTACTTTTTAAATTATCATCAACCTTTTTTTATTTAGGTGTTTTTTCAGCCATACCAATAGACCTTTTTGATTTTACTATTTCAATGAGGTCATTATAATTTTCATCATTTGTAAGAATAGATATGCCTATATAACTAATTATGCCAATAAAACTACCTAAAATGAACTGATAATAATAATTTGAAGTTAAGAACATAGGTATTGAACATAACAATCCCATAGCCCATGCTTTTGCAAGCAGAGGAATAATACACTTCATTTGTTCCCAAAAGCCTAATTGAATAAATTTGCCTGTATAATAACAGTTAACACTATAGGCTATTAAGCCGTAAAAAGCACGGCCAAAGCACAACCACCAAAGACCAAAGGGAATTGTCGTAAATAAAATAGACAAACCTATTATACGATTAACTATGTCCAATTTTAATATAAGGTCAGTTCGTCCTTTTACATACAAAATATTCAAATTAACACGAGTCAACGGATCAAACATATAGCCAAATGCTAATACTTGTAATAAAGGAACACAAAAAATCCATTTTTCACCTATCAATAGAACAATAAAAGGTTCTGCGAGCACAATTAGTCCTACTAAAATGGGATGAATAATATATATAGGAAGCCGCAGAATTTTTTGATAGCTTCGTCGTAAACGGTTTGTATCATCTTGTACTTTGCACATTAATGGATATGCAACTTTCATCACAACACTTATCAATGTACTGGACGGTAAATCAGCGAATTGATTAGCGCGATTGTAGTGTCCCACTTCCGTTGGAGTAAAAACACGACCAATAACCAATGTATATAGATTATTATAAATACTAAATAAAAATCCGGACACTAATACCTTGCTCCCAAAATTAAACAGATAGTGGAAAGACTTCCTTGAGAAAACAAACATTGGTATCCATCTTGTATATATTTCAACGAATAAGACTCTTAGCAAACAGGCTGAGACTTGTTGGAATACAAGCGACCAAACTCCAAATCCAACATAAGCCAAGACAATCCCTATGATTCCGGAAATGAGATATGAAGTGATATTTATAATTGAAGAGGCTTTAAATTTAAGTTCTACAGACAGCTTGGCGTTTTGCGAAATAATTAGAGAATTAAATACAAAACCTAACGAAATAACCTTGATTACATCTGTAAGCTCAGCTGTATGATAAAAAACGGCAATATGTGGTGCCGCTATAAACAATATTACATACAAAAACAATCCAACAATTACATTAAAATAAAAACAAGTTGAATAATCGACCTCATTCCTATCTTTTTTTTGAATCAATGCGCTGCCAAAACCACTGTCGAGAATTGATTGCGCCAAATCGGTAAATATAACGGTCATGCCCACAATCCCAAACATTGACGGTTCAAGAATACGGGCGATTATTATTCCGATTATTAATCTAAGAAATTGGTGACCAAACCGTTCCATAGCTGTCCATAACATTCCGGAAACGGCACTGCTCCTTAAAGATGCTTTCATTATCCCAAGATTTCTATTTAGATTGTAAGTACTCAATTTAGGGTATCCTTCTTTGAAAGGGCTCTTTAGAGTGTCCTAAAAATGAGTATGGCTAAAAATTCAATTGATTTTACTCAGTCCCTCCTGAAAATATCCCTCGTATAAATCTTCTCCTTCACATCCTCCAAACAAGCATCATATCGATTGGCTATTATCGCATGGCTCTGCTTCTTGAACTTGTCCAGATTATTCACCACCCGGTTGCCGAAGAACGTGCTTCCATCTTCCAGTGTCGGTTCGTAGATGATAATCTCTGCCCCTTTTGCCTTTATCCGTTTCATTACACCTTGAATGGATGATTGTCGGAAATTATCCGAATTGGACTTCATCGTCAAGCGATATACGCCAATTACAACTTGCTTTTCTTTTGCAACATCATAATTACCTTCTGCATAACTATAGTAACCGGCTTTCTGCAATACACGGTCAGCAATGAAATCCTTGCGTGTGCGATTGCTTTCCACAATGGCGGTCATCATGTTTTGGGGGACGCGGTCGTAATTGGCAAGGAGTTGCTTTGTATCTTTAGGTAAACAATAGCCGCCGTAACCGAAAGAGGGGTTGTTGTAGTGTGTGCCGATACGTGGGTCGAGACATACTCCGTTGATGATGGCTGCGGTATCAAGCCCTTTCATTTCGGCATACGTGTCGAGTTCGTTGAAATAGCTGACACGCAGGGCAAGGTAGGTATTGGCGAAAAGTTTTACGGCTTCGGCTTCTTTCATACCCATAAATAGGGTATCTATGTTCTCTTTAACAGCACCTTGTTGGAGCAATGCTGCGAAAATTTTGGCATATTCTTCCGCATTGGGATTGCTGATGGCATTTATAGCTGTATTTTCTTCTGTAAATTCTGTTCCTTCAATAATTTTAGGATAACCTACTATGATGCGAGAAGGATAAAGGTTATCGTAAAGTGCTTTACTCTCACGCAAAAATTCCGGAGAAAAGAGCAGGTTGAATTTCTTGCCTTCCAGTTCCGGATTGTGAAGGAATTGTTGTGCATATTTTATATAGAGTGAACGGGTATACCCCACGGGGATGGTTGATTTGATGATCATTACCGCATCCGGATTTACGCTGATGACGAGGTCTATCACATCTTCGATATGATGGGTGTCGAAGAAGTTCTTCACCGGGTCGTAGTTGGTAGGAGCGGCAATAACGACGTAGTCCGCATCTTTGTAGGCTGCCTTGCCGTCCAGAGTAGCAGTTAGGTCAAGCTCCTTTTCTGCCAAATACTTCTCTATATATTCATCCTGAATGGGTGATTTCTTGTTGTTGATAAGTTCTACTTTATTAGGGATTATATCGACAGCAGTGACATGGTTGTGCTGTGCAAGCAAAGTTGCAATACTCAGACCTACATAGCCGGTACCTGCAACGGCAATATTATATTGTTTCATAATCATGATTATATTTTATATGGAATAGCTGCTTACTTTCTCTAATATCTATACCATAAAATTCACAGATTCTTGTAGGTAATTTTTCTTTTCAATTTCTGTCAATTTATGTAATCAGTGGTAAGCCGAAATGACACCTGTGTCACCCCTTAAACATAAATACCCGTTACGCGCGCGAGACAAATTATCAATATGCACAGACCTGTATCGTTTGTGTGTGATAAATATTAGCCTAATAGGGAGTATTGGAAAAAGGGTGCCACAAGTGTCAAGGTTGCAAGTGAAGTTAAGGCTTCAGGACTCCGGTATGGATTCTGTAGTTCCTCAAATCACTCTCCAGGCAATCTGCCACCTCTTTCTCAAAACTCTCCCTTTCTTGGTCTGTTTTCGGGAACGACCTCCAGAAATGCGTTATGGCATGTATCTGGTTGATGTTGTTGCTCAGCCCTTTTTTAAAAGGTTGTAGGTTCTGGTACTCATCATCGTTGCTTGGGCGATGGTCTCGTTGGTCAGATGTCTGCCGTTAACGAGCTGTTCTTTCTGGCATTTGCTCAGAAAGGCTCCGAATGCCGGTGTCACCGGCTCTTTCTTTGTCATGTTGACTCTTTTAATTGTTAAACAATAATAAAAACAAGCGAAATCATTTCCATGTAGTGGAAACGACCGGACTTGTGTATCTGGGCACTTATGCGTTCCTTCGCGTCGTAATTTTAAACATAAACAAAAATCAGTAAATTATGGAACACCGCAATATCAGCCTTTTCAGAGGCTATTCGGACACAGAATCAGTAGAAACTTCTCTTGAAGAAATAGTCAACATCATTAAATGCGACGCTGCCCTGCGAGACCGCACCGAGAAACATCGCTACTACTTGCAGCAAGACCTGCGTAGGGATGCCGACCGCGAGAAGTCCGGCTGTCCCTGCTTCGCTGTTGCCGTCTGCTTTGAAGGTGGGAAGACCCGCGAACATATCTGTGCCTGGACCGGCTATACCTTGGTCGACCTGGACCATATCGCTCCCGAGCGGATGGCTGCCACACTGACATTGATTTGTGCCGACAAGTATACATTGATGGCCTACACCACTATCAGCGGTCATGGCATCCGTATCATCTGCCGCATCGATGACCTGAACGGAGCGGAAAAGGGAAAAGCCTTCCGGCAATACGCCAAGTATTTCAATCAAGTCAACGACTACTATTCCTGCCTGGTGGGCTTCGAAAGCGACGGGCAGTGCAAGAATGCTACCCGTATCAGTGGACTGGCTTCCGACCCTCATGTATATTACAATCCCAGTGCCGCTTCTTTTGTTTTGCAAGATAGTCCGATTGCTCCCCAACCGCAGGATAGCGCTTCCGAAGCTGTGCCGACAAAGCGCAACAAACGTTTGGAGAAGGTGGTGAAAGCTGCCGAACGCCTGCTGGAAGAGGAGGGAGTGAGTTATTGTGAACATCATCATAACGAATATGTGATGCGCATGGGGTATCTGCTCAACCAGTACGGAGTGGCCCGGAAGACAGCCGCCGCTTGGGCAGCGGAGCACTTTCCTGACTATGACGGGGATGTGGCAACTGTCATCGGCTCCTGCTACGCGAATACCGGGGAGCATGGCACCCGCTCCCTTGTCCGCAGGGGAGAGGGCGATGAAAAGTTTGCCACGGTGGCAGATATCGAGCAGTTCCTTTCCGAACAGGCGAAGTTCCGCAAAAATACGGTGAGTGGCAAGTTCGAAGTCCTGATGACCGACTGCGGAGAGGAGTATGCGGAGCTGACCGACCGCTACGTCAACACGTTGTGGAGCCGCATGAACAAGGCAGGGATGCTTGCCCGCATTGCGGACATACGTTCCGTGCTCGATTCGGAGTACACACCGCTTTTCAATCCCTTTGTAGCCTATCTGGAGGGGCTGCCTGCTTGGGACGGTACTACTGACCCTATTGCTCGTCTGGCTGCCGGCGTACATGTGAAGGACGACCAGAAGCTTTTCGGCATCTACTTCAAGAAGTGGCTGGTGGCCACCATTGCTTCGCTGCTCGATACTAAGGTGGTGAATCATGAGATTCTGGTCTTCATCGGTAAGCAGGGCATCTACAAGACTACCTGGATGCAGCGTCTGCTTCCTGTCGAACTTCAGCGTTATTTTTATGTGAAAAGCAACAGCCGGCGCGTCAGCAAGGACGACCTTTTTACGCTGACCGAGTTTGCACTGGTATGCCTTGAAGAGCTGGAGGAGATGACCTCTGCCCAGGTCAGCCAGTTGAAGGCCATCACCGGCATGACAGACGTGAACGAGCGTGCCGCCTACGGACACTTCAAGGAGAGCCGTCCGCATATTGCCAGCTTCTGTGGCACGAGCAACAACGTCACCTTCCTCAACGACCTCAGTGGCAACCGCCGTTGGCTTCCCTTCGAGGTGGATTCCATAGACAGTCCTTTCGATTATCCCATAGACTATGCCGGAGTGTATGCGCAAGGCTATGCCCTCTGGAAGAGCGGCTTTCACTACTGGTTTGAGCAGGAGGAGATTGATGCCGTGAATCTTCATAACCGTTATTTTGAGGTGCCCTGCCTGGAGCGTGAGCTCGTTCAGGTGTACTATCGCCGCCCCATGCCGGGCGAGGAGTGTATGTTCTTGACCAATGCCCAGATACTGGGACATATCAACATAGGTATCCGGCAACCCTTGAGTCCCACGCGCCTCGGTCTGGTGATGAAGCAGGAGGGCTATGAGGCTGTCCGTTCCGGTGGCCGTCGTGGTTATCGGGTGGTCGAGCTGAAAGGGGATGAAATCTACCGCAACCAATGCGCCATGGCGCGCTATGTGGGGGATTGATTCTTTCACGGTTTTCCTAAATACCTGAATATAAGTTCCACCTGCAGGGAGGTGAATATTTTCTGGGAGCCTTTGTAGCCGGTATGCCGCAGGGCTTCGTCCAGTTCCAAATTCAGCTTCATCCATTTGGACAAGCGGTTGAGTGCGGATGCCGGTGAAATGGTGGGGGCGTATGCCTCTGCCAGTTCACGTTTGTAATAGGGGCGGACGGGCCACTCTTTGCCGGGGATATTTTCGTAGTCTTCAACGTACTTCATAAACAATGCTTTAACTGGTTATTACACTGTAAATGTACGGAATTTTTTCTGTATACCCATTGCCGGAACCCGGTATAATCTTACCTAATCTCACATTTTCCCACATCCCTTCATATCACTTCACCGCATCTCTTATTCTGCCCGGAGGTACGTCGTATCTTTGTTCTGTCAGACGATGAAGGGTGAAGATTAGTAATCGTGACGCGCGAAGATTAGTAATCGTAAGCCCCTGGGATTAGTATCGTCTCCCTATCTTTTAATTTTTAACTTATAATTTTTAATTTATGATTAACTACAGTATCGTGATGCGTGGCAATCCTACCGATAAGACGGTTGCCAAAAAAGCGTACGCAAGTGCGCAGTATTCGGAAGTGATGGACATCAACCGCTTTGCCGAGCATATAGCCAGTCATGGCTGCGTGTACAAGCGTTCGGATATCGTTGCCATCCTCACCATGTCCGTGGATTGCATGCGGGAGCAGTTGCTGGCCGGACAAAAAATCCAGTTGGGCGACCTGGGGAGTTTCTACATCAGCATCAACAGTATCGGCGCGGCTTCTGCCAAGGAGTTCAATCCTGCCATCCATATCCGTAGGCTGAATGTGAACTGGACCTGTGGCCAGCGTTTTGGAGAGCTGCTGGAGGAGGCGGAATTCAATCTGGTGGCAACCCGAAGTGCAGCCCGTGCCGTGGTGAAAGCCCTGAAGGCCGGAAAGACTACCGTGGACCTGACCGGAGCCACTGGCGGGGGTGAAGATGCCGGTGGAGGCAGCAACCCGGGAGGCGGTTCGGACGGAGACCAGGGGGAAAATCCGTTAGGATAGAAGGCTAATGTGCTAATTGGCTGCGCTTTAGCATGTTAAAAATCCAGATAACCATATTATTTAATTCCTTAATTGCAAATTGTTATGAGTGAGAAAACAAAATCAAAATCTGTATGGGGCATTGTCCTCAAAGTGATTATTACCGTGGCCACTACATTGGCCGGAGTGTTTGGTCTGACTTCCTGCATCAACCGTTAGCCGGATGAAGGCAGGCAGTTTCTATCAGAACTATCGGGAGGTACGCCTCCTGGTAGTTCATTGCAGCGCTACGCGTTGTGACCGCCATTTTTCGGTGGAGGCGCTTCGCCGCAGTCATTTGGCACGGGGCTTTGCCGATATCGGCTATCATTTCTACATCACCCGTGACGGTGAGGTGCATATTTGTCGTCCGGTCCATCAGATTGGAGCTCATGCCACCGGTTGGAATGACAAGAGTATCGGCATTTGCTATGAAGGCGGGCTCAACGAAGAAGGTTCTCCCGCCGATACACGTACGTATGCACAGAAATGTTCCTTGCTCGACTTGCTCCGGCAGTTGAAGACGGACTATCCCCTTGCCCGGATTTTAGGGCATCGGCAACTCAGTGCATCCATCCATAAGGCTTGTCCTTGCTTTGATGCAAAGGGGGAATATGGGGGGATAATCACTAATCACCCAGCATTGCGGTAATATCTTCCCGTATTTTGTCTATTTCCCAATATCCTATGGTCTGCAGACCTTCTAATATAACATCTTTCTCAAAGTTTATATTCGAGCGATGGCAAAAGTAGTCTCCTATTGATTTTATCAGTGTATAGATGGTATGGCCTTTTATATGCAGATATGTATTTTTTTCATTCAGACCTAACTGTTGAAAGTATACTTTATCTTGTACATTGACATACGGGAAGTTGTCTGTTTTTATTTTACGAAGAATGCCTTTCCCGTTTTCTGCTAATTCTTTATTGTTGCATTGTCGTGGGATAGGTTCATCAAAACGCCTTAAAGAAAAGTCTTCTTTGAACCCTCGTTTCCTCATTGTCAGAAGATGCAGGAAACTTGTATAGGTGGCACACGAAAATTCATTGATGAAATATAGAAAACTGAAACCCTGCGCTTTCTCCGGACATTTGCTTTTCCATGATTTTTCTAACTTTTCAGCGTAACAATAATGGTTTTCCCATGAATAACTATATGTTTGCAAGATAAAATGAGCACTGTCTATCCCTTGTTCCCGAGATAGATGCCTCAAATCGCTGTCTATACAGATAAAAAAATTACGGGAAAGATGATTTTTGTATTTTAAACATTGCTTACACCCCTTTGAATCGTTCCCTAACTCACTTTTACTGAAATAAATGTAGTTGTACTTTCCGGGACGGCATTCTTGTAACATGGTGTCCCAAAACATCTCGTCTTTTTCATTTTCCAAGTGGACGGAAGCTCTATATGTTTTGTCAAGAATGGGAATATTGGCAAAATATTCGGCTTGCATCTCAAAAGCAGATACTGATTCCGGCATGGCTTACTTTATTATATCTTCCATATAAACAACTTTATCTCCCCAGCCGGCTCCAAACATACTTGGTGAATGGGTAGCAATAATGATTTGACAAGAAGGGTTAATCTGTCGTATTCGGTCGATAATTTCTCTTTGCCATCGGATATGCAATGAGATTTCCGGTTCATCCATAAAAATGATGGCAGGTTTCTTTTCCTGCAAGAAGACTTTTAACAAAATTAGCAGTAATTGTTTTTCGCCGGATGATAATTGCTCCAAATGGAGTGTATTCTCATTTTGGTGGAATATCAATGTACTGTTGTTCCCTTTGGAAATACTGATTGTTTTACCCGTATCCTGGAATAATTCATTGATGATACCAAACAATTCATCTATATTTTGTTGTATCTCGTTTGCTTTATCGCGAAAATCCAGCATTTTCATCCGATAATTGAAAAATGAGATGCCTTCCTTGTTTTGAAAGACCACATTGTTCAGTTCTTCCATCAATGGACTTCCTGATTTACGTTTATTGGCTAAAGGGGTATCGAATGTACGGAGATATACCAGCGGATAAACTTCTGTGCTGAGAGGGGTGCTTTGAATATCTTGATATTGATATTTTTTTAGTTCTTTTGCATCATTGGTATAATAAGCATACATGATATCCATGAGCGTAGTTTTTCCACTGCCATTGATTCCAACCAATACATTTACATCTGAATTGATGGTTGTCCACTCCACTTCTTTATACCCCCACAATCCTTGTAAGGAAAATGATTTTATATATGTTTTATGAGAATCCTTCATAATTTTTCCACTTATCATCAGCAAATATATGGAAAGTTATTGAGACTTATGTTTTTTATGCATTTTAATTTTTAACTTTTAGTTTTTCCACGTATCCTATCGGCATGTCCACATGTGCGCAGCCCAGCATATCCAGCCGGACTGCCACTTTGCTTTTTCCTCCTATCATGACCAGTTCTCCCTCCAATCCGGCAAGGGGGCCTTTTATTACTTTCACGGCATCACCTGCTGCCAGAGGTGTACTGCAAATCTCTACAGCCTCCGGGCTATAGTCCAGCATAAAGCGGAAACGTTCCATCTGTTCCTCGGGAATGACGGCGGGACGGCTTTCACCGCGCAATACCATGTATCGACTGATAGCTTGTAAGGTAAGCGGCAGGGGGCGTTCCTGCGGAGTGACATGCACGAAAATCATCATCGGGATGACCAGGCGGTCCACTTTCTTGCGCCGGTCGCTCCATTGGCGTATTTCGCTTTGTATGGGTAAGTAATATTCCACTCCCATAGCTTTCAGCCGTTCGGCAGTCTTCTTTTCCAGACAAGACTGCACGTATGCCACCAGCCATTGGCGACGAGGAATAATATGAGGGGTGATATCAGTATGGCTCATCTGAATTTTTTTTAATAAGGTGTTCCGGAACAGCGCTCTGCCTGCCGGAACACCAAACAAACAAAACAAACAAAATAAATCCGGGTACAAAGAACAGCGATGCACTTTGCATGACGCCCCAGACTTATAGGAATATGCTGAATAAAGTATTTCTATGGTCTATAAATAGTTGAGGTTCGGGCGCGCTACGCGGTCGCCTGTCACATTGGAGGGGCGGGGTTAATTAAAAATTAGAAATTAGAAATTAAAAATTAGACACTCGATTATTTACTCTCAACTCTTAATAGCTAGTCGCTAACTCAACTGTATCCGTATTTCTTACCGTAGCCGTAATACTTTCCGTATTTACCATAGCCGTAGTAATAACCGTATTTTTTCTTCTTCATATCGATTCCGTTGACTACTGTGCATAAGTTGGGGAGACGATGATGCTCCTGAAGCTCGTTGATGAGCTGGTAATCGGTCTTATGCGTATAATCTGCACGACAGACGTAGATACTGGCGTCCGCTACGCGCGAAAGGATGAGCGTGTCGGTCACCATGCCGATAGGGGCTGTATCCAGTACGATATAGTCATATTCTTTGCGTAATGTACTGATGGTGTCTTCCAGTGACTGGCGTGCCAGTAGTTCCGTAGGATTGGGTGGGATGGGACCGCCCAATAGCAGGTCGAGGTTGGAAGTTATGCCGGAAGGCTGTATCAGCGCATGAAGGTCTGTGGATTTGGGGGCGGCAAGGTATTGGGTGATTCCTTTTTCTTTGTGTGAAAGATGGAACAACTTGTTCAATCCCGGTTTGCGTATATCCAATCCTACCAGAATGACCTTTTTGCCGAGCAGCGCCAGACTGAGGGCGAGGTTGGAAGCTATGAAAGTCTTGCCTTCACCGCTTATGGTGGAGGTAACCAGGACGACTTTCTTATCCGGATCGCCCATCATGAAGAGCAGGTTGGTGCGCAGGCTGCGGAAGGTTTCCGTCATGATGTCGTTGTCGTTTTCGCGTACGGCAATGGCAGACTCTTCATGCTTGTTTGAACCGGTAAGGGGGATGTCACCGATAATGGGAACCTTTGTGAGCTTTTCCACATCGGTATGCCCTTCAATGCGGAAACGGAGCAGGTTCAATAGGAAAATGATGCCCAAGGGAATGCCGATGCCGATGACAAAGGCAATCATATAGATTTTTTTGCCTTGGGGAGAAACGATGCCGGCAGGCATGGGCTCTTCGATAATGCGTCCATTGTTGGCGGTTGCAGCCAGTGTGATGGCGTTTTCCTCGCGTTTCTGCAGCAGCATGATGTAGAGGGTGGCCTTGATTTCCTGCTGGCGTGCGATACTCATGAACTCCTGCTCCTGCTTGGGGGCGTTGCTGATGCGGCTTTCGTACTTGCGCGACTGTCGGTCGATGTTGCTCCGGGTGATTTGCAGGCCTTTCAAAACACTGTTTACGGTGGTTTTCACATTGTGGCGCATGGCCTCGATCCCCGTGTTCAGATTGATGATGGCGGGATTGCTTTCGGAGGAGGTACGTAGCAGGCGCTTACGCTCCACGATGAGATTGTTGTACTTGTCTATGGCGGAGGTCAGGTTCATGTCGCTCAGTCCTACGTTGGCAGGGATGATCTCGTCGTTGTTTGCAGGATTGTTGATGTAGTCGCGCAGATAGTTCACGAGGTTGATTTGGGTGGCGTTCTCTGCATATTGCTGTTCATACTTGGAACTTTCCTGAAGGGCAAGCTGCGCGTCGCTGCTGATGTCGGTCAGTCCGGCGCGTTGCTTGAATTCCGCCAGTTCGGTTTCTGTGGTGCCCAGTTCGTGGTTGATGATGCTGATACGTTCCTCGATGAAGTCGGCGCTTTTCTGGGCCACTTCATTCTTTTCTGTGTTGGTGTCCTGATTATAGAGTATTATCAGTTCTTGGGTGAAATCGGAGGCTCGTTGTATATGGGTGTTTTGTACACTGATGGTGGCAATGGTACTGGTATTGGATATGGGGGCTACGGTCAGACCTGCCCTATAGCCTGCTGCTACGGCAGTGGGGGTACTGATGATAGCCTTCAGATTGACGGGCTCTTGCGGAGTAGGCAATGAGTCATTGTGCGAAATGGTGATGACACCTACCGGGAGTGGTAGAATGGCAGGTAGTTCGTCGAAAGATTTGGTCGTTTCTTGCTTGTCTCCGTTTTGTATATAAAAGGCTGTGACAGTCAGTTGGCCGGTAGGGGAGTATATCAGTTCCAGCCGAATGTTCCCTTCCAGTTTGTCAGCTTCCTCGGCGGTCATGAACACATCAAGAGGGGAGTTTTTGTAAAGTGGAACATCGTAGCCGAAAGATTGTTCGATGGCGATGTTGGTATAAAGGTTCAGACGTGACACGACTTTCTTGATGAGTGTCCTTGATTTCAGAATTTCCAGCTCATTGTCAAAGTTGCTGGTCATGGAAAGCATACCAAAATCCTGCATGGCAGACAGTGCATTGTTGGTACTTTTCTTGTCGTCTTCTTTAATTAGGATAGAAGATGACACTTCGTAGACAGGTATTTGGTAACGGAGATAAGCAAAGGCCAGGCCAGTGCATATCAATACGCTTGCCACAAACCAGGGCCAATGAATGATGTATTTGAAAAAGAGGGCTTGGAAATCTGTTTTTTCCTCTTTTTCGTTTAAAAGGTCATCGTATAAATCTTCTTTCATTTTTTGAGGATTAAAATTATCTTACAATGTTGACAATCAGACTTGCGAGTGAAACAAGGGAAGTAATCACAGAAACCCAGATAGTGGTACTGTTACTGACGCTTGCACTCTTTGCCTTGGTTTTATTTGGAGCTATATAAAGGATATCATTCTGCTGCATGTAGTAGTAGGGAGAATGAAGAATATTCTGCTCGTTCAAGTTTAGGCTGATGACATTTCGCTGGCCGTTACAGTCTTCGCGGATGAGCTTGACGTTGTTTCGTATACCGTAAATGGTCATGTCGCCTGCCATGGCAAGCGCCTCGAAAATATTCACTTTCTCATTATTGATAGTGAAAGTTCCGGGACTGTTCACTTCACCGAGGACAGAAATTTTGTAGTTGGACATACGTACAGTGACAATAGGTATTTCTTTGAGATAAGGACGAAGCTGTTCACGGATAAGGTTCTCGGCTGCATTTTTAGTTAAGCCCCCTACTTTCAGTCTGCCTATCACGGGGAAGTCTATCTCACCTGCATTGTCTACGAGATATTGTTGCAGAGCTGGTTGCGATGTAGTGCTGGCATTGGATTGTGCTATATTATTATAGGTCTGCATGGTCAGGTTGAACGGTGCGGCAGCTTGCGGATCAGTGGTGTTTATGGTGATATTCAGCAAGTCTTTAGGTTGGATATGCGCATCGTAGAGGGTATCCTGCTGGTTGACTTCATTGATGACGATTTCCTTATAACTCTTATCTGTAAGTGATTTGTAACTTTGTAGATAAGGTACTTTTTTGTAAGATTGGCAGCTTGCCAATGTAATTGCCGCCATCAAGATGGCTATACTTTTCTTGTTTTTCATTACTGCTCCTTTTAATTTTTGATTTTCAATTTTAATTCTCAATACGCTTCTTTCTCGCCTTGAATGGCGTTTCTGATTGTCTTGTATATAATGTATAAATCCAATAGAAAAGTCCAGTGTTCCAGATACCATACATCGCGCTGTACACGTCCTTCCATTTGCCAGAGTTCTTTGGTCTCACCACGGTAGCCGGTGACTTGGGCCCAACCGGTGATGCCGGGCTTTACCAGATGTCTGACCATATATTTGTCGATAAGGCGTGAATATTCTTCTGTGTGTTTCAGCATATGGGGGCGTGGCCCTACAACGGACATTTGCCCCAGTAACACATTGATAAATTGGGGAAGTTCGTCAATGCTGGCTTTACGGATGAAATCTCCGATTTTTGTTTTGCGCGGGTCATTGGCGGTGGCTTGTAGTTCGTCACTGTCTATGTTGACACGCATCGAACGGAATTTGTAACACCAGAATTCATTTCCATTCTCTCCGCTTCGTTTTTGTTTGAAGAAGATAGGACCGGGGGAGGATAGCTTGATAGCGGTACCTATGATGATGTAGACGAAGGGGAATACTGTACACAGAAAAACGAGGGAGAAAAAGAGGTCGAAGGTTCTTTTCAGCAGGCGATTTTCCATTTGTGCCAAAGGTTCCTCGCGGATAGTGAGTACGGGGATATTGCCAAACATCTCGAAGTGCATGCGACGATGCAGGTAATTGCGAATATTAGGTACACTATAGAAACGAATCAAGTGATTTTCGCAATAATTGATGATTGGAAGTATTTCATGGCTACGTGCAGAAGGCAAGCAGCAATAGACTTGTTCTATATGGTGTTGCTGTAAATAAGTGACAACTTCTTTAGGCTGCCCTAAATAGGGGACATCTTCGGGAAAATCATCAGAAGGTACATCACAGAAATAGCCGGTAATGCGGAAGCCCGTGGTGGGATCTCCGGTCATTTCCTGATAGAGTTCTGTCATGTTTTTGTTACTGCCGATTAAAATGATGGTACGTGAGTTGCCTCCATGTTCTCGATATTTTTTCAGTAAATACCGGAAAAGAAGGCGATATATAGCGAGGCAGATAAAGAAAATACTATAAAAGCATGTGAAAAAACGGAGTGAACTGGTACCGATATCTGCTAAAGTAGCCAAGCTGATGAACAGCGTGGCGTGAAAAGTTGTATTACGGAGAGCCCGACGTACAATGCGTTCCGGACGTACAATACGTTCATGCAGTACGACGCCATTGGAGTAATTGCAAAGTAGATAGACTAGATTCAATAATACCAATAGCTGGGACAATGAATGTGTAAATTCATTGCCCAGTGTTTGGTAGTCAAAAATGTGATATAGCGAGATGAAAATGATGTTCAGTAAGCATAAGTCACCAAAGATAATGACGAACTTAATCACTTTATTGAAATGGAGAACTTGTTTCATAATTCACACTAATTCAATAGCTTTTTTCTTTCTCAATGGTATTGAAAGAGAAAAAACTGTTCATTCTTGTTTGTTTAATAATTCTCTTACTTACAAGGTAAGAGGTGGTATTTTATTTGGAGAATAATCTTATAAACCAGCCATTAAAAGGTATTTTACATTAAAAGACTATATATGTAATTAAAATGTAAAACGATATTTTATCTCATAATTAAATTTAATTTTTGAATTCAAAATGGGGGCGTTTATGTAAATATATAAGACTGAAATACAAGTGGCTGCAATGTGTCTTATATCTATATATGAGATAAATATGAATTAAAAAATAAATCTATTTTTTTGCGATTGTAGTAATCTTTTTCATATCTTTGCAGCCACAAAACATATTCTCTTACCTTGTAAGTAAGAGAATAAAATTGGATAATAAAAGTACTCCTATACAAATAGGAATACTTTTACAAATTCTAGTTTTTAGGGCTTTTTCTTTTTGTTTGGATGGATTGTTGCAATCACTTTTTTATTTGCTTTACTCATCGCATTGTTGTCAAAAGAAGCGAGGTAAACATGAGTTACCTTTTCAGAAGTATGTCCTAAGCTTTCACTAATCACAGAAATGGCCACTCCTTCGTCTTTGGCAGTGGTGGCCCAGCTATGGCGGGCTACATAAGATGTTAATGGAATGCTTAACCGTAACATCTTCGAAAGTGTGTGTAAATGTTGGTTGTAGAGCCGTAAAGCACTTTTGTATTGTCTGTAACCATCTTCCCCGGTCAGTGATAATATCGGTAGCAAATAGGGGGAAGAGGCGGCTTCGTTTTTATACCTATTTATAATCTGTGCGGCATACGACTCTATATGTACGGACAATTGCTGACGGGTCTTATGGCGGTAATAATAAATGGTATTGTGCTTGACATCCGTTTTGCGGAGATGTACAAGGTCTACGAACGGAATGCCTCGTAAGTAAAAACTTAACAGAAACATGTCGCGGCTGAAACGCAAGGCGGGTTTCTTCTCCAAATCAAGATTTACCAAGCGCCGGATTAGTAAAGGAGAGATGGCCCGTTTGGCGGTAGGCTCATAGCCAGTGAATACATAGGCGAACAAATCGTCTATACTGTGTGTGAATGGAATGCCTTGTTCGGCAGCCTGGTGAGAGATGGAACGGAGCATACGCATATAGGTGGATATGGTATTATGGCGCCGCCCTTCGCCGAGCAGCCGGTCTTCGTATTGCTTGATGAGGCTGGGGGTAAGATCTGCAAAAGTGATGGAACGGTGGCCGATGAAGCGGAAAAAGCTGTTCACTGTACTGGTATATATACCGGATGTACTGTATCGTCCGGCTTGTTTTGTCCGCTGTATCAGGGAAGCGGAAAAATTATGTATAGTATTCATAATCTGAATTTTAATATTTTAAATACATATAAAACAACCTTGAGCATGAAATGATTGTATGGCAATCAATGCACGCTTAGGGGAGAAATGGTAAAATTTCTATACAAATTCAGATATGTATTCTCCGGGCAGACAGGAGGAGGGTTACAGTATGCCCGAACGTACCCGACTCAGTGTTTCGGGGGTCATCAGCAGATAGGACGCAATGTGCGACAAAGGAGCCCGCTTGATGACTTCGGGCTGATGTTCCATGAGCTGGTTATAGCGCTCGCGTGCAGTCTCAAACCGCCAGGAGTCAGCCTTTATCTGTGAAACAATCAGGGAATATTCCAGAATCTTCCGATAGAACATGTTTATTTCCCATGAGATTTCGGTAAGTGTCAGCAGCTTGTTGTATGGCAGCAGGTATACGACACTCGGTTCGAGTGCCTCAATCATGAGGTGGGTGGGTTCCTGCTTCAAGGTACTTTCTATGCAGATGATGATGCAGCCTTCATAGGAAAAGTGTTCGGTGACGTCTTTACCGTTTTTATAATAGAATTGGCGCAACATGCCTTTTCCTACAAATACGATATTATGGCTTATCTGCCCTTCATTGAGTAATAATGCGCCCTTTTCTACTTCCTTGCGAATGAGGATTTCCTCTATCAACCTTCTTCCCTCGGGAGCCATGCCTGGATAGCGGGAGTTGATAGCGGCATCTACGGTTTCTTTCAATAGTGCATCCATAAAGCCATAATTTGTTTGTTCGAGGGGCAAAGATAAGGTTTTTACGAGAAAAAATCAGCTCCGTATGAAACTTTTGTTTACCCATTTCATGCCATACCAGCGGCGGACGAAAATGAAGCCGCGGATATTCTCGTCCAACAGGAAGGCTACCCACATGCCGCAGATACCCCAGCCGAAGAGGAAGCCGAAAAGGTATCCCACACCTACAGCTACACTCCACTGCACCACCAACCCTACGTAGAAGGGGTAGTTGACATCTCCTGCCGCACGAAGGGCGTTGGTGGCGAAGATGTTGATGGGGCGGCCTATTTCGAGGAGTACATCTATGATAAGGATGGTGGCACCCATACGTATGATGTCGGGGTTGGACGTGAGCCAGCCAAAGATGGCATGCCCCGAAAGGGCGAGGATGCAGGACAGCATGACGGTAATCATGACGGATTTCTTCATGACGTATTTTCCCATAAGGAAGGCTGCGTGAGGTTTCTTCTCGCCTATCAGATGCCCGATACAGATGGCGCCGCCTTGTGCCATGGAGATGCTGAACAGATAAGCGAACATGATGATGTTGACACAATAGGTACGGGTGGCGAGCGCTTCCACTCCCAGCATGTTGATGAAGTAGGTGATGACGACTTGCGACGAGCTGTACGACAATTGTTCGCCGGCGGAGGGCAGGCCTACCTTCATCAGGTTCTTTAGTTCTATCCACGGAAAAGGGCGGAAGTATGCCGGTGGAAAACGGTGGATGTGCTTGCGGAACAGTATGACGAACAGTATAATCATGGAGACACCCCGGCTGAAGGCTGTGGAGATGGCGGCGCCTTCCACGCCCAGTTCCGGAAAGCCGAAGCGACCGAAGATGAGGGAGTAGTTGCCGATGATATTGAGGATATTGACTACGACGGTGACCATCATCGGGTAGATGGCCTTGTTGGCACTGCGCAGGGAGGCGGAGAGGGTGAGGGATAGTGCCTGGAAGAAGGCGAAAGCGCCTACGATACGCATATAGTCCATGCCGTCCTGCATCAGTTCAGCGGTGAGCCCCATCAGCCGGAGGATGGGATGGGCGCAGGAGAACAGTACCAGGCTGACCGTGATACCTACCGCCAGGTTGACGAGGATGGATACGCCGACTACTTGCACTACTTTCTTGTGTAGTTTCGCACCGAGATACTGGGAACACAGAACGGACGTTCCGAGGTTGATGACTTCGAAAACGAGGAAAGTGAGCATGATAATTTGGTTGACTACCCCTACGGCGGCAACACTGTTGTCCGAGTGGCGGCTCAGCATGATGGTGTCCACCGCACCGAGCATCATGATGAGAAGTGTCTCTATAAAAATGGGGGCGGCCAGCTTGGCAAGCCGCTTTTTCAGACTTTCTTGTTGTATCATTGTCCGTGTATGTGCACTATACTTTAAAAATCGCGCAAAGATAAGGAAAGGTTGAAAAGGACGGTTTGATATGTATCAAATTTTTTTTCTTGTTTTAGGGTTTGAGTGTTAACGTGTTATCTCAAATTGTATGAAAACGGTGAAAAAAATATGTAGGAAAGATTTGCACAGTCCAAAAGTTTGCCCTACATTTGCACCGCATTTGAAAAGAATGCTGGTTATAAAAAAGGAAGTTTGGGTGAGTGGCTGAAACCACCAGTTTGCTAAACTGACGTACGGGTAACCGTACCGGGGGTTCGAATCCCCCAGCTTCCGCCAGATGCACTCTTAGCTCAGTTGGTAGAGCAACTGACTCTTAATCAGTGGGTCCAGGGTTCGAATCCCTGAGGGTGTACAAGACAAATGCGAGGGTGGGTTCATCTAACGGTTAGGATACATGCCTCTCACGCATGGTATACGAGTTCGATTCTCGTACCCACTACAAAAACAAGAAAGCGGTTGACTGATGAAACGGTTAACCGCTTTTTGTTTTTCATTTTTCTGTTGTAATCCGAAAATAGTTTCTATATTTGCACCCGCTATGGCGAAATGTATATTCTATATCTTGTTAGGGTTGTTCCTCATATCGAAGTTCACTTCCGTTTCTGATGATATGGAGGGATGTAAGACACTCCCTACTGCGGATGTGCATTATTTCTCCGGAACCCGGTACAGCTTGTCGGGGGCAGATGGCAGACAATGCCAGGAAAAAGGGGAGGACGCGAATTATAATTGCCTGGCAGATGCCGGTTGCATAGGAAATACCTTCTCATTACGGCATGCCTCTTGCTCGAAATTGTTGAGGCTTAATCCGGACTTCATTGCCGCCAAGGTTGCGAGAACCCTGAAAACTCTGCTCCCGGAAGAAAAGACAACTTCTTTCCCCTTTACTTTCCATCTCCATAAGATTTCATATAGATATTATGTATATACGCTGAGGCGTATTCTTATTTAGTACTTTCCCCTCCTCTCTTTCGGGAGCCGGAGAGATTGCCCGTCTCCCCATGCCGAGTTTTTCTCTATTTTTTAAGTACTGATAATCAATATATAATGGATTTTCTATTGGATTTTATTCTCCATATCGATCAGTATATGATTGATATAGTGCAGGAATATCATATGTGGGCGTATGCCATATTGTTTCTGATTATTTTCTGCGAAACGGGGCTGGTGGTCACACCTTTCCTGCCGGGCGATTCCCTGCTTTTTGTGGCGGGAGCTATTGCCGCACTGCCCGACATGCCTCTCGAGGTCAATGTGCTGGCTTTGATATTGTTTGTTGCCGCGGTATTGGGCGACTCTTGCAACTACATGATAGGGCATTTCTTCGGGCAAAGGCTCTTCAATAATCCCGATTCCAGAATATTCAAGCAAAACCATCTCGACAAGACCCATGAGTTCTATAAGAAGTATGGAGGCAAGACAATTATCATAGCTCGTTTTGTGCCTATCGTCCGTACGTTTGCGCCATTCGTGGCGGGGATGGGTAAGATGCATTACTATTACTTCATGCTGTACAACCTGATTGGGGGCGCCTGCTGGATTGTCATTTTCTGTTATGCGGGTTATTTCTTCGGTGACCTTCCGTTTGTACAAGAGAACCTCAAACTGCTGATTGTGGCCATTATTGTGGTTTCCATACTGCCGGCCGTGGTAGAAGTGCTGCGTGCAAGACTGAAACAACGAAAACAAAAATAAATTAATATACTTAGTACATTTATCCATTATGAAGAATTCTTTTTTTAGCCGGTTCACACCGAAAGAACCGAAATTCTTTCCTTTGCTGAAGCAATTGTCTGAGATTTTATTGTCCTCGTCGGCTCTGTTGATAGAAATATTGGGCCATGACTCGCCTGAGAAGAGGGCGGAAGATTATAAACGAATCAAAGATTTGGAGCGCGAGGGCGATAAGCTGACCAATCTGATTCTGGATGAACTGGGCACTACTTTCATTACTCCTTTTGACCGGGAGGATATCCATGACCTGGCTTCGGGCATGGATGATGTGATTGATGGAATAAACAGCTGTGCCAAGCGTATCACTATCTATAATCCGCATCCTATTTCGGACAAGGGGAAAGAGCTGGGACATATGGTTCAACAAGAAGCGGCCCTCATCGGCCAGGCCATGGATGAACTGGAGGCATTCCGCAAGAGTCCGGATAAGCTGCGCGCATATTGCAACCAGATGCATGACATAGAAAACCGGGCAGATGATATTTATGAATTTTTCATCACCAGGCTTTTTGAAGAAGAGAAGGACTGCATTGAACTCATCAAAATCAAGGAGATTATGTATGAGCTGGAAAAAACGACGGACGCAGCCGAACACGTGGGCAAGATTTTGAGGAGCCTGATTGTGAAATACGCATAAACGAACGGACGCATGGAACTATTAGTGATTATCATTGTACTGGCTCTGATATTCGATTATATCAACGGTTTTCATGATGCGGCCAATTCTATTGCCACCATTGTGTCTACCAAAGTGCTTACACCGTTTCAGGCGGTGATATGGGCGGCTTTCTTCAATTTTGTGGCCTTTTTCATCGCCAAGTGTGTCATCGGCGGTTTCGGCATTGCCAACACCGTATCGAAAACGGTGATGGAGCCTTACATTACTTTGCCTATCATTCTGGCCGGCGTGATTGCGGCTATTGCCTGGAATCTGTTCACTTGGTGGAAGGGAATCCCTTCCTCTTCTTCGCACACGCTTATCGGAGGTTTTGCCGGAGCTGCCATCATGGCACACGGTTTTGAGGCCATCCAGTTGAGTATCATTCTGAAGATTGCGGCATTCATTTTTCTGGCTCCCTTGATTGGTATGGTGGTGGCATTCGGTTTTACGTTGTTGGTCTTGTACATTTGCCGCAGGGCGCATCCCCATACGGCCGAGGTGTGGTTCAAGAAACTGCAGCTGGTGTCTTCGGCTTTGTTCAGCATCGGGCACGGTCTGAATGATTCACAGAAGGTAATGGGTATCATTGCTGCGGCTATGATAGCCGGACATTCGGAAGGACTGGGAATGGGGATAAACAGTATTGATGACTTGCCGGACTGGGTGGCATTCTCTTGTTTTACGGCCATTTCACTCGGTACCATGTCCGGCGGGTGGAAGATTGTGAAGACCATGGGGACTAAGATTACGAAGGTGACGCCACTGGAAGGGGTGATTGCGGAAACTGCCGGTGCGTTTACGCTTTATCTGACGGAGTATCTGAAGATTCCGGTAAGTACGACACACACCATTACGGGAGCTATTATCGGAGTAGGGGCCACGAAGCGGCTTTCGGCTGTGCGTTGGGGAGTTACGAAGAGTCTGATGACCGCTTGGGTGCTGACTATCCCCGTCAGTGCTTTGCTGGCAGCAGGGATTTATTGTATCGTATCCCTTTTTTAGAAGTGCTGCCGCATAAAAAATAGACGGGTTCGTTTTATTTTGCATGAGGTTTGCACTATCTTTGCAGCCTGAAACTGTAAAATAGAATGCACATTGGACTGGCTATATAGTTTATTCGTCGAGCACTCCGCCTTGCAGGCGGTTGTGGTACTCTCACTGATTTCCGCTATCGGATTGGGATTGGGGAAGATACATGTTTGCGGCATTTCATTGGGAGTGACGTTTGTATTCTTTGCCGGCATCATTGCCGGGCATTTCGGGTTGTCCATAGACCCGCAGATGCTGAATTATGCGGAAAGCTTCGGGCTGGTGATATTTGTGTATGCTTTGGGTTTGCAGGTGGGACCGGGTTTTTTCAGCTCTTTCCGTAAAGGAGGGGTACAACTGAATATGCTCGCCACGGGTGTAGTGCTTATCGGCACCCTGCTGACTGTACTGGGCAGCTATGGGTTGGGAGTATCCCTGCCGGATATGGTGGGCATACTTTGCGGTGCCACGACAAACACACCGGCACTCGGTGCGGCACAGCAGACATTGAAACAGATGGGATTGGAGTCCAGTACCCCTGCTTTGGGGTGTGCGGTGGCATATCCGCTGGGGGTGGTAGGGGTCATTCTGGCCGTACTGTTCATCCGTAAGACGCTGGCGCATAAGGAAGACCTGGAATTGAAAGAGAAGGATGACGTGAACAAGCCTTACATTGTTGCGTTCCAGGTGCACAATCCTGCCATCTTCAACAAGAGTATCAAGGAAATAGGCGGGCTGAACAGCTATCCGAAGTTCGTGATTTCCCGCTTGTGGCGGGATGGGAATGTGAGTATTCCTACCTCGGAAAAGATTATAAAGGAAGGTGACCGCCTGCTGGTGATTACCTCGGAGAAAAATACGCCGGCTCTGACTGTGCTTTTCGGCGAGCAGGAGCATACTGATTGGAACAAGGAAGATATAGACTGGAATGCCATAGACAGCCAGTTGATTTCGCAACGTATCGTGGTGACGCGCCCGGAGTTGAACGGCAAGAAGCTGGGTTCTCTCCATCTGCGTAATCATTACGGTATCAATATCAGCCGGGTTTATCGTAGCGGCGTGCAGCTGCTGGCCACAGCGGAACTGACCTTGCAATTGGGTGACCGCCTGACCGTAGTGGGCGAAGCCGCTGCTATACAAAATGTGGAGAAGGTGCTGGGCAATGCTGTGAAAAGCCTGAAGGAACCGAACTTGGTGGCGGTATTTATCGGCATTGTCATCGGTCTGGCTTTGGGAGCAATTCCTATTTCCATTCCCGGCATCAGCGCTCCCGTGCGGCTCGGATTGGCAGGAGGCCCTATCATCGTAGGTATTCTTATCGGGACATTCGGTCCGAGGATGCACATGGTGACTTATACTACGCGCAGTGCGAACCTGATGCTCCGTGCATTGGGATTGTCTCTTTACCTGGCTTGCCTGGGACTGGATGCAGGTGCCCATTTCTTCGATACGGTATTCCGGCCGGAAGGGCTGTTATGGATTGCTACGGGTTTTGCGTTGACTGTGGTTCCGGTATTGATTATGGGTATCGTTACCTTCAAGTGGCTGAAGATAGATTTCGGAACAATGGCGGGTATGCTGTGCGGAAGCATGGCAAACCCCATGGCGCTGAACTACGCCAACGACACCATTCCGGGAGACAATCCGTCTGTAGCTTATGCTACGGTTTATCCGCTGTGCATGTTTCTACGGGTAATTATAGCCCAAGTGCTGCTCATGTTCTTCATTAATGGATAATGAAGAATGAGGGATATTATCAACTGTCATTTATCAACTATCAATTAAATAACTATGGGAAATATAACTCCGGAAAGTATTGTCAATGACTTGCGTTATTTGCAATTATTATCACGCAGTTTTCCTACCATTGCTGATGCCAGTACAGAAATCATCAATCTGGAGGCCATTCTGAATCTGCCGAAAGGTACAGAGCATTTTCTGACGGATATTCATGGCGAGTATGAGGCTTTTCAGCATGTGCTGAAGAATGCATCGGGGGCAGTGAAACGTAAGGTGAACGAAATATTCGGGCATACACTGCGCGAAAGTGAGAAGAAGGAAATCTGTACGTTAATTTATTATCCGGAAGAGAAGCTGCAACTTATCAAGGAGCAGGAAACGGACCTGGATGACTGGTATTTGATAACACTGAACCAGTTGGTAAAAGTATGCCAGAACGTTTCGTCCAAATATACCCGTTCGAAAGTACGCAAGGCACTTCCAGCAGAGTTCTCGTATATCATTCAAGAGCTGTTGCACGAATCGAGCATCGAACCTAACAAACATGCCTATATCAATGTCATAATCAGTACCATTATCTCTACGAAGCGTGCGGATGATTTTATTGTGGCGATGTGCAACCTTATCCAGCGCTTGACCATCGACTCGCTGCATATCGTGGGCGATATATACGACCGCGGACCGGGTGCGCATATTATCATGGATACTCTCTGTGATTATCATAATTTCGACATCCAATGGGGTAACCACGATATTCTGTGGATGGGTGCCGCATCGGGTAATGATGCTTGTATAGCCAACGTAATCCGTATGTCGATGCGCTATGCCAATTTAGCAACGCTGGAGGATGGTTATGGCATCAATCTGTTGCCGCTTGCAACGTTTGCCATGGATACCTATGCGGATGACCCTTGCACCATCTTTGCGCCGAAAATGAACTTTGCCGATGCGGAATACAATGAGAAGACCTTGCGGCTGATTACACAGATGCACAAGGCGATTACGGTTATCCAGTTGAAACTGGAGGCGGAAATCATCAGCCGCCGTCCTGAGTTCGGTATGGAGAACCGGAAACTGCTGCATCTGGTGGATTTCGAGCGTGGTGTGTTTGTATACGAAGGCAAGGAATATCCGTTGCGCGATGTGAATTTCCCCACCGTAGACCCGGCGGACCCGTATCGTCTGTCGGACGAAGAGCGCGAACTGATGCACCGGATTCATTCTTCTTTCATGAACAGCGAGAAGATGAAGAAGCACATGCGCTGCTTGTTTACGTATGGCGGCATGTATCTGGTGTGCAACAGTAACCTGCTTTATCATGCTTCCGTGCCTCTGAATGCGGACGGCAGTTTTAAACATGTCCGCATCGGCCAAAAGGAATACTGGGGACGTAAGTTGCTGAAAAAGACCGACCAGCTGATACGTACCGCTTACTTTGACGAGGACGGTTCGGACGAGAAACAGTTTGCACTGGATTATGTCTGGTACATGTGGTGCGGACCGGATGCCCCTTCCTTCGATAAAGACAAGATGGCTACCTTTGAACGCTATTTTGTGGCCGACAAAACATTGCATAAGGAGACGAAAGGGCATTACTATGCTTTGCGCAACGAGGCTGAGGTGTGTGACCGCATTCTTGAAGAGTTCGGCGTGAAGCCGGGGCCACATTCGCATATCATCAACGGACATGTACCGGTAAAGACCATTAAAGGTGAGAAACCCATCAAAGCGGATGGTAAGCTGCTGGTGATTGACGGTGGTTTTTCAAAAGCCTATCAGCCGGAAACGGGAATTGCGGGATATACGCTGGTATATCATTCCCACGGCTTGCAGTTGGTGCAGCATGAGCCGTTCCAGAGCCGTCAGAAAGCCATTGAAGAAGGACAAGACATCAAGTCTACAACCCTGGTTGTCGAATTCAATTCGCAGCGTATGATGGTGAAGGATACGGATAAAGGAAGTGAACTCGTTACGCAGATTCAGGATTTGATGAAACTGCTGGTGGCGTATAGGACGGGGCTGATTAAGGAGAAACAATAATTTATAATTTCAGTATCGTCACCCCGCCCTCTACAATGATGCCTTTGTCATAGGTTTTCCCTTGGGTGTAGTAGCGGCTGCCGCCATAACCGCCGGTGAGGAATATGCCAAAGCGCTCGGTCAGGTGGTATTCCAGATTGACACGTGCCTGGAGGGCATAGAGACGTGCCGGAATGCCGTAGTCCTTGTTCTTGAAGGTTTCTATATGTTGGTATCCCAGATCTCCGCTGATGAACAGCTGTTTGTAGAGCGGTAATTCAAGACCGGCACGGTAGAAGAGGGCAGCGGAAAACTTATCGCCAAAATCCAGATAATGGGTACCGCCACCGAGGATGGTATAGAAGAGCCGGTTCTTGAAACGGGCACCTACATTCAGCTTGGTGGCATTACCACCGAAAAACATCAGTTGAACTTTTGTTTGGGGATTGGCATTGACTAATCCCAACTGGAAACCATCTAATTTTTCTTTGTAGTAGTTGAATAGACCTATTTGAAGCCCTTTGGCGCGTATAGCCATATTGGCAGCGCCTATTTGTAATCCTCGAGCTGTACCACCCACCACATTGCCCAGGCCGGAAACCTGAACACCGGTCATATCTCCGGCGGTGATGTTGGTAAGGGCGGACATCTGCATGCCATTCAAGTCTTCACCGATTACACTTAGCAGGCCGGCCCCTGAAAATCCTTTGAAATTTCCACCGGAAATATTGGCGAGTCCGGCAAAGTGTATGCCGGAAGCACCTTCTCCGCTGATATTCAACAGGCCGCCTATGGAGGCGCCACGATTATAGTCCCCACTGATGTTTGCCAGACCGGAAATGATGACGCCTTGCGCATGGTTTCCGGTGATACCTACTAGTCCCGAAACGGATACTCCGATAAGGTTGTTGCCATTGATGTTGGTAATTCCTGCTATCTGCATGCCTCGCATGCTTCCCCCCACCATATTTGACAGACCTGCCATCTGTACACCGTTCACATCCCTGCCGGTTACACTGCCAAGAATATTCATGCCGAGGCCATTCAGACGGTTCATGGAGGAGAACACACCCAGATTGAAGCAGGTGCTTCCTATGGTATCAGTCCGCTGTGTGGAGATGTTTTTCCATAAGGAGATATTGATACCTACCGGGCCATGGTCTGTTCGTGGAGAGCGTTGTTTCCGGAAAGATTTCTCGGAGGATTTCTGAATCGTATCCGGCTGTACGCTGCCCGGATTATGTTCTTGGGCAAGAGCTGTCCCTGCAAAAAGCAGGGACACAAGGAGGAGGGAAAGGTTTCGTTTCATACTTTTTTCTATATTTCGTCCGGCCAGGGAGCTGGTTGGCGGGTGGCACGCAACAGAGGGCGCTGCGCATCCACAGACCGGAGGTAATTACTTAATTTCCGTGACAACTCTTTGACAACTTCAGGCTTCTCTCGGGCCATATCATGTTTTTCACTGATGTCGGCGGGGATGTTGAAAAGTTCCCGTCTACCGTCACCGAAATAATACACCAGCTTCCACTCGCCCGAACGGATGGAGCAAGTGGCTCCGATGCCCGGGCCGGAAGGACCCCAGCTATTGGGATAATGCCAGTAGATATCACGGTCTTTCATTTTACCTTTTCCGGTGAGCAATGGCATGAAACTGATGCCGTCGCGTTGCTGTACGGTTGTATAGTTGTCTACGCCTGCCATCTCAAGGATGGTGGGGAAGAAGTCCTCTATCATCAGGTAATGGTCGCATTGGGTTTGGGGCGCTACGATGCCCGGCCAGCGGACAATCATTGGTTCACGTATGCCTCCTTCGTAGGCGGAACCTTTACCACTGTTGAGCGGATAGTTCTGGACATGCAGTTGTCCGGCGCGGGTATGGGCCGCCAAACCGCCATTGTCGGACATGAAGATGAGGATAGTGTTTTCCGTCAGGTTGTTCTTGTCCAGATAATCCATAATGTCTCCCAGACTTTTGTCCATACCCTCAATGAGAGTAGCATAGGCAGCTTCTACCGGAGGAAGGCCTTTGTCCAGGTACTTCTGGTAGAAACGCATGTCAGGTTGTATAGGGGTATGGATGGCATAGTGTGCCATGTACAGAAAGAATGGCTTGTCAGTCTGCTGTGCATCGTCCAGGGCCTTCATGGCCTCTATGGTAAGGGCTTCACTTAGGAAAGTGTCGGTTCCATGATATTTCTCCAGACCGGGTACGGCAGCCAGCGGGCTTTTACCGTCTGTTTTGTTGCCGAAATTCTCCTTGCCATAGTAGCTGGCAGGTGAACCGGCGGCATGTCCGGCTATGTTCACTTCAAACCCCATTTTCAACGGGTCGGCTCCGGGAGTGCCTTCAGCACCGAAGTGGGCTTTTCCGCAATGAATGGTGTGATAGCCATGGTCTTTGAGCACTTCGGCCAGGGAGGTGACTTGTGTGGTCCGTTCCACGCCAGGCTCTTGACAAATGCCGTTAACGTTCCATTCCGGATAAATCATGACCGAGTCGGGTTGTTCATGGGTAGTGTTCTTGCGGAGGGTCCAACTGGTGACTCGATGCCTGGCAGCATTCATTCCCGTAAAAAGGCTGACACGCGTAGGTGAACTGATGCTGCATGCATAGGCCTGCGTAAACATTTTGCCTTGTGTAGCCATCCGTTCCATGTTGGGAGTATGGTACGTATCGTTGTACTTGGTACGCTGTGTCCAAAAGGGGAGGGACGTGTCTTGCCATCCCATGTCATCCACTAGGAACAGAATGATGTTTGGCTGCTCTTTTGGAGCAGGTACGGCATCCCCAGGCGGCATGCCATACGCTTCTCCCGCCATTCCGCATATCGGAAGCATGGCGGATAATAATAATTCGTTTCTCATTTAGATAATAATTTAGAAAGGGTTAGATAGGTTGTAGTTTAATTGTTTTTTTACATTATCCTTTGGCCTCCTGATACAAGAAGCGTTTGATAGATTTCTTCGGCGTTTTTTCAAATTCTTCAGGATAGATTTTCATTTTGAATATCTGGCTGTATGCGGGCAGTTCTGCATTCAGTGCCACACGGTTTTCCTCCATGACGCGTTCGATGTCGTCATTGTTCAGCCCATGGGCAAAGGCATCATCGAAGTCGGGGTAAACCAGACCTACCAGTTTCTCATTCTGCTGCACGATGATGCTTTCGGCTACATACGGCATATTGTTCAGTTTGTCTTCTATCTCTTCCGGGTAGATATTCTGACCGCTCGGACCAAGGAGCATGTTCTTGCTGCGTCCCTTGATGCTTACGTTGCCTTCGGCATCCATCAGGGCAAGGTCTCCGGTGTGCAGCCAGCCGTCTTTGTCGAGTACCTGTACGGTGGCCTCGTCGTTCTTGTAGTAACCCAGCATGACATTGGGACCACGGCAGACAATCTCTCCCGGAATGTTTTCGGGATCGGATGATAGGATTTTCACCTCCATACGCGGTGCGGCCTTTCCGCAAGAACCGGGTTTGAAGCGGGTCCAATCCTCGTAACAGATGATGGGACCGCATTCCGTCATTCCATAGCCTACCGTATAGGGGAAATCTATCATCTTTAAGAACTGCTCCACTTCCTGGTTGAAGGCAGCTCCTCCTACAATGATTTCTGCAAAGTTTCCGCCAAAGGCTTGAATCATTTGTTCGCGTACGGTCGCCTTTATCTTGTCATTGATGATGGGTACTTTCAGCAACAACTTCATGGCGGGAGTTTCCAGCTTGGGCAGTACGCTCTTCTTTATAATCTTTTCGATAATGAGCGGAACAGCCACAATCAGGTTAGGCTTCACTTCGGTGAAAGCCTGGAAAATGATTTTGGGGCTGGGCATACGAGTGAGGAAGAATATGTGGCAACCTACGGCGAATTCATACAGAAACTCGAATGCAAGTCCGTACATATGTGCCATTGGCAGCATGGAGACAATCTTGTCACCGGCTTTCAGCGGCAATACTTCGAAAGCAAAAGTGGTGTTTGACCAAAGGCTGCGGTAGGGCAGCATCACTCCTTTGGAGTAACTGGTGGTGCCGGATGTATAGTTGATGACCGCCAGTTCGTCGGGCTGGTCCTTGTGATAACTGACATGTTCCTTGCGGAAGTTCTTGGGGTATTTCTTACCGAACATTTCGTTGAGATGTTCGCGGGCATAGTCCAACTTTTCGCTACGGGAGACAAGAATGTAGAAGTCTGCCATCATCATGATGCCCTCCAGCAGCGGCATGGCACTTTCGTTGAGGTTTTCCCAAACCTGGTCGCCTACGAAAAGCAGTTTGGCTTCGGAATGGTTCACGATGTTGTGTACATTGTCTGCCTTGAACTCGTGAAGGATGGGGACGATTACCGCACCGTAGGTCAATGTTGCGAGGAACGTTACGCCCCAGTGGGAACTGTTGCGGCCACAGACGGCAATCTTATCGCCTTTCTTGATGCCGCTTGCCTCGAAAATGATATGCAGCTTTTCTATTTTGCGGGCTACGTCCTTATATTGTAGGGTTGCTCCCTTATAGTCGGTCAGAGCGTCTAAATCCCAATTTTCCTTTATGCTATTCTCTATATAGGCGATAAAACTTTGTTCCATGATATTAATTGCACATTTGGTTGAAAATTGTGCAAATATAAGGGTTTATATATAGAAAGCAAACTTTTATAGGGAAAATAGTTTTTATGGCGGCTATTTGCTAAAACTCGACAGTTATACCTAAAGTAGGCAGGATAGTGCCGCTTTCCTGCTTGAGGTATTTCATTTTATAACGCTGTTCGGCAACAGGAGCAGACGGATTTTCGATGATGCCCGTACTCATTATCACATCCGGCTGCTTCAGTTTGTTGCCGGTGATATTCTGTATGTCCAGATAGATTCCTATCATGCAGTGATGGAAGTAGAAGGACTTGTCCACACGCAAGTCTAACTGGGCAAAGTTGGGAAGCCGCCCGGTATTATAGTACGCATAGTCGTAGTAGGGCTGTCCTTTGGCATCCCATGCTTCTACGAGTGATGATTTGTCTTCATCATAGGGAGTGTAGGGGCTGCCGCCTATATAGCTTAGCTTGCCTCCTATGCTCCAGCGCCGGGGCAGGTTGTATGTACCGCTCATGTTGAGTATGAAACGGTTGTCCCAGGCAGATGGAATGAAGTCTCCATCTGGACGGTTGCGGTATTCGCTGCGGTATAAGGTGAAGGAGGATACGAGATTGAACTTGCCGGATGCCTGCCAGCGGAACATGGTTTCCAGTCCGTAGGCCCTGCCGCTGGCTGTAGGGACGAGTGCTTCGTTGCCAGTGACACCGTAATCGTTTCCTTTGCATGCCAACGGAATGTTGTCTTGAAGGGAAAGTGGCATACGGCTGTAACGCTTGAAGAAACCTTCTGCAGAAACCATGAACCGGTCTTGCAGGTGCCAGTCCACACCGAGGCTGCTTTCAAAGACCTGCATGTACTTCAGGTTTTTGTTGAGATATTGCCCTTCATTGTCTTTATATCCCAAAGCGGTGTAGGGAGGCAATTGGTGGTAGAGGCCGGTACTTCCGCTCAGGGTCCATTGTTCCGAGAGTTTGTAGGATGCAGAGAGGCGTGGGGAGAACTGTTTCCATAGCTGCCGCATCTTTCGGTTGTAAGTGTTGCCATCCATACGGATACCGGCAGAAAGGGCCAGACGCTTGTCGGCGGTGGTATAGTTGGAAGAGAAGAAAGCCCCCCAGCCGAAGATGTTGAGTGAGGTTTCGTAGATGGAAAGCGTACCCGAATGACTGCCGTATAGTCTTTGCCTGCTGTGGTTTGTATAGATGGAGTTGTTCAGTTCTGCTCCTTCTTTTAGGGTCCATGCTCCCAAGCGCGTTTGGTTTTCGAAACGCAGGGTGGTCTTTTGTTCTGTGGAGCGTAGGCGCAGGGTCAGGTTGTCTTCGGAAGAGTCATCGTTGTTGCGGTATTTCAGATTGCGGTTGTTCAGGTAGTTATGGCTCAGTATAAGGGATTGTACGTGCCTTCCATTGTAGTGTCTGTAAGAGGCTCCGAGAGTGAATGTTTCCTGATGGATAGTGGGGAGATAGCTGAGCAGATATTCGGCATCTTCTCCTTTTTCATCGGTATTCAGTTTCATCTTGTCAATGCCTGCAAGACCAAGCAGGGTCAGCTCGCTGTGCTCGTTGAAACGGGTTTTTGTTTTGAATTGTCCGTCAATGAAATTGGGCAGGAAGGGCAGTCCCAAAGCCTTGAACAAAAGTTGCAGGTAGGACTGGCGTGCGGAGAACAGATAAGTGGTGCGCTGCCCCAGATGGCCTGCTCCGCTGAGCGAGACTTCCGATGCGCCGATGGTGGCTTTGAACGCCTGCTTGTCCGGATTTCCGTCCTTGAGGCGGAAGTCGAGGACGGAACTCAAGGCTCCGGAGCGGTTGGCGGGGAAGGCGCCCGTATAAAATGTAATCTCGCGTATCAGGTCGGCATTGACAATACTTACCGGTCCTCCGGATGCACCCTGAGTGGCAAAGTGGTTGATGTTGGGGATTTCGATGCCATCCATATAAAAGCGGTTTTCGGAAGGAGAACCGCCCCGAACAATCAAGTCGTTGCGATAGCCGATGGGAGAGAAAGAGACGCCGGGATAGGAGCGTACGATGCGCGAAACATCCCGGTTGGCTCCGGGACTTTTCTCTATTTCCTGCAAGCCGATGATACGCATGCTGACCGGGCTTTCGATACTTCGCCGGAAGGGGGAAGGCACCACCACTACTGTGTTCAGCAGATTGGCATCCTCTTCCATCTCTATCTCGATGAACGGGGTTGAGGCTGAAACGATATATTCGGGGGTGGAAACAGTCTGGTATCCTATGCAGGATGCCTCAAGGCTATAGATGCCCGGAGGTACCTGCTCTATCTTGAATGTGCCGAGTGAATCGGTGGATGCCCCTTTCCCGGGGATGCCGGCAACGAAAACGTTGGCGTAGGCCACGGGTTGTCTGGACTGTCTGTCGATGACTTTGCCGCGAACGGAATAGGTCACGGGAGCTATCATGGCATTCATGGTTGGGCTGATACCTGATAAAAGTATCAGCAATATAAACAATACAGTTCCCACCTTGTACCGTATGGCATTCATGGCTAATCAGACGTCACTAATTACTTTCCCAAGTACCATCGGTACATGCGTTGCACACCTTCCTCGATATCAATCTTATGATGCCATCCCAATGTATGTAACTTACCGGGATCGGTCAGTTTGCGCATGGTGCCGTCGGGTTTGGAAGTGTCGAAGGTCAACCGGCCCTGATAGCCTACGGTGTTGACAATCAGCTCTGCCAACTGGCGGATAGTGATTTCCTTGCCCGTACCGATATTGATGTGACAGTTGCGGATTTCCTTGTCGTCCGGCTCGAAGGTATCTTTGAAGTCGACGTGTTCCATGACGAAGACGCTGGCATCTGCCATCTCCTCGCTCCAGAGGAATTCGCGCAAGGGGGTGCCGGAACCCCATAATCTCACTTCTTCTTCGCTGATGCCGTATTTCCGGAGGATATTCAGAATGTCCTCTTTGCTGCTGTCGCCGTTGATGCCTTCCACCGGACGCAGGTTCATGTCGTGGCGTACGGCATCCCAGTCGCCTTGTTTCAGGCAGTGGGCGAGGTGTATCTTGCGTATCATGGCAGGGAGCACGTGGCTGCGTTCCAGGTCGAAGTTGTCGTTGGGACCGTAAAGGTTGGTGGGCATCACGGCAATGTAGTTCGTACCGTATTGAAGATTGAAGCTTTCGCACATTTTCAGTCCGGCTATTTTGGCGATGGCATAGGGCTCGTTCGTGTATTCCAGCGGAGAAGTGAGGAGTGCGTCTTCTTTCATCGGCTGTTCGGCATCACGGGGATAGATGCAGGTGCTGCCCAGAAAGAGAAGTTTTTTCACTCCGTGGCGGAAGCTTTCGCCGATGACGTTCTGCTGTATCTGCAAGTTCTTGTAGATGAAGTCGGCACGGTAGATACTGTTGGCCATGATGCCACCCACAAAGGCGGCGGCAAGGAATACATATTCGGGCTGTTCCTCGTCGAAGAAGCGGCGTACGGCAACTCCGTCGAGCAGATCGAGTTCTGTGTGGGTCTTGCCGATGAGATTGGTGTATCCTTTCTCCTCAAGATTTTTCCAGATGGCAGAACCTACCAGTCCCCGGTGGCCTGCTACATATATTTTGGCATTTTTGTCTAACATTGTTGTCTGAAAGTTTAATAGTTCATTCAAAGCTCTTTGCTTCTTAAATACAGTTTCTTCACAAATTTCATGTCGTGCTCTGCCATGATGCGTACCAACTCTTCAAAACTGGTCTGCCTCGGATTCCATCCCAGCAGTGTTTTTGCTTTGGTGGGGTCGCCCAGCAATTGTTCCACTTCGGCAGGCCGGAAATATTTGGGGTCGACTTCCACGAGGACTTTTCCGGTCTGTGTGTCGATACCCTTCTCATCCACTCCCTGGCCTTCCCAGCACAGAGTGATGCCTACCTCTCGGAATGCCAGTGTCGCAAATTCGCGTACGGTATGCATTTCTCCGGTGGCAATGACGAAGTCTTCGGGGGTGTCGTGCTGCAGGATGAGCCACATGCACTCGATGTAGTCTTTGGCATATCCCCAGTCGCGCCGGGCATCCAGATTGCCCAGATACAGCTTGTCCTGGAAGCCTTGGGCGATGCGGGCAGCCGCCAGTGTGATTTTTCTTGTCACGAAGGTTTCACCTCGGCGTTCGCTCTCGTGGTTGAAGAGTATGCCGTTTACAGCAAACATGCCATAGCTTTCGCGGTAGTTCTTTGTAATCCAAAAGCCATACTGTTTGGCTACGCCATAGGGGCTGCGGGGATAGAACGGGGTCGTTTCGCTTTGCGGCACTTCCTGCACTTTTCCGAAGAGCTCGGAAGTGGAGGCCTGGTAGATGCGTGTCTTCTTTTCCATACCGAGAATGCGTACGGCTTCGAGCATGCGCAGGGTGCCTACGGCATCGGTTTCGGCGGTATATTCGGGCACGTCGAAGGATACTTTGACATGGCTTTGGGCGGCAAGGTTATATATTTCGTCCGGCTGCACACTCTGGATGATACGGATGAGAGAGCTGGAGTCTGTCATGTCTCCATAGTGCAGGTTAATGGTACGTTTCTGTTTCATGTCGCGTACCCACTCATCGAAGTAGAGGTGTTCGATGCGGCCGGTGTTGAAAGAGGAAGAGCGACGCAGGATACCGTGCACTTCATATCCTTTCTGCAGGAGGAATTCGGCAAGGAACGAGCCGTCCTGCCCGGTAATGCCGGAGATAAGGGCTTTCTTCATAATGTATGCTTCTTGTTATTATGTCTTTTCGGACTGCAATATTCGTTATTTTCCACGAGATGGCAAAATATAAACTATTTCTTTCCCATCACTTTGTCGATAATCAGTGCGATTGCCCCGTCGCCCGTCACATTGCAGGCAGTACCGAAGCTGTCCATCGCTATGTATAGTGCAATCATCAGCGCTTGTGCCGACTCGTCGAAGCCCAGCATGGATTGCAGGATGCCCAGTGATGCCATGATGGCGCCTCCCGGTACCCCGGGAGCGGCTACCATAGTGATGCCCAGCATGAAGATAAATCCTGCAAATAGAGGGAAATCATGGGGCATGCCTTGCATTATCATCAGTGCCAGGGCGCATGCCACAATCTTCAATGTGCTGCCCGACAGATGGATGGTGGCGCAAAGTGGGATGACGAATCCGGCAATATCGGCAGAGACGCCGTTCTTCCGACTTTGCTCCAATGTTACAGGGATAGTGGCGGCACTGGATTGAGTGCCTAGAGCCGTGAAGTAGGCAGGCATCATTCGTCCCAGTAGTTTGAGAGGGTTCTTGCGGACAAACAGTGCCGCAATGCTGTATTGGAATACCAGGAGAAAGATGTGAAGCAGGAAGATTACACCGATAATCTTAATAAAGACCATCAGGATGCCGAATACTTGTCCACTGTGCGTCATGTTGAGGAAAATGCCGAAAATATAGATGGGAAGCAGCGGCAATATCACTGCACTGATCATGCGGATGACAATCTCTTGAAAATCGCGTGCCGCATTTTTCAGTACCTCACTTTTCAGATGAGCCAGGCCCAGCCCCAGTGTGAAGGCAAGTACGAGTGCGGTCATAACATTCATCAAGGGCGGGATACCCACGGAAAAATAGGGAAGAATGCCTTGAGACTCACTGACTTCTTCTAACGGCACCCCGGTTTCTATGAGGGAAGGAAATACCGCCATACCGGTGAAGTAGGAGAGAAAGCCGGAGAATAGGGTAGCTCCGTAAGCAATGAGTGCCGTGACGACCAGCATCCGTCCGGCTCCTTTGCCGATGTCGGCAATGGCAATCGTGACCAGTCCCACAATGATGAGGGGGATGGAGAAGTTCAGGAATTCACTGAAAATGGCATTGAATGTTACGAACAGCCGTACCAGCGAAGCCGGTAGGAAATTTCCGAAAAGTATACCTAAGATAATGGCAATGATGATGCGTGGCAATAGTCCGATGTGGAAGTTCTTCATGAGCATTGGTTTTCTGTCTGGTTGAAAAATAGGCTTTCGCTGACAAAAGTACTATTTTATTTTCGTAATTCATACGAACAAATGCTGTTAGCATTTTGTTTCCATATAAAGACAAAATTTACATGAATATGAAGAATTTAAATAAAACAGACATTGGACTTATCGGTCTGGCCGTGATGGGCGAGAATTTGGCTCTCAATATGGCAGATAAGGGATGGAACGTATCGGTGTATAATCGTACGGTTCCGGGAGTGGAAGAAGGGGTGGTGGAACGTTTTGTGAACGGCCGCGCCAAAGGGAAAAAAATTGAAGGCTATACAGACATAGCCGAATTTGTAACTTCCATTGCCACACCTCGCAAAATAATGATGATGGTTCGTGCCGGCAGTGCGGTGGATGAGCTGATGGAGCAGCTGTTTCCCCATTTGTCCGAAGGGGATATCCTGATTGACGGTGGTAATTCCAACTATGAGGACACCAACCGGCGTGTGGCATTGGCCGAAAAGAAAGGCTTCCGTTTTGTGGGAGCCGGAGTTTCCGGTGGAGAGGAAGGGGCGCTGAACGGCGCGTCTATCATGCCCGGAGGCTCTGAAAGTGCCTGGCCTGAGGTGAAGCCTATCCTGCAGAGTATTGCGGCAAAAGCATCTGACGGTACTCCGTGCTGCCAGTGGATTGGTCCTGCCGGTTCCGGTCATTTCGTCAAGATGATACATAACGGTATCGAATATGGAGATATGCAGCTTATTGCTGAAGCTTATTGGGTGATGAAGAATCTGCTTGGTCTGGACAATGGACAGATGGCGGAAATCTTTGCTGATTGGAATGAGGGCAAGTTGCGTAGCTATCTCATTGAAATTACCGCCAACATACTGCGTCATAAGGACAAATCAGGAGGTTACCTGATAGATAAGATATTGGATACCGCCGGACAGAAAGGTACGGGCAAGTGGTCCGTTATCAATGCGATGGAGCTGGGCATGCCGTTGGGGTTGATTGCTACGGCTGTGTTCGAACGTAGTTTGTCGGCACAGAAGGGCTTGCGAGAAACGGCTTCCAAGCAATTTGTATGCCGACGCTCGCAGGCGGTGTACAACAAGTCGGAGATGGTGAAGGATATCTATTCCGCACTCTATGCTTCCAAATTGGTGTCATATGCTCAGGGATTTGCCGTGTTGCAGCGTGCATCCGACGCTTTTGCCTGGAACCTCGATTTGGCATCCATCGCCCGCATGTGGCGGGGTGGCTGCATCATCCGTAGTATTTTCCTGAACGACATAGCTACGGCTTTCGAGGCTAAAGACAAGCCCAAACATCTGCTGTTGGCTCCTTATTTCAAAAATGAAATGCAGCTGTTGCTTTCCGGCTGGAAACATCTGGTGGCACAATCCATGAAAGAGGAACTTCCGGTGCCTGCATTCTCGTCCGCCTTGAATTATTTCTATTCGCTGGTGTCTGCCAAGTTGCCTGCCAATATGATTCAGGCGCAACGTGACTATTTTGGTGCGCACACCTTTGAAAGGACAGACGAGTTGCGTGGACAGTTTTTCCATGAAAATTGGACGGGACACGGAGGAGATACGAAATCGGGTACGTACAATGTGTGAGAAAGGGGAGAAGATGATGAAAAAATTAGTGATTGTTATATTCGGCGCTTCGGGTGACTTGACGAAGCGCAAACTGATGCCGGCGCTCTACACTTTATATAGTGGCGGGCGGTTGCCGGAAGGATTCTCCATTCTGGGGATAGGACGCACCGAGTATACGGATGCCCGTTACCAAGAATATATAATGAGTGAATTGAGTAAGTTCGTAGCTTCCAAAGAGCAGGTGGAAGATAAAATGAAGGATTTTTGCAGCCATCTGCATTACCAGACTTTGGACCCTGCCGAGGTTGAAGGCTATCATCTGCTGGACGGACGTTTACAAGAGTTTACCGGTGAGCAGAAACCGGACAACCTGCTGTTCTATCTGGCTACTCCACCTTCCTTGTACGGTGTCATTCCCTTGCACTTGAAGGCGGCCGGTCTGAACCGTCCTGATACGCGTATCATCGTTGAAAAGCCGTTCGGTTACGATTTGGAGTCAGCCAGAAAGCTGAATAGCATTTATGCTTCCGTTTTCAAGGAGCATCAGATTTACCGCATCGACCATTTTCTGGGTAAGGAAACGGCGCAGAACATTCTCGCCTTCCGTTTTGCCAACGGAATCTTCGAACCGCTATGGAACCGTAATTATATAGACTATGTGGAGATTACAGCCGTAGAGAATCTGGGTATCGAAGGACGTGGCGGATTCTATGAAGGTGCCGGAGCCCTGCGCGATATGGTACAAAACCACCTCATACAGCTTGTGGCGCTCACTGCATTGGAACCGCCTGCCGTTTTCAATGCCGATAATTTCCGCAACGAGGTGGTGAAGGTCTATGAGTCATTGGCTCCCTTGACAGAGGAGGATTTGGAGGAACACATTGTCCGCGGACAATATACGGCTTCGGGCTCGAAAGCCGGGTATAGGGAAGAGAAGAACGTGGCACCAGATTCGCGTACCGAAACGTATATTGCCATGAAAATCGGTATTAACAACTGGCGGTGGAAGGGGGTTCCTTTCTATATCCGTACCGGCAAACAAATGCCGACAAAAGTGACTGAGATTGTTGTGCATTTCCGTGAGACGCCCCATCAGATGTTCCGTTGCGAGGGTGGACATTGTCCCCGTGCGAATAAGCTGATTCTCCGCTTGCAACCCAATGAAGGCATTGTGCTGAAATTCGGCATGAAGACTCCCGGACCGGGATTTGACGTGAAGCAGGTGATGATGGACTTCAGTTATGACCAGTTGGGCGGGTTGCCTACCGGCGATGCTTATGCCCGTCTGATAGAGGACTGCATACAAGGTGATCCTACACTCTTTACCCGCAGCGACGCGGTAGAGGCTTCATGGCGCTTTTTCGATCCCGTGTTGCGCTATTGGAAAGAGCATCCGGATGCTCCTTTGTATGGGTATCCCGTAGGTACGTGGGGACCTTTGGAAAGTGAAGCGATGATGCGCGAACATGGTGCTGAGTGGACCAATCCGTGTAAGAATTTGACTAATACAGATGAATATTGCGAGTTATGAAAAGTTATGTTTACCATTCGGCTACAGCTACGGCACATGCGTTGATTGAACATTTGATTGCGATGATGGAGCGTGAGCCGGAAAAGACCTTTTATTTTGCATTCAGCGGGGGAAGTACTCCTTCGCTGATGTTTGACATTTGGGCTAACGAATACAAGGAGGTGACTCCTTGGATGCGGATGCGGATTTATTGGGTGGATGAGCGGTGTGTACCGGCAGAGGATTATGAGAGCAATTATGGTACCATGCGCCGTTTGCTGTTGGATGAAGTAGGCATGCCCGATGAATACGTTTACCCTATTTATGGAGTGAACCGCCCGGAGATTGAAGCAAAGAACTATTCGACGCTGGTTTGCCGCACGGTTCCGCTTTGGGGTGGCTTCCCGGCCTTCGATGTCGTTTTGCTCGGTGCTGGAGACGACGGGCATACCTCCTCTATCTTTCCGGGGCAGGAATATCTGCTTTCTTCCTTTCATCCTTATGAGGTGAGTGTCAATCCCTATAATGGGCAGAAACGCATAGCCATGACCGGCTGCCTTTTGTTTGCTGCGAAGAATCTTATTTTCTTTATTACCGGCAAGAATAAGGCGGATGTGGTCCGCGATATTCTTGATTCCGGGGATACCGGTCCGGCAGCTTATGTGGCCCACCATGCCGAGCGTGTGGAATTGTTTCTCGATGCTCAGGCCAATGGCGGGAAAATGTCTACTTAGATGTACCGCTCTCCAGAATGCTTACGATGGAGAATAATGTAAAGCAGATGCCTCCCAAACCAGCCAGTACGCGTGCAGGGACAAAATAGGCATTGTGCAGGCTTGCCATCTCAAACAGAAAGGCGGAGAGAAACAGACAAGCCAGGGCCGTGAAGACCGGAATCAGCGGGATGCGGTTGGCCAGCTTGAAAGTGTTCCGCCAGATGGCGGCAAGTAGTATGACTTTGCTGGAAATGCTGTAGCATACCAGTCCCAGGCCTATCATAATATATCCTGTGGAGGAGAGTGCCGGATTGCTGTTGGCCAAGACCTGAAGTCCCCAGAGAATGCTGATGCTGCCCATTATCAAAACAAGGGCCGGCCATTGTTTCCGTTCAGCCTTTGTATAGTTGTTGCGTATCTGGCGGACGATGGTTGCAACCAGCGCCACTAAGCTGGAACAGATACAAGCAAGTCCTGCCATGACATGGCCTGCTACATAATATGCATTGTGCTCGCTGCTTTTTGACAATAGCCAGAAGGCCCATATCCATGCCATTACTGCCATAAGGGTGGCAACTGCTATCAGGATATATCCCTGGGAGGAATTGAATGCATCGGCAGGTTGTAGCTGGTCGGTACGTTCCGAGTTGGCGGGAATGAGGGTGAAGCGGGTGGAGGCTGTGGCTGTGGTAGCTACACAAGCTGTGATGAAACCGACTCCGCAAATCACGTGTCCTGCCACGAAATTGCTTGCCGTGGCAGTTTCGTGCATATAATTCCAACCATAGATTACTGTGAGTACGGCTGCCAGGTAACCAATAACCGGAAGTGCGTATCTGGCTATCGGATTGTAGGTATGAATAATTTGTCTAATGATTGTTGCCGCTGTGGCGAACAAGGCAATGCAAATCATCCCTAAGGAAAATACTACCGGACCGGCCACAAATTTTGCCGAATCCAGTCCTTCGTGGAGCACAAAGGCTCCGTAGCCGAAACAGAAAAGGGCCATCAACAAGGGTATAGCCCTGAAAAGAATACTGATACCGTAATTCATAACTGTTGTTTTTAGAGTTTCCCCTTCAAACAGCGTTTCTGTGGCTTTGTTCCTCCTTTTAAGATTTATTTGTGATGAGAAGTGTTTCCCTGTCCGTATTTAGGGAGCCAGCCTCTCCTTTTTCCAGCTGCCATCCGCTTGTTGGGAATAGAGGAAACGGTCGTGTAGCCTGCTTTCCCGTCCTTGCCAGAATTCAAAACGGAAAGGGGTGACGGCAAAACCTCCCCAGTTGTCGGGACGTTTGATACTTTGCCCTACCCATGTTGCCGCTTCGCAGACGAACGCGCGCATTATTTCCATACGGCTGCCGATGACGTGACTTTGGGGTGAAATCCTCGCCCCGATTTTACTTTTGTAAGGCCTGCTTGCAAAATAGGCGTCAGAATCGGCAGGAGCGCATCTTTCAGCTTTTCCTTCAATGTGTATTTGCCTTTCCAGTTTGTGCCATACGAAAGATAAGGATATATACGGATTTGCAGTCAGTTGCCGGCCTTTCCTGCTTTCGTAGTTGGTGAAGAAGATGAACCGGCCATTTTCCACCCCTTTCAGCAACACTGTGCGTGTAGAGGGATGTCCGTCTGACGAGACTGTAGCTACCGTCATGGCGGTGGGCTCGTACTCATCACTATGGATAGCATCGTTCAGCCAATGGTCGAATTGCTCAAAGGGATTGTCGTTGAGGTTACCCGGTGTCAGCCTGCCTTTCTTATATTCTCTTCTGATGTCAAAGAGTTGTGATTTCATTATCGTGTGGTTTTATCAGGAGTGATATATTGTTTTTCTATGTAACAGTCTGAGAGGGCTGAATGTTTTTGTTTTTCTGCGGAAAGAAAAATATGGAAGAAGGAAATGGCTGTGTTGATACTTAAAAAAATGGGGGTGTGTCAAAATTCACCACAGATTACACGGATTAACACAGAATGAGCTTAATCTACTGATAATCAAAGATGCTTATCTGTGCAAATCTGTGTAATCTGTGGTGAATACCAGTTTCGACACACCCTCGGATATTGGAGATTACCTTATGAAGACAAGTGGAAAGTGGACACTGGCATGTCTGCTATTGTAATTTAAACATTACGGGAACTGTGAATTTACAACGGACCGGTTTGCCTCGTTGCTCACCGGGTTTCCATTTGGGCATGGTGGAAATCACACGGATAGCTTCTTTGTCCAGATAGGGATCTACGCCTCTTACTACTTTTACATCTACGATGCTGCCGTCTTTGTTGACAACGAATTGTACTATTACGCGCCCCTGGGTTCCGGTCTCTTGTGCAATAGTCGGGTATTTTATACTCTTACCCAGATATTGCATCAGACTCATGCCATTATAAGAAAACTCGGGATTCTTCTCTACAACTTCAAAAATCTCATCCTCTACCGGAATCTCTTCATCTACGGTTGGAGATATGGGTTTGATGATTACAGCTTCACCGATTTCTTCGGAAGAGGCAATGGCTGTTTCTTTCACATTGTCATTATCATCCACAATTGTCAATACCTCGGCAATTGCAGGAGCTTGAGGGGGTGGCGGAGCTACTAATTCGGGTTGCTCCGTGATAGGAATTTCAATTTCCTGCTCAAATACGTTCTCGGTAATAGCACCGCTCATGTCAATCCTAACATCACGCTTCGACCATTCAAATGCAACGAACATGAAGACCAGCACAATTACATAACCTACAAGTAGCCAACTTGACTTCTTGTTTTCCAGGCTTGCTTTGGATGTTTTCTTGATTTCCATAATTTACAAGATTATTACCGTATAATGGTTGTCGCGAAACTAACATTATACAGATGTGATTAGTAAAATCATAAAACATGCGTGCCCACTTGTTTCTGTATTAAAGATAAGAAAATGAATGTTATGTTGGTGTTTGATATGTAGTTATATATAGTTTTTTAAATTTGCTTTGATAATTTTTCTGCTTGTGGATTAAATAGTGTTGATATGTAAAAAGCACTTCCAACGTTCGCTTACGGAGGAAGTGCTTCACACAAAAACTAAACTAGACTTAACTAAACTATTCTATTGGGGGAGTTTCACAACTCCTATCTGTTCGGTGCAAAGATAAAAAAACATATTTTAATATGCAAAAGGATTCTATAATAAATCGACGGTTTTTCCGATTTTATCGACGGATTGGTCGATTTTTTTAGCTTCTTTGGTCTAAAAATTCTTGAAAAGCCAGTTTATAGCTGTCGCTTATCGGGATGTAATTCTTTCCGAACACGATGCGGCCACGGTCTATAATACGTATTTTATTCTTCTGAACAATGTAGGAACGGTGGACGCGCATGAAACGCGAAGCAGGCAGAAGTTCCTCCATTGCCTTCATGCTCATGAGAGACAAGATAGGCTTGGGAGAATCCTCCTCGTAGATTTTGAGATAGTCTTTCAGCCCCTCTATGTACAGAATTTTACTCAGTTCGATTTGCACCAGCTTATACTCGCTCTTTACGAAGATGCTCTGAATCTCTTCCTTGGGCTGTTGCAGCAATTCAAACCATTGCACAGCCTTGTTGGCAGCCTGCAGAAAGTCGACGTAGGAGATGGGTTTCAGCAGGTAGTCCAGCGCATTGACTTTGTAGCCGTCTATGGCATACTGGTCGAAGGCGGTGGTAAAGACAATGCGGGTGCCGGAATCGACCATCTTCGAAAATTCCAGTCCGTTCAGTTCGGGCATCTGGATGTCGAGGAAAAGCAGGTCGATGTGCTTCTCGGGCAACTCCTTGATGGCTTGCACGGCACTGGAGTATTTACCGACCAACTCCAGAAACGGGGTCTTGTTGACGTAGCTTTCCAGCAACCCCAGGGCGAGGGGCTCGTCGTCTACAATGGCGCACTTCAGATTCATATCTTTATAATTAAAATAGATTTATACTCTTTCATGTCCTCACTCACTCCTTGCTGCCAGTCGTAATGGCCGGGATAGGTCAGCTCCAGACGCTTGCGCACTTGTTCCAGCCCGATGCCGCTTCCACTCTTGTCTGCCACGCTTTTGGGATGATAGCTATTGGTTATTTCGCAACGTATCTCTCCGGGGCTTTCACTGAAGTGGATACGGATAAAGCTGGGCTCGGTGGGGGAGATGCCATGCTTGAAGGCATTCTCTATGAGGGAAATAAAGATGAGCGGAGCTATTTCGGTACGGCTGTCCGGTCGGACGTCTATCTTTGTTTCCACACGGACGTTGGCGGAGAGACGGATGCGCATCAGTTCGATGTAGTTGCGGATGAAGTCCATCTCCTTGTCCAGGGTGACGAAGTTCTGCTGATTGTCATACAGCACATGGCGCAGCAGTCGGCTCAGTTCCTGCACGGCAGTCTGTGCCTTGTCGGCATCGAAGGCGATGAGGGCGTAGATGTTGTTCAGCGTATTGAGCAGGAAGTGCGGGTTGAGCTGGTTGCGCAGGTTCTTCAACTCGGCTTCCGTGCGGCTTTTCTCGGCTTCGCGGCGGGCGGCGTCCATCTGCGCCCAGCGGCGGCTCAGCTTGATGGCAGCGCTGAGGCCGGCGGTGAGAATCATGGTCGAGACGTCGCGCAAGATGAATATCCATTTGGGAGGCCCCATGTGCTGACCGTCATCATCGCCGCGCATATGGTTTTGGAATGTGTATTCTTGCCAAAGGTGGGCGCCGGTGGTAATGCAGATGATGAGCAGTGTGTTCAGCAGGAGATACTGCCGGATGCGTCCCTCGAACAAGTAGCGGGGAATGAGGAGGCAGTAGTTGATGTAGAATACAAGGAAGAATGAGAGGGTACTGCTGCTACCGTGGCGCAGATAGTCCGCAAGGCTGATATTGAAGCCGCTGCGTGTCATCATCAGAAAGGGGAAACCGATGACGATACCCCAGACAATGATGTGTATCAGGGTTTCGATGCCGCGGCGGCGTGGGTTAGGGAGCTGTTGTTTCATCATGATACAAAGATACGGATTTTAGGTGGATATTGGAAATATCCGCCGCCTGCGAAGCAAATCTCTGTTCGCAGGTTGCGGATAAGCGTTTCCAGGTTGCGGATATGTATCCCAAGCTTGCGGATGTCTATCCCAAGGCTTGGGATAGAGATTATCCTTGGTTTCGCATAACTTTTTTCCCTATTGCCGGAAACTTTTTTCCTAATACTTAAGAACTATTTGGCTAACTTCCGGCAAGGGAGAAAAGGTTATTCGTAGCGTATGGCCTCTATCGGGTCGAGGTCCGCAGCCTTCTTGGCGGGATACCAACCGAAGAACACTCCGGTGACGGTACATACGGCGAAGGAGAGGAATACACTCCACGGCTGGATGAAGATGGGCCAGTGGGCAACGCTCTTCACTATCCAGCTGGCTCCGCATCCGATGATGACGCCGATGATGCCTCCGGTGATGCTGATGAGGATAGCTTCGATGAGGAACTGGCTCAAGATGTCGACACCGCGGGCGCCTACACTCATGCGCAGGCCGATTTCGCGCGTGCGTTCCGTCACCGATACGTACATGATGTTCATAATGCCGATGCCGCCCACTACGAGCGAAATGCCGGCTATGCAGGCAAGCAGCGTGGTCATCAGGTCGGTGGTGGAGTTCAGCATGGTGCTGAGTTCCTGCTGGCTGCGAATGGTGAAGTCGTCGTCGTCACTCTCCTTCAGCTTGTGGTTGCGGCGCAGTATCTCGGTGATTTCGTCGGTGGCATTGTCCGTCATGTCCTCGGTGAGGGCGGAGGCGAAGATGCCGCTAAGGTAGGTCTGTGCCAGCAGGCGTTTCATCACGGTGCTGTAAGGGGCAAGCACTACGTCGTCCTGGTCCATGCCCATGGAGTTGTAGCCTTTGGACTTCAGCACGCCCACCACGCGGAAGGGCACTTGGTTGAAGCGGATGATACGTCCCACAGGGTCCTCTCCTCCGGGAAAGAGGTTGTCTTGGATGGTCTTTCCGATGACGCACACCTTGGCAGAGGTCTGTATGTCGGCTTCGGTAAACATCTCGCCGTTCTCCACGCTGAGCTGCCGGATTTCGAGATAGTCCGTGCCCACGCCGCTCACGGAGGAGGGGTAGTTGTTGTTGCCCGCGATGAGCTGCCCGCTGGAGGAGACATTGGGGCTGACGGCAGCCAGAAAGTTGGTTTCGTTTCGCAGGGCTTCGTAGTCGGTCAGCTTCAAGGTCTGCATGGCGCTGGGGTCTTGGCGGACACCGCCGCGCATGTCGGCACCGGGGTGAATCATAATCATGTTGGAGCCCATCTCGGAGATTTGCGCCTGGATGCTTTTCTTCGAACCTTGTCCGATGGCAAGCATCGTGATGACGGACGCCACGCCGATGATGATGCCCAGCATGGTGAGGAATGCGCGCAGCTTGTTGTTGTTCAAGGCTCGCAAGGCTATTTTGAAAAGGTTTGTTCCGTTCATATCGTTTTAATGGAAAGTTTAAAATTAATCCCTAATCCTTAATCCCTTATCCCTCATTCCTCCTCCTCTTGTTTAGGCAATGCTGCCAGGGCTTCGGCTGCATTCTGGATTTGGGTGTTGACGGTGTCGTCCTTGATTTGTCCGTCGCGCAGCACGATGTTGCGGCTGCTGTACTGGGCTATTTCGGGGTTGTGGGTGACGAAGATGATGGTGCGTCCTTCGGCATGCAGCTTTTGGAACAGTACCAGAATCTCGAAAGAAGTACGGGTGTCCAGGTTACCCGTAGCTTCGTCTGCCAGGATAACGGCGGGATTGTTCACCAAGGCGCGGGCGATGGCTACGCGTTGCATCTGACCGCCGGACATCTGATTGGACTTATGTTCCAGTCGGTCGCCCAGCCCCACGGCTTGCAGGGCTTCGATGGCACGTCTCCGCCTTTCGGAAGCCGAGACGGAGGAGTTATACATCAGCGGTAGCTCCACATTTTCCACGGCAGTGGTTTTGGGCAGCAGGTTGTAACTCTGGAATACGAAGCCGATTTTACGGTTGCGTAGTACGGCGCGTTGAGGCTTGCTCATGGTGCGTACGGAGATACCGTCCAGCAGGTATTCGCCGCTGGTGGGCGTGTCCAGGCAGCCGAGGGTATTCAGCAAAGTCGACTTTCCGGAGCCCGATGTACCCATGATGGTGACAAACTCGCCTTCACGGATGGTGAACGAGACGCCGCGCAGGGCATGCACGGTTTCGTCCCCCACCTGGAAGTTGCGTTTGATATTTTGAAGTTCAATGACTGCTTTATTCATAATTCTTTTTTTGTATTATTTTCCGCTCTTCTTCTTACTTCCCGGAGGGCCAGGCATGAACGGACTCTTCTCGCCGCCGGGAGCTTCCTGGCTCATGGCCGGAGCGCCGCTACCGGGCATGCTGCCGATGGTGGCTTCGGTCACCACTACGGTACCTTCGTTAATGCCGCTGATAATTTCCGTGTTGACTCCGTTGGAGATACCTATCTTCACCGGATGGGCGGTAAAGGTGTTGCCTTCGCGGGTCCAGAGTTTATGTTCCCCTTCGCAATCCTTCACGATATCATTGTCGCCGATAAGCGGTTTTTCGGGGTTGAAGCGCAGGGCACGGGCAGGAGCGCACAGTACGTCTTTGCGGTCGAGGGTGAAGATGGTGACGTTGGCTGTCAGGCGTGGTTTCAGTTTCAGGTCCGGGTTGTGGGCGGAGATGACTACTTCGTAGGTCACAACCGTGCTGGTGCTGGTGCTCGACGTGCTACTTGAGCTGGCATCTCCCAGACGAATTTGTGTGACCACTCCTTCGAACACGTCATTCGGGTAGGCGTCTACGGTAAACGTGGCGCGCTGTCCCTCTTCCACACCGCCTATGTCCGCTTCGTCCACGTCGGCCACAACCTGCATCTGCGTCAGGTCGGCAGCGATGGTGAACAGTGTCGGTGTCTCGAAGCCGGAAGCCACGGTCTGTCCTGCTTCCACGTCGCGGCTGATGACCACACCGTCGATGGGAGAGGTGATGGTGGCGTAGGAGAGGTTGCGTTCAGCCTTTGCCAGTGATGCCTGGCTGCTTTCGTAGTTGCTCTTGGCCTTCTCGTAGTTATAGACGGACTGCTCATAGTCCGTGGCGGCGATGAGCTGCTTTTCGTTCAGCGTCTTGTTGCGCTCGTAGAGTTTTTTCTGGTACTCGTATTCGGCCTTTGCACCGTTGTAGGCGGCGCGTTGCGAAGCGAGTTCGCTTTGCAGTGTCACGCGGTCCATCTCGGCAATGAGTTGGCCTTTGGTTACTACGGAATTGTAGTCTACATGAATCTTGTCGATGATACCGCTCACCTGGGTACCCACTTCCACTTCCGTCACCGGTTCGATGGTCCCCGTGGCGGTTACGGATTCGGAAATCTCGCCTTTATGGATGGTTGCTGTGGCGTAGGTCACCTTGTGCTTGGCCTTGGCACCACCGAAGAGCCATACGCCGCCGCCCACTATGATTACGGCAGCTACGGCAATGAGGATGATTCTTTTTTTGTTCATATATATATAAGGTATTATAATTCGATTTTTTCTCCTTGATAAAACTTCAGTAGCTGCATATTCAGTATGGCCATGTATTTGGCTTGCAGTGTCTCCTGCTGTGCGCTGAGCAGATTGCTTTTCTCAGTCAGCAGTTCTACGGTATTCTTCATGCCCAGGTTGAACTGCTCTTGAATCAGTTCATAGCTGGTCTGCGTACTTTTCAGTTTCTCTGTGGCGGCGGCGTAGCGCTGCTGGGCGCTGTTGGCATCGAGCCAGAGGGTTTCGATGGTCTTGTACAGCGTTTTTTGGTCGTCCAGCAGGTCCAGTTCGCTGGTCTGCTTCTGAATCTTGGCTTTCTCTACGGCACTCTTGGTCTGCCGGTTGCTGAAGATAGGCACGCTTACGGTGAAGCCCAGCGAGTTGTTCCAGTTCTGTTTGACTTGCTCGCTGAAGGTGAAGTCATTGCCGTTGGCATGGCTGGTTCCGATGCCGGCGCTGAGGCTCAGCGTAGGCAGATAGCCAGCGCGGGCAATTTTGATGTCGAGGTCGGATGTCTGTATATTCAGTTTGCCGGCTTCTATTTCCGGACGGAGCACGAGGGCAGAACGGTAAACGTCCGTTTTGGTGGGCAGGGGTGCCAGTACGTTTTCCGTGCCGAGTGTGGGGATGTAGAGGTTCATCTCGGATTCGCCGTCCAGTTCCAGGAGTTGTTTCAGTTGTAGTTTGTAGTCTTGCAGGGTGGCTTGTGCTGTCACCAGCTGGTACTTGTCGGTACTCACTTGCGCTTCCAGTTGTGCCAGGTCGCTTTTGGCTATGCTTCCTGCTTCGAGAAGTTGGCGGGCGCGTTCGCATTCGGCCTGGCTCACTTCCAGGGTCGATTCGTTCACTTTCACGGCTTCGGCGGCGTAGAGTATCTGTACGTAGGTTTGTGCGATACTTTCTTCGATGCTGTTCTCGCTCTGTGCTACGCTAAGTTCGGCAATGCGGTTGTTCAGTTGCTGTTGTTTGATGGTGTTGAGGCGTTTCCCGCCGTTGTAGAGGGTCCAGTTGGCATCGATGCCGTAGCTGCCGTTATAGGAAGTCTTGCTCTGGCTGCTGGTGATGTTGTCGCCGTCGATGATGGTGTTTGTCTCGCTCTTCGGGCGATTCACGACACGCTGGCTCACACTGGCCGAAAGGCTGGGGAAGAGAGCGGCTCGGGCGGTCTTTACATCTACCTGGGCACTTTCCGCACTGAGGCGGTTCTTGCGGATGGTGATGTTTTGCTGCAAGGCATAGTCGATGCACGCTTGCAAGTCCCATTGGGCGGGCAGGCTGTCGGCTGGCTGCTCGGAACTGCCGGGTATCTGCGTGGAAGTGCCGTTTTGGGCGGCCACTCCCATACAGCTTGCCATACATAGCGCTATCACTGTCAATCTTTTTACGTTCGTCATATCTTCGTTATTCTATGGTTTTACATTTGCAAATGTAGTAGGGTGGAGAAAGGATTGCAAAAGTGATAGACGTTGGGGAAATTTTCCTCGCCTAAAATCTTTTTTGTACCGATGAATGGGAGAAGTCTTTTTTCTGTTCAACTTTTCACCTTTTTATTTGTTCTTTATATAAAAGTATTTTATATTTGTAATCATTATAATTTTATCGGCATGAAACAGACTGCGGTAAACATTTGGCGTTTTTATTTGGAAGGTTTTCGAAGTATGACGTTAGGGCGTACTTTGTGGCTTATCATTCTTGTGAAGTTATTCATCATGTTCTTCATTCTCCGCCTTTTCTTCTTCCCACGGTTTCTGAATACCCCCGTGGTGGGCGATGACAAGGAAGGCTATGTCAGTAATGAGCTTATCCATCGGAGTCTGGGCGACTAAACACGGAGACACAGAGTTTATTTCCTTGCCCTTATAAATTCTCCGTGTCTCTCTGTTCTTACCCGATAACTTAAAAACTTAATAACTCATAACTTATAACTCATAACTCATAACTTGATTCTTATGCTTGGACACATTGACACTTCCCTGATTGACTGGTCGAGAGCCCAATTTGCCTTGACCGCCATCTATCACTGGATTTTTGTGCCGCTGACACTTGGACTGGCGGTAATTATGGGCATCATGGAGACAGCGTACTACCGTACGGGTGACGAATTTTGGAAACGTACTGCCAAATTCTGGATGAAGATTTTCGGTATCAACTTTGCTATTGGTGTAGCAACCGGTATTATTCTGGAATTTGAATTCGGTACGAATTGGAGTAATTACAGTTGGTTTGTGGGCGACATCTTCGGTGCGCCGCTTGCCATCGAGGGTATTTTGGCTTTCTTTATGGAAGCAACGTTTATCGCCGTCATGTTCTTCGGCTGGGATAAGGTGAGCAAGCGTTTCCACCTGGCATCTACTTGGCTCACGGGGTTGGGCGCCACGATTTCTGCCTGGTGGATTCTGGTTGCCAATGCGTGGATGCAGAATCCCGTAGGTATGGAGTTCAATCCCGATACGGCACGCAACGAGATGGTGGACTTCTGGGCTGTGGCAACTTCGCCGATGGCTGTCAATAAGTTCTTCCATAGCGTGCTGTCCGGCTGGGTGCTGGCTGCCGTGTTTGTAGTAGGCGTAAGCTGCTGGTATCTGTGGAAGAAGCGCGAGAAGAAATTTGCGCTGGCAAGTGTAAAGATTGCCGCATGGGTAGGTCTGTGTGCCGCTGTGCTCTCTGCCTGGACGGGTGATGGCTCGGGCTATCAGGTGGCGCAAAAGCAGCCGATGAAGCTGGCTGCTATGGAAGGCTATTATGAAGGGCGGCAAGGTGCCGGATTGGTAGCGTTCGGGCTGCTGAATCCTGCCAAGCAGACACCGCAGGACGGAGTAGACCCATTCCTTTTCCGTGTGGAAATTCCGAAGATGCTGTCGCTGCTTGCCGAGCGCAAGATGGATGCTTTTGTTCCCGGCATCAATGACCTGCTGAAAGGCGGATATCCGTTGAGGGACGGTACCGTAGCGCTTTCGGCAGAAGAGAAAATAGAAAAAGGAAAAACGGCCATCGGTGCGTTTGCCGCCTATCGTGCAGCCAAGGCTGCGGGCAATGAGGCGGATGCAGAGGTGGCTGCCAAAGTGTTGAAAGATAATGTAGCCTATTTCGGTTACGGTTATATCAAGGACGTGAACGAGCTGGTGCCCAATGTGCCCCTTACGTTCTACATGTTCCGTGTGATGGTGATGTTGGGTGGATACTTCATCCTCTTCTTTATTGTGGTGCTGTTCCTGGCCTATAAGAAAGACTTGTCGCGGATGTCATGGATGCATTGGGTGGCTATGCTCACCATTCCGCTGGGCTATCTGGCTGGACAAGCCGGATGGGTGGTTGCCGAGTGTGGTCGCCAGCCGTGGGCCATCCAAGATATGCTGCCCACGAGTGCCGCCATCTCTAAGCTGGATGTAGGCTCCGTGCAGACCACGTTCTTTATCTTCCTGGTACTTTTCACTGTCATGCTGATTGCTGAGGTGGGAATTATGCTGAAGGCCATTCGCAAAGGTCCGGAAACCGAAACGCACACACCGTCACATAACTCATAACTTATAACTCATAACTCACAATGAATGCTTATATATTTCTTCAACACTATTGGTGGTTTGTAGTCTCCTTGCTGGGAGCACTGCTGGTATTCCTGCTGTTCGTGCAGGGAGGTAATTCGCTTCTGTTCTGTCTGGGGAAGACGGAGGAGCAGAAGAAGATGATGATTAATTCTACGGGACGGAAGTGGGAGTTCACGTTTACAACGCTCGTCACGTTTGGAGGCGCGTTCTTTGCTTCGTTTCCGTTGTTCTATAGTACGAGTTTCGGAGGAGCCTATTGGCTGTGGATGATTATTCTGTTCAGCTTTGTGTTGCAGGCTGTCAGCTACGAGTTTCAGTCCAAGGCGGGAAATCTGCTGGGCAAGACAACGTATCGCACATTCCTGGTGATAAACGGAGTAGTAGGTCCGGTATTGCTGGGTGGGGCGGTTGCTACGTTCTTCACGGGGTCTAACTTCTATATCAATAAAGGGAATATCGCAGATGCGGCAATGCCGGTTATCAGCCAATGGGCTAACGGCTGGCATGGGTTGGATGCGCTGCTTAATCCGTGGAATGTGGTGCTGGGGCTGGCTGTGTTCTTTCTGGCACGTATCTTGGGAGCGCTTTATTTTATTAATAATATCAATGAGGATGATTTGGTGAAACGCTGCCGCCGGGCACTCTGGGGAAATACGGCGTTGTTCCTGGTATTCTTCCTGGCCTTCGTCATCCGCACGCTGCTTGCCGACGGCTATGCTGTACGCCCGGAAACGGGAGAGGTGTTCATGGAGCCCTACAAGTATCTGACGAACTTCCTGCAGATGCCGGTAGTGCTGCTTGTATTCCTGGTTGGTGTGGTGGCTGTGCTCTGGGGCATTATCCGCACGCTGTGGAAGCCGGCATTCGACAAGGGTATCTGGTTTGCCGGTGCAGGGACGGTGCTTACGGTATTGGCACTGCTGCTTGTGGCAGGCTATAACAATACGGCCTATTATCCTTCTACCCACGACCTGCAAAGCTCACTCACGTTGGCAAACAGTTGCTCGAGCCAGTTCACACTGAAGGTTATGGCTTATGTCTCTATCCTTGTTCCTTTCGTTCTTGCCTACATCTTCTACGCTTGGCGCAGCATCGACAATCGCAAGATTGATGCGAAGGAGATGGAAGAGGGAGGACACGCGTATTAATTAAAAATTAAGAATTAAAAATTAAAGGAGGATGTGTCATCTGTGTGCTATTAACTGTTTTGATACATCCTCTTCTTATTCTTTTGTCCGCTTCTCATTTAGCTGGAATTTGGGTACCAGTTTCATCAATCGTAGAATCTGTCCTTGCCTTTTCTTTATGTAAGGGGAGGGGTGTGCTGAGTCGAAGCGTATGGGGTTGGGCAATGTTGCCGCTATTAGTGCGCACTGTCCGGCAGAGAGCTTGGCGGCGGTGGTCTTGAACTTGTATTTGGCGGCAGCTTGTGCACCATAGATGCCTTTCCCCATTTCGATGGAGTTGAGATAGACCTCCATGATACGTTCTTTGGACCAGAAGAACTCTATTAGTACGGTGAAGTAGACTTCCAGTCCTTTACGTACCCAGGAAGACTGGGGCCATAGGAATACATTCTTTGCCGTCTGCTGGCTGATGGTGCTTGCGCCCCGTTTCCGTTTTCTTGTTTCATTCTCCTTTATCGCTTTTTGTATCTCGATGAAATCGAATCCGTTGTGTGTGGCAAACCGGTTGTCTTCCGAGGCAATGACGGCCATAGGCAGGTGAGGGGATATCTTGTCGGAAGATACCCAAGTGTGGTGCCAGCATGGACTTTCACCCTTAAAGACCTGTTGCACGCTGCGAATAACCATCAGTGGCGTGATGTAGACGGGTACAAAACGATAAGCCACTACCGCTAGGATAGTGGAAATAAAGAAGAATAATATGATGTTGCGGAGGAACCGCAAAGGCTTCGGGAGTTTCATGGAGAGAGTGCCAGTGTGATTAATGTGCTAATATGCCAATGTGATCAATGTGCCAATGTGCTAATTGGCACATTAATCACATTAGCACATTAATTATTCGCCTCCGCATTCTTAATCATCTGTTCGCTGGCATACATATATACCTCTACGCGTCGGTTCTGGTCGGCAGACAGACTTTCGTCGTATTCGTTGTATCCCACGCCTTCCACTTTCTTGAACTGGGCCGGAGATACGCCGCAATCCTGCAAATAGTTCTCTACGGCATAGGCGCGGTTCTTGGAAACTTTCATGTTGGCTTCGTAAGTACCCACTTTGTCGGTATGGCCGATGATGGCGATATCGGTTGTCGGGTCTTCCTTCAGAATCTGTGCGAGTTCGCGCAGGGAAGCCTTTGCCTCGTTGCTCAGTGCTGCGGAGTTGAAGCCGAAAAGAATACCTGCCGCAAAGGATACTTTGACAGCCGGCAAGCCGTTTGCATCCGTCACCTGCTCCACTTGGGCGCCTTCAATCTTGGCAGCTTCGGCAGCCTTCTTGTCCATCTTGTGTCCGATGGCAACGCCGGCACCCGTACCTACTGCAGCACCTACCGCAGCTCCAATGGCTGCCCCCTTGCCTTTACCTATCAGTCCGCCGATAATGGCACCTGCTGCTGCACCGGAGCCACCGCCGATTATTCCACCTTTGGCCTTGTTGTTCATTGTGCCGCAACTGCCCAGCAGCAATGCGCCGCACAAAAGTAATACTGTAAATTTCATCTTCTTCATAACTCTTTTTCTTTAAAAGTTGACTTTATCTTTAATGTTGCAAATTTATGTATATAATAACCATATTCTTCTTTCTAAAGTTCGCCAGTTCTGTCCTTTTTTAGAGAATTTTCCTTTTGATGAGGACGAACCAGGCTGTCAGTATAAGACCTTTGGCAACGGTCGTTCCACTTACTGCCCACCAGATGGCATCCACTCCCATACCCATGTGCACCAGCAATAACGCCACCGGAATACGCATGTAATTGCATCCGATGCTGACAATGGCAGGCGGCACTGTCCGTCCCAGTCCGTAGAACACGCCCTGCATGGTAATTTCCATCATCATGAACATTTGCGAATAGCCGTCGATGCGGAGGAAATCTCCGCCCACACGGTAGGCTTCGGCCTCGGGTACGAAGATAGAGAACACCTCGCTGCCGAAGAAGATGAACAGTAGTGAGCAGAGGCTTCCGAATACGCCCGTCATCCACATGGTGGTGCGCCATGCTTGCTTCACGCGCGACTTCTGCCCCGCGGCATAGTTCTGGGCGATGAACGTACTCAGCCCCGTGGAGAATCCTTGCGAAGTATTCCAGGTAATGGCCTCGATTTGTCCACCGGTGGTGAATGCCATCAGTCCGATGTGTCCTCCCTGCTCCGAGGCGGTGCGCGAGAGGAACATATTGACGAAGGCAAATAGCGTGTTCAGCGTAGCCACGGGCAGCCCGAGCTTGAAGATGCGCCGGGTGTACTTCTTTTTCAACGGAACGATAAAGGAGAAACCTCCGAGCACGGCGCTTTTCTCCCGGAGCTTGTAGACGAAGATGCCGAATACTGTAGCTTCGGAAAGCCATGTGGCAAGTGCCGCGCCCACTGTTCCCCAACCGAAGCCGAAGATGAACAGAGGGTCGAGGAGGATATTCATAATCAGTCCCGTTCCGCTGATGTAGAACGGAATCTTGCTTCGTCCTGCCGCGTTGTAGATGCCCGTGAAGGCAGCGGAGAGAAAGACAAACGGCAGTCCCGTCGACACGATGCGCAGATAAGTCACGGCGGCGTCCGTGATATGCTGTTTCAGCTCGAAGATGTTCAGAATGGGGCGGGCGAAAAGGAAGAGCAGACCTCCCCAGCAGACGGAGATGAGCAGGGCAATCGTAATGTTGTGCGAAGCAAAGCTGCGTGCATCCTCTTCGCTGCGTGCACCGATGGACTGGCCTACGCTGACTTCGGCGCCCACTTTATTGAGCAAGGCGATGGAGCCGGACATCCACGTCAGTATGCCTACCGCACCTACTGCAGCCACGGACTCACTGCCCAGACGCCCTACCCATGCCATGTCCGTCAGGCTGTAGGCCATCTGGATGAACGAGGTGGCCATGATGGGCATTGCCAGCGTGAAAAGCTGGCGGTTGATGGGGCCTTGTGTCAGATTCTTTGTTCCTTGCACGTTGACGGGTTTTTAGGTAAACAATGTGTTGTTCATCCCCTTTTCCGCTTTCTGCGGAGACGGTGGCGGCGTTTCTGCTTGTACTTTCGTATCTTGGCATATACCAGCCAGATGAAGAGCAGACCGAAAACGGCGAAGATGAGCAGCACGATGCCTGTGTTGAGATTGTCACCTTTCACGCGGCTCCACATCTCGAGCACCAGTTCCGTGCGGTCGCCGAAGTCGCGTATCATGGCGCAGCGTTCCACTACACAGCGGTCAGGGTACTGGACCGGGTCTATCTGCAGGCTGTCGGCTCCGGGCAGGGGGCCGAAGAAGTAGCTGAGGTCGGAGTGCACGTCGAGCGTGGTATCGGTCTTGGCCTCCATGATTTCCGGTGTGGCTACGGCGCTGACGTAGCCGATAGCATCCATGTTGCGCAGTGCCACGGAAGGCTGGCAGAGGTAGTTGATGAAATAGCTTGCCGCCTTCACGTTGCGGGCGTAGCGGGGGATTACCCAGCCGTCGTACCAGATGTTGCTACCTTCGCGGGGGACGGTGTAGTCCAGTTCCACACCCACGGCATCGGCCTCCTCGATGGCCCAGACGGCATCGCCGCTCCAGGTGAAGTTAATCCACGCCTTGTTCTTGGTCATCATTTCCTTGCCGAAGTCGGCTTCCCAGCCGGCGATGTTGGGTTTCATCTCCTTGAGGCGTTGCTCGGCCAGAGCGATGGCCTGCGGGGAGTTGTCGTTCATCAGTTGCTCTACGGTGACGGTGCTGTCGGCCAGCTCCCGGGCGTGGGCGTAGATGATGGCGGTACCGTAGGCATCGCGGTAGCTGTCCTTCATCAGTATTTTGCCTCGGTTTTTGGAGTCCCAGAGGATGTCCCATGTGCCGGCCTCTTCGGCGGTAATAAACTTTTTGTTGAAGAGGATGCCAGCGGTGCCCCACATGTAGGGTACGGCATAGTCCTCGGTCTGGCGTTCCGGTTGCGAGGTCTTGTTCAGCTCGTGGCGAATGTAGGGCGACACGTTGGGGATGTAGTCCGGCGTGTGGCCGAAGTTGCGGTCGATGGGTAGCAGGAGGTCTTTGCGAAGCATACGTTCGATGATGTACTCCGAGGGGCATACGACGTCGAAGTCCTCGTGCCCGCGCTCAATTTTGGTGAGCATGATTTCGTTGATATCGAACACCTGGTAGATGATACGGAGGTCTTCGCCCGTCTGCTGCTTGTACCAGTCGGGAAATTCGGCAAGCACATCTTCATCGATGTAGTCCGCCCAGTTGTATATCTTCAGTACACGGCTGCGCTCTTCTGTGGAGTTTCCACAAGAAGAGAGGGATGCGATACAGCACAGTAGAATCAGTATGTTTATTATCCTTTTCATCATCTTGTTCTTGACAATTGATAACTTATAACTCATCACTCACATCAATCGTTTTTCGTCCGTTCGGCCCGCTTGTTGATTACAATCAGCAGCACCAGCACTGTCACGAAGATGATGGTGGAGAGTGGCCGCAGTTCCGGCGTCAGTCCACCTTTGCGCGCATCGGCGTAGATGTAGGTGGAGAGCGTTTCCAGCCCCTGGTTGCCGATGGTGAAGATGGTCACGGCAAAGTCGTCGATGGAGAGCGTGAAAGCAAGGATGAATCCGCTTATCATACCCGGAAATATCTCCGGAAGAATAACCTTGCGCAGTGCTTGGAACGGTGTGGCGCCCAGGTCGAGTGCCGCCTCGTAGACATTCTGGTTCATCTTTTTGAGCCGGGGCATTACGCTGAGCACCACGTAGGGCGTGCAGAAAGTGATGTGTGCCAGTACCACTGTGGTGAATCCTTGCGATATGCCGAAGCTGACGAACAGCAGGAACAGCGACACACCGGTGATAATGTCTGCATTCATCATCGGGATGGCATTGGCGAAGTTCATTACCTGCCGTGTGCGCGAGCGCAGATTGAAGATGCCGATGGCTGCAATGCTGCCCAGCGCCGTACTGGCGGTGGCGGCAAGCAGGGCAATGGCGAATGTGTTCCAGATGGCATTTATCAGCGAGTGGTGCATCCCGCCCGTAAACAAGGAGCTGTACAGCTTGGTGGAGAATCCCGTCCAGTTGCCCAGCACCTTTGCCTCCGTGAAGGAGAATATCATAATAATTAAGATGGGCGAGTAGAGCAACGCCAGCAGCAGCCACAAGTAGCCGCGGGTTAAGATTCGTGTCATCATATCACACCTCCGCTTTCATTCGATGCCCCGTCCTCCTCGTTGGTAAAGAGGATGGTGATGCCTATCAGCAGCAGCATGATGAGCGAGAGGGCGGCACCGTAGTTCCACATTCCGTTGTAAATATTCTCTTGCACCGTGGTGCCGAACAGTTTGATGTTGTTCATTGTCAGCAACTCGGCAATGGCAAAGGTAGAAACCGTAGGCATAAACACCATCACTATGCCGCTCATCACTCCCGGCATGGAGAGCGGCAGAATCACCTTGCCGAATACGCGGGTAGGAGAGGCTCCCAAGTCCTGCGCAGCCTCAATCAGATTGTGGTCCATCTTCTGAAGGGTGTTGTAAATGGGGTATATCATGAACGGCAGGAAGTTGTAGACCATACCGAACACAAGGGCACCTTCGCCTAGCGGCAGGTTCAGGAAGTCGAACAGCGCCACTGTGGCAAGCGTACGTATCAAGATATTCACCCACATGGGGAGGATGAACAGCACCACCATGGTGCGTGAGGTGTTGAATTGCTTCTGGCTCAGGATATACGCTGCCGGATAGCCCAGCAGCAGGCAGACCAGCGTGGTGATAACGGCTATTCCGATGGAGTAGACAAACGTGTTCATCGCTTCGGGGTGCATCATGAACTTGCGGAAGTTGGCCAGCGTAAACGCTCCTCCGTCGTCCGTAAAGGCGTAGAGCACGATGAGCAGTAGCGGTACTATGACAAATACAAGCAGAAACAGCGCGTAGGGTACCGTCCAGTTGCGCCGGCGCATAAAGAAATGGGATAACTTATTGAGCACTTCCTTCCTTATTAAGAGATTGAACAATCCGTATATTTTGAGGGGCGATGGTGATACCTACACGGTCGCCGTCGTCCCACACGTCGTTGGTGTCGACAAAGATATCTTCGTCCCAGTCCGTAAACACGGTCAGGTGGTAATGGTTTCCTTTGTAGAGTATGAATTTCACTTCACCCGTCAGTCGGCCGTCCTCTTCGTTGTCCTCGAGGATGACGTACTGGAAGTCCACTTCCACTTGTACGCTACTGCCCGGTTCGATGCCTTGCACGGGCAGGCACTCGAAGTTGCAGCCTAGGAACTCTACATGTGTCTCGTCCACCAGCTTTCCTTCGAAGGTGTTGCAGGTGCGTTCCTTCTTCATCACATGGATGTCGAAGGGCTTCACCAGCAGACCGACTTCGCGTCCTGCCTCGAAGGCATGGTAGTCCTGCACCATCAGCTCGTAGCCTTCGCGCGTCTGCACCAGCATTTCGTAGTGCACACCCTTGAAGATGCAGCTGGTTACGGTGCCCGTCAGCTGTGCGGCGTCGGATACGTCGAAGATGTAGATGTCTTCGGGGCGAATCACTACGTCTACCTGCATCTGCTCGCCAAATCCCGTGTCCACGCATTCAAATTCGTGTCCGCAGAAGGTGACGGCTTTATCCTTTATCATAACTCCGTTCAAGATGTTGCTTTCACCAATGAAGTCTGCTACGAAGGAGTTGATGGGTTCGTTGTAGATGTCCGTCGGCACGCCTATTTGCTGGATGCGTCCTTCGCTCATCACGACGATGGTATCGCTCAAGGTCAGTGCCTCTTCCTGGTCGTGGGTCACATATACGAAGGTGATGCCCAGCTTCTGGTGCATCTCCTTTAGCTCCATCTGCATGTCCTTGCGCATTTTTAGGTCCAGGGCGGCAAGGGGTTCGTCCAGTAGCAGCACTTCGGGTTCGTTGACGATAGCTCGGGCAATGGCTACGCGCTGTTGTTGCCCGCCGGAGAGGGAGTCTACGTCGCGGTCTTCATAGTCCGTCATGCCCACCATGCGCAGGGCTTGCTTTACCTTCTTCTCGATGGTGGCACCGGGCAGCTTCTTCAGCTTCAACCCGAAAGCAATGTTGTTGAACACGTTGAGGTGGGGGAAGAGGGCGTACTTCTGGAACACGGTGTTCACCGGACGCTTGTGCGGCGGTGTCTGCGTGATGTCCTTTCCGGCAATGGTTATCACTCCTTCCGAGGCTGTCTGAAAGCCTGCAATGAGGCGCAACAGTGTTGTCTTTCCGCAGCCGGACGGTCCCAGTATTGTTACAAACTCGCCCTTACGGACAGACAAATTCACATCATTCAGCACGGCCTTATCTCCGAAAAATTTCGATACGTGCTCCACACCGATGATGCAATCGGACTTTTGCATAAGCGTCTTTTACTTTATCCAAACGAATTAAACAAATCTCAGAAGAAAGCTGAAATAAAATCAAAACAGTTTCTCGGGCTTTCAAAAAGCGGGTGCAAAGTTACATAATTTATCGGGATTTTTCGCCTTACTCTAAAATTCATTATTCCTATGAAGTTAAAATAATAAGTAATACCTTTGTTGGCAGTATTGATATTAAAACTTAATAACATGATGGAAAAGAAGATTGTACTCATCACCGGAGCCTCCTCGGGAATAGGGGAAGGCTGCGCGCGTAAATTTGCCATGAACGGTTACCGGCTTATACTCAATGGCCGTAATGTGGAGAAACTGAATGCTGTAAAGAAAGAATTGTTGGAGAAATATGGAGCCGATGTGTATCTGCTTCCTTTCGATGTCCGCGACCGGCAGGCTGCCCGTGCCGCCCTCGAATCCCTTCCGGAGGAATGGAAGGCGGTAGACATACTGGTGAACAATGCCGGACTCGTCATTGGGGTGGACAAGGAACATGAAGGTAACCTGGATGAATGGGACATTGTCATCGACACTAACGTGAAAGCCTTGCTTGCCATGACCCGCCTCGTGGTTCCCGGTATGGTGGAGCGAGGCCGTGGTCACGTTATCAATATGGGGTCCATTGCCGGAGATTACGCTTATCCGGGAGGCAGTGTGTACTGTGCCTGCAAGGCTGCCGTCAAGGCCCTTTCCGACGGACTCCGCATCGACCTGGTGGATACCCCGATACGCGTAACGAATATCAAGCCGGGGTTGGTGGAAACCAATTTCTCCGTCGTCCGTTTCCGTGGTAACCGGGAGGCGGCCGATAATGTATATAAAGGTATACGCCCGCTGACCGGCGACGATATAGCCGAAGTGGTCTATTTCGCCGCTGCCGTCCCCGAGCATATCCAGATTGCGGAAGTGCTGGTGATGCCTGCCAACCAAGCCACGGGGACAATTGTCAGCCGGAAATAGAATTTGTATAAGGATATGATAAAATGATACTATTTTATCTTCGGGGAAACGCCTACGTTTGCTCACAGCTAAATGAATATAGAATCTAAACAAGAAAAGCATGAATTTCAAGAAACGAACAAATTTTCTCTTTGGAGCACTGCTGCTGACCGGCAGTTTGTTGGCTCAAAACGTATGTGTATCCACTCCGAAAACCTCTTTGGTGCTTTCGGTTCCTGAAGGCGGTACACTGAGACACTTGTATTATGGTAACAGACTTTCTGAAGCCGACTTGCAGAATATCTCTGCGGCAGAAGCGAACCATGCAGCCTATCCCGAATATGGATTGAATGCTCCCGTGGAGACGGCCCTCGCTGTGAAGCATGCCGACGGTAACATGACCCTCCAGCTCGAAGTATTGAACGTGACTACCGAAAAGGAAGGGAATGCCGTGACGACTGTCGTGGCACTGAAGGATAAGGTGTATCCCTTCTTCGTCAACGTCTGTTACCGTGCCTGGCAGGATGCCGACGTGATAGAATCCTGGACTGAAATCTCCCATCAGGAGAAGAAGCCGGTGGTGCTCAATCAGTTTGCCTCCGGCTATCTGCCCATCCGCCGCGGCGATGTATGGCTGTCCCATCTCTCCGGTTCCTGGGCCAATGAAGGGGTTTTGACGCAGGAACCTCTCACTCCGGGCATGAAGGTTATCAAGAATAAGGACGGTGTGCGCAATTCCCATACTGACCATGCCGAAGTGATGTTCTCCCTCGACGGTCGTCCGCAGGAGAACACGGGCAACGTGATTGGTGCAGCCCTCTGTTACAGCGGCAACTACAAACTCCGCATTGAGACACACGATGATGAATACCACCATTTCTTTGCCGGAATCAACGAAGAGAACTCTACTTATTCCTTGAATAAGGACGAGCTTTTCCGCACTCCCGAACTTGCCCTGACTTATAGTAATGAAGGCTTGAGTGGCGGCAGCCGTAACTTCCATCGCTGGGCACGCCTGCACAAACTGGCGCACGGCACTACCCCCCGCAAGATTCTTTTGAATAGTTGGGAAGGCGTGTACTTTGACATCAACCAGCAAGGTATGGATCAAATGATGGCGGACATTGCCTCCATGGGTGGCGAGTTGTTCGTGATGGACGATGGCTGGTTTGGCGACAAGTATCCCCGTAAGAACGACAGCTCATCACTCGGCGACTGGGTGGTGGACAAGAACAAGCTTCCGAACGGCATTGGAGGCTTGCTGAGTGATGCCAAGAAACATGGCGTCAAGTTTGGCATCTGGATTGAGCCGGAGATGGCGAACACTACCAGCGAACTCTACGAGAAGCATCCCGACTGGGTACTTAAGGCTTCCGAACGTGACGTTGTGTTGGGACGCGGCGGCACGCAGGTAGTGCTTGACCTTGCCAATCCTGCCGTGCAGGACTTCGTTTTCGGTGTGGTAGACAACCTGATGACCTCTTATCCTGAAATAGATTACATCAAGTGGGACGCCAATATGTCTGTCCAGAACCACGGTTCGCAATATCTGACGAAGGATAATCAGAGCCACATGTACATCGAATTCCACCGCGGCTTCGAGAAAATCTGCCAGCGCATCCGTGCCAAATATCCCGACCTTACCATCCAGGCATGTGCCAGTGGCGGCGGTCGTGCCAACTACGGAGTGCTGCCTTACTTCGACGAGTTCTGGGTAAGCGACAATACCGATGCCCTGCAACGTGTCTATATGCAGTGGGGAACTTCCTATTTCTTCCCCGCCATCGCTATGGCATCGCATATCAGTGCTGCCCCCAATCATCAGACGTTCCGCACCATCCCTCTGAAATATCGGATAGACGTTGCCATGAGTGGTCGTTTGGGTATGGAAATCCAGCCCAAAAATATGACGGAAGAAGAAAAGGCTCTTTGCAAGAATGCCATTGCCGAGTACAAGACCATTCGTCCCGTAGTACAGTTGGGAGACATTTACCGCCTGCTCTCTCCTTATGACAAGCAAGGTGTGGCTTCTCTGATGTACGTGGCTCCGGAGAAGGACAAGGCAGTCTTCTATTGGTGGAAGACGGAACATTTCTGTAACCAGCACCTGCCGCGTGTGAAGATGGCAGGGCTCTGTGCCGACAAGCAATACCGGGTACATGAGCTGAACCGTATAGATAATGTTCCCTTGAACTACGAAGGAAAGAGTTTCAGTGGTGCCTACCTCATGGCAAACGGGCTGGAGATTCCCTACAACCATAAGGTGGACTATCACAAGCAGAACGACTATTCGAGCCGTGTGCTTTATCTGGAAGAGGTGAAGTGACATAAGCAAAGGTGAGGTTGGGCCGTGTAAAGGTGAACTTGAGCGGCGTAAAGGTGAGGTTTATGGGTACAGTGGGTACAGCGTCTCTTCTATCTCACACACGCATGTATATAGATAATGTACGCGTTATGAAGTAATGTACATAAGCACATGTGTGTGAAGCAGAAGAGGCGCTGTACCCACTGTACCAATTGTACCACTGTTTGGATGTCCAACTTTTCTTTTCGTACCCTTTTGGGACTTTCAGGTAAGATGGAAACATAAAAAAAGTCCCACAATACATTGATATTGTAGGACTTTTTTCTTTTTGTCGCCTTCTGACTTTGTTTCTATGTGAACCGCTTGGGGCTCGAACCCAAGACCCCAACATTAAAAGTGTTGTGCTCTACCTGCTGAGCTAGCGATTCAATCCTTCATTGCTGTTAAGCGGATGCAAAGATAGATACTTTTTTGAAAATTGCAAAATAATATCATCTTTTTTCTTATCTTTGTCCCCATTAATCCTTGATATTAATCATTATCACTGAACATTAATCATTAAATACATGGCAACAGTAGACGATAAAAAGATTATCTTTTCTATGGTTGGGCTGAATAAAACCATTCAGCAGAACAACAAGCAGGTACTGAAGAACATTTACCTCTCGTTCTTCTACGGGGCAAAAATCGGTATCATCGGTCTGAACGGTTCGGGTAAATCGACCCTGCTGAAGATTATCGCCGGATTGGATAAGTCCTATCAGGGCGAAGTGGTGTTCTCGCCGGGATATTCTGTGGGATATCTGGCTCAGGAACCGTACCTCGACCCCACCAAGACCGTGAAGGAAATTGTAATGGAAGGCGTGCAGCCCATTGTGGACGCGCTGGCAGAATACGAGGAAATCAACCAGAAGTTCGGCTTGCCCGAATATTATGAGGACCAGGACAAGATGGACAAGCTCTTCTCCCGTCAGGCCGAATTGCAGGACATCATCGACGCGACCGATGCCTGGAACCTCGACAGCAAGCTGGAGCGTGCCATGGATGCCCTCCGTTGTCCGCCCGAAGACCAGTCCGTAGAACATCTTTCCGGTGGTGAGCGCCGCCGTGTGGCCCTTTGCCGCCTATTGTTGCAGAAGCCCGATGTGCTTCTCCTCGACGAGCCCACTAACCACCTTGATGCCGAATCTATCGACTGGCTGGAACAACACTTGCAGCAGTACGAGGGTACGGTGATTGCCGTGACGCACGACCGTTATTTCCTTGACCATGTGGCAGGCTGGATTCTTGAACTGGACCGTGGCGAGGGCATCCCCTGGAAGGGGAACTACTCCAGTTGGCTGGAACAGAAAACTAAGCGCATGGAGCAGGAAGAAAAGACAGCCAGCAAGCGCCGCAAGACACTGGAACGCGAGCTGGAATGGGTACGTATGGCTCCCAAAGCTCGTCAGGCAAAGGGGAAAGCCCGTCTGAACTCCTACGACAAATTACTGAACGAGGACGTGAAAGAGAAGGAAGAGAAGCTGGAAATCTTTATCCCGAACGGCCCCCGTCTGGGCAACAAGGTGATTGAAGCCAAGCAGGTGGCAAAGGCGTTCGGCGACAAACTGCTGTTCGACGACCTCAACTTCATGCTTCCACCCAACGGCATCGTGGGTATCATCGGCCCCAACGGTGCCGGTAAGACCACGCTTTTCCGCCTTATCATGGGACTGGAAAAGGCAGACAAGGGCGAGTTCGAGGTAGGGGAAACCGTAAAGGTGGCCTACGTGGACCAGCAGCATAAGGACATCGACCCTAACAAGAGTGTATATCAAGTCATTTCCGGTGGAAACGACCTGATTCGCATGGGTGGACGCGACATCAATGCGCGCGCCTATCTGTCCCGTTTCAACTTCTCCGGTGCCGACCAGGAAAAGCTCTGCGGAGTGCTTTCCGGTGGTGAACGCAACCGCCTGCACCTGGCGCTCTGCCTGAAGGAAGAGGGTAATGTGCTTCTGCTGGACGAGCCTACCAACGACATCGACGTGAACACGCTCCGCGCCCTCGAAGAAGGTTTGGAGGACTTTGCCGGATGTGCCGTGGTTATCAGCCACGACCGTTGGTTCCTCGACCGTATCTGTACGCACATCCTCGCTTTCGAAGGAGATTCCAATGTGTTCTTCTTTGAAGGTTCTTATTCAGAATATGAGGAAAATAAACAGAAGCGCCTTGGGAAAGAAGAACCCACCCGTGTACGTTATAGAAAGTTGATGAATGACTGATTTGAGTATTTCAAAGAACAAATAGGAGAGAGGGAGGTCAGCCATAAGGCAAACCTCCCTCTCTCTTCTTATTATCTACTCGTCACTCAGGGAGTGTGTAATATACCATTATTCATGTTCAGATTCACGAATATTCATTCGTAGCACATGATACTACCAGGCCCAATCGGTGAGATTATAGCTACTCTCCACTTCATCCTCAATATAATCGGGAAGATTGCAGAAGAAGTCTATGCCAGTCTTGCTTTCAAGTTCATCAATGCTGATGGCATTTGCTTTGGTGTCATCCCTATTCAGCGGATGTTCAAAAGTATAGCCGTAGTCATCACGATGTTCCACCCAAAAACCTATGGTCTGATAGGATGTAGCTATGTCAACGGGCTGATTGGCACGATGAGCCAATACGGCAATGAAGTAATATTGTGGAACAGGCAATCCTTTTGATGTGAAACCCTTTGAGTCAGTAGCGGGCATCACTCCATCTCCTCCTGCCTTGGTTCCCTTATAATCTATCAATAGCTTGTCGAGCGTTCCACCTTTTGCCACATAGATTTTATCGTACACACTTCCAAAGGCATTGTCCTTGCGCACCCATGAATTGAGTAACTGCTCGAAGGTAACCCAGTAACCGCCATTGAATGAGTTGAGTTGTGGACTCATGTTGCTGAAGTAGAAAGTCTGCTTATTGGCTTCTGTAGAAAAAGAACGGTCATCGGAAGCACAGAGGTGTCCTCGGTCGAATCCGTCATTGGTATGCCAGCTATTGTCAACCCTCATACTCTCCGGCAGCAATGGGTCTACTGCCCAGGCGTCATCACTTCTGGTTACATTTTTCACCCCCGTAATGGCATCGTAGCTATAGGCCACCCAGCGAGAATGTTTCATGTGGTCGTTCCATTCCATTGCATAGTTAAGCACCTTGTTGCCACCGGCCGTAACTTCATGCTCCACGTAGGTATTGCCCTCCATCAGATGTGGCATTTCGTATTCTGTCACGTAATTTTGTCCTTGGGCGGATACATTCGCATTTTTGTTTTCTATCACAATTTTTTGGGCTGCATTATGCTCCACTCCTACATTTATCCCATCAACGTATGCGATGCGAAGTTTGAACATGGCAACTTGTGAAGGAAGCTGATAGCGTACCCAATAAGAAGTTTTTGCTTTGGCCACAGCCTTGTCACTCCATTGCTTTACGGTGGAGTAATCGGGAAGTGACGATAGATTATCAGTATCAAATTCTTCTGAAAAGGTGAATCCGTCACCGGAAATAGTCTTATTGGCTGCAATACTGATTTGCGAACGGATTGATTCATCCAATGTCAAGCCTTTGCTACCATCAATAGCATATAGTACTTCACGCTTGGAACCTTGTTCAGTGAATTGAATGTCATTGATAGTGGGATGTTCATTCATTTCTGAAGAATCATCTGAGCTACATCCACAGAACAATGGCAGCAACAGGCAAATCGCTAAAATCAAATTGTAATATCTTTTATTCATATCATATATAAAATTGAAAAAGAAATCCGCAATGTCATCTACATATACTGTGATGGCAGTGCGGATTTTACTTTATTATAAAAAATTCTTTATTCAGTCACTTTAGAAATGAAGAATGCGCTTCCCACTTGATCGGAATCTTTGTAGCTGGTACGAACACCGCATATAGTAATCTTATCACCTTCAACAATACCCAGTGATTCGAACTGTTTGCTTGCGCCTTTCCAGCCTGTAAGAAGACCATAAACATATACCTTGCCGCTTTCATCTGTAATATCAAAATTACCATAAAGGGTACTTGCGATATTTGATACAGTACCGGTCAACTGGTAATATTGTGAAGGGCTTTCCTCTGCTGCAAGGAAATCAGCAACAGTAACTGTTTTTACACTCTTCACGTCCTCTGCAACGGCATTGGTCATCTGCGGAGTACCTTTGTATTCGGCACGTGGACCAACGAGAGTTACAATGTCACCTTCCTTGATATTAGAATCAGCAAAATCTTTGATGCCATGGATATATACATCACCCGAGAAATCCTTGATGTAGATATTGCCATATTGGGTATTAGCAATCTTGGTCACTACACCACTAATGCGGTATTGTGTAGCACCAACCTCGGCGGCAATGAATTCAGCAACAGTAGCTTCAACGATGGCGCCCTGCTGTGAGAGTTCAGTCTTGCTTGTGTAATCTTTTTTACCGTCAGTAGTGCGGAATGTAATGCTGGTTGAACGGTCACCACCTTCGTTTCGGGCAGCCTGGAACTTCACGCAAGCATCTGTTCCTTTCTGGTCGATAGAGACAATAGACAACCATTCTTTGGCATCCTCAGGAATTTCTACAGAAACGCCGTTGCCTTTGGTTATGATGTATGCCTCAAAGATACCACCCTCAACCGGAAGTACATCATTGTAGACAGAGTCGACCTTGATGAGCGATTTGTTAATCTTGAGCACAGTAACATCAACAAGCTCAACTGTAGTACCGTAGGTGGTTTTGGGACCTTGTATTGTTACCTCATCGCCTTCTTCCAGACCCAGGCTGGCAAAATTCTTCGTATTGCCTTTGGCGTCCAAAGTTCCATAGACGTAAACCTTACCGGTGGCATCCACAATGTCCCAGTTGCCGTAAACGGTGTTGGAAATATTTGAAACAACACCGGTCACTTTATAAGTCTTCTTGTCGGGACCGGCTATTACCTCGGCACAAGTAGCTTCCGAAATGACTGGCAAGCCTTGCATGATAGTCAAGTTCTGAGTTTCATTGGCGCTGCTCAGCTTCAGTTCCACTGAACGGCCATCCACAGCTTCATCAGCAGAGAATGTGATTTTGCTTTCGCCTTGAGGACCTTGAGTTGTAGAGATGGTAAGCCAATCGGCCTTGTCGTTACCTGTGATAATCCATTCGGACTTCGATTCAATTGTAATGTCAGTGCTACCTCCTTCAACCGGCAGCGCAACGTACGACTGTGAAACCTTCAATCCTGACAAGCCTATTGCTGCATCATCTTCAGCACAGCTTGAGAAAAGGGAAATCACAGCAGCAAGTACTATAAATAGATATTTTTTCATATTCTTCGATTATATTTAAATTGATAATCAGTTAAAGCAATACTTAATACCGATAGAAGCATACCAGCACTGACCAATAGCATGGTTGAGAGTCCAAGTCTTGGTGTTGCCATTTATAGACTCCGGAGTTGAGAATGTAGCAAAACCTTCAGCGTCTACACCTTCATACTTCAAGATACGGGCTTCGTTACCGATAGCAGGATTCAAATGCTTACTTACTCCCCAGCTTGAATTGAAGAAATTAAGCACGTTCTTCATATCAAAGCTCAGCTGCAATTTGTGCTTGGCACCACATACATTCAAGTTGAAATCGTGCTTATAAGAGAAATCTACACGGTGTACCCAAGGAGAATAAAGACTGTTGGGCTCAGCATATTTACCCTGATTATTCTTAAGGTATGAGTCGTTGTGTACATAATCCATGAAGCGTGTCTTGTCATCCTCGCTGACGAAACGGAATGAACCATCGGCAACCTGCTTGTCTGTAGGGATATAAATGGCATCGTAGTTGTAACCGTCACCGTTCATGTCGTTGGCAAGCATGTAAGAGTAATTGTAACCGCCACGCCAAGTCTCGTAAATCAAACTAAAGTGGTTGCCGCTCTTGTCGTTGATAGTGGCACTTGCAATGAAACGGTCGGGAGTAACGTTTAGGCCATTGTGCAAACGGAAGTTGTTGACACCTTCGTATGTAGAAAGGTAGTTGAGTACTGAAGAAGCATTGGAACCCGGAAGTGAAGTCACCTCCTTAGATACTGTATGCGTATAAGCAGCCATCAAATTGATCCATTTGGCAGGCGCTGCGTTCACGGTAACGCTGGTCGACCATCCGTAACCGCGGCTTGTATTCTCAAGCATGTAAGCACTGGGCAGACTCTTGCCCGCCTCGTCCGTATAAGTAGCGTCAGACGGGAATACAGGACGGTTATCAGCACCATTGAAGCGTGTAAAGCCGTTTATATCTTTCTGGCTCCAGTCTTTCAACATGGCGGCATTAAGTGTCTTGTTATAGATTCCTTCTACCGTCACGTTCAATGGGAATGATACGGGTACTGTATAATCCACGGCAATTGAAGACTTCCAGACCTGTGGCATTTTAAAGTCGGGATCGACGCCGCAAATGCTTGAAGGAACTGTACCGTCTTCCGGTTTGATTGTCTGAGGATAACCCAAATCATAAAGCTTTTGTTTCAGAGCTTCTGTAGAAAGGATTCCACCTTTGAATTCATCCATAGTGAAACCTTTGTCTTTTGCATTCTTGGCATTGACTTGCGCCTGATATTGAATCATACCGCCATTGGTAGGCATATTGGTAAAGAATACCAAAGGCAGACGTCCGGAGAACAAACCGCTACCACCACGCAGCTTCAAAGTATTGTTGCCAAGTATATCCCAACTGAAACCTATACGAGGAGATACTGTCAATGAGTTTCCGGGCCATTTGCCGGTATCGATATGACGACCGTTGTAGTCAAGGTCAAGAATAGCATTGTTGGTCATCAAGTCACCATTATCAAAGAAGAGTCCGTCGAAGCGCAGACCGGCTGTAACCTTGAAATCGGAACGTACGTTCCATTCGTCTTGCAAGTAGAAGCCCAATTTATTGTACTGAACACGTGATGCAGGTTCGTTTTCACCGTTATAGCCATAAGTCAAACATACAATTTCCGGAGCAGCTCCTTGAACAAAGTCATCCAGGCTGGTATAGCGATAATATCCTGTACCGTTACGGAGATACTGGTTGTCGGCCATTTGATGCTCATAGTTCAAGCCAACCATGATTTTATGATTGCCGGTATAGTAAGTTACGTCATCTTTTATATTCCACACTGTGTTGTGGACTGCGTTATTGTAAGTGAAAAGTTCTTCACCAAAAGAGATGTAGTTTTGATTGTCTTTCAAAATATCGACAAATGGGAAAATACTGGAATTAGTACCACGTACGTCATCCAACTTGGAGAATGTTGCCAAAAACTGGTTGGACAAGGTAGCAGAGAAGCGGCTGTTAAGGTCGAAAGACAATGAATGTACCAAGTTATCCAAGGAATACATGGAGTTGGCATACGACATGGCATACTGTGAAGTACGACTACCCGACATACGAGTACCACCGTCCATAGAGGAAGCGTTAGGGGCATTCCATACGGTATTCTTGGTATAGTTATAACGCAAAGCCAAGCGATGGTTGTTGTTGATGTTCCAGTCTATACGTGCCAATAATTTAGTGTTCTTATTGTCAGACGGGAAGCTGCTGAATGAACCGGTGTCATAGCCATATCTTTCTTTCGCTATATCGGACACATTCTGAAGATCGGCAACGGTTGCACGTGAGATGTATGCATCTGCATTGGCCACACCGTCTTCGGAAGCACGCCAGCGATTGGCAATTGCAGGAGTATTCTGCAGCTCGCCGTTTGCAAAGAAGAAGAGCTTATTCTTGATTATCGGACCGCCAATAGTAAAACCATATGTAGTTGACTGGTCTTTCTCGCGAGCACCTAAGATTGTTTCACGATCAATGGCATCACCGCGCATGTTTTCATTCTGGTGATAAATATAAGCTGTACCTTTGTAAGTATTGGTACCTGATTTGGTAATGGCATTGATACCGCCACCGATGAAGTTGGTCTGGCGTACATCAAACGGAGATATGACAATCTGAATTTCGTCAATCGCCTCTATAGAGACCGGATTACCGCCACCAGGCAGGTTGGAACTCAAACCGAAGTTGTTGTTGAAGTTGGCACCGTCGATTGTGAAGTTGGCTGTACGACCGTCAGATCCGGCAAACGACATCCCATTACCACCGTAAGCAGACAAACGAGAATAGTCGGTAATGCTACGGCTTACAGAAGGCATGCTGGCAATCTGTGTATTGGAAATGTTGGTTGTTGCTCCGGTCTTTTCGGAAGCAAATTTAGTCTTTTGAGCTGTAACAACTACTTCCTCAAGAAGCTCTGATGATTCTTTCATCTGTACATTCAAATTGTAGACTTCACCTAATTGAAGAGTCACATCCTTGTACATCATTGTTTGGTAGCCGATGTAAGAGACTTCCACACTGTAAGGCCCGCCTGCCCGCATACCTTGAATGGTATAACGACCATCAATGTTTGTAATTGCGCCATATCGTGTCCCGGAAGGCTCGTGTATAGCCTGAACTGTTGCACCGATAATGGCTTCTTTGTCTGGGTCTGTTACCTTTCCACTTAATGAGGAGGTAGTCACCTGAGCCTTAGCTGTCATTGCGACTATCACCATAATTGTGGAAAGAATGAATCGCATTCTTTTTGCCATGAGATTTTAATTAATATGATTAAACTATTAAAAAACGTTGCAAATTTAAACAATAACTTTCAGATTACCGTTACATATCAATTACAATTTTATATTATATCTTTGGCATAAAAATGTATTTGTCAAAAGAAAACGGTGATTTTGTCAAGGACGTGCTCAATCAACCTGTTTCCTCAGGTAGATTGAGCACGTCCTTGACAACCTCAATATCTTTACTTCCCCAAAATTAAAGTGGGAGAAAACGACTTTAATTTTCTCCTATTCGATTGACGGGCATGTCATGATTTTAGGTAGCTTTCTTAAAAGCTGTTTTCGTTTTGATGGAAACTGACTTCTTATCCGTATCTTTGCATATTGATTAAAAAAAGAGATATTCATGGAACTTTCGGATATACTTCATAATTTGAAGATACAAGAACTTACTCCGATGCAGGAGGCTGCTAAGGAAGCCTATCAATCAGCTAAAGATTTAGTACTTCTTTCGCCCACCGGTTCGGGTAAGACACTGGCTTTTCTCCTTCCGCTGGTACAGACCTTGAAAGCGGATATACAAGGTGTGCAGGCTCTTGTACTAGTACCTTCACGCGAATTGGCTTTGCAGATAGAAACTGTGTTCAAGTCTATGGGAACTCCTTTCAAGGCTATGAGCTGCTATGGCGGACGCCCTGCTATGGAAGAACACCGGACAATGAAAGGCATTCATCCCGCCGTCATTATCGGTACTCCGGGACGTATGAGCGACCATTTGAGGAAAGAGAATTTCAATGCCGCCACTGTCGTCACTCTGGTGATAGATGAATTCGACAAGTGTCTTGAGTTCGGTTTCCATGACGAGATGGCAGAGGTTATCGGGCAGCTTCCCTCACTGAAAAAGCGTGTGCTTCTCTCGGCCACCGATGCAGAGGAAATACCGCAATTTGCCGGAGTAGGAGGTGATTCCCCGTCTTCCGTCTCCCGGCTCATGAAGCTTGATTTTCTTGCTCCGGAAGCCCTTGCTCCGCGTCTGCGGCTGCATAAGGTCGTTTCTCCGGAGAAGGACAAGCTGGAGACCCTCTATAACCTGCTTTGTACTCTCGGCTATCATTCCACTCTGGTATTCTGCAATTATCGTGAAAGCGTGGAGCGTGTTGCCGGGTACCTGCAAGCCAGGAAGTTCCCTTGCGACATGTTTCATGGCGGTATGGAGCAACCCGACCGCGAACGTGCGCTTTACAAGTTCCGTAATGGCAGTTGCGCCGTGCTGATATCTACAGACCTTGCCGCCCGCGGACTGGATATTCCGGGTATTGAGAATGTGGTGCATTACCATCCTCCCGTAAACGAGGAAGCCTATACACACCGTAATGGACGTACCGCCCGTTGGGAGGCATCGGGAAATGCATATCTTGTCCTGCATGCCGAGGAGCGGGTACCCGAGTACATTTCTGAAGACATCGAAACGTACGAGTTTCCGGAGACGCTTCCCAAACCGGCCAAGCCCCGATGGGCTACCTTATATATAGGTAAAGGGAAAAAGGATAAGTTGAACAAGATAGATATTGTCGGCTTCTTGTATAAAAAAGGAGGGATGGCGCGTGAAGATGTCGGGCAGGTGGACGTAAAGGAACACTATGCCTTTGTAGCCGTGCGCCGCAGTAAAATGAAACAATTGTTGACGCTGGTACGCGGTGAAAAAATCAAGGGAATGAAAACTGTTATCGAGGAAGCAAAATGATTTATCTTATAAATATTCATTTTATTTGCGCTTATTCTTTTGAATATGAAGTAATGAAACCGCCTTGCTTTTAGTTTCTCTAAAAGTATTATCCTTGATAAGTAAAGATAACAAAATGGTGTATATATCTTGTATAAACCATTAAAAAGTAAGCTAAATGCGGCTTAAAAATAGAATTTCATCAGGAAAGGTTTGTTTTGAAGAAATATTTCCGTAATTTCGCAAAGTCGAAAGACATTAATGAACGAAATTGTATAACCAAAACAAACTTCAAATGAAAAAGCATAATTTCAATGCAGGACCTTCTATCCTTCCTCGTGAGGTGATTGAGAATACGGCACAAGCTATTCTTGATTTCAATGGCTCAGGCCTCTCACTGATGGAAATCAGCCACCGTGCCAAAGACTTCCAACCCGTTGTGGACGAAGCTGTGGCATTATTCAAAGAATTGCTCAATATCCCCGAAGGATATTCGGTACTGTTCTTGGGCGGTGGTGCCAGTTTGGAATTCTGCATGGTACCCTTCAACTTCCTTGAAAAGAAAGCTGCTTACCTGAATACGGGTGTATGGGCCAAGAAAGCCATGAAAGAAGCTAAGGCATTCGGTGAAGTAGTTGAAGTCGCTTCTTCCGCTGAATCTACTTATACTTATATTCCGAAGGACTATACAGTGCCTGCTGATGCAGACTATTTCCACATCACTACCAACAATACAATCTACGGTACGGAACTGAAAGAGGATTTGGACGTAAACGTTCCGATGGTGGCCGATATGTCTTCTGATATTTTCTCCCGTCCCATCGACGTATCCAAATATATCTGTATCTATGGTGGTGCGCAGAAGAATCTGGCTCCTTCCGGTGTTACATTCGTCATCGTGAAGAATGACGCGCTGGGTAAGGTATCCCGCTATATCCCGACCATGCTGAACTATCAGACGCATGTGGATAGCGGCTCTATGTTCAATACTCCTCCCGTTGTCCCCATCTATGCAGCCCTGCAGACATTGCGCTGGATTAAGGCAGAGGGTGGCGTGAAGGAAATGGAACGCCGTGCCATCGAAAAGGCCGATATGCTGTATGCTGAAATTGACCGTAACAAAATGTTTGTGGGTACGGCTGCCAAAGAAGACCGTTCACGCATGAACATCTGCTTTGTGATGGCTCCCGAATACAAGGAACTGGAAGCTGACTTCCTGAAGTTCGCTACCGAAAGAGGTATGGTAGGTATCAAGGGACACCGTTCTGTAGGTGGATTCCGTGCATCCTGCTACAATGCCATGCCAAAGGAAAGCGTGCAGGCTTTGATTGACTGCATGCAGGAATTTGAGAAACTTCATTAATAATATTGTTTTTCACCACAGATTACGCAGATTTGCACAGATTGTTTTTATGATTAAACTCTGTGATAATCTGTGTCATCTGTGGTGAGTCTTTTTAATATCATGAAATTATGAAAGTATTAGTTGCAACAGACAAACCGTTTGCCAAAGTGGCAGTAGACGGTATCCGTAAAGAAATAGAAGCAGCAGGTTACGAACTCGTGCTGCTGGAAAAATATGGTGAAAAAGCCAAGCTGCTGGAGGCTGTGAAAGATGCCAACGCTATCATTATCCGTAGTGACATCATTGATGCTGAAGTGCTGGATGCCGCCAAGGAACTGAAGATTGTGGTGCGTGCCGGTGCCGGTTATGACAATGTGGACCTGGAAGCAGCTACTGCCCACAATGTATGTGTAATGAATACTCCGGGACAGAACTCCAATGCTGTGGCCGAGTTGGCTTTCGGCTTGATGGTGATGGCTGTCCGTAATATGTATAACGGTACTTCCGGTACTGAACTGATGGGCAAGAAACTGGGTATCCACGCTTATGGTAACGTGGGGCGCAACGTAGCCCGTATTGCCAAAGGCTTCGGTATGGAGATTTATGCGTTCGACGCTTTCTGCCCGAAAGAAGTAATCGAGAAGGATGGAGTGAAGGCTGTGGGTTCTGCCGAAGAGCTTTACTCTACTTGTGATGTCGTTTCCCTGCATATTCCTGCAACTGCCGAAACGAAGAATTCCATCAATTATGCATTGGTGAACAAGATGCCGAAAGGTGGACTGCTGGTGAACACAGCCCGTAAGGAAGTCATCAATGAAGCCGAGCTTATCCAGCTGATGGAAGAGCGTACCGACTTGAAATACATGACCGACATTATGCCTGCTGCCAATGAAACATTTGCAGCCAAGTTTGCCGGACGTTATTTCTCTACACCGAAAAAGATGGGTGCCCAGACTGCCGAAGCCAATATCAACGCAGGTATTGCCGCTGCCAAGCAGATTGTAGGCTTCCTGAAAGACGGTTGCGAGAAGTTCCGCGTAAACAGGAAATGAGATGAATAGTAAGACTACCTATAAATGTTCAGTTCTTTATTTAGCAATAGGTGCTGGTATATTTTCATTAAGTAGTATATTCAGAAATGAATTGTCAGATTTCGCCCTCGGTTTTTGCGAGGGCGTATCTATTGTACTGATATTAGGTAGTGCAATTTATCTGGTAAGATATTTCGTGAAAAAGAAACCTCAATAATCCATATAAAACACTCTCTTATGGCTATAATTAAACCCTTTAAAGGGATTCGTCCCCCTCAGGATTTGGTGGAACAAGTAGCGTCCCGTCCTTACGACGTATTGAATTCTGCAGAAGCACGTGCAGAAGCGGAAGGTAATGAAAAATCCCTATATCATATTATCAAGCCGGAAATAGATTTTCCCGTCGGTACGGATGAGCATGACGAACGTGTTTATCGGAAAGCTGCAGAGAACTTTCGTATGTTCCAAGAGAAAGGCTGGCTGGTGCAGGATGATAAAGAAAACTATTACGTCTATGCCCAGACCATGAACGGCAAGACACAGTACGGTCTTGTTGTCGGTGCCTATGTTCCCGATTATATGAACGGTGTTATCAAGAAGCACGAGTTGACTCGTCGTGATAAAGAGGAGGACCGTATGAAGCATGTCCGCGTGAACAATGCCAACATTGAGCCCGTGTTCTTTGCCTATCCCGATAATGCTGCGCTGGATGCCATCATTTCCCGTTATACAGCCGGGAAACCGGTATACGACTTTATCGCTCCGGGTGACGGTTTCGGTCATACCTTCTGGATTATAGACAAGCAGGAGGACATTGATGCCATTACCCAAGAGTTTGCCCAAATGCCCGCCCTCTACATTGCCGATGGGCATCATCGCAGCGCCGCTGCCGCTTTGGTGGGTGCGGAGAAAGCCAAGCAAAATCCCAATCACCGTGGTGACGAAGAGTACAACTACTTCATGGCTGTGTGCTTCCCTGCCAACCAGTTGACTATTATTGACTATAACCGGGTGGTGAAGGACTTGAACGGCATGACTCCCGAAGAGTTTCTGGCTGCTGTGGGCAAGAATTTCATCGTGGAGGAGAAAGGTGAGGACATCTATAAGCCGTCCGAACTGCATAACTTCTCCCTCTATTTGAACGGAAAGTGGTACAGCCTTACTGCCAAACCGGGTACTTATAATGATAACGACCCCATTGGAGTACTGGATGTAACCATCTCCTCCAATCTGATACTGGATGAAGTGCTCGGCATCAAAGACCTCCGTTCCGACAAGCGTATTGACTTTGTAGGCGGCATCCGTGGTCTGGGAGAGTTGAAGAAGCGGGTGGACAGTGGTGAGATGAAAGTGGCATTGGCCCTCTATCCCGTTTCCATGAAGCAGCTGATGGACATCGCCGATACGGGCAACATCATGCCTCCCAAGACAACTTGGTTTGAGCCGAAGTTGCGTTCGGGACTGGTGATTCATAAACTGGACTAAATGAATTGATATAAACTGAAACGGGGATGTCTTCCACTAAAAGACATCCCCGTTTTTCGTTCAGAACTCTGGAAGCTTAGGAGTGTGATGTTTGAAATACAGTTTTCTCATCCACCGGTCAAACAGGATGAAAAGCGGAATGGTCAGAATCAGTAGGAGATAAAAGCAAGGAATCTGGATACTTTCTGACTGTGGGAGGGTGGTGGGCGTAAAGGCTTCCCGGATGCTGTCTCCGAAGTACAGAACCAATCCTGTCCCACTGACACCTATCAAGAAGATAGCAGCGGCAATAGTTGCAAGCAGAATTCTTCTTTCTGATTTCTTCTCGCGCAGACGTATGGCTTCTTCTACCTTCTGCATGGTGCGGTAGGTAAAATTGGACGGCAGGCGGAAAGTAGTCTGTTCTCTTACCGCCTTTTTCAATCCTCTATCTTTTAGTTCTTCGTTCATACTTTTTCTTGTTTCATCAACACATAAATCTTTTTACGTATACGGTGTAGCTTCACTTTTGCGTTGCTTTCCGTCAGTCCCAGGATGAGAGCGACCTCATTCAATGTTTTTTCTTCATAATAGAACAGGCTTATCAGTGCCTGTTCCTCGGAATCGAGTTGCTCCATGGCTCTGTTCAATTTGGCAATTTGCTCTTCCCCTTCATCATTTAAGGCTTCATCTACTTGTGTATCGGATATGTTGGCAAGCAGTGTATCATCCATGACAAAGGTATCAAATTTCTTTTTCCGTGCACTCGAGATGGCCGTATTATATGCAATCGAATAAATCCACGTCGAAAAAGAACTGGTGCCCTTGAAAGACGAGAGATGCTGGAAGGCTTTCAGGAAGACATCTTGGGTCAGTTCTTCGGCATCTTCCTGGTTGGAGACGATACGGGCCACCAGGATGAATACCTGCTGGCCGTATGTGTTGAGAAAATGCTCGTAAAGAGCAGTCTCTCCCCTCAAGATGCGCTGGATGATATGTCTCTCGTCGTCTTTCATTTTGTCTGTTAGACGCAAGTTTGTTTGGTTGGTTACAGATTTTCGGAAGAAAAAATATTTTTCCGGAAAAGTGTAACCTCATGTAAACTGCCGCGTCTAAAGGGTACAAAGAAACGAAATTACTAATTTAAATTGAAACGAATATGATGGATTTTATTATGGTGCCTGCGGTGATGACAATCATTACTTTAGGAGTTTACAAATTGTTTGAGCTGTTTGTTTGTAAGAAGGAAAGAATCATGCTGATTGAGAAGATGGACGAGCGGGGACTACTCCCTCAGATGGATACGCCTAAATTACGTGGAAGTAGCTTTTCGTTCTCTGCCCTGAAAATAGGATGTCTGTTGGCTGGTATGGGACTTGGGTTATTGCTGGGTTATCTTATCTGCTATGCGACGATTCCCAATTACTTTACTGCGGACAGAGACTGGATGTATAGGGAGACTGTTTCCCTTATTTATGGGGCTTGTGTGCTGGGTGTTGGTGGAATCGGACTGATAGTGGCTTTTATTACAGAACTAAAACTGAACAAGAAGTAAGGTTATTATGTAGAAAATGCCGACCTTTGCTGAAAAATTAAGAGTATGCAATGAAGGTATTGATTCTTAACGGTAGTCCTCGTCGTCATGGCAACATGTCGAAAATGTTGGAGCTGATGAAGCAGGAACTTGAAGGCTGCGGAGTTGGAACAGTTTATATAGACGTTCCACAGTTGCAGGTACATCCCTGCATCGGTTGCATGAAGTGTCGCAGTTCATTGAAGTGTTGTCTGCCCGAGGATGGGGCACAGAGAGTGTTGCAGTCTATGAAAGAAGCCGATGCAGTGATAATCGGTGCCCCTTGCTATTGGGGAAACATGCCGGGAGAAGTGAAAGTGCTTTTCGACCGTATGGTTTACGGTATGATGGGGGAGAACTCCTGGGGAATGCCCCTTCCGCTTCATAAGGGCAAGAAAGCGATTGTGGTAAGCACTTGTACTACCCCTTATCCTTTCAATATTCTCTATAATCAGACGCACGGTGTGGTGAAAGCTTTCAGGGAGATTCTGAAATGGAGTGGTTTCAAGATTGTGAAAACCATTGAGAGGGGAGGTACTAAGAAGCATCCTGAGCTGACGGAAAAGGATATGCGGAACTGCAAGAAAGCAGTGCACAAATTATTGTAAAGTATTGAAAAAGTCAATATGAGTAGAAAAGAAGAATATAAATTGCAGAACGAACAGTTTCTGGAGCAGTTGCGTACGGCAGAAGGAATCAAGGAATTGCCTTGCGGCATACTTTATCGGGTATTGGAGGAAGGCAGAGACGGTCCGACACCACGTCTCAACAGTGTAGTATCTGTGCATTATAAAGGCACGCTTATTAATGGGCGTGAGTTCGATAATTCGTGGAAACGGAATTGTCCGGAGGCTTTTCGTCTGAATGAAGTGATTGAGGGCTGGCAGATTGCCTTGCTACGAATGCATCCCGGAAGTCGTTGGATTGTATATATCCCTTACACCATGGGATACGGTACACGTACCAGTGGACCCATTCCGGCGTATTCCACACTGATATTTGAAGTGGAATTACTAAATATCTCGTGACACTGCTGAACAATTTGCTTTTTTATCTTGTTCTCATATAAGAATTTAGAAAAACTCAATAGGTATGAATATAGATAAGAAAGCAGGGCATATTGACCCGAAAGTAGCATTGTCCCAGGCAGAACATGAAAAGGGAACAGTACCCGGACAACAGATTGGCCTTTACGGTAATGCAGACAAGAGAGATGTTCGTCAGGTCGTAAAGATTCTGAATCCTGACAAAAACAGTATGGAGAGCAGAGGTTAACCCTCTGCTTTTTTTATTACATGCCTCTTTCTTCGTCGAGTCCAGATGATTTGTTGGAGGGTTTTGTATCTTTGTACCCGGAAATGAAACTCTTAAAAACAAAAGCAGGATGCTACGGAAAGGAGACCTCACCCAAGGAGGCATAACCGGTACTTTATTACATTTTACCCTACCCATGATGGTAGGGTCTTTTTTGCAGCAATGCTACAACATTGCAGATACGCTCATTGTAGGCCAATGCATTGGTGCAGGGGCGTTGGCGGCGGTCGGTTCGGCATACACATTGATGGTTTTCCTTATATCCGTTTTGCTGGGACTGGCGATGGGCAGTGGCACTGTGTTCTCTTTACATTATGGTGCCGGAAACCATGTAGCACTGCGTCGTAGCATATTCAGTTCGTTTGTACTGATAGGTATCGTGACACTGATACTGAATGTAGCCGTTTTTATCTGGCTCGGTCCTATTCTCCGGCTGTTGCAGGTTCCGCAAGACATATACGGCATGATGCACAGCTACTTGTGGATAATCTTCTGCGGTATAGTTTTCACCTTTATCTATAACTTCTACGCATCTCTGCTGCGTGCAGTAGGGGATTCTGTCACTCCGCTTTGGTTTCTGGCAGTTTCTGTCGTTCTGAATATAGCGCTCGACTTGTTTTTTATCCTACAACTGGATTGGGGGATTCAGGGTGCGGCTGCGGCCACTGTCCTCGCTCAAGGAGTAGCTGCTCTGGGCATCATCATTTATACTTACAGAAGGCGTCCGGAACTGCGATGGCATCATGAAGATATGTGTTTTGACCGTACTTGCTTGAAGGAAATAGCTTCCTTCTCTACACTGACTTGCGTCCAACAGTCGGTGATGAATCTGGGAATCCTGATGATACAGGGACTTGTCAACAGCTTTGGAACAGCGGTAATGGCAGCTTTTGCGGCAGCTGTGAAGATTGACTCTTTCGCCTATATGCCCGTGCAGGAATTTGGGAATGCCTTTTCCACCTTTATTGCACAGAACTTCGGGGCCGGACGTTACGACCGTATCCACCGGGGTGTTCGCAGTGCATTTGTCACGGCTGTTGTTTTTTCGCTCCTTGTGTCCGTATTGGTTTTCATCTTTGCCAAACCGTTGATGCTTATCTTTGTCCGTCCGGACGAAACGGAGATTATTGCGGTGGGAGTGGCGTACCTACGCATCGAAGGTGCTTTCTACTGTGGCATCGGCATCTTGTTTTTGCTGTACGGATACTATCGGGCCATCCGTATGCCGGGCATGTCTGTTGTGCTGACCGTGCTGTCACTGGGCACCCGTGTAGTTCTTTCTTACTGGCTTGCTTCGATACCTGAGATTGGGGTGACGGGCATCTGGTGGTCCATCCCCATCGGCTGGCTGATTGCTGACGTGGTCGGTATCTGGTGCTATCGGTATGTTAAAGGAGTTAGAGGGAGTTAAAAGAAAATCCGGCAAATTTGCTCCACTGTCCTTCGGATATTTTCTTGAGCAAATTTAGGCTGCATGGCCTGCTCCAAAGAGACGGGAGAGGGGGTAATGGAGAATACGCCCCGGAATCCGGCTGCATTCAGTATCCCGGCATCCTCTATCGCTCCTGCCAGCAGGATGACGGGAATATGTTGCCTTCTTGCTTCCTGCAAGATGCCCGAAGGCACTTTCCCCATAAGAGTCTGCCGGTCCGATTTCCCTTCTCCAGTGATGATGAGGTCGGCATCCTTAATCTTTTCTGCAAAGTCCAGAGTTTCCAAAAAAAGCTCTATGCCGGGTTTCAACTGTGCATCCAAAAATGCGTGGAGACTGCCGCCCATGCCGCCTGCCGCACCGGCACCGGGATGCAAGGATACGTCTTTGCCGGTAGTGTGGAATATGACGTCTGAAAGATGCTGCATAGCAACATCCAGTTCCTTTACCATATCTGCGTCTGCTCCTTTTTGGGGAGCGAATATGTGGGCTGCTCCATTGGGACCGAAGAAAGGATTGCGTACATCACACGCCGCCGTAAAACATGCCTTTTTCAGTGCGGGATGGGCGGAAGAGCTGTCAATGGAGCTGATTGCCGATAGAAGGGCACCGCATAGGGCGATGCCTTTTTTCATGCTTCCCACTTCGTGTCCTTCTTTATCGAAGAAACGGAATCCCAATGCTTGCAGCATTCCCAGACCGGCATCGTTCGTGGCGCTCCCTCCAAGTCCGATGACGAAACGGAGGCATCCCCGTTCCAGGGCATCGCGTATCAGTTCGCCCGTTCCGAAGGTGGTGGTTTTCATCGGATTCCTTTTGTCGGCAGGAACCAGAGGCAGTCCGCTGATGGCGGCCATCTCTATGAATGCGGTATTGCCGTCTCCGGAGATGCCGTAACTGGCATCGCACGGTTGCATCAACGGGTCGTGGGCACGGACGGTGATACGTTTTCCGTTACTGGCTGCAAGCAGGACGTCGAGCATGCCTTCTCCACCGTCGGCCACAGGGAGCACGATGGTCCGGCATTCGGGATATGCGGCATGTACCCCTTGGGCGGCAGCTTCTCCGGCTTCTGCCGAGGTGAGACATCCTTTAAAGGAATCAAGGGCAATCACTATCTTTTTCATAAATGCGGTCTTTTATAATTTCGTCATGCTTCGGATGACAAGTTGTACAATTACAAAGGTATATACAAAATTTCATTTCTTTTTCATGCAAGCATGAAAGTTCTCTCTTCGGTTTGCATTATCTTTGCAGCATGAGCGAAGATACGTATAAAACCATCGTTGCCCCTTCCGAGGGCATTTACACTGAAAAGCGCAGCAAGTTCATTGCTATTGCCCTGCCGGTGCGTACAGTAGAGGAGGTGAAGGCGCATCTGGAAACTTACCAGAAGAAATACTACGACGCCCGCCACGTGTGCTATGCCTACATGTTGGGCCATGAGCGGAAGGACTTCCGTGCCAACGACAACGGCGAACCATCGGGTACGGCAGGCAAGCCGATTCTGGGACAAATCAATTCCAACGAACTGACGGATATTCTCGTCATCGTAGTGCGCTACTTTGGCGGTATCAAGTTGGGTACGAGTGGACTGATTGTAGCTTATAAGGCTGCTGCCGCCGAAGCCATTGCCGCTGCCACCATCATTGAAAAGACGGTAGATGAGGAGGTGACTTTCCTCTTCGAATACCCCTTCATGAACGATGTGATGCGGGTGGTGAAGGAGGAGGAGCCGGAAATTCTGGAACAGTCGTATGATATGGACTGCCGTATGACGCTCCGCATCCGTCAGTCCATGATGCCGAAGTTGCGGGCACGGTTGGAGAAAGTAGAAACATTAAGGTTTGAATAATACAACAAATGGGATAAGAGCCCCTTTTAATAGGGAAGTTGTTCGTTTCCTTTAACGGAACAAGTTGTTTTGTCCTTCGGAACAGACTGTTTTCTTTGCGGAAACGGTACCACTTCTTATGAAAGGCTGACTCCCCCCCTTTAAACAAAAGAAAGTTTATGGCATTTAGTGCAACAAAAAGAGAACTGGGCGAGCTCTACACCTTCTTTCGCCTGCTGGCGGATGGAGCCGTGTCACTGGGTACACCGAAAGCTGAAAAAGACGAAACCCTGCGCTGGCCTGTTGCCTTGATACAGAGGGAAGAGCATGACGGTACGCGCCGTTACTATATCGAAGCGCAGGAAGTGCGCGTTGTCAGCGGAACTGCCGGGAAGGACGGTTCGTTTGTTCCGGGCGAGAAGGAGGAACTGCGTTTCCCCCGCGAAGACTTTGGTGATGCGGCAGAGTTGGTTCTGCATCTGCTGAAGAACGTTTCGGGCGAGGAAGTGGAAGTGACTGAAGGCTTGGAAGCCTTTCTGGATGCTGTCAATATCTTCGACCTGGAAGCAAAGACGGAGGACCGTACCGACTTCTCCGTTGCCTTCTGGCATCCCGAAGCACCTCTAACGGGCTTCAATGTCCGTTGTCGTCTTACCCCGATGAATCCGTTGCTGGACGGAGGGCGCACGGCGAATCTGAAGCTGGAGCAAAGCGGTGTCAAGTTTGCCGTGCCCACGGTGAACAAGGTGAATGCCCTGCCGGAATCTCCTACGGAAGTGGCAGAACGCATGATGATGATTGAGCGACTGGGCGGCGTGCTGAAGTATGCCGACGTTGCCGACCGCGTGTTCCGCTGCAACTTGCTGATGATAGACCTCCACTTCCCCCGCATGCTTGCCGAGATGGTGCGCTTGATGCACTTGGACGGTATCACCCGCATCAGCGAATTGACGGAGCGCATCAAGGAGATGAATCCGTTGAAGATAAAGGACGAGTTGATAAACAAGCACCGCTTCTACGAGTTCAAGATGAAGCAGTTCCTGCTGGCACTTGCCCTCGGCATGCGCCCTGCCAAAATTTATAACGGTACGGACTCTGCCGTCGAAGGCATCTTCCTGACGGACGGTAGCGGGCAGGTACTTTGCTACCACAAATCCCGTCCGCAGGTCTTTGCAGATTTCCTCTATCAGAATACGCGTTTGGAGAAAGGTGCCGTAGAGAAAGATAAATACGGCTTCTTGGAGCGCGAGAACGGCGTCTGGTACTTCAAGCTGAATGTGAAGATTGGACTGGTGAAACGATGAAACAGCCCTACTGAATACGCACCGATTTGCATTATCAATAATCAACTATCAATTCTCAATTAAACAAATGAACGAGACATTACAAACTATCAAGGCACGCCGTAGCGTCCGTGCCTATATGGAACAGCAGGTTTCCGCAGAAGATTTGAATCTTATCCTTGAGGCGGCTACTTATGCCCCCAACGGTATGCATTTGGAGACGTGGCACTTCACTGCCATTCAGAATAAGGAAGTACTGAAAGAGTTGAATGATAAAATCAAAGGCGCCTTTGCCAAGAGTGACGACCCTCATACACGGGAACGTGGACATAGCCAGACTTATTGCTGCTACTATCATGCCCCCACGCTGGTCATTGTCTCCAACGAGCCTACCCAATGGTGGGCTGCTATGGATTGCGCTTGCGCCTTGGAGAACATTTTCCTTGCAGCCAAGTCCCTCGGCATCGGTTCCTGCTGGATTAACCAGTTGGGGCAGACCTGCGACGACCCCGATGTCCGCGCTTTCTTGACAAAGCTGGGTGTACCCGAGAGCCATAAGGTATATGGCTGCGCAGCCCTGGGATATGCTCCCGCCGATGCTCCGGTGAAGGAGAAAAAGGTGAAGGAAGGTACGGTGACCATCATCCGCTAAACAGAGATACCCGCAGGAGAGGTGGCGGTCAGGTAATTAATCATACATGAAGCAACATAAAGTATAATTCCGTCACTCTCCGTTGGGCTTCCTCTTCATAGAGGAAATGGGTTATCGCTGCATATTGATGATGCCGCTGTCCGTATCACTGTTGTTCAGCCCCTTGTTGCCTGCCTTGTGCTTGCGTCCGAACTCGAATGTATAGCCCACGCGCAGCACGACCATCTGTCCCGTTTCCCTGACGAATGTCTCGGAACGGAAAGGAGCCACTTCACTGATTCTTTCTTTTCCCACCTTATAGTTATTGGTGAAAGGAAACATAATGCCGATTCCCGCCTGAAGGTTCCGCCGGGTGTACATTGCCATGAATGCCGTCTGGTTTTCGTTCTTTTTAATGGTTTCGCCGAAGAAATTGTTCTGCACTTTCCGGAACTGCCCGAGCAGCGAGAGGCCTTTATATTGCACTTGCGCCATCACGCTGTAATAGAATTCATCGTACATATGGCTATAGTTCAGGCCTTCCGACCAACTGCGCGTATATCCTCCCGAAGCATAAAGCGTCAGGAAATCTTTCAGTCCGAACAGTGTAGCGCCATTTATGCCGGCCATCAGTTCCGTATTCAGGCTTTGGAACGACCGCTGGTTTTCATCCTTCAGTATCAGTTTGCCGTCCTCCACGAAGATGCTTTCCATGATGGGATTGTCATAATACTGGTGGCGCACGCTCAGATTGGCATTGAACTGCTTCTTCGAATAGCTGTAAGACAAGGAGTTCGTGAACTGTTGATACGTTTTCAGCAACGGGTTTCCGCGGACTATCTGTATCGTGTCCATCGCCTGCTCCACATCAGTCAGCGAGCCGAGCGACGGTATGGCAGGACTGATGTTGAACCGGTAGCGCAGGAATCCCGCCTTCTTCAGATTATAGCTCAACCGCACGGTGGGCGTGAAGGTATAGTAAGCATGGTCTTCCTCACTTTCCTTGAACCAGGCACGTGTCATTCCTACACTGCCCGCATAGCTGAAGTCCTTTACCTTGCCTTGCACCTCGAAGAAAGCGGATGTCTGCGACTGGTCCATCTTCGAAGTGGTAGGGTTGGAACCTTTATACTCATTCTCTGTCCGCATCTGATAGTGGCGGGCACCGCCGCTCAGCTTCACCTCCTTGAAGCTCTTTTCATAGATGGCTTCGCCGATGACGGAGCGCTTGTCGCCGTCCACTAATGTCTGGATGTCTGCCAGCGGTGCGTTCTCGTCCTTGTACTCCTTGTATTTCCGGTTGTTCTTGGTATGGATGAGCGTTCCCGTCACATTCATCTGGATGCTCTGCTGATGGGGCAGGGTATGCTGGAAGTAAAGGTCGAGCGCCGGAGAGTAGCTGGATGTGTGGTTGTTGACGTACGAATAGATGGACTCCGTGCTGCCCACTGCCCACATCTTGTTCAGTTCATTCTGGTAGGGGGCATTGCTGAGGTTGTTACGGAAGATGGCATTGAATACATATTTGTCCGCTTTCGTCAGATTGTACGTCAGATTCAGGTTGTTGATGAAGCTCAGAGAGGGCGACTCGTCTTCGATGCCTTCCTTGATGCGGTCGATGGTGCGGTCGCCCAGATAGAAGGTTTCGTGGGATTCGAGGCGGCTGTGATACTTGCCGTTCTTGTTGAAGTAGTCGATGCCCCATTCGGAGTTCTTGTAATTGAACTTCGCGCTCAGGAAATTCTCTCCCCATAGGGTGTGGGGCGAATCGGAGAGTTGGAAGTTCACAACACCGCCCGTTTCGCGGCGGCGCAGGATAATGTTGACTACGGCGCCCAGCTCATCGTCTCCGTACTGCTTGCCGGGGTCTTCGATGAACTCCACACGCAGTACGTCTTTGGCTCTGACGGCCGCTATCTCCTTGTCTGTCACTTTAATGCCGTTGATACGGGTTTGTACGGCCCCGCCACCGCTGACGCTCATGCTGTTGCTCAGATTGTCCACTTGCAGACGGGCAATGCCGAGATTGTTCAGCAGGTCGTAGGCACCGAACGAGCGTTTGAGCTGGCTTTCGGAAGGCAGGATGATTTGCCGGTCTACCCGCTGCAGCACATTGCTGGCAGATACCGTCACTTCACCGAGGCTCACGGCATCTTCCTGCAACTGTACATCGCCCAGGTCGAGGCTTTTATTCAGTTTCAGCAGTATGTTTTCACTTTGGAGGCCGATGAAGGAGATGGAAAGGCGGTAATCGCCTGCCTTGATTTTAGGGAGGGCGAACTTGCCTTGTGCATCCGAGGTTACTCCGGTCACCAAAGTAGAGTCTATGGTCCATAATGACACATTGGCGGCTATAACTGCTTCTTGCGAGGCGTCCGTGACGCGTCCTTTGATGGAGAGGCTCTGTGCCTGCGTACGGAGTACGGAGAGGGCAAGCAATAGTAAAAAAAGTTTGGTTTTCATAATCGTTTGTATTAGTCTGTTACTGTTGGATAGGGATGTAAAAGTCACTCTTCCCGCTAAGGGAAGATGCTGAAGCTTGTATATCAGTTGTTTATACTTTCCTCGTCTGTCCGATGAAAGTTAGGAATGCATGAAGGAATAAATCTCGTACATCAGTGTCGAAACTTTGACAATCGTAAGTCCGAAGAGGAGTCCGAAGGTAATCCATAATGCAGTCTTTGCGTATCTCTTCATGAACCGTCTTTTTTAAGTTTGTTATATCGTTCTGTTATTTCTTCTATACTGATGCCGAGCAGCTCCATGCTGTGGAACATGTCGGCAAGCTGGTTGTCAAAAAACTCTTTCTTCTGTATTCGCATCACTTTCTTCACCGCATCTTTGGAGAGGTAGAACCCCATTCCCCGTTCCGGGTAGATGATGTCCTCCGTCTGGAGGTATTCATAGGCCTTCAGCACGGTGCGCGAGTTCACTGCCAGTTGTGTGGAGAGCTCCCTCACGGATACCACCCGCTCTTCTGCCCGCCATTCGCGGGTGAGAATCTTGCTGAAACAGAAGTCTACAATCTGCTGGTATATCGGTTTGTTGGTCTTGAAGTCCATAGGCTAAAGCTGTTTTTCTTTGAGCAGGAAGTAGCTCGATACCCATGAACCGAGCAGCACACTGATAGGAGCCGCATAATTGCAGAAAGTCACGATGGCTTGTGCACCGGCCGACAACGGATAGTTGGTGTTGGGCCATGTGGCAATGTTATCCATCCAATATCCGTCCGCTCTGGCTTCGGGCATGAGGGAGGCCACAAAAGTTACAATTCCTATGCAGACGGCAATGGAGCCTACAAAGATGGTAAAGCTTTTCAGCAGGACTTGCCGGCTGAAGGCGAAGTAGCCGATGAAGGCGGAAGCATGCAGGATTACATAGGTCAGTATCTGGGTGTTGTGTATCCGGAACATCGTGATGTGCGTTGCGAAATACTGCAGGAACTCGCTGCCGCTTAAGGACAGCAGACCTTTGAGGCAGGCTATCAGTAGACCGCAGAATAGGGGAAGCAGCAGCAGGTATTTTATCCAGACATGCAGGAACTTCTCGAATGCCGATGCCGGCAGCAGTATATCGAGAGTGGAGCTGCGTTTGCTGAAATTTGTTTCCAGCAGGCAGGGGGCCATGAGGATAAACCATAGTACGTAGCGGGAGAATTCGGTGGCAGAGGTATGTTTGCCGTAGTAACTTCCACCGCGGTTTATGTCGTAGAGGATGCACAGGATGCAGATGAACGATACAACGGCTGCCGACCAAAGCAGGTGTCTGCCGGTCTCATTCCTTTTATATTGTTCCAGTAGCAGGAAGCGTTTCAGATTAAAAGTTGCGTTCATAGTTCTGTTTGTATGATAGATTTTCATTGAAACATGCTCTGTATCTTTTCCGGTTGTTGCAGCACCGCTTTATACAGCAGCTCGATGTCCGGTGTGTTCTCCTCTCCGTCCTCGTTGGGAATGATGGAGAAATAACCCGATAGATTCTCTTCGCTGTAGATGCTTTCTTCCGGCAGAATGCTTGTCCGGGCAAAGAGAAGCCGGTTACTGATTTCGTCCAGCGAACGGTTCAGTAATATTTCGCCTTTGCCAAGGATGATGAGGTGGTCCAGCAGGTTCTCGAAATCGTGTGCCTGATGGGTGGAGATGAGCAGCGTGCTTTCATCGTCCATGCTGCGGCTGATGATACGCTTCAAGGCTTGGCGAGAGGTGATGTCCAGCCCGTTTGTCGGTTCGTCGAGTAGGATGTATGGAGTATGCAGGGCAAAGGCGTATGCCAGCATTGCCTTCTTCTGTTGTCCGTAGGAGATGGAAGAGAGTTTTTGTTTCCGGTCGATTTTCAGTTCTTCCAGGTTCAGCTCGAATTCTTCTTGATTGAAATGTGGATAGAATACGGAATGGCGTGCAGCGAAGCTGGCGATACTCTCGGTTGGCATCTGCAACTCTTCGGGCAGGAAGAAGTAACGGTTCAACCCTTCGGGCTGTCTCTCCGCCGTGTTTCTTCCGTCTATACTGCACTTTCCGTTTTTGGGGAAGAGTAGTCCGCAGATGAGATGCATCAGCGTCGTTTTGCCTACACCGTTTTCCCCCAGAAGTCCATATATACCGTTTCCTATTTCCAAAGATATATTGTTGAAAATAAGTGGATTGGACTTGTAACCGTAGCTTGTGTTCTCTATCGTTATCATAACTTTATTGGTGTTGTACTGATGTACAACACTGCAAACGTAGGGTAAGTTATGGAGAAAAGCAAGGGGGAGAGATGCTTATTAACTTCTTTTAGCAGTTGTGCGCTTGTCGTTTGCTTACAGCATCTTCACCAGTATGTCCCATACAGCCACCATGTGGCAGGCTGAACCGCCCAATACAAAGAAATGGAAAACCGAATGCATGTACCGTGCCTTGCGCAAGGAGTAGAAAGCAGCTCCCGTGATGTAGCATACTCCTTCGGCAATAATCCAGTAGCAGGCTGTAGGGGAGAGGGCGAAAAGCTGCTTGAATACTACCAGTACGGACAGTCCCATCAGGATGTAACACACTGTTTCCACGTAACTGTGCTCCTCCATCTTGCGGAAGCTGACAACAGTACCGATGATGGCGCATAGCCAGACGAAGCCGAAAAGTCCCCAGCTCCAACCGCCGTCCTCTCTCAATGCAATGAGTGTGATGGGGGAATAACTGCCTGCAATGTGCCAATAGATGGCTGCATGGTCCCAATGCCGCAAGCGTCGTTTCCACGGATTATGATGTTTCAGGGAGTGGTAGAGTGTGGAGGCAAGATAGGAGCCGCCCATACCGAACAGATAGAGCCATACACCGAATGCTGCCCAAAGATTCTGTGCTTGGTAGCATTTTATCAGGAATAGTGTACTTACAATTACTCCCATGGCAATGCCGATGCCATGGGAGATGGAATTGATGGTTTCTTCTTTTTTACTATAAAATAGTCCGTTACGCTTTCTTTTCATCAGTCGAAGCATCCATAGCATGTAGGCAACAGTTTACGGTCTCCCAACGTATTATCCACGCGTGCCACGTTCACCCAGAACTTGTTTTCGCGTACGCTTTCTATCGGGTAGGCTGCCTTTTGGCGGGTATAGCTGTGCTCCCACGTATCGGCTACCACTTCGTATTCGGGATGCGGGGCATTCACCAGCACGTTGTCCGTCTTGTCGGCTTCGCCGTTCTTCACTTCCTGAATCTCGTCCCAGATGGTCAGCATCACCTGCACGAAGTTATCCAGTTCGGCAAGGCTTTCGCTCTCCGTCGGTTCAATCATCAGCGTGCCGTGTACCGGGAAGGAGAGGGTGGGGGCATGATAGCCGTAGTCCATCAGACGTTTGGCGATGTCGTTTTCGCTGATGCCCGTCTCTTCGTGCACCTTACGGCATTCCAATATCATTTCGTGTCCTACGAAGCCGGTAGCACCGCGGTAAACGATGCCGTATGTATCCTTGAGGCAGGCTGCCAGGTAGTTGGCGCTGAGGATGGCTATCTTTGTGGCCCGTGTCAGCCCTTCTGTTCCCATCATGCGGATATAGCCATAAGTAATGGGGAGGATACCTGCACTGCCGAAGGGGGCTCCGGACACCTGGTTGGCTGCATTGCCGAACAATTTGTGTCCCGGAAGGAACGGAACCAGATGCTCTGCCACGCAGATGGGGCCTACGCCCGGTCCGCCGCCGCCGTGAGGAGAGGCGAACGTCTTGTGCAGATTCAAGTGGCAGACGTCCGCACCGATAAAGCCGGGATTCGTCAAGCCTACTTGGGCATTCATATTGGCACCGTCCATATATACCTGCGCACCGCAGGCATGTATGATGTGGCAGATTTCCACTATTTCCGTTTCAAAGATACCGTGTGTGGAAGGGTAGGTAATCATCAGGGCGGCGAGGTCATCCTTGTTTTCTTCCGCTTTGGCACGCAAGTCGGCCATATCCACATTGCCTTGTGCATCGCAGGCGCAGGTCACGGTGGTGAAGCCAGCTTGGATGGCGGATGCCGGGTTGGTGCCGTGTGCGGATGCCGGTATCAGCACCTTGTTGCGGTGTCCTTGCCCGATGCTTTCCAGATAGGCGCGGATGACGCGGAGTCCGGCATATTCGCCTGCCGCACCGGAGTTTGGTTGCAGGCTGACGCCGGCAAAGCCGGTAATTATTTTCAGCTCTTCACTGAGGTTGCTTATCAGTTCGCGGTAACCTTCGGCCTGGTCTTCGGGCACCAGGGGATGCATGTTCATGAATTCCGGACGGCTGAGCGGCAGCATCTCTGCGGCAGCGTTCAGCTTCATGGTGCACGAGCCGAGGGAAATCATGGAGTGTGCCAGTGAGATGTCCTTGCGGTCGAGACGCTTGATGTAGCGCATCATCTCCGTTTCCGTATGGTATTTGTTGAATACTTCATGTGTCAGATAGGTGCTTTGGCGTTTCATCTCCGCGCTGATGCTGCTTGCCATGGGTACGTCGCTTGCCTTTTCCCAATCCCTTCCGGCGGCAATGGCAAAGATGGAGAGCAGTACGTTGACGGCAGTGATGTCCGTAGTCTCATCGATGCTCATACCTACGTCCCCATTCTTGAAATAACGCAGGTTCACTTCCTTGCTCAAGGCGATGGTACGTATCTGCTGTGCCGAAATGGTGTCGGGCAGTGCAAAGCGGAGCGTGTCGAAATATTGTACATTGACCTGCTTGTATCCCAGTCTGTTGATGCTCTTTTCCAAGAATACGGCAATGCTGTGGATGCGTTCTGCAATGGTGCGGATGCCTTCCGGACCGTGATATACGGCATAGAATCCTGCCATTGTAGCCAGCAGTGCCTGCGCGGTACAGATGTTAGAAGTCGCCTTTTCACGCTTGATATGTTGCTCGCGGGTTTGCAGCGCCATGCGGTAGCACAGCTTGCCGTATTTGTCTTTCGACCAGCCGATGATGCGTCCCGGCATATTGCGCTTGTACTCGTCACGGGTGGCAAAGTAGGCTGCCGACGGCCCTCCATAGAACATCGGGGTACCGAGCCGTTGTGTGGTTCCGAAGACGATGTCAGCTCCCCATTCTCCCGGAGGGGTGAGCAGGGCGAGGCTCAGAATGTCGGCGGCAACGGCCACTTTGCAGTTGGCTGCATGGGCTTTTTCCACGAAGGCGCGATAATCTTCCACGTTGCCGGCGGCGTTGGGATATTGCAGTACGCAGGCGAAGATGTCCGGTGTGAATTCCATTTCATGGTATTTTCCTATACGCAGCTCGATACCTTGCGGAATGGCGCGGGTAGTCATTACCGCCAGTGTCTGCGGGAAGACGGCTTCGTCTACAAATACCACGTTGGCACCCGATTTCTGCATGTCGCGCGGACGCAGGGCGTACATCATCGTCACGGCTTCGGCTGCGGCAGTCGCTTCATCCAGCAGGGAGCAGTTGGCAAGGGGCATGCCGGTGAGGTCACATGCGGCAGTCTGGAAGTTCATTAGGGCTTCCAGGCGTCCTTGTGAGACTTCGGTCTGATAGGGGGTATAGGAAGTGTACCAAACGGGGTTCTCGAATACATTCCGTTGGATAACGGCAGGAGTGATGGTATTGTACCATCCCATACCGATATAGGTTGTGTAAAGTTTGTTTTTGGCAGCCAGTCCTGCAATGTGCTGTCCGAATTCATACTCCGTCATTGTCTTGGGCAGAGCCAGCGGTTCTTTCAGGCGGATGTTGGCAGGAATGGTTTTATCAATCAGCTCGTCCAGGCTTTTCACTCCTATTTTTTGGAGCATCTTCTCCTCGTCTTTTTCGCTGATGCCGATGTGGCGGTAGGCCAATAGGTCGTTTTTCATGGCTGTAATGATTTAAAAGTTTGCTGTATATTTACCGGAAGAACGGATTCTCCGCTTTCTCTATTCCTATGGTAGTCGGTGCTCCGTGTCCGGGATAGACAATCGTGTCGTTGGGCAGGATGAACAGACGGCTGCAAATATGCTCTATCAGTTCGTCGAAGTTGCCGCCGGCAAGGTCGGCACGGCCGATGCTGCCTTGAAACAGCACATCTCCCGAGAACATGCAGTGGTCTGCCGCGCAATAGTACACCAGGCTGCCCGGCGAGTGTCCCGGCACATGGATGGCTTCCAGTTTAGTATTGCCGAAGGTGATGATGTCTCCATCGTGCAGGTAAGTGCCCAGGGGCACGGGGGCCTCCTGCAGTTGGAAGCCGAACATGCGGCTTTGTTTCGGCGCTTCGTCAATCCAGAATTCATCGGCCTGGTTGGCTTCGGCCTTCAATCCGAACTCTTTCAGCATGAAAGGATTGCCGAAGATATGGTCCAGATGCAGATGGGTATTCAGCAGATGTTTCACATTCAGCCCATTCTTGATGATGAAGTTTTTCAAGGCCTGCTTTTCTTCTTCATAAAAACAGCCCGGGTCAATGACGACCGCTTCATTGGTTTCGTCCCAAAGCACATAACAGTTCTCCGGGAACATATTAAACTCAAATCTCTTTATTTTCATATTATGTATTTAGATTTATCCCCCTACATATACTACTTTCTTTGTCTCGAAGAACTCCTCTTCAAAGAACTCCTTCAGGTCCCACAACGTGGTCTTGTTCTTGACGGGCATGGTTTCGTTCCCCAATTCGCCCCCCTTGAGGCAAATTAGTCCGTTGGGCAATGCATTCTGCTGTTTGGAGGAGATGTTCTTGCGGATAATCTTCAGTAGGTCTGTCAGTGGCATCACGGCACGGCTCACCACAAAGTCGAACTTCCCTTTTTCCTCTTCTGCGCGGGCATGGCGGAAGGTGACGTTTTTCAGCCCGATGCTGTTGGCTATTTCGGAGGCTACGCGTACTTTCTTTCCGATGCTGTCCACCAGATGGAATTGTACTTCGGGGAAAAGGATGGCAAGCGGGATCCCCGGAAAGCCTCCTCCCGTGCCGAGGTCCATAATTTGTGTCCCCGGTCTGAACCTGATTACCTTGGCTATGCCCAGAGAATGCAGCACATGGTGTTCGTACAAGTTCTCTATATCTTTGCGTGAAATGACATTAATCTTAGAGTTCCAGTCCAGATAGAGGTCGTAGAGTGCGGCAAACTGCCGTTTCTGTTCTTCCGTCAGGTCCGGGAAATATTTGAGTATTAAATCCATTGTGAATTTTATGTTGATAGACAATTGATTACAGTTCCTATTCACCGTCTGCCTTTATAGCACTGCTCAAGGTGATGAATTCACCGTTCATCAGATGGGCTATGTCCTCATAAGACAACGTGATTTTGGTTGCTCCCATTACGTATGGGGCAATTTCATATACATTATAATAGAAGGTGATTCCCGTTGGGTCCAGATAGAAATTCTCGATGGGCTCCAGATCGCCGGTGGTGGCGTAACCCATGTCCTCCAGCTCTTGGCGGGTGCTGACGTTGTTGTCTGCCATCAGCTGTTTCCAAAGCAAGTCGGTCAGCGCTTCCTTATAGTCGCCTTCAAAGAGGTCGTCCAGGCGGATGGGGCTTAGGGTCTTTAGGTCGAGGTTGAGGAAGGTGGACATATAGATGCCGTGTGCGCCGCCGGTATATTCGTTGTAATCTATACGGTAGGTCAGTATCAAGGTATTGCACAACTGCACATGGCTTTCGATTCCTTTATAATAGGAATACCAAGCTCCTATGCTTTCTTCGTCCTCCTTGTCCTGCTCATCCTTTTTGTACATCGGCTCCAGGTCATTGCGGTAGTCGCCGACATATTTCTCCGTATATTTCTTGACAGCTTCTTCGGGTGTCATCGCCATGTACTTGTCGCCGAAGCAAGCAGAGAGGAAGAAGGTGTTCAGACTGTCTTTCAGCCTTACGTCGGATGACTGGCTGGCGTAGGCAAAGTTGAGGATGAGGTTGCAGGCCGGCTTGGCTGTGTCTCCGAAGAGATGTGCGGTTTCGTTTACTTGTATACTGTCGAACTCCAACGCATATGCGTTTTTGTTCACGGTGTTACCGCAGGAAAAGAAAAAGCCGCTTGCCGCAAGCAGAAGGACAAGTAGGCTGACAGTTTGCTTTTTCATATTGAGTTTCGTTTATAAATCAACATATCAATCAAAAAACTTTATCGACAAATATAGAACTTATTAACGAACTGCACACATAAAAAAGGAAAAATTAATTCCGGCAAACGGTTAAAACTTTCTATCTTTGCAACGCTTATGAAGGAACTCCGTTACATACTGGCTGTACTCTTTTCCTCCCTTATCATTATAAGCGGAGTGGGGATTTCTGTAGTTCAGTATTGCTGTGCCGGATGCGAGACGACGCAAAGCTGCTGCACTTCCGGCTGTTCCAAATGCCATAATACACATCGTGCCTCACGGCAAACATGCAAGGGTACCGGCTGTACAGCCGTCTACTACAAGGTGGATTTCGTGAAGTATGCACACGAGTCTGCTTCGTTCGTGCCATTCCTTACACTGTTTTGCGAGCAACTGCCGCTGTTTGATCACTCCTTGCCGCAGGTGGCTTGTACTCCGAGAGTTGTTTCAGGAGCACCGCCATATGTCGTCGGCTCGCGTCATTATCTGGCGCTCTATTCCACGCTTCTCATTTAGTGTTGTTTTATACGGGGCAATGACCTGGATTGCCCGGAGGGAACTGTTTGTTTTTTAATCACTTCTTTAAGTATAAAACAGAAATGAAATATAGTTTGATAGCCATTCTTTTGTTCTCTTTCACCGCCTTGCAGGCGCAGGTAAAGGGAACGGTAAAGGATAATTTGGGCGACCCGATTGCGGGTGCCAACCTCTTCTGGCAGGGAACTACTCAAGGCACCACCACTTCGGTGGACGGTACTTTCTCCTTGTCCAAACCCAATGACAAGCATATGCTTGTAGTCAGCTTTATCGGTTTTGAGAACGATACGATACACGTCAGTAACCGCAATGAGACGCTCGACATTGTCTTGCGCGAAGGGGTGGAACTGAGCGAGGTGAATGTGGTCAGCCGTAAGTTGGGCACCATGAAGCTGCGTAACAGTGTGATGAACGAAGATATGATAAGCAGCGCCGAGTTGAGCCGTGCCGCTTGCTGTAATTTGGGAGAGAGTTTTGTGACTAATCCCTCGGTGGACGTCACTTACTCTGACGCCGCCACCGGTGCCAAGCAAATCAAGCTTCTCGGCTTGTCCGGTACGTATGTGCAGATGATGACGGAGAATATCCCCAACTACCGCGGCTCTGCCGCCCCCTACGGACTGGGTTATGTACCCGGGCCATGGATGCAGAGTATTCAGGTGAGCAAGGGCAGTTCGTCCGTGAAGAACGGCTATGAGGCCATCACGGGACAAATCAATGTGGAATTCAAGAAACCCCAGTTGCCCGAGGCCGATTGGTTCTCCGCCAACCTCTTTGCCAGCAGCACCAACCGCTACGAAGCCAATGCCGATGCCACGGTGAAACTCTCCAAACGCTGGAGCACCTCTTTGCTGGCGCATTACGAGAATGAGACCAAAGCTCACGACAGCAACGACGACGGCTTTGCCGACATCCCCCGTGTGGAGCAGTACAACCTCTGGAACCGCTGGGCATACATGGGCGACCGCTACGTCTTCCAGGCAGGCATCAAAGTGCTTACGGAAGACCGCAACAGCGGGCAAGTCAGCCATGGCAAAACGTCCCTGGCAGACCCTTATAAGATAAGTATAGGTACCGACCGCTACGAAGCTTTCACCAAGAACGCCTATATATTCAACAAGGAGAAGAACACTAACCTGGCATTGATTCTCTCCGGCTCCCTGCACAAGCAGGATGCCTTGTACGGACGGAAAATCTACGATGTGGACCAGCACAACGCTTATGCCTCCTTGCTGTTCGAGACGGAACTGACCAAGCGTCAAAGTCTTTCTGCCGGACTGAGCTTCAACTATGACTCCTACGACCAGCACTACCGCCTGGACAATGACGCCGCACAGCCTTTGACGAAGAAATTCACCAAAGAAGCCGTCCCCGGCGCCTACGTGCAGTACACCTACAACTGGGACGATAAACTGGTGCTGATGGGTGGCATCCGCGGCGACCATAGCAGCGAGTACGGCTATTTCGTCACCCCGCGTTTCCATGTGAAGTACAATCCCAACGAGTATGTACATTTCCGTCTTTCGGCAGGAAAAGGATACCGCACGAACCATGTGCTGGCCGAGAATAACTATCTGCTGGCAAGTAGCCGCCGGATAGACATCGCCAAACGTCTTGACCAGGATGAGGCCTGGAACTATGGCGCAAGCACTTCCGCCTATATTCCCTTGTTCGGCAAAACCTTGAACCTGAATGCGGAATACTATTACACGGATTTCAGCAAGCAGGTGGTGGTAGACATGGATACGGACCCGCATGCCGTTCTGTTTTACAACCTTCACGGCCGTTCCTATTCGCAGGTAGTGCAGGTGGAGGCAAGCTATCCGTTCTTCCCGGGTTTCACCTTTACCGCGGCTTACCGTTGGACGGATGCCAAGACGAATTACAACGGAGAGCTGATGGAGAAACCCCTTACCAGCAAATATAAAGGTTTGCTGACGGCTTCCTATCAGACACCTTTGGGATTGTGGCAGTTTGATGTAACTTTGCAACTGAATGGTGGCGGGCGCATGCCGGCTCCATACGAACTGACAGACGGCAACTGGTCGTGGGAAAGGCATTATGGCGGCTTCGAGCAGTTGAGTGCCCAGGTGACGCGCTATTTCCGTCGCTGGTCTATATACGTCGGTGGCGAGAACCTGACAAACTTCAAGCAGAAAAACCCCATCATTGATGCTTCCAATCCCTGGGGAAGCAACTTTGATGCTACGATGGTTTGGGGACCCATGCATGGGGCAAAAGCCTATGTAGGTGTCCGTTTTAACTTGCCGAGAATATAATATTATTTATTAAATCAATAGCGAAACAATGAAAACAAGAAGATTTTTAATGACTTTGGCAGTTGTACTCTTCTGTGCATCTGCCGCAATGGCAAAAGACATCCGTACAGCCGTGTTCAAGGTGGCACAGATGAAGTGTGAGAACTGTGTAAGGAAGATAAACAATAACATCCGTTTTGAGAAGGGACTGAAGGACTTCCACACAGACCTGAAGACAAAGACGGTAACCATCACGTATGATGCCGACAAGACCAGTGTGGAAAAGTTGAAAGAAGGTTTCGAAAAGTTCCATTATGAAGCGGAGTTTGTCAAGGAAACCAAGCAGGACGATAAGAAGTAATTGAACAAATGGCTCATTCCGGTTGTTGCTTTATTAAAGCGGAACAACAACCATCTAAAAAATAAATCGAATGAGCAATATAATTACTAAGGCACATCCCGTGCTGGATATGCACAGCACGGGATTGCGCGTCGTCGGTGCATGGCTTTTTGCCATCGTACTGATACTGTTTTCTACAGTCTTTGTGCATATACCCTATACCCGTGAAATACAGATGGTACTGGCAATTCCGGTACTGCTGTTTTTCGGCGCTCCTTTTTATGCCGGTGCCTGGAAGGGGACCCGGTCGGGCCGCAACAATATAGACCGTCTGGTGGCGCTTACCACCTCTGTGGCTTTTCTGTTCAGTGTGTTCAATACTTTCTTCCCGGATTATTGGCTGGGCATCGGGCTGGAACCGCATGTCTATTATGGGGTTGCCGCCGTCATCATCGCCTTTTCCCTGACCGGCGAGTTTATGGAGGAACGTGCCCGGCGAAATGTGTCGGCGGCTATCCGCCGGTTGGGAGGCTGGCAGCATAACGCAGCCCGCGTACTGCCGGAGAAGCAACGCATTGACGACCGTGTTGCCGAGCTTTTTGTCCCGGTCATTCTCATCATTTCCCTGCTGACCTTTTTTATATGGGTGTTCTTCGGAGGCATAGATGTAGTGTCACACGGTCTGTTTGCCGCTTTGTCCGTATTGGTGGTGGCTTGTCCGTGTGTGGTAGGGCTGGCCACTCCAGTAGCTTTGGCGGCGGGCCTTAATAAAGCTGCCCGCAATCATATCCTAATCAGAGACACTTCCGCTTTAGAGCAGATGCGCAATGTGGATGTGGTGGTATTCGATAAGACCGGGACTCTGACAGAAGGGCATCCTACGGTAATAGGCTGGCTGTGGGCGCAAGGGCAGGAGGAGCATTATAAAGATGTATTGCTTGCCGCCGAGTCTACTTCGGACCATCCTCTGGCAGAAGCAATCGTTACGGCCCTGGAAGGGGAGGAGCAGGTTATCCCTGCCCACCTGGACGGTTTTGAAAACATTACCGGAAAAGGTGTCAGAGTGGCCTATCAGGGTGCGGAATATTGGGTAGGAAGCCATAAACTGCTGAAAGATTATCAAGCCAATTTGTCGGATATCCTGGCCGATATGCTGACACAATATGAATCGGACGGAAACAGTATTGTCTACTTTGGGCGTGAGAACGATTTGCTTGCCGTTATTGCCATCAAGGACCAGTTGAGGGTGACTTCTATGGAAGCTATCCGGGAACTGCGTATCCAGGACATCGAGATATGCATGCTTACGGGAGACGGTGAGCGTACGGCTTCTTCCGTGGCCGGCAGTTTGGGTATCATGCGTTTTGTGGCCGATGCCATGCCCGATGACAAAGAGGATTTCATCCATAAGCTGCAGCTTCAGGGTAAAACGGTCGCCATGGTAGGTGACGGCGTGAACGATGCGCAAGCCTTGAGCTGTGCTGATGTAAGCATTGCCATGGGAAAGGGGACCGATACGTTGATGGACACCGCCATGATTACTCTCAGGACTTCAGACCTGCTGCTGTTGCCCAAAGTTTTCCGGTTGTCTCGCCAGACTGTGAGCCTCATGTACCGGAATCTGTTCTGGGCTTTCATCTATAATACAGTGGGTATCTTTGTCGCGGCCGGAGTACTCTATCCCGTTTATGACATTCTGCTGAGTCCTGCGCTGGCAGGTGCTGCCATGGCTCTTTCCTGTGTATCCGTGGCTTTGAGCAGCCTTCGTCTGAGTTCCAGGTTCTGACGGCTGTATTCTCAGCTGTTCCTATACTCCAGCGGACTCATGCCCATGTGCCTCTTGAAGTATTTTCCAAAGAAAGAAGCACTGGGGAAGTTCAAGGAATAGGCAATCTCCTGAATGGTCATGTTGGTTGATTTCAGCTTGGCTTTCACGTCTACGATGACGACGTGGGCGATGATGTCCAATACATTTCTGCCGGTCACTTGCCTCACGGTGGTGCTGAGGTGTTGCAGGGAGATGCCCAGTTTGTCGGCATAGAATTGCGCGCGGCGTTCGCGGGTATAGTTTTCGATGACGAGCTGCACCAGTTCGCGGCATATTTCCTCTTTCCGGCTCTTGTTCCCTTTTTGCATCTGCGGACGGTGGCAATACATTCTGTCTATGCCGCTGAGGAGCATGCTCAGAGTGCTTTGAGCCATTTTTGTATCGGGAGGATAGGGACCGGTCGTGATGCGTGCCCATAAGGCAAAATAGTCCTTGAAATAGGAGGCGACGGTAGGGTTGACAGCCAGTACCGGATACTCCAGTATGTTGGAGAAGGAACTTAATGTAGACTGGATGAGGTTGACTCCATTGAGGCAATGGGAAGAAAACCCCACGAATCCCAGGCATACTTTTTCCTTTTGTTCGTAAAACTGTATGATGGTTCCGGGAAGCAGGGTAATGAAATCCCCTTGCTTGATTTCCGTATCCATCAGATTGATGGATACCGTGATGGAACCTTCTATACAAAGTGCAAAGATGCATGCTTTCAGACGGCAAGACTGTTTGTATATGTTTAGAATGTCTTCCGTTACTTCAGTCCATGCAATCATGTCTACTGGCAGGTCGACTTGAGGAAATTCCATACGCTTTGTCGTTTAGAGTTCGCACAAAGGTAATTCTTTTCCGGGAAAAAGTAACGGAAGACATTCTGTTTTTAAAATGAAATGTTCTTTTTTTAAAATGTAACGTCCATCTTTACGACGAAAGTACGTGGCGCGCCCACTGCCATGGGACGATAGCTGTACTCCTTGTTCAGCAGGTTGTTTATCATGAACTGGAAAGCTACTTCCTTGGTGGCTTTCACCCCGAAGCGCATGTCCACTGTGGCATAGTCCGTATTATGCTTTTTCCAATAGGATGCCAGGGTTTCCCCGTTGGACGAGCCGAAGAGGATGCCGCGCACGTAGTCCAGCAGGTCAGGTTCACTTTTGCTGCGTTCGTCCAGCATAATATAGTCCACGGCAAGTATCTTGCTTTTCCAGTTTACGTTGGCACCTATGTTGATGCGTTTCCACTGAAAGTCCAGCGTGGCCTTGAAACTGTGTTTCGGACGATATTTCAAGTACTTGCCGTCATTGCTTTTCTCCTTCATCTGAAGCGGGTCGGTATAGGTGTTCTCCAGGGCATTGCGTTTCTTGTAGTCGGCATCCCTCGGTTCGGTATATACATATCCCAGGTTATAGAGCAGCTTGGCGTTTTTGTTGAAGGTGTACATGCCGTTGGTGCTGATTTCCATTCCATAAATCTGTGCTTTGGACACGTTGTGGAACTGTGCCCCGATGCCGAAACCCTTGCCGTTCTTCAGCATTTGTATGGCGTCTGTAACGCTGTTTATCATGCTCAGGTCCGCATTGTTGAATAGGCCGAACTGGAATTCCACCATATCCTTGTATTGGGTATAGAAAGCGGCGACATCTGCAAATCCTTGTAAATTGCCTGCCTTGTACCCTTGCTTGAATCCCAGCTCGGCATTGAATCCTTTTTCCGGCTGTACGTTGTAGTTGGGATATACACCTACACCTCCGATGTCTTTGCGAAGGTATTTCTCGGTGATGGAGGGATTACGGTAACCCTGGCCGAAGCTGGCACGCAGGAAGCTGTAATCGGCTAGCTGGTAGTTCAGCCCGGCACGGAACACGGGGCGGAAAGGAATCTTGCTCCCGAAAACCTTTGTGTCGGCTTCCCGGTAGTGCTTGTCTATCCGGTAGTATTCGGCACGTACACCGGCCGATACGCTGAGGCGGTCCCAGAAGCGCTGGTCGTATTGCATATAGGCGGCAACATTGTCACTTTGATGTACTTCTTCCGTTTCGCCGGAGAAGGTGCGGATATGTTCGTAAGTCAGACCCGTGGTGATTTGTGCGCCGCCGTCCCATTTCTTGTTGAACTGATAGTCCAGATAATAGTCGTAATTCTTGTCCGTCCGTGTTGGTGATTGATTGCGCTTCGGATTGAGTACACCGGATAGCCAGGGAACCAGGTCGCTGGGTAGTTTCCCTTCAAGCAGTCCTCCCATGTCAGACGGCAGGCCGTTGCTCATTACCCAAGAGATGAGGTCGCAATAGTCGGCAGTGGTGGCATTGGGGAATATGTTGTCCAGAGAGCCGAAGACACCGTCCATCAAATCACTCAGCTTGTCGCTTCCCAGCCATTTGATAACTCCGGTCATCAGTGGCTGGAGGGCTGTGTAGTCTCCATTGGCAATGTTCTGGATGACTTGTGCGTCGGTGCCCATGTTGCCCAGAATATCCGTAATGGAGGCGGATTGTGTAGGGCGTACCACATTGTCCGCACTGTAGTAGAAACGGCCCTTTACTTTGTGTGAAGTACCTCTTTCAGGATTGGTGAAGTTGAAGAAAGGGTCAATGCGGAAGTTGTTGGACTCACGTCCCATATTAGTAAAGGGAGAGGGGCGGTAGGCCTCGCCGGGCGAGCGCCAGATGAAGAAATCCCCGTACTTGTTGGAAAGGAAATCCACGTTGAAACCGTAGTTCATCAGTTTCATACCCATATCCGGCTGATAGTAGGTGAGGTTTCCGTTGATGTGGAAACGTTTGTTGTAACCTTGTTGGCGGTAGCCCTCGTCGGTAAAGAGATTCAGTCCGCCGCTGACGTCAAAGTTACCGATGCGGCGGGAGTGGGTGAGGTCGAAACCTTCGTAGAGCGGATTGCGTACACCGCTGAAAAGGCTGTTGCGCAACAAGGGCTTTACCGGATATTTGTCCTCTTTCCAGAAAGATTTGTCACTCCATTGGTAATCGCTGTTGTCGGGGTCGTCATAGATTCCTACATAGGCACTGAAACGGGTCTGAGGGGTCAGTCCCGGCCGTGCGGTGCGTATGTTGATGATGCCGTTCAGGGCCGACGAACCATAGAGCACGCTGGAGGCTCCTTTGATGACCTCTACCTGCTGCACATTTTCCAGAGGTACGCTGTTCCAGTTGATGACTCCGTTTTGGGGGCTGAGCACGCTCATCCCGTCTACCAGTACCAGGCTGCGGGCACCTACGCTGTAAGTCCAGCCGCCACCGCCTCGAATGCTGGGTTGCTTGTCGATGATATCCACCCCCGGAATGGTCTGCAGTGTCGAGGTGATGTCTGTGGGAGCCTGGCGGGCAATGTCACTGGCCTTTATCAAATCCATGGAGACCGTCACATCGCTCAGCTTCTGTTCAAACCGTCCGGCCGAGACCACGACATCTTCCAGCAGGTTGGTGCTTTCCTTCATGTACACGTCTTTCTGCATAATGTCTCCTTTGCTGATGACGATGGGCATTGGCACATCCTCATATCCCACGTAGCTGAATACCAAATCTACACCTCCCGCCGGCAGGTGTACTTCGTATGCACCGTTTATGTCGGTCACTACGCCTTGCGTGTCTTTCAGCTTGTAGGTGACCGATGCCCCTGCAAGCGGTTCATTGGTCGTTGCATCATATACGTGCCCCTTCAATATCTGTGCAGATATGGAAAAGCTGAACAGTAACGCTGCGAATAGCGTTATTAGAATTCTTTTTTTCATAAGTCTGTCTTTTTGTGAATAGTTATATCAGAATGTTTGCAAAGTACGTGAGATATTATCAGATTATCAAGGTGTATTTTTATGAATTGATGCTACATATTTAAGATAAATTCGGGGAGTGAATTCAAAAAAGTGCTATATTTGCTTGCATGAAACTGGAAATATCAGATTGGAACATGATTCCTTATGCCGGAGCATGGAGCCGGCAGACGGAATGGTTTGACGCACTTGTACATGCCAAGCAGGCAGGAGAGTGCTATGTCAATCATATTGTGCTCTGCGAGCATCCCCATGTCTATACATTGGGGCGTAGCGGAAAAGAAAGGAATATGCTGCTGGGAGAAGAACAACTGCGCAGGATAGGGGCTACGCTCTATCATATTGACCGTGGCGGAGACATTACGTATCATGGTCCGGGACAGTTGGTCTGCTATCCTATTCTGAACCTTGACGACTTTTCTTTGGGGTTGAAGGAATATGTGCATCTGCTGGAAGAGGCGGTAATCCGTGTTTGTGCTTCGTTTGGCATCGCGGCCGGACGTCTGGAGAAGGCAACGGGCGTATGGCTGGAGGGCGATACTCCCCGTGCCCGTAAGATTTGTGCCATCGGCGTGCGCAGCAGCCATTTTGTCACCATGCATGGATTGGCACTGAATGTGAATACCGATTTACGTTATTTCAGCTATATCAATCCCTGCGGATTCATAGACAAGGGTGTCACTTCTTTGCAGAAAGAGCTGGGACACGAGGTGTCGATGGAGGAGGTGAAGGAGCGTCTTTGCAAGGAGCTGGTAAATCTTTTGTCATGAACTATCTGGCACATATATTCCTTTCCGGTTCGAACAGAAAAGTACAGTTGGGCAATTTTGTAGGCGATGCCGTAAAGGGAAGCTCCTATAAGAATTATCCGCCGGATATAGCCAAGGGTATTCAGCTTCACCGCGCTATTGACGACTATACCGACCATCATCCGGCAGTTTGCGAGGTGGTGCATAGGCTTCAACCTGAATTCGGACGGTATTCGGGGGTATTGCTGGATATTTGTTTCGATTATTTGCTGGCTTCCCGTTTCGAGTCGTTCTCCGGAGGCTCCTTGAGGAAGTATACCCGGAATTTTTATCTTTCCCTCCTTATCAATTACCGCTATCTTCCGCTACGGTTCAAACGTTTTATCTGGCATTTTATCCTGACCGACCGTTTGCGGAAATACGCCACTCTGAACGGAATAAGAGAGTCTTTGAACATCATGGTGGAATATCATCATATTGATATATCCGTAGATAAGGCAATTCGATACCTTGAAGAGCACGATGAGGAACTGTTTGCTGTGTTCCAGCCATTTTTTATTGAATTGCAGAGGTTTTGCGCTGAATATCAGCATAATTATAAGTCACAATTTTAAGGACGAAGAAGGAATGAATATCGTGTCGGCAAGGAATTAATATCCTGCCGACACGATATTTGTTTTTTGTATCACACGTTATTGATTTCCTGCATGACATGTTATTGATAGCTTGTGCCCTGTGGAATCAGCTTCCCGTACTCCGCTTCTCTCTTGCCAGTACCGAGATGATGTACCCTCCCTTGCTGTTCACCTTGCTCCAGTTCGTCCCATTGAATATTTTCCAGACGTAGTTTCCCAGCCTGCCGTAGTCCGATAACTTCAGAATCTTCCTGATTTCCTCCCGGTCGGTGATGTAGAGCTTTTCCAGATTCAGCATGAGGCATTCCAGGTTGTGCGTATTCCTGTTGTAGGCATATCCGGGAATGTCTAAATCAGGATTTCCCTGCGCTCCTCCGCTTTCCCCGGGGGGAGTAAGAGGGGGAAGTGCTCTACTTTCTTTTGCTTTGCTTTCTTTTACTTTGCTTTCTTTGCTTTGTTTGGAATTGCATGCATTTTCGGGGAAAATGTCTGCATCCTGCGTGCAATTTTCCCGTTTTTGCGTACAAGTCTTGTCCTTGTCCGGCTTGTCCTCTTCCGTCTCTACCAGCAGATAGGGCAAGGTGGTGAGGTCTCTTTTCCTCCGTTTGGTGGCTTCCAGCCATACCTTCTGTATTTCGGTAGAGGTCAGCACCCCTTGTTCCTTATAGGTTTTGGGGTCGAAAAAGACTTTCTCCACCAGGATGTCCACGACTCCCTGCATCTCCTGTTCATTGATGTCCCTTCCTGCCTTGTTGGTGAACAGTGTGCATTGCTCCGCGTTCCATTTCAGGTAATATCCGTTTTCCTTATGTATCTTGCACAGCAGTTTCATTACCGCTGCGGTTCCTTTCAGTCCGAACTTGGCTTCCACCAGTTCCACTGCTATCTCTTCGAATAGATTTACTTTGAGGGGGAAATATAGCATTCCCCCATACATCATGGCCATTGTTTTTAGTGTTTAATGATTGGTGATTAATGGTTAGCATATGGGGCTCCATTCGAGGAAGTTCTCCAGCTGGAAGGTTTTCCATGCCTGCAGTTCCACGTCCCAGAAGGCTATGGTGCTTGTCACTCTTGTGATGTCATAATCTCTTCTGAAGTCTGCCTTGTAGGGCAGTAAGGTGGCTTTCGCCAGCCTAAATGTCCCGTCCTGCTTGTGGTAGGCTATGAGTGCGTGTCCGTATTGCATGTGGTCTATCAGGCTTTCTATCCGTTGGGTCATCCATGTGGCGCATGTTTCCGTATAGTTCTTTTCCAGCATGATACGTATTTTCCATAGGTTTCTCAGTGCCTCGTGAAGTGGGGCGTTCTTTGTCGACTTTCTCATCTTGTTGTCTTTAAAATTAATAATTGTATTAGTTTGGCAGGAGGTACGCTTATATATAAAAAAGATGCCGCATTCGTTGAGAAAGCGGCATCTATAGGCGGTGTGGCTTCATCCTTACCAAAGTGGCGGCAAAGATAAGTGGTTTATTCCTTAAGTTGTTTATATTTAATTATTGTCAATAAGTTTCGTGGTTTCTGCCCTTTTTTGTTTTATTCCCTATATCTCTCCTGCTACCTTCATTTCCCGCCACACTTCACCGAACTCTTGTATTATAGTGTTTTCTGACAGTCTTTTATAGTCTGGCGTTCTGAAGTCGAAATGTGAGTATGCCCATTGTGCCAATGCCTTGTTGCTTGTCGGCTTTTCTTCTATAAAGTATCTTGATTTTTTCCATAGGATGATGTCTTTAATGACTTCTTTCCTATATTGTGGCAATATTCCCATAACCTCCCCGCTTGAGGGACGTCCTACTCCTGCTTTAGGAGCTGATATGCCGTGCTTTACATTCGTTTCTAGGGGGGCTCTTTTTGTTTTTTTTCCTTACTTTGGAGTGTCTCTTTTGCCTTCATTTTTCTAATGTTTTTGGGTTAATAATTAAAATTACTGTAGTTTGTAAAATAAATGCAAAGGTATATCAAGTTTTTTGTTTTTGTGGAGTAAGGATGGAGATAAAAAGCTGGGTTTTATCTTTATGATGGGTTAATGCGTTGATATATAAATGGAAATGACTTTGACTTGGAAGTGTTTTTTAAACGTTCGTTTAATGGACGCAAAGATAAGACTGTTTTTTATATCCTCAAAATGTTTAATAAAAATATTTTGGAAAGCCCATCATATTCCAGTTTAATATACAGTAATTCAGTGTATTAAGTATCTTATTTAATATTTAAAATTTCCATTCCCTTTTATTAACTTATTCCCTATTTCATTTCCTGAAATTTGACGTTCAAAAAACGAACGTTTAAAAAACGCTTTTTGTTTGTAATCCGTTCGTTTATAGTCTCTTACCAAAAGGTAATGACGAACTGCAAAAAAACTGTTGGCAAGAAGGGCACAATGCTTGCTGTATTTTACATAGGGTGCTCGCAAATGATTGGATACCAGGTATATACCGAGGGTTCAAAGCCCCAGAGGAACACTCTTTTGTGAACAAAACAACGAAAATGGAAACGGATAACGAGGTTGAAGTCTGGCATGCCATGCGTGCCACATACCGCAGAGAGCTTGATGCGGTGCATCTTCTCGAGAAGGAGAGCCTCGGCTGTTTTGTCCCCATGCAATATAAGGTAAGTATCCGTAAGGGTAAGAAAGTCCGTACTTTGGTTCCCGTCATCCGTAATCTGGTTTTTGTCCATGCACGTCCTTCCGACGTACAGCGTGTTAAGTCTCAAATTACTTATTTGCAATATATAACCGATACCCGCAGTGGTCAGAAGATAATTATTCCCGACCATGAGATGCAGCGCTTCATCGCCGTTGCCGGAACCTATAACGACCATTTGCTTTATTTCCAGCCCGAAGAGTTGAATCTGTCGAAGGGAACTAGAGTCCGTATTACGGGTGGTGACTTTGCAGGTCAGGAGGGTATTTTTCTGAAAGTAAAGGGGGCACGTGACCGCCGTGTGGTTATAGAGATACAAGGTGTCATTGCTCTTGCCATGGCCACTATCCATCCGGACCTTATAGAAGTGATCAAATAACGATCACTATGTAGGATGTGGCGAAGTATCTTTTTTCCTCTTTAGAATCTAAAATCATAAATCTGAAATAATATGTCTCTTTTAGAAGAAGCACTCCTCCTTCAGCGTGCTGCGCACGATCTGATGTATTTGGGTATGGACGGGAGTCCTATTTATAGTGATGACTTGTCGCGTCGTAATGGTGAAGTTTATCGTTTGACTACAACTTTATATAATTCCGGCACTTGGGGCACTACAGTGGAGGAACAAGCCAATGTATGTCTCGCTCTTTTAATGGGTTACAGTGCCTCGTTTGTCGACCACGGTGAGAAACAGCAGCATGTGCAGGAGGTTCTGAACCGTTGTTGGGATATTCTGGATACTCTTCCCGCATCTTTGCTGAAGCTCCGTCTGCTCACTGCTTGTTATGGAGAGGTTTTCGATGAGCCTTTGGCAGATGAAGCTCACTCCATCATTGCCTCTTGGAATGCTGCATTGCTGACCGCCGAACAGCAGGAAGCTGTTGATGAGTTTCAGAATGTGATGGAGAATCCTTATCCGTGGGAGGAAGTGAAAGACTAAGCGTCTCGCAATGTTCCCATTTGATGACCATTCGTAAGCACTCAAATTAGAGCTCAAAAATGAAATACCTATCTTCGCTGCGAACTAAAATTTCCGAATTATGTATAGTAGCGAAGATCTTGAAAGATTTTATTTTCAGTACCAAACGGAGGCCGTCCCTCATGGTGTGTCTCTTCAGTCATTCTGTTCAACGCATAACGTTCCTTACAACCTTTTTCATAAATGGTACAAGGATACCCGCAGAAAAATAGTAGAAGTTCAGGTGGATGGTGTTCCCCCGGTTCCGCCCTCGGATTCCGTTCCGTCTTCTCCTTCAGTGGAAAACCCGGTCAAGAAGGACATTCCTTCCCCGCAGGCAGGGAACAATCACCGGAATCCGTGCCAAGGGGCGCGTGTGCTTCCCGTGCGTATATGCTTGGATCTAACCTTGAGCAATGGTCTGCATATCCTCCAAAAAGATCTGGATTATCCTGGTCTGTACCGTCTGATTCAAAAGCTGGAGGTGCTATGTTGAGTGTGACCGGCATGAACCGCTTCTATTACCTGCGTGGCTTTACTGACATGCGTTGTAAGCATTCCCGTGTTCTGTCCGTCATCCGTGAACAGTTGCACCGTGAGCCCTCAGACGGTGACATTTATATCGTGATGTCTAAAGACCGGCGTATCGTTCGGCTGTTCGCCTATGATCACCGTTCCTATAGTCTTTTCGAGAAAAAGTTTGTTTCGGGCTATCAGTTTATGCGTATAATCAAAGACGACGAAGGTAACGAGGTCGCCTACCGGATAGACTGGAAGGACGTGGTCCTCCTGTTGGAGAATCCCGTGATTAAATCGTTAAAAATAAGATAATTATGTTCCGTATTTATATGGTTATATCAAATTTTTTCCGTATATTTGATGTACAAAAAGCAGGATATGGATACGGACGAATTACGACAGTTTATAGTTCAGAAACGCGAGCTTCTGGCGCGTGAGACCTTCTCGCGTCGTGCTTTTAACCGCTGTGAGAATATGTCCGATGAGATGAAAAACCGCTATGTGGAATACCTTATCGAGCGTCTGGAGAACGCGGAACTGGATAACCGCGCGATGAAACTGGTGTTGGAGGACCTGACTAAAGAGTTATCCCGTTCCAACCGGATGCTGGAAAAATTGAATGAGCTGCAATCCCTTCTTGAGGAAGAACGCGAATCGCGTAAATCCCTGGAACGTGAGAATACAAAGCTGAAGGAACAACTCAAATCTGCCCGCAGGTAGCGTTTCGGTTCGAAGAGACAGTCCGTAAAGAAGGATGATTCCGGTAGTGATGATGATCCTGTTGACCGTGAGAATGAGAAAGATGGCTTTGACGGTACGGACGAATCGTTGGATACCCGTTCCATACCGGAGTCGGAAACACAGGAATCCCACCCCTCCTCTCCGAATCCGAGGGATCTCTCCAACCGTCCGGAAACCTATCGTACCATGGGCGTGAACGGAACTCCTGTCAGGTACTTGTCGGATCTCTCCAAGGTTCCCGGGCGTATCCTTGACCGCAAGCTGGTGAGGACCTTCCGTCTTGACATCTGTCTTGTGGAAGAACAGTTCGAGATGGTACAGTACGTGGAGAAGGGCCGCAAGCCGCGCTGGGGGTATTTCCCCAAGGAAGGACACCCGCAGGTGGTAACTCGGTTTGACGGTACCAAGATAACTCCTGGGTTCCTGCAGGCCATCGCCTATGAGGTATACGTGAAGAACGTGACCTTCGGCCTGCTGCACCAATGGCTTGGGGATATGGGAATGACCGTCTCGGAGAATACCTTGCGCAACTGGCTGAAGAAAGGCAGGAAATACCTCGACCGTATGGTGGTGGAACTGAAGAGGATCGCGCTGGAGAAGGATGCCGTTGTCAATTGTGACGAGACCTGGTGCAAGGTCCGTAAATATGACCGTTACAAGAAATGCTACATGTGGGTCCTGGTGAACAAGGCTGAACGTATGGTTATCTTCTTCTACGAGGACGGTTCCCGTGGGCGTGACGTGCTGACGAACTTTTTAGGTGATGCCGGGTTGAAAGCTCTTATGTCTGACGGTTATAACGCTTATGTCTTTATCGGTGACGAACTGAAAACCCACAGGTATAAGGATACAGACCATCAGGTCTGTCTGGCGCACGTGCGGGCGAAGTTCGTGAAGGCCCGGATGGAAGGAGGCGACAAGAGGGCGGATGTTTTCCTTGACAATATCAACCGTCTCTTCCGTTTTGAAAGGGAGTATGACAGGGAGATGATTACGGATGAGGAGCGTACCCGGCGACGGCAGGGTTTGCCGACCCTGGAGGCGATGATAAACCTGCGGGCAAACCTGCTGCAGGAGTTGAAAAGTGAGGGGGAGCATACAAGTTGTTATATGCGTGAGGCCCTTAATTATCTCCATAAGTTTTGGAAGGAGGCTTTCACTTATATCAAGGACGGGCGTTATCCGATCTCTAACAATCTTGCAGAACGTGCTGTCCGTCCCTTTACGACCAAACGGAAGAACTCGCTGCACTTCGGCAGCGACGAGGGGGCTGAGATTGCCGCCGTATACCATAGCATAATCAGCACGGTGAAGCTGCAAGGCAGGTCCACGTGGGATTATCTTGGCAAATTTTTTACCGGAATTTTTAACGGTTGCAGAGATTTTTTGAGTCTTGCACCGCAAAATATAGACTTGGCTGTATGCCAATAGTTAAAAATCAATCGAATTTAATAGCAATTTTTTGTGAGGCACCCATTCTGGTGCCTTATAAAAAGGATATGCTCTAAATTGAGTATTAACACCACTTATGGAAAAGAACTCTTTAATGCGTTTGTATCGTGTGATGCACTATTTGTATAAAAAGAAAATACCGTTTTTCCCAGGATTTATATCTCGTTTAATTCGAGTTATTTATTCTTGTGAACTGCCTCCTAGTGTACAAATAGGAAGGAATACTTTGTTTGTCCATAATGGCTTGGGATGTGTGATTCATCAAGATGCTATAATTGGAGATAATTGTAAGATATATCAGAATGTTTCAATAGCAGGTAGAAATAATAGAGGGGTTCCTGTTATAAAAGATAATGTTATGATTGGGTGTGGGGCATGTGTCTTAGGAGGTGTTATTGTTGAGGATGATAGTATGGTTGGTGCTAATGCTGTGGTTATTCATGATGTGCCTATTGGATGTACTGTGGTTGGTGTTCCAGCTATGGTAGTAAATAAATGAAAAGGAGAAATAGATTTGTTAAATGAATAAGGATTTTTTGGTATTATATACGCCATTTCCTATATGGGAAAAATATATGGGGAATAACAATGTGGACATTTGTGCTCCCTATAAAAATATGGGAATAATTACTCGAATATTGAAAAAGGTATTAAAGAGTTTGGGTATATTGGATAATAAATTGATAGCTATCTTTTTAGGAAATTGGAAAAAGAAATTAAATACATATAAATGCGTAATTATTTTTGCTTACAATCATGATTATTCATATGGAGTAATCAAATATGTATGTAAAAAAATGATGCATGGTAAAGTTATAGTTTGGTATTGGAATCCTGTTATTGCTGCGAAAAACTCAATTTTGCCCTCTGTTTTGTGGAAAATGGGATGTCAGTTATGGTCTTTTGATAAGGCAGATTGTGAACGCTGGAATATGCAATATAATACAGCTTTCTATTTAAAGGAATTGGTTCCTGAAAAGATTGGGAGAAAAGAGTATGATGTATTGTTCTGTGGTCAAAATAAGGGAAGAGGAGCGTTGTTGAATACCTTACGTGAGAAATTCATATCTCTAAATATGAATGTATTGTTTTATGTAGTTGACGAAACATTGCCTAAATCGCAGCGACTTCCTTATTTGGAATATGAAATATACTTGGATTATGTAAGTAAGTCAAATATTTTATTGGATATAGCCCAACCAGGACAAAGCGGTTATACTTTAAGGGTAATGGAAGCATTTTTTTTCGGAAAGAAATTAATTACAAATCAAAAGTCAGTGAAAGAAGCGGATTTTTATGATCCGAATAATATATTTATTATTGATATGGATTCATGGGATGAATTGGATGCTTTTTTGCAAAAGGATATTGTTCCTTTATCTTCGAGCATAGTGGAAAAGTATACATATCAATCTTGGCTAAGACGTTTTGGAAAATGAGAGAATTGATTCTGAATTTTTTTTCATATAGTTTTGCCGTTGCTTTAGAGCGGCTATGCTCTTTTCTTTTAATCCCGTTATATGCTTCAACTTTTACTGTTGCTGAGTTTGGGGTAATTGACATTGTACAAACGACAATTGGTGTTGTGTTGATATTTGCCTTTTTGCAATTGGAGACATCGTTACAAAGATATTATTATGAATATGAGAGTAAAGAGAGAAAAATTTTTGCTTTTACTATATTTTCTGTCATACTTTTATTGGTGCTATTGCTTGTTTTGTTGGTATGTATTTATGCGGAAACATTAAGTGTTTTATTGTGTGAAAATACTCAGTATGCATATGCTTTCAGAATAGCTGCGATACAAATGCCTTTTTCAGCACTTTCAACATTGTCTTTAATTCTATTAAGGTTTGAAAATAAGGTCTTTTTATTTGCAACTTCCGTGATTATAAAATCCATATTGTTGATAGCTTTGATGTTTGTCTTTTTGAGATTTTCAGGTATGGGCTTGCAAGGTTTTTTCATGTCTCAACTCTTGGCTGTTTTTTTCTCTTCTGTATTATCCTTGATTTTTATTCGCAAATTGTTAGCGTTCTCTTTTTCAAAAACAGCTTTTCTGAAGTCTTTACGATATGCAATTCCACAGTTCCCAGCACGTGTAGGAGTTTCTATAAACTCTTCTTCTAATCGTTTCTTTATATTAGGATACTTGGATACATATACTTTAGGAATTTTTTCAATGGCATTGAAGTTCGGGTCGATTATGCAACTGTTTCAACAAACTTTTATGATGGCTTGGAATCAATTCTTATTTAAGATTCTGCAAAAGGAAAATCATAAAAAGATGATACAAAGTATGTTGGATTTATTATCCCCGCCATTGTTCTTTTTAGTATCATGTATTACCGTTTTTTCACAAGATTTGATAAAGGTTATGGCTGATGATAAATATTTGGACTCGTCTAAATATGTAGGTATGTTAGGATTGAGCATCTCTTTTCTGGTATTGACAGAGATAGTAAATGTAGGGCCTAAAATTGTGCAGAAAACTCAATATATTTCGATTAATTTTTTTATGTCATTGATTGTTAATATAGTAACTTTGTTTTTGGGAGTTCGATTTTTTGCTTTGCCAGGAGTTGCCTTTTCAATGTTTTTAGCAAATGCTGTTTTATGTGCCATTAGTTTGATAACTACAGAATATTTATATAGAGTGGATTTTCATTGGAGGTTATTATTGTTTACTTTAATGCCGGTTTTAGCATTATCTTTATATGTAATGCTTGGAGGGGATCTTACATTGGGGATGAAATGGATATGTGTATTTACTTTATTATTGTTATATATACCGTTTTTTATGAGTGCATATACTCGATATAAGAAGATTATGCTATGATTTATTTCTTCGTATTAACTCTAACCCTTTATTTTGTATTCCGTTATGATATCTGCAAAAAAAAGAAAGGGCTTGTTCTGTCTTATAAGTTATTGCTTATACTGGCAGTTTTGATAATGGGATGTCGTTATGTGGTAGGGGGAGATACTGTGCGATATATTCGATATTTCGATTTTTATCCGAAACTGGGGGATGAAATGAATCTCTTTTCTTACGTGTTTTTTGATCCTGGTTGGTTACTTTTAAATTCTATTATTAAAACGGTTTATGATGATTTTATATTTTTTCAATTTGTACATGCTGTCCTTTTGAATGGCTTTGTATTCTTTTTTATTTGGAAGAAAACGAAATATCGTTTTACAGTAGTGCTTTTTTATTTTTTATATCAATATTTATATTTTAATACAGAAATTCTACGTGAATCATTGGCTGTCATTTGTTTCCTTTTTGCATCAGATTATTATATTGATAAGAAATGGAGTAAGTACTATTTGGTTGTATCAATAGCATTTTTATTCCATTCTTCTGCTTTTATATTGTTTCTTTATCCTTTTTGTCGGTATATCCGTTTCTCTTATCTGAATATATTTTTAATGTTGGTGGGAAATATATTGCTATGGGGGTATCTGAACGATATATTTTCTTATTTATTTGTCAATCCTCTTATTGCTCAGAAGTTTGAATATTATCAAGGTTTGGGCATGAACATTAATGGGAAAATATTACGGTTTGTTGAGTATGTATTATTTCCATTTATTTTAGTTTATTACAATAGAAAGAAGTTGCTTGGCAAAATAGATAAATATGACCCCATTTATATGCTTTATTTTTTCATTGCTACAACAATGGTTGCCAATACTGCTATTGCGGGACGTATGATAAATTATATCGTTTTTTATATGTTACTTTATTATGTTGATGCTTTATACCGTTTACGCTTGCCGCAAAACTTATTGGCTTTTGTCTTTTTTTTCACCCTTCCTATATTGCCTAATGCCAATTATTATGCAGGAGATTTGTCTTATGTGAGAAGTGGATTGAAATTTTATCATCGTTGGTATCCATATACTGATATATTTCATCGTTTTGACAAAAATCAGAAAAACATAGTGGAGCAGCGTATAGAAGATGCGGATAGGGCTATGGAGTTAGAAACATCTTTTCGGAAATAATATTTAGTAAATTTAGATGAAATGAAAATTGCTTTTGTTTTTGATTCTATGTTTTATGGAGGCATTCAGCGCGTGGGGATAGATTATATCCATTTATTAAAATCACGTGGCTATGAAGTGGATGTTTATATTCTGAATCCTAAAAAAACGGATGAAATAGTCAATGAATTGCCTGAAGATTGTGAAATAAAAAATATGCCGTTGCCTTTGGCACTTTGCCCTGAAGCGTATTGGAGGGTTGCCAAGCAATATTGGTGGGGGAAATATGCTTTTCCTATAATCTTTTTATTGTTGAGGATTATTTTGTTTGGTTATAAATGCATCATAACACCTCGAAGAAAATATGATGTGGCGATTGCTTTCTCTGGTCATTTGAATGATCTGTCTTTTGTTGCATATGACTTTCTGAAAGCGAAAAAGAAGTGTTGTTGGTTGCATGGGGGGCTTTATTCTTATATGGTAATTGTACCAGGTTTTGAAAGGTTATATATGAAAATAAAGAATCTGGTGGTGTTGACCGATGTTTGTCAAAAAGAGGTCTTGTTTTTCAATAAGTTCCTTCATCTGAATATTGAAAAAATTTATAATCCTTCTTTTATAAGACAGAAACCTTTGAATGAACAGAAGATAAGTGAATTGAGAGATAAATATGGTGATTTTGTATTGATGGTAGCAAGGTTATCTCCTCAAAAAAACCATAAAAGCCTCATCAAGGCCATGGCATATATTAGAGAAAAATACCATTATTCGTGTAATTTGTTGATGGTAGGTGAAGGGGAACTTGAAGAGGAACTTAAAATTTTTGCTGTAGAGAATGGAATGGCAGATGTTTGCTTTTTCGAGGGTAACCAGCCAGAACCTCAGAATTATTATGCAGCAGCACATTTGTTCGCTTTTTCCAGTTTTTCAGAAGGATTACCTACCGTATTGATTGAAGCGGGTAGTTTTGGACTTCCATTAGTGTCATCGGACACATCGGTACGTGAGATATTGGGTAATAGTGAGTATGGGCTTGTTTCTCCTATTGATGATTTCGAGGCATTGGGAGAAAATATATATCGCATACTTTCCGATAAAGAAATGTATCGAAAATATTCAGATTTGGCATTGGAGAAAAGTAAACAGTTTGTTCCGGAAGTGATATTAGAAAGAGTGGAAGCCTTTTTACTGAATCTATATTAATATAAAATGTAGTGTTAATGAAAGATTACAAAATAGTATCGTGCGCTAGCTTTGGAAGTTCAGGGTCGGGTGTAGTGACCGATTATTTATCAGAATTTGAGAATATTAATAATTTCGGTGATTTTGAGTTTAGATTTCTTCAAGATTTTGGTGGAGTAACTTCGTTGGAAGATACATTGGTGAATAGTTATCATCGATTGAATTCTGATATTGCTATTCAGAATTTCATCAATTATGTGGAATGGCAAGCGGGCGATATTTTTAATAAGAGATATGAACAATTTTTCCATGGGCAATTTAAAAAAATATCTTATGATTTCCTATCGAAACTGTTGGATGTAACATGGGATGGTTTTTGGGGAGAATATTTGGTGATGGCGCCTCGATGGAAGTCTTATCTTTTATATAAAATCTATCCTCATTTCATGAGATTATTAGGTGGAAACCGTAAGTATATTGCGCACTATATTCCGCATCGAGATATGTATTTTTCTTCTCCAACAAAAGTATATTTCTGTGAATGTGTGAAATGGTATCTCACAGCATTGTGTGAAGTAATAGATCCGTCTAATAAATATGATTATATTTATTTTGATCAATTGCTACCGCCTACTGGCATAAACCGTTATTTCGATTATTTTGAAAAGATGAAAGCAATAGTGGTTGATCGTGATCCTCGTGATTATTATTTGGAAAATGTTGTGCGCTGGGGTGAGGGTTGGGTACCTAAGGATGTAAATAAATTTGTGGTGTTATATCGTAAACAGCGTGAACAAATCAATCGAGAAAAAGATTCGGAAAATGTATTGAGAATTCGTTTCGAAGACGCTATTTATCATTACGATGAATTTTCAAAGCGTGTAAATCATTTTTTGAATCTTGATGAGAAACTGCATAGTAAAGATCCCAAGTTCATGCCTTCAAGATCGATTAACAATACAATGCTTTGGAAGAAATCTATGTATGTTAAGGAACTTGAGAAAATAAAATTTATAGAATCAGAATTGGAAGAGTATTTATATCCTTTCGAATAGTTATGAATGAACCATTAGTGAGTGTAATTGTCACAACACACAACCGTGAGGATAATGTGATAAGAGCCGTTAATTCTGTTATAAACCAATCTTATCGAAATATAGAGATTATCGTGGTGGATGACCATTCTTCTGATGATACTGCAAAAAAAATCGGGCAGTTGATAGAGAAGAATGATAATCTTTTTTATTATGCATTGCCAGATCCTAATCGGGGAGCTTGTGCTGCTCGTAATTATGGAATAAGCCAAGCTCATGGAATGTATATTGCAGGGTTGGATGATGATGATGAATTTGTGCCGGAGAGAATTGAGAAAATGATGGCTGCGATGTCGGATGAGGTGGCTTTTGTATGTTCTGCCGGGGTAATTTGTGATGAGAAAAATAGAAAGAAGATTGTTCGCTATTTTTTTAAAGATCGGTGTTTCTCTCTATATGATTTGTTGTGGTGTAATGTGGTGGGAAATCAAGTTTTGGTAAAAAAAGAATTGATACTTCAAGCAAATGGTTTTGATGTAGAGATGCCTTGTAATCAAGATTGGGATATGTGGACACGTTTGCTTAAAGTTAAACCAAAGGCTATATATCTGACGGATATTCTTCAGATTATACATGTGGATAAAGAAGCTCCTTCTATTACGAAATTGGCAAATAGGAAACTGGGACTTTATAAATTCTATTGTAAAAATGGTGAGAATATGACATTTTGGCAAAAGCATTTCTTCCGTTATAGAGAATATCGGTTTGGATTGAGAAATTTTTCTTTTTGGATGTTTTTTTCTTGTATAAGGTATTTTTTTTATAAAATAATGTAATTATGAATATAGCAGTTGTAGGCACAGGCTATGTAGGATTGGTTTCCGGTACATGTTTTGCGGAAATGGGTGTTCGGGTAACATGTATTGATGTTGATATAGATAAAATAGAAAAGTTGAAGAATGGTGAGATGCCCATTTATGAACCTGGATTAGAAGAGTTGGTACGACGTAATGTAGAATATGGACGTCTGAACTTCTCGACAAATTTATCAGATGTCATTGATGAGGCGGCAGTTGTTTTTTCAGCAGTGGGAACGCCACCTGACGAAGATGGTTCTGCTGATTTGCAATATGTATTGGCGGTAGCTCGTGAATTTGGAAGGAATATTAATAAATACACTATACTTGTAACAAAGTCCACAGTTCCTGTAGGCACTGCTCAAAAAGTAAAAATGGCTATTCAAGGAGAATTGGACAAGCGAGGTTTGCAAATTCCATTTGATGTAGCAAGTAATCCGGAATTTTTGAAAGAGGGTGCTGCCATTAAGGATTTTATGAGTCCGGATCGCATAGTTATTGGAATAGAAAGTAAGCGGGCGGAAGAGATCTTGACTAAGCTTTATAAACCCTTTCTGCTTCAGAATTTTCGGGTGATTTTTATGGATATTCCCAGTGCAGAAATGACTAAATATGCAGCCAATGCAATGCTTGCAACACGCATTTCATTTATGAATGATATTGCAAACCTTTGTGAAAGGGTAGGGGCTGATGTGGATAGTGTGCGTAAAGGAATTGGAGCAGATGCCCGTATTGGACAAAAATTTCTTTATGCAGGTTGTGGATATGGTGGAAGTTGTTTCCCAAAAGATGTTAAAGCATTGATACATACAGGTGTTGAGAATGGTTACCACATGGAAATAATTGAAGCTGTAGAACGAGTTAATGAGAAGCAGAAGAGTATCGTATATGAAAAACTTGTAGCTTTAATATCCGCTGAAGATTCCTTGAAACAGGCTTCTGAAAGTTGTTTGAAAGGAAAGACTATTGCACTTTTAGGTCTTGCGTTTAAACCGGAAACTGATGATATGCGGGAAGCACCGGCATTGGTCGTGATTGATAAATTATTGAAAATCGGAGCTCAAGTTAGAGTATTTGATCCCATTGCCATGGATGAATGTAAACGCAGAATAGGTGATTCAGTGACTTATACTTCTAATATTTATGATTGTGCGGACGGAGCAGATGCATTATTATTAATGACAGAATGGAGACAGTTCCGTTTACCTGCTTGGAATGTTATTGATAAAGTGATGAAGGGGAAAGTGATTGTGGATGGTCGAAATATTTGGAATAGAGTTGATATAGAGAAAATGGGATATAAATATACCAAAATAGGGGAGAAATAATATTTCTTTTTTAGAGCCTGTTTGGATATATGCCGTCTATGTAGAGTATTGCAATTATGAAAATGTTAATCATTTGTTTTTTAAGTGCTTAAAATAGGCTGACATATATATTTAAGTAAGCACTCAAATTAGGGCTTCAAAATGCTATCTATATCTTTGTAGGAAATAAAATCTAACACTTATGTATATAGCGAAGCTCTTGAAAGATTTTATTTTCAGTACCAAACTGAGGCCGTCCCTCATGGAATGTTTCTTCACTCATTCTGTTCAAAGAATAACGTCTCTTACAACATTTTTATAAATGGTATAAGGGTACCTGCAGAAAAATAGTGGAAGTTCAGGTAAAGAGTGTTCCCTTTGGATTATTTTGGCGTTTTTTTTACTGGAATTGTTCTAAATAGAGTCTTGACAGATAATATCGTAATAAATGAAAAGGCAATGCGAAGCAAAAAAACTTATTCTATTGAACGACCACTTAGTAATCAGGAAATATTGAAAATAATATAATTAGTGATAAATATTTACAGTAGAAATGAGAAAGTTTTTTCTTACATTATCATTGCTAACAATTTCGATTGCTTCTTTCGCACAGGAAGTCGTGTACGTTCATGATACAGTCTATATCGCACAGGTTGTTGTTAAGGAAACCGTATCAACTCCAGTAGCAAAGGCTGGGCTTCCTGCAAGGAACAACTGGAGCGCAAAGCTAAAGGCTTCGAACTTCCACTTGGGCCTTGATCTTCAGACCAAGTATATGTGGAGAGGTATGGAGATGATTCCTGAGGAGTCTGCACCTGTGCTTTTCCCTTGTGTGAACTATAGTTGGAATGGTCTTTATGTATACGCCATGGGTGGTTATGCTTTTAATGGTAAATATGCAGAGGTTGACCTTGGTTTGAGCTATACTTGGAAGGGCTTGACCGTTGCCTTCAACGACTATTATTACCCTACTATTGGAAGTAAGGGCGATGAGTACTTTGGCGGTAAGCACAATGGTCACTGGTTAGAGGCTTGCATCACCTATACTCCTGAGAGAGTACCTCTTTGGATTACTGCCAGTAATTTTTTTGCAGGCGATGATGACAAATACGAGGATGCCGATGGCAATCTGAAGCAGGCATACTCTACCTATCTGGAGATTGGTACTTATTACGATTTCCTCAATAACAACCGCATCTCGCTGGCTGTTGGTATGACACCAACTAGGTCTTGTTACACCAATTACGAAAAGAAATTCGCAGTCTGCAACATCGACCTGAAATATACTTATAATGTAAACTTCAAAAATGGATGGACGCTTCCTCTGAGTGCAGAGTATATCTACAATCCGGTTTTTGATAAGCCATACATCAACTTCATTGCAAATATCTCATTCTAATGACAAAACGTAATGCCATCATTATGGCTGCGGGTACTTCATCGCGCTTTGTACCACTCTCTGTTGAACGTCCAAAAGGATTGCTGGAGGTGAAAGGTGAGGTGCTCATTGAGCGCCAGATTTGTCAGTTGAAAGAGGCTGGCATTGAAGACATCACTCTCGTTGTGGGGTATAAGGCAGAAATGTTTGCCTATCTCAAGAAGAAGTATGGCGTCAGCATTGTGTGCAACGAAGATTATGCTTGTTACAACAATACTTCGTCAGTAATACGTGTAATCGAAAAACTGGATAATACGTTCGTGTGTAGTTCAGATAACTATTTCCCAGATAATGTATTCGTAAAGGAATCGGCTGAAAGTTATTATTCTGCTCTCTATGCAGAAGGCGAAACTGGTGAATATTGTCTGACCACCAATGACAACGGTCAGATTACCGAAGTAAAGATTGGCGGTCGTGATGCTTGGTATATGGTAGGGCATGTGTTTTTCAATCATGAGTTCTCGGAGGCTTTCCGTAAGATTATGATTGAGGAATACAAGAACGAAGAAACCAAGCAAGGCTATTGGGAGGATGTCTATATCCGTTATATAGACCAACTGCCAAAGATGAGAATCAACCGCTATAAGGAAGGGGAGATTCTTGAGTTTGATTCGCTTGACGAATTGCGCCAGTTTGACGAAAGCTATAAAGATGATACATGTTCGTCGGTAGTTAAGCAGATTTGCCAACAGCTTGAGGTGAAAGAGGCAGATGTTTATGCCTTTAAGAATATCAGGCACAAGGGCGACTACCTGCACTTCCGGTTTATGGTAGGTGAAATCCCATACGAATACAATTCCGAAAAAGGTGTAGAGATTAAGAGAATATGAAAACTGCCGTAATACTTGCAGCCAGACGTGAGAAGGATTCTGAAATACCCTATCCTCTGATGCCGTTTGCCGAAGGTCTTTGCTTGCTTGACAGAACTTTGGGAATCCTTCGCGACCTCCATTTCAGTAATATTGTGTTAGTGGTGGGCTACAAAGCTGAAATGTTCCAGAAATATGCAGCTGAAGATGTAAAACTCATCAAAAATGAGGACTATGAGTTTACGGCATCTATGGGTTCGCTGGCATTGGCAAAAGATGATATCCAAGAGGATTTTCTGCTTATAGAAAGCGATACTTTCTATGGCAGAAGAGTTCTGGAGGAACTCGCTGCCAGAACCGAAGGCAATTGTCTCTCAATGACTGAGGAAAGTGGTTCGGGCGACGAGTGCTTTATGGAAACAAAGAATGGTTTTGCTACCAAGATAACAAAAGATCGCCATCGTGTGTGCCATTTTGAGGGTGAGATGATAGGTGTGAGCCGTATCAGCCTGGACACTTATAAGCATCTGATTGAAGCCTGGGAGCATGCCAGCAATCCGTATCTTAACTATGAGTATCTGCTGATGGATGTGACCGATCCGCTTGATCGTCCTGTCATAATGTTCAAGAATCTCATTTGGGGCGATGTGGATTGTGAAGAGGATTTTAAGAAGTTACAGAACGATATTTATCCTCGTCTCAGAAGACGCGAAGATCCGTTTGATTACGATAACCTGATGATGCATCTGCAGAGCATCTTCTCAGGAGAAGATGTCAGCAAGGTTGAAATCATACAGATTGGCGGTATGAGCAATAAGAACTTCCGAGTGAATTTCGAAGGTAAGAGTTATGTACTTCGTGTTCCAGGAAATGGTTCGGAGGGAATGGTGGAGCGTGCTAACGAAGAATTTAATGCCATCGAAGCCTGCAAGATGGGTGTGACTCCGGAGATTCGCTATTTCAATGCAAAGACCGGAATTAAACTGGCAGACTTTGTAGAGAATGCTGAAACCCTCAATGCCGCTACTATCCAGCGTCATGACAATATGAAGAAGATAGCCAAGATTTATCAGACGGTTCATGGTTCGCATATTCGGCTGAAGAACGAGTTCAATATTTTTCAGGAGATAGAAAAGTACGACCTGTTGATACAAAAGGCAGAGGCTATAATGTATGAAGGATGGGAGGAGGTTCGTCCGCAGGTGATGGCACTTGAAGGCTATTTAAATGAATTGGGTGTAGAACTTTGCCCATGTCACAATGATGCTCTCTACGAGAACTTCATCAAGGCAATGGATGGAACAATCTACCTCATTGATTGGGAGTACTCAGGTATGAACGACCCGATGGCAGATTTTGCAGCTCTATTTATAGAAGCAGACTTTACGAAAGAAAATCAGGATTACATTCTTGACAAGTATTTTAACGGAAATGTACCGAAGAATTCCTTTAAAAAGATTCTCTGTTATATGATTCTTTGGGATTACCTCTGGGCACAATGGACAATCATCAAGGAGGCAAAGGGAGATAACTTTGGGACCTACGGATACGACCGTTACAATCGCGCGATAAGGAACTTAAAGAACATCAAAAGATAGTATACAGATGGAAGTCAAAAATAGAAAAATTGATTGGAGCACGATGCTAATCCCCTTTGCTATAGTTATAGCATTGATGGCAGTATTTATGATAGTGCCCGATAAGTCAAAATCAGTAGTCGATATAATGAGGGGATTTTTGGGTGATACCATCGGACTCTATTATTCTATACTTGCTATTGGTAGTGTGGCTTGTGCACTCTATGTAGCTCTTAAGCCAAAGTATGGAAACATCAGATTTGGAAATCTAAACAAGCCTGCTTACAGTAACTTCAAGTGGGGTACAATGATCTTCACTTCCACTATGGCAGCCGACATCATGTTTTACTCACTTATTGAGTGGGCACTCTATGGCGCAGAAACTCATGTAGTAGAAAAGGGCTCTATGCAGATGTGGGCTCCTACTTTCACTTTATTTCATTGGGGACCTTTGGCTTGGGGCTTTTATGTGATTCTTGCTGTTTGTTTTGGCTTCATGATGCATGTTCGCAAGCGTGAACGACAGCGTTTCTCAGAGGCTTGCCGTCCGCTCCTTGGCGATAAAGTGGATGGTATCTGGGGTAAGATGATTGATGTGATTGCCATCTTTGCTGTGGTATGTGCTACTGCTACTACCTTCTCGTTGGCAACTCCTCTGCTTACCAAAGCTATGGGTTCGGTATTCGGTTTTGAGGTCAATACAGCCATCACCATCTGTGTGCTTCTGCTTATCTGCTCTATCTACACGATTACCGTACTCTTCGGTGTGACTGGTATCAGCAAACTTGCAGGCATCTGTTCATATCTGTTTTTCGGTATCTTGTTTTACTTCCTTTTCTTGGGTGGTGAAACTCGTTATATCGTTGAAACAGGCTTCCAATCATTGGGCAACCTCATTCAGAACTTCATCGGTCTCTCTACTTATATGGATCCTCTTCGTGAAAACGGTTTTGCTCAGAACTGGACTGTCTATTATTGGGCATACTGGCTTGTTTGGTGTGTGGCAACTCCTTTCTTCATCGCTTTGATTTCAAAGGGTCGTACTATCCGCAACACGGTCTTCGGTTCGTTTGGTTGGGGGCTCGCAGGAACCTACATGTCGTTTATTATTCTTGGTAACTACGGGCTTGCTCAGCAAATGAAGTATGGTCTTAATGTGACTGGCTTCATTAGCAATGGTGGTGAGATGTACGATGCCATTCTGATGATTTTTGACACGCTCCCTCTTCCTGCAGTTGCCTTGATATTGCTTGTGATTACTATGATTGCTTTCTATAGTACTACACTTGATGGCATCACATATGTCACTTCATCTTACAGTTACAAACAGATTGCTGCCGATGAAGAACCTTCACGCAAGATTCGTGGATTTTGGGCGCTTTTGCTCATTTTTCTTCCTATCGGTCTTCTCTTTGCTGAGAATTCCCTCTATAGTCTTCAGGGCGTAACCATTATTGCGGCTTTCCCTGTAGGGATTCTTCTCACAATGATTGTTATTAGCTTCTTCAAGGATTGTAGAAAGTGGCAAGAAGGTAAGTAAAAATATGTTGCTTTATAAAAATGAATATTCTACATGTAGTAAATATTTATTTCGTTCTTCCATATTTCATCGGAGATCAGTTCAAATACTTCAAAGAAAAGGGTTATAATATGAATGTAGCTTGCAGTCCGAGTGAGTATTTGGCAGACTTTGCTAAGGAGCAAGGATTCGCGTATATTGAGACTCCTGTGAATAGAAGTATCTCGATAAAAGAGGATTTTACTTCGATACGGAATATCTGCAAGTTTATCAAAAAACAAAAGATTGATATCATTGTTGGGCATACGCCTAAAGGTGGGTTACTAGCTATGATTTCGGGTTGGTTGATGCGTGTGCCTAATCGCATTTACTTTCGTCATGGATTGGTGTATGAGACTAGTTATGGATTGAAACGTTTCATACTGATGACGGTGGACAGATTGGCTTCGTTTTGTTCAACTAAGGTGGTGTGTGTAAGTCCATCTGTGCTTAGAAGGAGTATTGAAAATCATTTGGCTCCTGCAAAAAAGCAAATCATTTTAGGTAAGGGTACATGCAATGGAGTGGATACTGTCAATCACTTCAATCCCGCTATTATTGATCAGACGAAGGTTGCTGCATTGAGAGCAAAGTATGGCATTGAGGAGGGTAACTTTGTAATTGGTTATTCAGGTCGTTTGGTACGTGATAAGGGCATTATTGAACTGGTACGTGCTTTTGACCGGTTGCAGGATGCGGATAACTGCAAGTTGTTGCTTGTAGGCATGTTTGAGGTGAGGGATGCTTTGCCTAAGGACATTCAGGAACGGATTAAGAATGATAAGCGTATTATTTTCACAGGCTTTATCAATGGCGGTATGGAGTATTACTATTCGTTGATGAATGTGTATGTACTCGCATCTTATCGTGAGGGATTTCCTACGGGTGTGTTGGAGGCGCAGGCGATGGAGAAACCTGTCATTACGACTCGTGTAACAGGTTGTTGTGACTCGATTATTGACGGTAGGACAGGTTTGTTCGTGGATATTGCTCCTGAGGATTTGGTGAGAAAGCTTGATATGATTCGTAAGGAAAATGTCATTGATGGAAGAAATGGACGAAAGTGGGTCGTTGAGAACTTTGACAGCCGATTGGTTTGGAAAGAAATAGAGAAACTCTACTAATTGAACGAATGAAGAAAATATTAATAACTGGCGCTGGTAGCTATGTGGGCGAGAGCGTCAGAAAATATATATTGTCTAAGGACTCATCGTATCAGATTGATGCGGTGGATACGATGGACGACAACTGGAAGAAGGCTGATTATACAAAGTATGATGTGGTCTTTCATGTGGCTGGTATTGCACATGTAAATGCAGATCCGAAAATGGAGCCGCTTTATTATAAGGTGAATCGTGACTTAACGATTGAGATTGCAAAACATGCTAAGGCTACGGGCGTGAAGCAGTTTATCTTTATGTCGAGCCAGATAGTGTTTCATGAAAGCCGGTCGCTTAAGGCTGAAGTCTTGACGGCAGAAACGAAACCGGCTCCGAATGGGTTCTATGGTGACTCGAAGTTACAGGCAGAGAATGGACTGTGGGATCTTGTTAAAAATCAGGAGGAAGATTCTGCTAAAACTAAAGGTGGAAATCAGATGAAAATCTGTATCCTTCGTCCTTGTATGATTTATGGTCCAAATGCGAAGGGGAATTTCCCTCGTTTGGCGAAGTTGGCTTGTAAGACTCCGGTATTTCCAGAGTGGCACAATAAGCGTTCGATGCTCTATATTGACAATTTGGCTGAGTTTGTGAAGCAGGCGATTGAACGTGAGTTGGAGGGTACGTTTTATCCGCAAAATCGCGAGTTGGCTGATACGGTGGAGATTGTCCGTTACTTCGCTAAGGTTGCTGGTCACAAGGTTTGGATAACCAAGTTGCTGAACCCGTTTGTGTGGTTGGGTAGCTTTGTGTTGCAGCCTATAAATAAGATGTTTGCGACCTACTATTACAATCCAAAGATGAGTAAGATGGAATTTGATTATCAGCTGGTAAGCTTTGAAGAGTCTTTAAAACAGGTTGCAGACAGTTTGAAGTAGTAAAATAAGTTTGTATTTATGTATTATCTGATAATTTTAGTTCTGTTATTCGTGGCAGAACTTTTTTATTTTAGGGTGGCTGATAGGTGCAATATCATCGACAAGCCCAATGAGCGCAGTTCCCATACGAAAGTGACTTTGCGTGGTGGTGGGATTATCTTTTATTTCGGTGCGTTGGTCTATTTCCTGACGAGTGGCTTTGAATATCCCTGGTTCCTGCTTGCCTTGACACTGGTGACGTTCATCAGCTTCGTGGACGATATAAAATCCACCGGACAGATGACAAGACTGCTTTTTCATTTCTCTGCCATGGCTTTGATGTTTTATCAGTGGGGACTGTTCTCCTTGTCCTGGTGGTGGATAGTCATAGCCTTGATAGTCTGTACGGGTATCATCAATGCCTACAACTTTATGGATGGTATTAATGGCATAACCGGCGGTTGTTCTCTGGTTATTCTTGCTGCGTTGGCCTATATCAATAAGGAGGTTGTTACTTTTGTGGAAGCGGATTTCATCTATACCGTTATCTGTTCCGTTCTTGTCTTCTGCTTCTTCAATTTCCGCAAGCGTGCCAAATGCTTTGCGGGTGATGTGGGTTCGGTGAGCATTGCCTTCATCCTTCTTTTCCTGATAGGCAGGCTCATCATTGAAACGGAAGATTTCAGTTGGATTGTCCTTTTATCCGTTTATGGTGTGGATAGTGTACTGACTATCATTCACCGCCTGATGCTTCATGAGAATATCGGACTACCGCATCGCAAGCATCTGTATCAGATTATGGCGAATGAGCTGAAGATTCCTCATGTAATGGTTTCTTCTATTTACATGGCAGTGCAGGCAATCATAATCGTAGGATATATAATGTGTTTGGATTCAGGCTACTGGTATCTGCTATGTACCATCCTCTTGTTAAGTCTTATTTATATCTGTTTCATGAAGAGGTATTTTGGATTACATCAATCAATTTGAAATAAGCTTTCCTTTTCTTGATTAAGTTGGCTTGCCTAATCTGTCGACTTGTAAATCAATACTTTATGAACTTATCTCAGAAAACAGCTTCAGCGAGGCTGTTTTCTTTGTTTACAGGCAAATATATCCTCACCTTTGCATTGTTGATCAACAATACGAGATGAAAAACCATGTTGAATTAAAAATGTAAAAAGGAGAAAGAAAGTATGCCTTTATTTTATTATGCAAGACAGTCGTCTCTGGCGACGAAAGAGGGTGCCAAACTTTGGCATCTGAGTTTGAAGAAAGTGGGAAGAGCTGTGGATGCGCAACAGCTGGCTGAGGTGATTGCCGAGAAATCTTCCCTGACTCCGGGTGACGTACATAATGTAATCCGTAACCTGATGACGGTAATGAGGAGCCAGTTGCTGAACAGCCGTACGGTGCGTCTGGATGGCCTGGGCACATTCACCATGAAGGCCCGTACGCGAGGTAAGGGAGTGGTCAAATCTGAAGACGTGAATCCCAATCAGGTGACTGCTTTGCGCTGCCAGTTTACTCCGGAATACACGCGCCCGGCTGCCATCGGCACTACGCGTGCCCTGCTCCAGGGTGTGGAGTTTGAGAAATGGACGGGAGTGGTTACGGATGGTAAGGATGATGCCGGTGATAGTGGTAATTCCGGTGGCGGTTCCGACGGTGACCAGGGAGAGAACCCGTTAGGATAAGATGTATTTACTGATTTAGAAAGATTAAAACTATGAAAAAGAACGTTTGGGACAAAATTTTGAAGGTAGTGATAGCTGTTGCTTCTGCCATATTGGGAGCTTTAGGTGCCAATGCAATGAATGTATAAATTGTAGATTTATATAGAATATTAGGAGAAAGGCGGTGAAGGAAAAGCACTTCATCGCCTTTTTGTTATTTTCTTCATTTATAATTCCCTGCCAACCAAAAAATCTTATTACCTTTGCAGGTCACTTTTGGAAACAATAAAAATATAATGATATGAATATCTCTTATAATTGGTTGAAAGAGTATGTCGATTTCGATTTGACACCGGATGAAGTTGCTGCGGCACTGACCTCCATCGGACTGGAAACGGGAAGTGTGGAAGAGGTGCAAACCATTAAAGGCGGACTGGAAGGACTGGTCATCGGTGAAGTGCTGACATGCGAAGCTCATCCCAACTCAGACCATATGCACGTCACTACGGTGAACCTGGGACAAGGTGAACCCGTGCAGATTGTATGCGGCGCTCCGAATGTAGCTGCCGGACAGAAAGTGGTAGTAGCCACGTTGGGTACAAAACTGTATGACGGTGACGAATGCTTTACCATCAAGAAATCAAAACTTCGTGGCGTGGAATCTGTCGGCATGATTTGTGCTGAGGATGAAATCGGTATCGGTACGGACCACGCAGGTATCATCGTACTGCCGGAGACAGCTGTTCCGGGTACGCTTGCCAAGGACTACTATAACATCAAGAGCGATTACGTGCTGGAAGTGGACATCACTCCCAACCGTGCCGATGCTTGCTCACATTATGGGGTGGCACGCGACTTGTATGCCTACTTGATACAGAACGGTAAGCCGGCTACTTTAAAGAAACCTTCGGTAGACGCTTTTGCGGTAGAAAATCACGACTTGGATATTAAAGTAACTGTAGAGAACAGCGAGGCATGTCCCCGATATGCAGGCGTTACGGTGAAAGGGGTTACAGTGAAAGAAAGCCCCGAATGGTTGCAGAACAAGTTGCGTATTATCGGCCTGCGTCCTATCAATAATGTGGTGGATATTACCAACTATATCGTCCATGCTTTCGGCCAGCCGCTGCACTGCTTCGATGCAGATAAGATTAAAGGCAGTGAGGTGATTGTAAAGACCATGCCGGAAGGTACTCCGTTTGTAACTCTTGATGGCGTGGAACGTAAATTGAACGAACGCGACCTGATGATTTGCAACAAGGAAGAGGCGATGTGTATTGCCGGTGTGTTCGGCGGTCTGGATTCCGGTTCTACGGAAACCACCAAGGATGTGTTCCTTGAAAGTGCCTACTTCCATCCCACATGGGTACGCAAGACAGCCCGTCGTCATGGATTGAACACAGATGCTTCTTTCCGTTTTGAAAGAGGTATTGACCCGAATGCCACTATTTACTGCCTGAAGCTGGCTGCTTTGATGGTAAAGGAACTTGCCGGAGGTACCATTTCTTCTGAAATAAAAGATGTGTGCGCCGCTCCTGCCAAGGATTTCCGTGTGGAACTTGCCTATGAGAAAGTGAACTCACTGATTGGTAAAGTTATTCCGGTGGATACCATCAAGAGCATCGTGACAAGTCTGGAAATGAAGATTGTAGACGAGACAGCCGAAGGGCTTACACTGGATGTTCCTCCTTACCGTGTGGACGTGCAGCGCGATTGCGATGTAATAGAGGATATCCTGCGTATCTACGGATATAATAATGTGGAGATTCCGACTACCTTGAAGTCTTGTCTGACTACCAAGGGTGAATATGATAAATCCAACAAACTGCAAAACCTGGTTGCCGAGCAGCTGGTGGGCTGTGGTTTCAATGAGATTCTGAACAACTCGTTGACGCGTGCCGCTTACTATGACAACTTGGAGTCTTATCCGTCGAAGAATCTGGTAATGTTGCTGAATCCGTTGAGTGCAGACTTGAATGCCATGCGTCAGACACTGCTTTTCGGTGGATTGGAAAGCATCTCGCACAACGCCAACCGTAAGAATGCAGACCTGAAATTCTTTGAATTCGGTAATTGTTATCACTTCAACGAGGAAAAGAAGAATCCGGAGAAAGTGCTTGCCGCTTATTCCGAAGACTATCATCTTGGTTTGTGGGTGACTGGCAAGAGGGTGGCCAACTCATGGGCTCATCCGGACGAGAACAGCTCGGTATATGAGCTGAAGGCATACGTTGAGAATGTCTTTGCCAGATTGGGGCTGCACATGCATGATTTGGTTGTCGGCAATCTGACTGATGATATCTATGCTGCCGGTTTATCCGTACAGACAAGGGGTGGAAAGCGGTTGGCTACTTTCGGTATTGTAACAAAGAAGCTGCTGAAGGCATTCGATATTGACAACGAGGTTTACTATGCCGATTTCAACTGGAAAGAATTGCTGAAGGCTATCCGCAATGTGAAGGTGAGCTATACGGAAATCTCCAAGTTCCCTGCCGTGAAACGCGACTTGGCGTTACTGCTCGACAAGAAAGTGCAGTTTGCGGAAATCGAGAAGATTGCCTACGAGACAGAGAAAAAACTGCTGAAGGAGGTTTCTCTCTTCGACGTTTACGAGGGTAAGAATCTGGAAGCCGGTAAGAAGAGTTATGCGGTGAGTTTCTTGCTGCAGGATGAGAATGCCACGTTGAACGATAAGCAGATTGACAAGATTATGTCCAAACTGGTGAAGAACCTGGAGGACAAGTTGAATGCCAAGCTGCGTTGATTCATTATTTAGAATTTATAATTCATAATTTAAAATACAGTTCCAATGGGAAGAGCGTTTGAATATAGAAAAGCTGCCAAATTGAAAAGATGGGGTCACATGGCAAAGACCTTTACAAGACTGGGTAAACAAATTGCTATTGCGGTGAAGGCCGGTGGTCCGGAGCCGGAAAACAACCCGACACTGCGTTCGGTTATCGCTACTTGTAAGCGTGAAAACATGCCGAAGGATAATATTGAACGTGCTATCAAGAATGCGATGGGTAAGGACCAGAGCGACTATAAGGGTATGACTTATGAAGGATACGGTCCTCACGGTGTAGCTGTTTTTGTGGATACACTGACCGATAACACTACCCGTACAGTAGCCGATGTGCGTTCCGTGTTCAACAAGTTCGGTGGCAACTTGGGAACAATGGGTTCACTGGCTTTCTTGTTTGACCACAAGTGTGTGTTCACTTTCAAGAAGAAAGACGGTATCGATATGGAGGAACTCATTCTTGACTTGATAGACTATGACGTAGAGGAAGACTACGAAGAGGATGAAGAAGAAGGTACTATCACTATTTATGGTGACCCGAAAAGCTATGCAGCTATCCAGAAACATTTGGAAGAGTGCGGTTTTGAAGATGTCGGTGGAGAGTTTACCTATATCCCGAACGATATGAAGGATGTGACTCCCGAGCAACGCGAAACCATCGACAAGATGATAGAGCGTCTCGAAGAGTTTGATGATGTACAGACGGTTTATACTAACATGAAACCGGAAGAAGGCGGAGAATAATGACATATACATACAAGACGCAAGGTACGTGTAGCAGTAACATCGAACTGGATGTGGAAGATGGTATTGTGAAAGAAGTGGCATTTTGGGGTGGATGTAATGGAAACCTGCAAGGACTTTCACGTTTGGTGAAAGGCATGCCGGTAGATGCGGTGATTGCCCGTTTGGAAGGAATTCGCTGCGGAAGACGTTCCACTTCCTGCCCCGACCAATTGTGCAAGGCATTGCACGAGATGGGGTATTGAGCCTCCTGCCTGAAAGAATGGATGAGAGCCCCTGACATTGAAAGATGCCAGGGGCTTTTTTTGAACCTAACATGGAGGTATTTGTTATTATTTGAGTATTTTTATGCTCTTAATTGAACAGACACAATGAAGAATATTTTTAAAGACTTGAAACGGAGAGACCACAAACGCTATCTGGGCGGTCTGGACGTTTTTAAATATATAGGTCCCGGACTGCTGGTGACTGTGGGCTTTATTGACCCGGGGAACTGGGCATCTAATTTTGCGGCAGGGTCTGAATTTGGCTATTCGTTGCTGTGGGTCGTGACTTTATCCACTATCATGCTGATTGTATTGCAGCATAATGTGGCGCATCTTGGCATTGTAACCGGCTTGTGCTTGTCCGAAGCCGCTACCAAATATACTCCTTCCTGGGTGTCGCGTCCCATATTGGGTACAGCAGTGCTGGCTTCCATCTCGACTTCGCTGGCAGAGATATTGGGAGGTGCCATCGCTTTGCAGATGCTGTTTGACATTCCCATCATATGGGGCTCTGTCTTGACTACCGTATTTGTAGTCGTCATGCTTTTCACTAATTCCTACAAGAAGATAGAACGTTCCATCATTGCTTTTGTTTCGGTCATCGGGCTCTCCTTTATCTATGAGCTGTTTCTGGTGAAGATAGATTGGCCGCTGGCCGCACAAGGGTGGGTGACACCTTCGTTCCCGCATGGGAGCATGCTGATTATCATGAGTGTGCTCGGTGCGGTGGTGATGCCGCATAATCTGTTTCTGCACTCGGAAGTGATACAGAGCCATGAATATAATAAGAAAGATGATGCATCCATCCGTAAGGTGTTGAAATATGAATTGTTCGACACGCTGTTCTCTATGATTGTGGGATGGGCCATCAACAGTGCCATGATACTGCTGGCAGCGGCAACTTTCTTTAAAAGCGGTATTCAGGTGGAAGAGTTGCAGCAGGCCAAATCCTTGCTGGAGCCGTTGCTGGGGAGCAGTGCTGCCGTGGTTTTTGCATTGGCATTACTGATGGCGGGTATATCTTCCACGATAACCAGCGGTATGGCGGCAGGTTCTATCTTTGCCGGTATTTTCGGAGAATCCTATCATATCAAAGACAGTCACTCGCAGGTGGGTGTGATTCTGTCGCTGGGCATTGCACTGCTGCTGATTTTCTTTATCGGAGACCCGTTCAAAGGACTGCTGATTTCACAGATGATACTGAGCATCCAGCTGCCGTTCACGGTTTTCCTGCAAGTAGGACTGACTTCTTCGCGCAAAGTGATGGGGCAGTATGTAAACAGCAAATGGAGTACATTTGTACTTTATGCCATTGCTGCGGTGGTCACTGTGCTGAATATCATGCTGCTGGTATCCGAGTTGACATCTTGAATAATTCATTTTTAAGAAATCAAATAAGTAGTATGAAGATTATTACATATAACGTAAATGGGCTGAGGGCTGCCGTGACAAAAGGTTTTCCCGAGTGGCTGGCACAAGAGCAGCCGGATGTGCTTTGTTTGCAGGAAACAAAGCTGCAACCGGAACAGTATCCGGCAGAGGCGCTGGATGCTTTGGGGTATAAGCATTACCTGTATTCTGCACAGAAGAAGGGGTATAGCGGAGTCGCTATTTTGAGCAAGCAAGAACCGGACCATGTGGAATATGGTATGGGTATTGAAGAATACGATAACGAAGGGCGCTTTATCCGTGCCGACTTCGGCGATGTGTCCGTTGTGAGTGTTTATCATCCTTCCGGTACCAGCGGTGATGAACGCCAGGCCTTCAAGATGGTCTGGTTGGAGAAATTCCAGGAATATGTATTGGAGCTGGAACGTACGCGTCCTAAACTCATTCTTTGCGGCGATTATAATATCTGCCATGAGGCAATAGACATTCACGACCCTATCAGGAATGCCACCAACAGTGGCTTCCTGCCTGAAGAGCGGGAGTGGATGACGCGCTTTCTCAATGCGGGATTCATAGATTCCTTCCGTTGGCTTCATCCCGACAAGCAGGAATATACGTGGTGGAGCTATCGCTTTAATTCACGTGCCAAGAACAAAGGGTGGCGCATTGATTATTGCATGGTGAGTGAACCGGTGCGCCCGATGTTGAAGGAGGCGAGAATATTGGGTGACGTTGTTCATTCGGACCATTGTCCGATGTTGTTGGAAATTACAGAATAATGATGATGGAAACAAAAGACAGAATAGAAAAAGCTGTGGAGCTTTTCAAGAGTGGCTATAACTGCTCGCAGTCGGTAGTGGGAGCTTTTGCAGATATGTATGGTTTTACAGAAGAGCAGGCTTTCCGGATGTCCGCCTCTTTTGGTGGTGGCATAGGTCGTATGAGGCAGACATGCGGTGCTGCATGCGGCATGTTCCTATTGGCCGGATTGGAAAAAGGAGCTGTGGAAGGCAAGGACCGTGAAGGTAAGGCGGCAAACTATGCGTTGGTGCAGGAGCTGGCTGCTGAGTTCAAGAAACGAAACGGCTCTTTGATATGTGCTGAATTGTTGGGGTTGAGAAAACCGGAAGGTTCGTCCGTTCCGGAAGCCCGTACCGAGCAGTATTATGCTAAACGCCCGTGTGCCAGGATGGTAGAGGTAGCTGCCCAAATTTGGACCGAATACCTGGAAAAAATGTCCTCAAAGTAAGAAAAAAGAACTTTTTTACCCCTTAGTAAGAAAAAAAGTGCCTAATAACGTGTTGTATAACATAAATATACCTATCTTTGCAGCGATATAAAAACACCGACATCTCTATCTTTGGAGATGAGGATAACGTTTAACTAAAAGCAAATAGAAATGTTAAAAGAAAAAGCTGGTAATGTTGCAGGACAGATTTGGACTGCACTGAATGGCACAGATGGCTTGACTCACAAGCAAATCAAGAAAGCAACTAAACTGATCGACAAGGACTTCTTCCTGGGATTGGGCTGGTTGTTAAGAGAAGACAAGGTCTCTACTTCTGAAGTGGAAGGCGAATTGTTTGTAAAGCTGAACTAAGCGAGGAATTGATTGGAATGTTATAAAAAGATGCGTTGGTACATGAATATGTTATCAACGCATTTTTTTTATTTGCTCTGTTTTCACTATCTTTGCGCACCCAATTAATAGATAGTTATTGACAATGAAGAATATACGAAATTTTTGCATTATTGCCCATATCGACCACGGTAAATCAACTTTGGCAGACCGTCTGCTGGAATTTACCAATACTATACAAGTAACTAACGGACAGATGCTGGATGACATGGACCTTGAGAAGGAAAGAGGTATCACCATCAAGAGCCATGCCATACAAATGGAGTATACCTATAAAGGTGAAAAGTATATTCTGAACTTGATAGACACTCCGGGACACGTGGACTTCTCGTACGAGGTGTCACGTTCCATTGCCGCTTGTGAAGGAGCCTTGCTTATTGTAGATGCTTCGCAAGGAGTGCAGGCGCAGACCATTTCAAACCTCTATATGGCGATTGAGCATGATTTGGAGATTATTCCCGTCATCAACAAATGTGACATGGCAAGCGCCATGCCCGAGGAAGTGGAGGACGAAATCGTCGAACTGTTGGGCTGCAAGCGTGATGAAATTATCCGTGCTTCTGGCAAAACAGGCATGGGAGTGGAAGAGATTCTGGCTGCGGTCATTGAGCGTATCCCTCACCCGGAGGGTGACGAGGAAGCTCCGTTGCAGGCGTTGATTTTCGATTCTGTCTTCAATTCTTTCCGTGGTATCATTGCATATTTCAAGATAGTGAACGGTGTGATTCGTAAAGGGGATAAAGTGAAATTCTTCAATACAGGCAAGGAATATGATGCGGATGAAATCGGAGTGCTCAAAATGGAAATGATGCCACGTCCGGAGTTGCGTACGGGGGATGTGGGCTATATCATCTCGGGTATCAAAACCTCTAAGGAAGTGAAAGTAGGTGATACGATTACGCATATTGCCCGTCCTTGCGAAGAGGCCATCGCCGGTTTTGAGGAGGTAAAGCCGATGGTTTTTGCTGGTGTGTACCCCATCGAGGCAGAAGATTTTGAGGACTTGCGTTCTTCTTTGGAGAAGTTGCAGTTGAATGATGCTTCGCTGACTTTCCAGCCTGAGTCTTCATTGGCTTTGGGCTTTGGTTTCCGTTGCGGTTTCCTTGGGCTGCTCCATATGGAGATTGTGCAGGAACGCCTTGACCGTGAATTTGACATGAACGTTATCACCACCGTGCCCAACGTTTCCTACAATATCTATGACAAGCAGGGAAATATGACTGAAGTGCATAACCCCGGCAGCATGCCCGACCCTACCATGATAGACCGTATTGAGGAGCCTTATATCCGCGCCTCGGTGATTACCACTACTGATTACATCGGCCCTATCATGACTCTTTGTCTGGGCAAGCGTGGCGAGCTGGTGAAGCAGGAATATATTTCAGGTAACCGCGTAGAAATATACTATGACATGCCTCTTGGCGAAATAGTTATCGATTTCTATGATAAATTGAAGAGTATCTCTAAGGGATATGCCTCTTTTGACTATCATCCCAACGGTTTTCGTCCTTCCAAACTGGTGAAGCTGGATATTTTGCTGAACGGTGAGCCGGTGGATGCTCTTTCTACCTTGACACACTTTGACAATGCCTACGAATTGGGACGCCGGATGTGCGAGAAGTTGAAAGACCTGATTCCGAGACAGCAGTTCGATATCGCCATTCAGGCTGCTATCGGTGCCAAGATTATTTCCCGGGAAACGATTAAGGCTGTGCGTAAGGACGTAACGGCCAAATGTTATGGAGGTGACGTGAGCCGTAAACGAAAATTGCTTGAGAAACAGAAGAGAGGTAAGAAGCGTATGAAACAGATTGGTAATGTGGAGGTACCTCAGAAAGCGTTCCTGGCAGTCTTGAAGCTGGATTGATGTCGAAAGGATGAAATCTTAAATCAAATATACTTCTTTATGATTATTTTACGTACTGTGAAAAACTTCTCGTCGCTGAATATAGCGGCGAGCATCTTGCTGTTTTTGATGGCTATTTTGGCGGCCGTTATTGCTAATTCGCCGATGGCTCCGCTGTATCAGGGCTTTCTTTTGCAGGAACTGCATCTGCGTATCGGAGACTTCAACTTGTTCTCCCATGGCGGTCATCCGTTGAAAATGATTGAGTTTATAAACGACTGCCTGATGACTGTTTTCTTTCTGGCTGTGGGGTTGGAGATAAAGCGGGAACTGCTGGTGGGTGAACTTTCTTCCTTTCGTAAAGCCTCTTTACCTTTTGTAGCGGCGTGTGGCGGTATGCTGGTGCCGGTCATTGTCTATTCACTTCTGGTCGTTCAGGGCACTCCGGAAACGCGCGGCATGGCTATACCGATGGCTACGGATATTGCTTTTTCATTGGGGGTACTCAGTCTGCTGGGTAAGCGGGTGCCTCTGAGTCTGAAAATTTTTCTGACGGCATTTGCAGTAGTTGATGATATTGGCGGTATTCTGGTTATTGCCATTTTCTATAGTTCCGAAGTGGCATACGGATATCTTATTGTAGCTGCTGTCCTTTATTTCTTCCTTTACTATATGGGGAAATTCGGTATGACACAGAAGATATTCTTCCTGCTTATCGGGGTAATTATTTGGTATTTGTTCCTTCAGTCGGGCATTCACAGCACTATTTCCGGAGTGATACTGGCCTTTGTAATACCGGCCCGTCCCCGTTTGGATGCCGGGAAATACATTAAACGCATCCGCGACATTATCGGTGATTTTCCGGTTACCAAATCAGATAATATTATATTGACCAATGAGCAGATTGCCACTCTAAAACAAGTGGAGCGCGCTTCTGATCATGTAATTAGTCCTTTGCAATCCCTGGAAGACAATTTGCATGGTGCGGTAAACTTTGTGATACTGCCGCTCTTTGCCTTTGCCAATGCCGGTGTGGTGTTCAGTGGAGGCGGTGGCGTTGTTGGAGCTGTTAGTATAGCGGTGGCTGCAGGATTGCTTCTTGGCAAGTTTATCGGTATTTTTCTGTTTACCTGGCTGGCGGTCAAGAGTGGTTTGTCCTCAATGCCTCCGGGAATGAATTGGAGAAGTGTTGCCGGAGTATCCTTGTTGGGGGGGATTGGTTTTACGGTATCTTTATTTATAGCCAACCTTTCTTTTGCAGGAGAATATCCGGATCTGCTGAACCAGGCGAAGTTTGGTGTATTGCTGGGAACGATTGTTGCCGGTATGTTGGGATATATGGTACTGAATGCGGTGTTGCCGAAGGTCAAGGACAAATAGACCTCCACTTTGGAATACTGGACGAAGAATCGGTTCTTTAGGGATATTCGGTAAATCCTCTGAAAGATAAGTTGGGATGTGTCAATGATTTAAGAAAACGTATTCTTTGTTACAGAAACAGAAGAAATAGTCCATTATTCTTAAAAAACATTCGTATCTTTGCTGGTACAAGTCGAAAAGGACCTTCCGGATATGAAGCACATAAAGGCAGTTGCCGGATACATATTGATTCTTTCTCTCTGCCTCGTGTGTGCACACCCTGCCCATGCGGAGACACGGCGTATTGCGCTGATACACTCTTTCGAGCCGGGCTATCCGCCTGCTGCGAAGGCTCTGGAACTGTTGCAAAAAGAGTTCAGCCTTCTCGGCTTGGACTGCGATGTACGCGAATACTATCTGGACTGCGACCGCTACATGGAGGAGGCAGAAAACCTCCGTATGGCCGGTTTCGTGGACGACCTCTCTGCCTGGGGAGCCGAGTTGATAGCCGTGCTCGACGACCAGGCTGCCTATGCGCTGATGGCATGCAGACACCCGTTGGCGCATGAAATACCCGTTGTGTTCAGCGGTGTGAACTATCCCAACATATCTCTGCTCCTGCAATACCCCAACATCACGGGCTATGCCGACACGCCCGATTACTTGCGTACCATACGCATGATAGAGAGTATCATGGGAAAGTCGCGCATCTGCCTGATGAACGGACAAGTGTTTCTGGACCGCAAGATATGGCATGCGTTGAATGAGCAGTGTCGTGGGCAGGGGTTCGCCATCGTGACCTCTACCGAGGGTGCTTACTTTGCCGGTTCCTCCTATCACCGTGTGCGCGAGAGGGAGACTATCAGCCCTATACTGAAACGGCAGAACATAGACGTGTTGCTGGACACCACGAAGATTGTGCGCATGACGAGCGACTCCATAGCGATACGCCATCTGATGTGGCTGGGACGCGGCGACAATACGTTGCTGCTCTACACCAAGCGAGACTATACCACCAAGCGTGTGGGCATGCTCTTCGACAATCCCACGTTTCAGACCATCAACGAGGGCTTCGGCTTTGCCGACTACTTGCTGGGAGGATATTTCACTCCACTGGAAAGCCAGATAAGATACATGGCGACCGGTATCAAGGAACGCCTCGAAGGGCGGATGCCCCGGCAGCAGGTGACGGAATGCGCCAAGCAGTACGTGCTGAACTGGCATGTGCTGCAGAAGTATGGCATCCCGCTCGAGAGCATTCCGGCAGAGTACACTGTGATGTATATCCCTTTTTCGGAGCGCTACCGCTATCCTATACTTATCGGTTCCATCTTGGGCGCAGTCTTCGTGCTGACGGTGATAGTCTTGCTCTCCTTCAGCCTGCTGCGCGAACGCAGACGCAAGCGTGAGGCACTGCGAAACCTCCTCTACGAGCATGAGACCCTCTGCCTGGCCATCGAAGGAAATTCTACCTACGCCTGGCGACTGGAGGGAGATTCCGTGTCCTGCGACTCGCAGTTCTGCGAGCTTATTCACCACCGCTCCGGTCGTCTTCTGCTCAATGAAATCACTCCCTACATCCATCCCGGCGACTTACCCGTTTTCCGCAAGAACATAGCGTCAAGGCACGAACGTACGCACCACAAGGGACAGTACCGCTGTAACTTCACCGGCGAGTTCCAGTGGTGGGAGTTCAGCTACAATACCATCCACACCCCCGGACACGCACCCATCATAGCCGGACTGCTGCAGAACATCCAGGAACTGAAAGACCACGAGCAGGAGTTGATAGAGTCCCGCGAGCTTGCGGAGCAGGCCGAACTGAAACAGTCGTTCCTCAACAACATGAGCCACGAGATACGTACTCCGCTCAATGCCATTGTAGGCTTCTCGGACATGCTGGCCAACGAACCGGAGTTCTCCGACGCAGAGCGGCAGGAGTTTGTGGACATCATCAACACCAATACCAAACTGCTGCTGAAGCTGGTGGGCGATATACTGGAGTTGTCGCGTATCGAGTCGGGCAACCTCTCGTTCACTTTCCAGCATGAGAGTGTGCGTAAGCTGCTCGATGACGTCTACCAGACGCATAGCCTGCTCATCCATCCTCCGTTGCAGTTCGTCAAGGACTTCCCGGTCTGGGATGTGCAGGTGGACGTGGACTCCATGCGTCTGACGCAGGTGCTCACCAACTTCCTGAACAATGCCAACAAGTTCACCGAGACCGGCAGCATCCGACTGGGTTACTGCTGTCCGCCCGATACGGGCGAGGTACATCTCTATGTGGAAGACACCGGCGTAGGCATTCCGCACAGCGAGCAGAAGATGATTTTCGAGCGTTTCTACAAACGCAGCGAGTTCTCGCAAGGCGTAGGACTGGGGCTGTCCATTTGCGTGCTCATTGCCGAAAAGATGGGGGGACGCATTGAGCTCCGTTCCGAAGAGGGCCGTGGAAGCCGTTTCACAGTGATACTTCCTTGTGTTGAATAGATTCTTAAAATTTGTAATCGTAATGTAACCTTTTTATATATAAATTTGCGTATCTTTGCCGGTGTTTTAAGAAATATAACGTTTTAAAGAACTAATTTAAAGACATTATGTTAAAGAAGGTAAGAATTATACTGACAGCGCTACTGCTACTGGCTGCTGTAGGTGTAAATGCGCAGGTCACCACCGCCTCTATGGCAGGTAAGGTGACGGATGCAAGTAATGAGCCCATTATCGGCGCCACTGTCCAGGCTGTTCACCAGCCTTCCGGTTCGCGCTACGGAACCGTGACCAACGTTGACGGACGCTATTCCATCCAGGGTATGCGCACCGGTGGTCCCTACCGGGTGGAGATTTCCTACATCGGCTATCAGACGGTTATTTATAAGGACATCACCCTTCAGCTGGGTGAGGTATACAACCTGAACGTAGAGATGAGTGAATCTTCCGAGTTGCTGAACGAAGTGATTGTGACGGCTGCCAAGACCAAGTTCACCGCTGAAAAGACGGGTGCCACTACCAATATCTCGTCTGCACAGATGACGCAGCTTCCCACCGTGAACCGCAGCATCAGTGACATTGCCCGCCTTTCTCCCTATGCTAACGGCATGAGTTTTGCCGGCGGTGACGGACGTTCCACGAACTTCACTATCGACGGTGCCAACTTCAACAATAACTTCGGACTTAGCTCCAACCTTCCCGGCGGCGGCAACCCTATCTCCATGGATGCCATCGAAGAGGTGCAGGTAGTGGTGGCTCCCTTCGACGTGCGCCAGACGAACTTCATCGGCGGCGGCATCAATGCCATCACCAAGAGTGGTACGAACACATTCAGAGGTACTGCCTATACCTATTACCGCAACCAGGACATGCGCGGTAACCGCATCAACGGCGAGGACCTGGGAGCACGTTCCGACGAGTCCAAGACTACCTACGGCTTCACGCTGGGTGGTCCCATCATCAAGAACAAGTTGTTCTTCTTTGTGAACTACGAAAAAGAGAAGACTCCGGGAGAGGTTATAAAGTATCGCGCGCGCGAGGACGGTGAAGATGCGAAAGGTATGGTGTCCCGTACACTGAAGTCGGACATGGAGAAGGTGTACAACCATCTGAAGGACAAATACGGCTATGATGCAGGCTCCTACACCAATTTCCCTGCCGACGAGGAGAACACCAAGCTGCTGGCCCGCATCGACTGGAACATCACGGACCGCCATCGCTTGAGCCTCCGCTACAACAATACGAAGAATACGGCTTGGAATGCCCCGAACGGCAACTCTTCCGATACGGGATATCGCCTGAACAATACTTATCGCGTAGGTACGCAGTCTATGGCGTTTGCCAACAGCATGTATTCCATGGACAACAAGGTGCAGTCTTGGGCGGCAGATTTGAACAGCCGCTTCACCGATAAGATTTCCAATCAGTTGCTGTTCACCTACACCAATATAGAGGACATGCGCGGCACCAATTCTTCTCCTTTCCCCTTCATCGACATCATGGCAGGCAAGGACGAGAATGGAAACCAGATTCTGGAACCGTACATGAGCGCCGGTTACGAGTTGTTCACCTACAACAACGGTGTGAAGAACAAGATTACGAACATTACCGATAACTTCACCTTCTTCACCGGTAACCACAAGCTGACGGCAGGTCTTAGCTATGAGCACCAGTTTGCCAACAACGCCTATATGCGTAACGGTACGGGATATTACCGCTATAACAGTCTGGAAGATTTCCTGAGTGGCGCAACTCCCGAATCATTCGCTTTGACTTATGGCTTCAACGGTGTGGCCAACCCCAATGCTCAGGTTACCTTCAACCAGCTTGGTTTCTATGCCCAGGATGAATGGAACCTCGGCAACAGTCTGAAACTGACCTACGGTATCCGTTTCGACAACTTGATGTTCGACAACGACGACCTCCAGAGAAACGATGCCATCTATGAGCTTGACTTCGACGGGCAGCACATCGACACTGGCAAGTGGCCGGATTCCAGATGGCAGATTTCTCCCCGTATAGGTTTCGTTTGGGACGTGTTCAAGGACAAGTCGCTGAAAGTACGTGGAGGTACGGGTGTGTTTACCGGACGTCTGCCGTTGGTTTTCTTCACCAATATGCCGACCAATGCTTCTATGGTACAGAACTCCGTTACCTTTAAGACCCAATATGACAATGGAAAGGTGGTGGGCCATGATTCCCGTCTGGACCAGTTGGCAGGTGGCATGATTACGGACATGAACCAGATAATCGACAAGTTCAACCTCCCTACCACGATTGAGAAACACGTGGCGGGAAGCAAGATTTCCGGTGTGGCTCAGGACTTCAAGATGCCGCAGGTGTGGAAGTCGTCTATCGCGGTGGACTATCAGGTACCCGTATCTTTCCCCTTGACCGTGACGGGAGAGTTCATGTTTACAAAAAATGTGAATGCCGTTACCATCAACAACATCAATATCAAGAACCCCGACGAATGGAAGTACAATAAGCTGACCACCGTCAAGGGCGCTGATGGAAAAGACGTGACAACTACGGAACTGCTGCATACGGGTATGCAACGTTTCAATGGTGCGGATAACCGCATGGTGTACTCTTATTCTCTTTATGACAACCCCGACAAGAATGTGAAATATGCAGGCGACTTCGTGCATTACAATGGCAAGAATGCCGTGGTACTCGACAATACATCCAAAGGCTACGGCTATACGGCAAACATCACGGTGAATGCCCAGCCGGTGGATGACTTGATGCTGATGCTGGCCTATACGCACACGGAGTCCAAAGAAGTTTCCGGTCTTCCGGGCAGCGACCCTATCTCCACTTGGCAGGGATTGAACACGATTGATGGTTCCAATTATGTGGATGCACAACGGTCACAGTATGTGGTTCCCGATAAGGTGATTGCTTCTGTGGGCTACTACATCCCCTTCAGACACAAAGGCCTGCTTCGCGGCACACACCTGAATCTGTTCTATTCCGGCTATTCTTCCGGCGGTTACAGCTTCTGCTACACCAACGACATGAACGGCGACGGTATCAACAACGACTTGATGTACATTCCGAAGGACGATAGTGAAATCAACTTCAAGACAGAGGAAGACCGCGTTGCCTTCTGGAAATTCGTAGAGCAGGATTCGTACTTGAAGAATCACAAAGGACAGTATGCCGAGGCTTATGCTGCCCGCGCTCCGTGGGTGCACCGCTTTGACTTCCGTTTACTGGAGGATTTCGAATTCAAGATTGGCAAGACCAAGCATTGCTTCCAGTTGAGTTTCGACATCATGAACGTGGGTAACCTCATCAACTCCAAATGGGGTATCTCCAAGACCAACACCGTTTCCAACAGCAACCGAATCCTGAAGTATGAAGGGGTGAAGAGCGCCACTGACCTGACTCCGGTATTCTCCATGTATAAGGTGAACGGTGAATATCCTACCAAGACTTACGACACCTATCAGAACTACAGCGAATGCTGGAAACTGCAAGTCGGTATCCGTTACGTGTTCAACTAATCGGGTGCAGATAACCTCCGCTGAATGGCAGAATATGATAAGGCAAGGGCTGTTCCGGGATTTCCGGGACAGCCCTTATTGTTTTTGGCTTTCTTTACTTTATTGTATTTCAACCTCCATAATCACTGGATTGTGGTCGCTGCACAAATCCAGGTCCGGAGAGTAGTATGCAATACCCTTCAGGCTGGGGGAGTGGAAGATGTAGTCAATACGCAACATGCGTTTGGCATAGCGGTAGGTGTACATGTATCCGTTTCCGGCAGTGCGGAATCCGTCTTTGAGGGTTTTCCTCAAATGATGGTAGGTGTAGGAGGAAGGTATTGAGTTGAAGTCGCCGCATAGCAGCACGGGATAGGGGCTGGTCTTGGCGTAGTGGCTGATGACGTAAGTCTGCGTGGCCCGCTTCATGAAGTTTTCGTGCAGGGTGCCTGCGGCATCTTTGGCTGCCTGGACTTCGCGGCGGGTGTCGTCGGTGGCCAGCTCGCGTTCCCACTTCCTGCGCTTCTGGCTAACGCTGGTGGTCTGCAGGTGGTTGTTTATCAGACGTATGGTATCCGTACCCATCGCTACATCGCACATCATGCTACAGTTGGAGCTTTGCTGGTAAGTGATGAAACGGTGGTTCGCCAATGGATAGCGGCTGAATACGGCGATAGGCAGTACGCCCTTGGAGTCTTCGGAAGGGATGAGCGCGTGTGACCAATGCGAGAGTATGCGCCGTATGCTGTCTGTGGGGAAGTCGCTGTTGTCTCCGAACTCCTGGAAGCACAGCACATCCACGCCTTCCTGCTGCATGTACCGGGCTATCTCCTTGCAGGAATAACCGGTAATCTCACCTCCGAAGTTGTGTATGTTGTAGGTGGCTATCTTCAGATACTTGCCTGCCGGGGTTTTGTCTTTCGGCAGGTGGAGCTGGAAGACAGACGTCAGATATCCCCAGTTGCAGAAGAATGCCACCAGCGGAACCAGTGCCCAGCGCTTACGGGCCAATGCCCAGCAGAGTGCCGTTATTAGATTGGCAATCAGGAGTACGGGCACTGCCAGCCCCAGTAATGGCATGATGACGGAATCGACCGGAGCCATGTTTCCTGAGAAGGCTGCCACTATGGTGATGGTGGCCAAGACGAATGTCGCTGCTATCAGACAGATGTAGAACAGACCTTTTACGGCGGACTTTCCCATGTTGTTTGCTTATTTATTCACTACGTTCACCGGCTTGCCGTCTTGGTAGGCCTTGATGTTCTCGAGCATAATCTGCATGAGGCGTTCGCGCGCGGCGGTGCTTGCCCAGGCAATGTGCGGAGTGATGTAGCAGTTGCGGGCAGAGAGCAACGGATTGTCGGCACGGGGAGGTTCTTGCGAGAGTACGTCTACGCCGGCGGCATAGATGGTACCGTTGTTAAGTGCGTCGGCAAGGTCTTGTTCGTTGATGAGCGGGCCGCGTCCGGTATTGATGAGGATGGCGGTGGGCTTCATCAGTCGGAGCCGTTCTGCATTTACCATCTCGCGGGTGGAGTCGGTGAGGGGACAGTGCAGGCTGATGATGTCACATTCGCGGAATAGCTCGTCCAGCTCCATCTTGCGGATTTCGGGAGGAAGCTGGAAGTTGGTCTTGGAGGTGTAGGCACATACCTTCATACCGAAGCCGATGGCGATGCGGGCGGTGGTGAAGCCAGTGTGGCCCAGGCCTACGATTCCGAGCTTCTTTTCGCGCAGTTCGATGAGCGGCGTGTCCCAGAAACAGAAGTCCTTGCTTGCTGTCCAGCGGCCCCGGTGCACCTCTTCGGAGTGGTGTTGCACTTGCTGGGTGATGTTTAGGATGTGGGCAAAGACCATTTGGGCTACGGAGTCGGTGCTGTAGGCGGGAATATTGGTGACAATGATGCCGCGTTCTTTGGCAGCGGCGGTGTCTACGATGTTGTATCCGGTAGCCAGCACACCGATGTATTTCAGTTCGGGCAGTGCCGCCATGTGCTCGGCGGTGAGCACGGTTTTGTTGGTCAGCAGGATTTCTGCACCAGCGGCGCGTTCCAATACTTCCGCAGGGGCGGTGCGGTCGTAGATGGTGCACTCGCCCAAGGCTTGCAATTCGTCCCAGCAAAGGTCACCGGGGTTGGCGGCATAGCCGTCTAATACTACTATATTCATGGAGTTATGAGTTATAAGTTATTTGTTGTGGGGATTTTCTGTATCCGACTTTTAATCTCTAATTTTTAATTTTAATTGATAGTTTACCATTTCTTTTCCTCTCCCCAGAGTTGCTGCATCCGTTCCTTGTGCTTCTGCTCGGCAGGGTTGAGTTGTGGCTCCCAGATACGGCGGTCTTTCAATTCGTCGGGCAGGAATTGCTGCTTGACGAAGTTGCCGGGGTAGTCGTGAGCGTACTTGTACTTCTCGCCGTAGCCCAACTGCTTCATCAGCTTGGTAGGGGCGTTGCGCAGGTGCAGGGGGACGGGGAGGTTGCCCGTTTCGCGTACCAGTTCCAGGGCATTGTTGATGGCCATGTAGGCTGAATTGCTCTTGGGGCTTGTGGCAAGGTATATGGTGGCTTCTGCCAGGGGGATGCGTCCTTCGGGCCATCCCACTTTCATCAGCGTGTCGAAGCAGGCGTTGGCAAGCAGCAGTGCGTTGGGGTTGGCCAGTCCGATGTCTTCGGAGGCGGAGATGACGAGGCGGCGGGCTATGAAGGCAGGGTCTTCACCTCCTTCGACCATGCGCGCCAGCCAGTAGATGGCACCGTCCGGGTCGCTGCCGCGAATGGATTTGATGAAGGCGGAGATGATGTCGTAGTGCATCTCGCCGTCCTTATCGTAGGCAAGAGGGTTCTGTTGCAGGCGTTCGGTCACCATGTCGTCGGTGATGAGGACAGGGTCTGCGGCTTCGGAGTCTACCACCAGCTCGAGGATGTTGAGTAGCTTGCGGGCGTCTCCTCCGCTGAAGCGGAGCATGGCAGTGGTCTCTTTCAGTTCTATCTTCCGTTCCTTCAGCACGGTGTCTGTGGTGATGGCGCGTTGCAGCAGTTCCAGCAGGTCGTCCTTCTCCAGTGACTTCAAGGTATAGAGCTGGCAGCGGGACAGCAGCGGGCGGATGACCTCGAACGAAGGGTTCTCCGTGGTGGCGCCTATCAGCGTCACGGTGCCTTGCTCCACGGCTCCCAGCAGTGAGTCTTGCTGCGATTTGCTGAAGCGGTGTATCTCGTCAATGAAGAGGATGGGACTGGCTTGCGAGAAGAAACGGTTGCTCTTGGCGCGCTCTATCACGTCGCGCACGTCCTTCACGCCGCTGGTCACGGCACTGAGCGTATAGAAAGGAGTTTCCAGCTTGTTGGCGATAATCTGCGCCAAGGTTGTCTTTCCCACTCCCGGAGGACCCCATAGGATAAACGAAGAGATACGTCCTGCATCAATCATCTTACGCAGCACTGCACCCGGTCCCACTAAATGTTTCTGACCGATATATTCATCTAATGTTCTTGGTCTAAGCCGTTCTGCTAATGGTTGCATAGTATGTAACTCTTAAAATATCATTAATATCATGAAGCGTATACCGCCCTTCTTCACTCCCGGTATGTCCGTATAGGTCAGCCTACGTACATATTCTATGTGGAGCAGCTTGAAGATATTGTAGATACCTACACTGGCTTCCACATAGGGAGTCTTGCCCATGACGTGGCTGGTGGGTACACCGTCGCGCATGGGGAAGAGGAACAAGTCGGGATTGTTGCTCTTGTATGGGTTGTTCTTGTCCGTCAGCGTGCCCCACAGACCACGGATGCGGAACATCTCACGCCACTTCAGCTTCTTGATGAGCGGGATGCGGTTGAAGAGTTTTCCGTTCATGTCGTAGCTTAGGTTGAGGGAGGCGTAACGGTCGTTCAGGAACTCCATGTTGTTGATGAGGTTGAAGGACTCGTTGTTCTGCGTGATGTACGAGAGGTTTGCCATCGGTAGGTTCAGCAGGGGGAAGGGAACGGTGTTCCATTGCGCACCGGCACGTGCCGTTACGTCCAGCTTGCCCCACGAGCCGAGCCAGAAGCGCTTCCGGATGCTGGCTTCCGTCAGGTTGAAGTTGTACTCTCCACCCAGCACGCCCTTGAATCCGGCGGTGTGGGAGAGGGTGAAGGTGGGCGCATCCAACGATACGGGCACGCGGCGCTGTTTGGTGTTGACGAAGGTTTCGCCGGGAGCGTAACGCAGGGTCACACCCAGCTCGGTAGTGGTGATGTCGTGCACCAGCGTATTCTTTTCATCCCATTGTCCGGGGGTCTCTCCGTTGTTCTTCCAGTATTGCAGTTGTCCGGCAGGCTGGTCGTTGCGGTGGCGTGCCATGGCCTGGACGGAGAAGCCGGTATTGGTCTCCAGCTCGTAGGTCAGCGTGGCGTCGCGCATGTAGGACATCTGGTCTACCGTGGTCCATTTCCAGCCGACAAACAAGTTGTCCTTGTCCGTGGCGAGGTACTTGTCCATGGGAGACATCACGTCGTTGGTGTACTTGAAGGCGATGTAGTGCTTCGGGAACTCCCACAATACGTATTCGCGTTTGTTGAAGGAGTAGGCCACCTGCCCGGAGTAGAACCATTTCTTGTCCTTGGTTCCGTAGGCGCCGTAACCGCTCAGGCTCCAATGCGGGTCGAGGTTACCGGTTGTCATACCGCTCAGACGGAAGCGCGTGCCGTTGACGTAGTTGCTGGTTATCATTGTATTGATAGGACCGAAGTCGAACTTGCTGGGATGGTTCTTGCTGCCCGTTTCCACGAAGTTCTCAATCAAGGCTTTCGCTCCGAAGATGACGTACTTGAAGCCGGGAATCTGTTCGATACGGTTCATGAATACGTCCATCGTGCTCTCCTTCTTGGTGAGGGGCACTTGGCGCACTTTCGCCCAATACTCGTCGCTCTTGGCAAGCATGTTCGCCTCCTTGATGACGTTTCCTTTCAGGCGGAAGAGGCGGGGTTCTATCTCCGTGAACTGATAGTCGCTGTACTTGGTGGTCCGCTGCACTTCCAGGCCTTGGATGCCTTTCACAAAGTGCAGTTCCACGGTCATGTCGTCATCGGTCAGCACCCAGTTTCCGTCGGGCAGTTGTTCGAACTGCTGCACGATGTCGAGGTTTTCCACGAAGTTGACACCCGTCTTCTTGGGTAGGTTCATGGTACATTTCTTCACGGCATAGGTGGAGTCCTTCACCACGTAGAGGTGCCCCGTGAAACCGAAGTCCTGCGGGTTCTGCGGAACGAAAGTCAGATGCACGCACTCCTGCTTGTCCACCATGAGTGTGTCCATCAGATAGTACTTGTAGAAGCTGATGGCTCCGCGACCGATGGGGCTGACGAAGCGGCGTTGCAGCAGGCGGATGTCGTCGTCGTAGATGTTGATGTCGGAGAATACGTCCGTAAGGATGGTCCCCAGCATGTCTCCGGTGTTGAAGAACTCTTCGATACCAGTGGAGTTCATGCCTTCGATGATGGTCTTTTCGCTCTTGGGGCTTTTACGGAAAATGGTCTTGCTCGCCGTCTCCTTGATGGAGATGGGTAGAATCATCTTGTTGGTCTTGGGCGATACCTCCACCTGGTCTTTGAAGAAGGAGAATTTCTTGTAGATGCCTTTCTCCATTTTGTCAGGGGTGACGTCGTTGAGCGACATCTTCATCTTTTCGTACTTCTGGTACTGGTAGTAGTCGTTCTCTTCCAGTTTCAGGGCCTTCTTGTTCTCGATGACCTTCTTCATAAACTCCACGGCGGGGTTGTTCTTGCGGGAATATTTCTCCTTCTTGGGCTTCACGACGACCTCGGAGAGCATGATGTCATCCGATTGCAGTTTGACGTTCAGCACCCGGGTGCCGGGTTTCAGTTTTACTTTCTTGGTGATATAGCCTACGGCGGAGAACGTCAGCTCATCCCAGCCTTTGCGGGTTTCCACCTGGTATTCACCGTTTGCGTTGGAGATGCCGCCTACACCTTTCCCTTCATACTGTACGGTGATGTACATCAGTGGTTCGTTCGTGAGGGAGTCTGTGATGACACCCTTTATCTGGGCGGATGCGCTGATGGAGACGAACAGTGACAGCAGGAAAAGGGCGTAAATTGTATATCTTTGCTTCATAAGTTACAGATAATTCGGGCGCAAAGTTAACAAATTAAGGTTAATCAAGAAGCAAATATAGACTAAAGAAACGGGAGATATGGTTAAATGAACGTGAAAGTCGTATGTCTTGTTTGCCGGATACAGATAAAAAACGTACAGAATCCTTATAGAAAAGTTGCCGGATATAAAGGATAAAGTTGCACAACGTATGGAGAAAGTTCTATCCCAAGCCTTGGGATAGAAAGACCCAAGCTTGGGATAAGCGTCCGTAGGTTTGGGATAGACGTTTGCAAGCTTGGGATAGAATTTATGGAGGATTATGAATTGTTGCCGTTCAGTAGTGTCTGTACGATGCGTTCCGCCGTTCGTCCGTCCCAGCGGTCGGGCAGGGTGGTGTGCTTCCATTCTCCGTGCAGCAGCTTGTCGAGCGAGGCGGAGAGAGCGAAGGAATTTTCGCCTACCAGCTCGTTGGTACCGATGCGCCAGGTTTCGGGATGCTCGGCATAGGTATTGAGGGTGATGCAGGGGACGTCGAGGAAGGTAGCTTCTTCGGCGATGTTTCCCGAGTCGGTGACGATGCCCCGTGCCTGGTTGATGAGGAATCCGAAGTGCAGGTAACTCTGCGGAGGCAGGATGTGCAGGTTGGGAGCATTCACTTCCAGCGACTTCACCGCCTTTTGCACGTAGGGGTGTAGCGGGGCGACGATAGGCATGCCGCCGGCCTTCTCGATGACGGTCTGGAGCAGGGAGTGCAGTACGGCTTTCTTCTCCAGCAGGTCGCGGCGGTTGAGGGTGAGCAGCAGGTAGTTCCCTTTCCGCAGGCCGAGGCTGGAGAACCACATGGGCTGCACCAGGCGGTGGCGGTTGAAACGGATGGTGTCAATCAGTATGTTGCCCACGTAGTGGATATATTCGGGTATCATGCCCTCCTGGTTGAGGTTGCGGTTGGCCACCATGCCGGCGGTGAAGAGATAGTCGGAAATGGCGTCCACGATGGTGCGGTTCACCTCGCGGGGCATGTTCATGTCGAAAGAGCGTGTGCCGGCTATGACGTGCGCCACCTTCAGTCCGCGCTTCTTGGCGACGATGGAGCAGCTCATAGTGGCGGTCATGTCATCTACCACCAGTACGACTTGTGCCGGATGCCCGTCCAACTCCCGCTCGAAGGCGAGCATGATGGAGGCTGCCACCTGCGAGTGGTTGTGTCCGGTGACACCGAGGTAGGCATCCGGTTTCCTCATGGAAAGGTCGGAGAAGAGCGAGGCATCCAGGCTGGTGTCATCCTGCGGACCGGTGTAGACGATGCGGTAGGAGATGTTCTTTCCTGCCTCTCTGGCGGCGTCGATGGCGCGGCAGATGGGGGCTATTTTCATGAAGTTGGGGCGTGCGCCCGATACGATTGTTATTCTCATTGTCGTAGTTGGTGAAAAATGATACGACAAAAATACGTTTTCTTAGGGAAATTATTTGTTACTTTGCCTATTATTTTCAGAGTGTCTGTTGAAAATACACACTTATTCAATGTTTAATTTATAATTTTTAATTTTTAATTCTCAAAGTGATAATGCCAACATTTGTTCAGATACTCGATTTCATTGGCACATTTGCCTTTGCCATCAGTGGCATACGCCTGGCCTCGGCCAAGCGGTTCGACTGGTTTGGAGCGTATGTGGTGGGTTTTGTGACGGCCATTGGCGGCGGTACGATACGCGACCTGTTGCTGGACGTCACCCCGGGCTGGATGACGGATCCCATTTACTTGATTTGTACCGGACTGGCCTTGTTGTGGGTCATCCTCTTCGGTAAACATCTCATCCATCTGCACAATACGTTCTTCATATTCGACAGTATCGGCCTGGCACTGTTCACGGTGGTCGGCGTGGGCAAGAGCATCGCGCTGGGCTATCCCTTCTGGGTGGCCATCATTATGGGCAGCATCACCGGGGCTGCGGGAGGTGTGATACGTGACGTATTCATTAACGAAATTCCGCTGATATTCCGGAAGGAGATTTATGCGATGGCTTGTGTGGTGGGAGGAACCTTCTACTGGATGTGCCATCTTCTGGGGATGGAGTCTTTCGTGTGTCAGATTGTGGGCGGTGTGACGGTGTTCGTTACCCGCATACTGGCGGTGAAGTATAGGATTTGCCTGCCTATCCTTTCGGGCAATGAAGAGGAGCAGGAAGGGTAGTCCGTTATCTGCTGTCTGAGAATCTCAGGGATTTTCCGGTGAAATTCCGGGCAATGTGCAAAAGAACTTCAGGTGTTAAATATAAGATTCCCCGGCATTTGGAACCGAAATGTCGGGGAATCTTTCATATTCCTCGTTCCCCTGATAAGGGGGAAAGAGGATGGGATTGCTAAGGGGATAAAACAAGGTTAGAACAATGCATCCTTCGTGTTGAAAAGTTTGCGTTCGTTCAGTTTCACTACCTTGCCGAATTTTTCCAGCCGCTTCAGGTCAATGTTCTTAGGGTTGCCCATGATGGAAATGCAGTAAGGTTTGTCTTTGATGTTCTCTTCGTAGAATTTCACGATGTCGTCAAAGGTCAGTGCATCTACTTTCGGCAGGTTTTCCTTTGCTGGGTCGTCCGTGTAGCCTCTGTAGCCCAAGTCTACCAGTTCCATGGCTTTGTTGCGGAAGCTGGGGTGACTGGTCAGCATGGCTTGGCGGAGGTAGCTCTTGATGTTGTCGATACGTTCCGGATTCTTCGGCATGTCGTTGACGAGACCCATCAGCACGTCCAGTGCATCGTTTGCCTTGTCGTTCTGGGTACCGATATAGCCGCGCAGATAGCTTGCTTTTCCGGCTATGCCTTGCGTGCCGACGAATGCGTAGGCTGTGTAGGCCATGGAGCGTTTTTCGCGGATTTCGTTCAGAACGATGCCGGTGAAGTCAAGGCCGAAGTATTGGTTGAATGCGCTACGCAGCACGTCGTCCTTTTTGTCAGCCTTCTGCATCGGGATGTAGAGGTGGATTTGGGCTTGTTCTGCATCGTTGTTAGGCAGGAAGTAGACGGTGTTTTCGGTCACCGGCATCATGTCCTTTGCCTGCGGGGAGTTGGACGGGCGTTCGTTGGCCACCAACGGGAGGTTCTTGCTCAGAATGTCGTATACTTGGTCGAAGGGGAGTGTTCCGGTAAAGAACACCTTTGCCTCGTAGTTGGAGGCACGGTTGATGTCGCCCGTCAGTTCTGAAATCTGTAATTCGTAAATCTCCTTGTCGGTCAGCTCCTTGATGTAGTCTGATTTCTCTCCGTAGAGCATGTACTGTCGCAGTGCTTCGTTCAGGATGCTGACGTTGTCTTTGCGCTGCTGGCGCATACCCATTGCCGAACCTTTCAGACGTGCCAGTTGCTTTTCGTCCAGTTTTGGCATCAAAATCTGGCGTGAAAGTAGCTGGCAGGCTTGCGGCAGGGTGGCTTCGTAGCCCTCCATGATGATGTAGAGGTTGTCATCATCGGCTGTCACGTGGCAGGTTGCGTTCAGCTTGCTGAGTTCTTCTTTCAACTCTTGCGGTTCGTAGGCCCCCATGATGCCTGCGTTGTTCATCAACTGGGCGGCATAGCCAAGTTTTGGGAATTCGCGTTCACCGGCTCCGTATTGTACAACCAACTGGAATACGTTATTCTCCTTGTTGGGTGTGTAGTACATCTTTGAACGGTCGTTCAGTTGCTTGATTTGCACTTCGCCGTAGTCTGCGAATTTCTCCTCCATCTGTCCGATGGGCAGGTTTTTGAATTGTGTTGCATAGAGCGATTCTTTTCCTATCGGAGGTTCTACGGGTTTGTAACCCGGCTTCTCAATCTTGGCGTTCTTGTCAGGCTTTCCTTTTTCGATATATAGGGCCAGGTAATTGTCTGACAGATATTTCTTGGCTACTCGCTTGATGTCGTCAGTGGTGATGGCCATAATCTTGTCCTTGTAATTGAGTATGTCGCCCAAGTCCTGCTCGTTGTAGAAGGCGTTCATCAGTATCATGGCCTTGTCCTCGTTCGACTCCATTTCCAGGTCGAACTGGCGGCATTTCTCGGCTTTGATGGCATCAATTTTCCAGTCCTCGAATTCTCCGTTGGCGATTTGCTGGATGGCTTTCAAGGCTTTCTTTTCGGCGCTCTTGGTAGACTCGAAACGGCGCTGGTTTTCGTCGTAGAGGGGAATGGCCGCTACGATGGCGCGTCCTTGTTCGCGGAAAGTACGGGTGTAGGCTCCGGCGCTGGTCAGTTCACCGTCCAGTACCAGCTTGTCCATAGTTCCGGTCTGACTGTTGTTGTTCAGCAGTGCCAGGGCGATGTCCAGAGCGTCTTCGTCGGGATGTCCGGCAGGTACTCCATTGAATACCATTGCCACTTGCGGGTAGAATCCTACTTTAGCCGAATACTGTTTGCGGCCCTTTATTTCGAGGTTCTGGTAGACCTTGCGCTCGGGTGCGGGCTTGGCAGCCAGACGTCCGAAGGCGGCATTGATGCGTCCGCTGATTTGTTGGGCTTTGATGTTTCCTACGAGTACCAGTACCATGTTTTCGGGGACATACCATTGTTCGTAAAATTCAATCAGCTTGCTCAGGCGGGGATTCTTCAGATGTTCGGGCAGGCCGATGATGGAACGGGAGTAAGGATGTCCCTCAAAAGCTTTCTCCATCACGAACTGGTTCTGTGCACGTCCCTGGTCATCTTGTGAACGGTTATATTCTTCGTACACGTTTTCCAGCTCCGACTGGAAGGAACGGAATACGGGATGCAGGAAACGTTGTGAGGAGATTTCCAGCCATTTGTTTATCTGATAGGCAGGGAAGGAGCTGTGATAGAAGGTCCAGTCATAGTAGGTGCCTGCATTCACCCCTTTGGCACCCATGCTTTCCATCAGGTTGGAGTATTCGTTGGGAAGTCCCAATTTTCCAGCTTTGACGGTCAGCTCATTGATTTCCTTGCTGATGGCTTCTTTTTTTGCCGGGTCGGCTTCTTCGGCCATCTGGTCGTACTTGGCGATGATTTCCTTGTAGATCGGTTCTTCTTCCGTCCAGTTCAGCGCGCCTATCTTGTCTGTTCCTTTAAACATGACGTGCTCCAGGTAGTGTGCAAGTCCCGTGTACTCTTCGGGGTCGTTGATGGAACCGGCACGTACGCCTACCAGTCCGAACACGTCCGATTTGGATTCATCTTCCCATATATATACGGAAAGACCGTTCTTCAGCTTGAAAGCCTTCAGTCCTTGTCCAAAGGAGGGCAGGGAAATGATAAGGGCAGCCAGCAGAAGAAGTGACTTAAATTGAAATGATTTCATAAAATAAAGTGTTTTTATGTAATAAAAGTGTTTTCCTATATGTAGGCAAAGCTATAAAAAAATCACGTAACATTTACGAAATCTTCGGAAAAATGATGGTTTTCAGTATATAATATCACCCGCAAACTATCAGAGAGGGGGGTGTAAACTGTCAAATGATAGTTTTCACCCCTAATAAAAATCGTATTCCGTCCCCCGGGGCTTCAAATCTTCCTTATACTTGCAATCGTAAAACCTAAACCATTATTAACTATTTAAAAATTGAGCAAAGTATGAATACTTACAGTTTTAGAAAAGATTTACTTGCAGTGCAAGAAGAACTGCTTCGCTTTGCATACAAGTTGACAGCCGACCGGGAAGAAGCGAATGATTTGTTGCAAGAGACATCTCTCAAGGCTTTGGATAACGAAGACAAATTTGAACCCGACACCAATTTCAGAGGTTGGATGTATACCATTATGCGCAACATCTTTATCAATAATTACCGGAAAATAGTTCGCGAACAGACTTTTGTGGACCAGACGGACAATCAGTATCACCTCAGCATGCCCCAGGACTCTGGTTTTGCCAGTACCGAGGGTGCCTACGACCTGAAAGAAATGCATCGCATCGTCAATGCCCTTCCACGCGACTATAAAGTCCCTTTCTCCATGCATGTGTCCGGTTTCAAGTACCGCGAGATTGCCGAACGCCTCGGCCTTCCGCTCGGAACGGTGAAAAGCCGCATCTTCTTTACGCGCCAGAAGTTGCAGGATGAATTGAAAGATTTCATCTGATAATAATTTGATAGTAGCAATATGATATATAACATATTGCTTATGATGAATTTTTAAGGGTTGTTCTTGACTATATGTCAGAATAATCCTTTATATTTGTATATGTTAAGTTAACCGAAGGAAAATCTCTTATTATTGACTATGATGAAAAAGGAAATTAAATTCAGTCTTGTTTACCGGGACATGTGGCAGTCGTCCGGTAAGTATCAACCCCGGGTAGACCAGTTGGTACGTATTGCTCCGTTGATAGTTGAAATGGGTTGTTTTGCACGCGTTGAAACAAACGGAGGAGCTTTTGAGCAGGTAAACCTTCTGTATGGTGAAAATCCCAACAAGGCTGTACGCGCCTTTACCGCACCTTTTAGGGAAGCAGGCATACAGACGCATATGCTCGACCGCGGGCTAAATGCACTGCGCATGTATCCCGTTCCGGCAGATGTGCGCCGGCTGATGTACAAGGTGAAGCATGCCCAGGGTGTGGACATTACCCGTATCTTCTGCGGATTGAACGAGACGCGGAATATAATTCCTTCTATCAAATATGCTCTGGAAGCGGGCATGATACCGCAGGCTACGCTCTGCATCACGTATTCTCCCGTCCATACGGTGGAATACTATGCCAGTATTGCCGACCGGTTGATTGAAGCCGGGGCACCTGAAATCTGCTTGAAGGATATGGCGGGCATCGGACGTCCGGGTATGCTGGGACAGCTTGTCAGAACCATTAAGGAGAAGCACCCCGATGTGCTGATACAATACCACGGGCATAGCGGTCCCGGACTTTCCATGGCTTCCATTCTCGAAGTCTGTGAGAACGGTGCCGACATCATCGATGTGGCGATGGAACCCATGTCGTGGGGCAAGGTTCATCCGGACATCATCTCCGTGCAGGCCATGCTGAAAGACCTGGGTTTCCAAGTGCCCGACATAAACATGAAAGCCTACATGAAAGCCCGTGCCATGACGCAGGAGTTCATTGACGAGTTCTTGGGTTATTTCATGGACCCCACCAATAAACATATGTCCTCACTCTTGCTGAAGTGCGGTTTGCCGGGTGGCATGATGGGCTCCATGATGGCCGACTTGAAGGGAGTGCATTCCGGCATCAACATGATACTGCGCGGTAAGAACGAGCCGGAACTCAGTCTGGACGACCTGCTCGTCATGCTGTTCGACGAAGTGGAATATGTATGGCCCAAGCTGGGTTATCCTCCTTTGGTGACTCCTTTCAGCCAGTATGTGAAGAATGTGGCTTTGATGAACCTCATGCAGCAGGTAAAGGGAGAGGAGCGTTGGACGATGATAGACAACCATACGTGGGACATGATTTTGGGCAAGAGCGGACGCCTCCCCGGTACTTTAGCGCCCGAGATAGTGGAACTGGCCAAGTCCAAAGGCTTTGAGTTCGTGGATACGGACCCGCAGCTGAACTACCCGGATGCTCTGGATACATACCGGAAAGAGATGGACGAAAACGGTTGGGAATATGGCGATGATGACGAGGAACTCTTCGAGCTTGCCATGCACGACCGACAGTATCGCGACTATAAATCCGGCGTTGCCAAGAAACGTTTTGAGGATGACCTGCAGCGTGCCAAGGATGCGGCAATGGCCAAAAACGGATACTCGGAAGAAGAAATCAAGAAGCTGAAGCGTGCCAAGGCAGACCCGATAATCGCGCCTTCCAAGGGGCAAGTGCTTTGGGAGGTTTCCGTCGAAGGTCCTTCTTCTGCTCCTTTCATCGGACGCAAGTACCAGCATGATGAGGTGTTCTGCTACATCTCTACGCCGTGGGGCGAATACGAGAAGATATGGACCGGATTTACCGGACGTGTGGTGGAAGTCTGTGCCAAGCAAGGGGATGTGGTCAATAAAGGGGATGTGATTGCTTATATCCAGCGAAGTGATATTTTTGCATAAAGTGGAGGATGACTGTTTTTCAGTCATCCTTTATCATCCAGCCATTTCTTGATGGTTTCCTTCAGCACTTCTTGAGTGAAGGGTTTGGTAAGGAAGTCGTTGCAACCTGCTTCCAGGGCAGCTTGCTTGTCGTGCTCGTAGGCATAGGCTGTAAGGGCGATGATGGGGACGTCCGGTACCAGTTCACGGATGATGCGAGTGGCGTCGATTCCGCCAAGGTTGGGCATTTTCATGTCCATCAAGATGAGGTCGGGGTGGACTTCCTCGAACATCGTTACGGCTTCCATGCCGTCTTTGGCATGTTTCAGCCGATAGAGTCGGCCTAAAATGGCGTTAATTAGGATGAAGTTGCTTTCTGTATCTTCGGCAATCAGGATGGTCTTGAAAGGAGGGGTAGGGAGTGCTCCGACCTCTTCATTCTTCGGGGAATCTCCGGGGGCTGCATTTTTGCCCCTCTGCTCTGTGGAGTGTGTCTCTGCTGTCGTTTCCTGGTTGTCCTCTTCTTTCTTTTCCGCCTCTGTTTTGCTGGTGGATTCCAGCGGGAGAACAAAAGTAAATGTGGTGCCTTTACCCACCTCTGAAGTGACGGATATGTTGCCACCCAGACGTTCGATGATGGTTTTGCAGATAGAAAGTCCCAATCCGGTGCCCTGGGCAAAGTTGTTCACCTTGACGAAACGTTCGAATACCCGGTCCACCTTGTCCGGTGCAATGCCCATACCCGTATCGGTGACGTGGAATGCTACATACTTGCCTTCCCGGCGATACCCGTAACTGATGTGCCCGCTGGTGGTGAACTTGAAGGCATTGCCTATCAGATTGGAAATGACCTGGAAAATCCGGTTCTTGTCTCCGTCAATCACGATATTCTCGTCAGAGGGTTCGTATATCAGTTCCACTCCTTCGGGACAGCGGAAAATATGTGCGTCGTGTATCTCCTTGCAGAGTGGATGGAGGCGTACGGGCGTGATGGTGAACTCCACGATGCCCGATTCTATTTTTGATAAGTCGAGGATTTCGTTAATGAGCTGGAGCAGGCGTTCGTTGTTCGATTCCACTATTTCGTAATAGCCTAGCCGTTCTTCCTCGTCGGTACTTTCGGCAATAATTCGTGAGAAGCCTACAATGGCATTGAGCGGTGTGCGTATCTCGTGGCTCATGTTGGCGAGAAAGGCAGATTTGAGCCGGTCGGAGGTCTCGGCTTTCTCCTTGGCTACGAGCAGTTCCCGTTTCATCTGTTCCATTTCCGTGATGTCCCATTCGATGTTCAGCAGGATGGGGGAGAAGTCGTTGCTTTCAATCTTCATCTTCCGTTTGTCCAGATAGATGGGATTTCCGTTTCCGTCGCGTTCTTCCGCAATCCAGTGCATCTCTTTGCCGGTTCTGGCTATTTCGATGTCTTGCGCCCTCTTTTCCTGAGCAGTCTCCAGAGGATAAAAATCGAAGTCGTCCTTTCCCAATGCCTCTTGTATGGGGATTTCGCGGTTATACGATTCGCGGTTGCGGTAGAGGTACTTGAAGTTGTTGTTGATGTCCTTCACAACAATGCCTGCCGGGAGGTTTTCGATGATTTTGTCCAAAATCAGGTAGAACTGTTTGATTTGTTGCTCATGCCGGATGCGTGTGGATACATCCCTTCCGAAAGTCCAGACCGTCCCTTCGCCTTTGTCACTCGTCACCCAATAGGCGTTTCCTTCTATGGCGAGTACTTCCGGACGCAGTGGCAACGGATTGTGAACAATATAGCCTTGGGAGGTTTCTCCGCGTTTGACACATTCTGCAAATTCTTTCCACGATTTTTTGTCTCTTCCATACGAAGGCAAGTCGTATATTTTCAGTTTCGTGATGTCTTGGGTATTGCCGATGCCATGCCGCTCCTTGAAGCAGCGGTTGCCGAATATCAGTGTACCGTCTTCGTGTGCCGAGTAAATATCTTCGGTGGAGTTGTCGATGGCATGCGTCAGCAGGTTGATGTCGTTGCGCCGTTGCTGAATGTCGGTGATATTCTGTATATATCCTTCCAGAATGGTATTTTTGTCTTTATGATATTCGCGTGCAAAGGCCTTGAGACGTATATAGAAAATCTTTTCCTGGAGCAGGATGCGATAGTCCACACTGTTTTCCATTTTCCCTTTCAGGTTTTCTTTCAGCCAGTTGGTGAAAGATTTCCGGTCTTCGGGAAGTATCAGTTTCAGATAGTCGTTCAGATTGATTTCTTGTGTCTCCTCTGTGCATAGGATATTGGTGTGTCCGGCATATTTGAAGTTCTTGGTGTCTGAATCGTATTGCCAGTTTCCGATAAGCGCAGCTTTTTGGATTTCATTCAGCTCTTGGTTTTTTCTTTCGAGTTCCAGCTTGCGCTGGCTGCGTTCCGTGATGTCGCGGTATTGGCAGAGTACCATTCCGTCAAAAGGGGACATGATGCACTTGAAAAAATAATTGGTACCGTTTAGGGCCATTTCGTAGTTATGGATAGAGCGTATTTTGTGCGTCAGTACTTTTTTAAAGTCCGGATAGATTTGGTTATAAGTGGATAAGGGCATTAGTTGGAACAGATTCTTGCCCAGCAACTGGTCTTCCTTCAAGAACCAGAGATTGATGTTGTAAACTGCAATATCCACACAAATACCGTCTTTGTCCAGAAGAATCATGGTGTCGGACGTCAGCTTCAACAGTCTCTCAGCGTTTTCAGCTTGTTTCAAAATGTTTTTCATTCTTACAGTATTAGTTTCATGCCCTTCTGGCCTTCTCCCATGCGCCGCTTGCATTGCCTGTGCGCTTGTGCAGGTAGTTGAATCCTCGTATGACGTTGACGTTCATGAAGAGGAAATAGTAGGGGATGAAAAGTATCTTGTTTTTTATATGCTTCATTGAAAGGTAGTACCCCCAACTTCCCATGAGGTAGAAAAGAGCTTGTAACAGCCAGATGATGGCATACAGTAATGGCGTGCTTGTCGTAAAGATGAGAATTGTGTTGAGGGGAAGCAATAGGAACAATAGGATAGGAGTGAGCGACCAGCGCAGCACCCGGTGGGAAATATATTGGAAACAGAATGTGCCGTAACGGAATGGGTTGAGCAGCGGACGCAGCCGCCAGATGGACTGCAAGCCCCCGGCAGCGATGCGCACCTTGCGCTTTTCTTCCTCGCGCATGTCTGCCGAGCCGCTTTCTACGGCATAGGCATTGGCACAATAGGCAATGGTGTGTCCCTGCATGACGATGCGCAGGGAGAGTATGAAGTCGTCGAGCAGCGTATCTGTCTGCATTTCCTCGAACAGCTCGCGGCGCACGGCAAACAGTTCACCCGCTGCGCCTACTGCCGAATAGAGGCGTGCGTCGAGCGCTTTGAGGGTGGATTCGTATTTCCAGTATAGCCCTTCTCCCCCCGAGGCAGCATTGTCCTTGCTTTGCACGGCGATACGTTTTTCGCCTGCCACGCATCCCACTTTAGGGTCGGTGAAGGCGTGCACTATCTCCCGCAGGGCTTCGCGGTTGAGGTGAGTATTGGCATCGGTGAACACGACAAGGGGCGTTTCTACGAAATGTATACCGCGGTTCAGGGCGGCTGTCTTGCCTTGGCGTTGGGGTTGGTGGAGGACGATGGCTTGCGGCCAGTGGGAGAGGCGTTCGTTGGTATGGTCGTTGCTGCCGTCGGTCACCCAGAGGATGCGTAGCTTGTCGGCGGGATAATCCAGCTCCAGGCAGTTGTGCATTTTTTCATCCACTACATCTTCTTCGTTGTAGGCGGCGATAAATAGCGTCAATGGGGGTAAAGCATCGTCGGCAGGCATCGGACGGGGCGCAGGCTTACGGAAACATTCTTTTATCTTGACCAGGATATATAATAGTATACCATATCCTATATAAGTATAGAACACTATGAATAAACTTATCCAGAAGAGTACTTCAAGGGCTTTCATGTATCCGCTCGTTTGCTTTCTTTTTTGATAAAAAGAAATGTGATTGCCAAAAGTATGGATAATCTTTTACCGATGCAAGAAAAAGAAAAGAAAAATAAAATGTTTGTTTCTCAAGGTGTTCCGATGTTATAAGGAAGTGGGCTTCCTATAGAGGTGAGCTTGAATAACCTTGTGAGTGAGAGGCGATTAAAGGCTTTCAATCATCATTCTCCATAGGAAAGGGATGGGCAGGTAGGCAGGGCGTTACTCAAAACGCTTCTGTCATATTGAAGTAAAACAACATCTGGTTGTTTACCGTGTTTTTGCCTAAATCCAGGCGGACGTTCATGCGTGGCTGTACCTCAATGCGTAGACCTACACCATAGTTGGGCAGTACACCCTCTATCTTGCCGGGAGTGGGGCCCATGAAGCCGCAGCCGGTCCAGGCTACAAAACCTATGTGGTTGAGCATCCGCTTCACCCAAGTGCTGCGGTCGGTATTGAGCATCTGTCTGTACTCTGCCATGACCACATGCGAGGACTTGTCGCGATATTGCCCCATGTAGTAGCCGCGCAGGTCGAAAGGCGTTCCGGTGAGGGCATATTGCGTCAGAGGGACGTCACCGAACACGTTCTTGGTCTGTGCCGTCCACGCGAGCACCCTGCGCTTGCCCAGTGACTTGTATTGGCGGTAGTCTATCTCTAGGCGGTAGAAGGTCTGGTCGCTGCCGATGAACTTGGCGTACATCATGCCGCGGAAATCCAGATACATACCACGGTAGGCGTTGGCAGGGACGTCACGGCTGTCGTATGTCAGCAGGAAACCGAGGCCGGAGTTGAAGTTGTTATAGCCATTAGCCGTACCGCCTGCCTCTTTGTACGAGGGTTCGTCCACCAAGAACTTGCCGGGCTCCGTCAAGTGGTCGTAATTGATGTCGATTTGAGGTCCGGCAAAGATATTGCTGTTGCCCAGTCGGAAAAGGAACCAGGGGTTGATTTGCACGCCGCTGTACCGGTATTTGCTGGTACTGTCGCTTCGTACATAATCTTTATTGGTATTATAGCCGATGCCGTAAAAGTTTTCTTCCGTATTTTTATAGCTGAACTTTCCGAAGATACGGAAACGGTCGCCCTTAAAGAAGAGTTGCGGTTTGGAGAAGAGATTGATGCCACCGTTGAACATGAAGGCGATGGCCATGGGCACTACGGAGCGCAGCTGCGTGGTGTCGCTGGGGTTCATACGGAAGGTCATTAGGGCGCTTCCTCCCAGCACGGCACCGAAGTCGGGGGTGTAGCTGGGTCCGCCCAGAATATTGTAATGCAGATTCCGACGCGCTACCTTTTGCTTGCGTAGTTCTTTTTTGGTCAGTGCAGGAACGCTGTCGTTTGTGGCGGCCGCAGTCTGTTCCTGGGCATAAAAGGTGGTGGCGAACAGCACCAGTGCGATAATGCTTAGTATATATCTTTTCATGTCGTACGAAATGTGGGTGCAAAGGAAACTATTTTATCCCGAATAGTTTTCACTGTAATAGATAATAAATCTAAAGATGTCACTAAAATTATCAAAAAAGACATTACTTTTGTCTGCTTCACGAAGCAAGACATCAATAACTAAAAACACATAATCTGAATGAAGAAACGATTTTTATCTGTAATTGTTCTGAGTGCCGCACTGTTCTCTGTGCAGGCACAAGAGGGAAAAGGGGGTATCAGCCCCGAAATGCTTGGACAAATCAAGCAAAGTTATCAAGGCACGGCTGCCGACAAGGCGCTCCGCAATGCCATAGGCAATAATGACATCCGTAAACTGGCACTCAACCAGGAGAATATGCAGGGCATGGATACCCACTTCTCCATCAAGGTAGAATCCAAAGGCATCACCGACCAGAAGTCGTCTGGCCGCTGCTGGCTGTTTACGGGGCTGAATGTGATGCGTGCCAAGACTCTTGCCGAATACGGTTTCCAGTCTTTCGAGTTCTCCGAAGTCTATCCCTTCTTCTGGGACCAGTTGGAGAAGGCAAACCTCTTCTTGCAAGGCATCATCGACACCTCCAAGAGTCCCCTGACTGATAAGACCGTAGAATGGCTCTTCCAGCATCCGCTGAGCGATGGGGGTACCTTTACCGGTGTGGCCGACATTGTTTCCAAATACGGCCTTGTTCCCAAAGATGCCATGCCCGAAACAAACAGCAGTGAAAATACCTCCCGCATGGCCAACCTCATCTCTCTGAAGCTGAAAGAGTATGGTCTGCAACTGCGTGACATGGCTGCCGCCGGTGCCAAGCCCGAAGCTCTGGAGAAGGAGAAAACTACGATGCTCGGAACCATCTACCGCATGCTGGTGCTGAACCTCGGTGTACCTCCCACGGAGTTCGACTATGTCCGCCACGATGCCAAGGGTAATCCTGTGGAGACAGAGCATCACACTCCCATGTCTTTCCTTGAGAAATATGGAGACAAACAACTGCTGACCAACTACGTAATGCTGATGAACGACCCCAGTCGCGAGTATTACAAGTGCTATGAAATAGACTATGACCGCCACCGTTACGACGGCAAGAACTGGACTTATGTCAACCTGCCCGTAGAGGACATCAAAGAGATGGCCATTGCCTCCTTGAAGGACAGCACCATGATGTACTTCTCTTGCGATGTGGGCAAGTTCCTGAACTCCGAACGCGGTCTGCTCGATGTGAAAAACTATGACTACGAATCACTGATGGGCACCACCTTCGGGATGGACAAGAAGCAACGTATCCAGACTTTCTCCAGTGGCTCTTCCCACGCCATGACCTTGATGGCCGTTGACTTGAACAAAGACGGAAAGCCCGTAAAATGGATGGTAGAGAACAGTTGGGGAGCCGCTTCCGGTTATCAGGGACATCTCATCATGACCGACGAGTGGTTCAATGAATACATGTTCCGTCTGGTAGTGGAGACAAAGTATGTTCCCGCCAAAGTGATGGAACTGTTTAAACAAAAGCCCGTCTGCCTGCCGGCATGGGACCCGATGTTCGCTGAAGAAAAGTGATGATAAGGATTAGGGGTTAGGGATTAAGGATTAAGGATTAGTGGGCTGCACTATGATTCCGCAGGGTATTAATCCCTAATTCTTAACCCCTAATCCTTGTTCTCGTGTTCGTTAACGAAAGGGATTACGGAAATTTCTCCGTAATTCCTTTCTTTTTTACTCTTTATTCACGTTCTTTTTTGCTACTTTTGCGGCAAATTAATGAAACCATTATTTTAAATAAACGCATGGCAAATGTAATTAAGTTACGTAAAGGCCTTGACATCAACCTGAAAGGCGCTGCTGCCCAGGAACTTGTGTCTGTTAAGGAACCGGGATTCTATTCGCTGGTTCCCGATGACTATACAGGCATCACTCCGAAAGTGGTGGTCAAAGAGCAGGAATATGTGATGGCCGGGGGACCCTTGTTTATCGACAAGAATCATCCTGAATTGAAATTTGTTTCGCCCGTTAGCGGCGTAGTGACAAGCGTGGAGCGTGGTGCACGCCGCAAGGTGCTGAACATCGTCGTAGAGGCTGCCACTGAGCAAGACTATGAGGAATTCGGCAAGATGGACCCGTCCAAGATGAGCGGCCAGCAAGTAAAAGAAGCTCTTTTGCAAGCAGGTATGTTCGCTTTCATCCGCCAACGTCCGTACGACGTTATCGCTGATCCGACGGTAACTCCGAAAGCTATCTTCATTTCGGCTTTCGACAGCAATCCGCTGGCTCCCGATTTTGAATTCGCGCTGAAGGGAGAAGAAGCAAACTTCCAGACGGGACTCGACGCTTTGTCAAAGATGGCAAAGACGTATCTGGGTATTAGTGTAAAACAAAAGTCTGCTGCTCTTGTGCAGGCAAAGAACGTTACCGTAACAGCTTTTGACGGACCACATCCGGCAGGCAACGTGGGTGTACAGATTAACCACATCTCTCCGGTAGTGAAGAGTGAAACGGTCTGGACCATCAGTGCCGAAGCCGTACTCTTCATCGGACGTCTGATGAATACCGGTCGTGTGGACATGACCCGTACGGTGGCTGTAACGGGTTCCGAAGTGTTGAAACCCGCTTATTGCAAGCTGAAAGTCGGCGCTCTGTTGACGAACGTTTTCAAAGGTAACGTGACTACCGACAAAGACCTCCGCTACATCAGCGGCAACGTGCTGACCGGTAAGAAAGTTTCTCCGAACGGCTTCCTCGGCTCTTTCGACAGCCAATTGACCGTTATTCCCGAAGGAGATGAAATCCATGAAATGTTGGGTTGGATTATGCCGCGTTTCAATCAGTTCAGCGTCAACCGCTCTTACTTCAGCTGGTTGATGGGCAAGAAGGAATATGTGATAGATGCCCGTATCAAGGGTGGTGAACGTCACATGATTATGTCCAACGAATACGACCGCGTATTTCCGATGGACATCTTCCCCGAATACTTGGTGAAAGCAATCATTGCAGGTGACATCGACCGTATGGAGGCTCTGGGCATCTACGAAGTAGCTCCCGAAGACTTCGCTCTCTGCGAATTCGTATGTTCTTCCAAAGTGGAAGTGCAGCGCATCGTACGTGCAGGGCTCGATATGCTTCGTGCCGAAATGGCATAATCGGGGCGTATGGCAAATCGTAAATTGTAAATCGTAAAATCGTAAATATATTAATGAAAGCGTTAAGAAATTATCTCGACAAGATAAAGCCGAACTTTGAGGAAGGCGGCAAATTCCACGCATTTCGTTCGGTGTTTGATGGCTTCGAAACATTCCTGTTCGTGCCCAATGCCACTTCGAAATCGGGAACGCATATTCACGACTCCATTGACAGCAAACGCATCATGTCGATGGTGGTCATTGCGTTAGTACCGGCGCTGCTGTTCGGTATGTATAACGTAGGTTACCAGCATTTCCACGCTACCGGTGCTGCCGGAGGCTTCTGGGAAATGTTCATCTACGGTTTTCTGGCTGTATTGCCAAAAATCATTGTATCTTATGTAGTAGGTCTCGGCATTGAGTTCGTAGTGGCTCAGTGGAAGAAGGAGGAGATTCAGGAAGGCTTCTTGGTTTCCGGTATCTTGATTCCGATGATTGTTCCGGTAGACTGCCCGTTGTGGATTCTGGCGGTGGCTACTGCATTCTCTGTAATTTTTGCTAAGGAAGTATTCGGTGGTACGGGTATGAACGTGTTCAACGTAGCTTTGATTACCCGTGCATTCTTATTCTTCGCCTATCCTACGAAGATGTCCGGTGATGCCGTTTGGGTATCGGGCGACAGTATCTTCGGTCTGGGACAGTCGGTAGATGGTCTGACGGTAGCTACTCCGTTGGGTGCAGCCGCTACCTCGGGCGCCGTTCCGGAGTTCTCCTGGGACATGGTGACCGGCCTTATTCCGGGTTCCATCGGTGAGACAAGCGTTATCGCCATCGCTCTGGGTGCCATTCTGCTGTTGTGGACGGGCATTGCAAGCTGGAAAACGATGTTCTCCGTATTCGTAGGCGGTGCCTTCATGGCATGGGTGTTCAATGCAATCGGTCCCGACACTCCGATGGCACAGATGCCTTGGTACGAACACCTCGTGCTGGGCGGTTTCTGCTTCGGTGCCGTGTTCATGGCTACCGACCCCGTTACATCGGCACGTACAGAGACTGGTAAGTACATCTTCGGATTCCTGATTGGTGCCATGGCTATCATTATCCGTGTGCTCAATCCCGGTTACCCCGAAGGTATGATGCTTGCCATCCTGCTGATGAATATCTTCGCTCCGCTGATTGACTACTGTGTGGTACAGGGTAACATCAGCCGTCGCGAAAAACGTGCAATCAAGTCTAACAATTAAATACCGGAAAAGAAATGAATACCAATAGTAATAGTTATACTATCATTTATGCTTCGGTAATGGTTGTTATCGTTGCATTCCTGCTGGCATTCGTAAGTTCTTCCTTGCGCGAGACGCAGAACAAGAATGTGGAACTTGACACGAAGAAGCAGATTCTTGCTGCACTCAACATCAAGGACGTGAAGGATGCCGAAGCTGAATATAATAAATATGTAAAGGGCGATATGCTGATGAACGTTGACGGTACTCTGACAGAGAATACCGGTGCATTTGCTACCGCTTACGAGAAGGAAGCCAAAGAAAATAACCGTCTGCACGTATTCGTGGCAGAGGTTGACGGTGAGAAGAAATATGTATTTCCCGTTTACGGTGCCGGTCTTTGGGGCGCTATCTGGGGATATGTTGCGCTGAACAGCGACAAGGATACCGTTTATGGTGTTTACTTCTCTCATGCCAGTGAGACTCCGGGTCTGGGTGCCGAAATCGCCAGCACGCATTTCCAGGGAGAGTTCTCCGGCAAGAAAACGTTGGAGAACGGCGAGGTAGTCCTCGGTGTTGTGAAGAACGGCAAGGTAGAGAAACCTGACTATCAGGTGGACGGCATTTCCGGTGGTACCATCACTTCTGTAGGTGTGGATGCCATGTTGAAGGCTTGTCTGAGCAGCTACAAGAACTTTTTAACTAATAATAATGAGGAGGAATAAGAATATGGGACAATTGTTTTCAAAGAAGAATAAAGAAGTATTCTCTACTCCGCTGGGACTGAACAACCCCGTTACCGTGCAGGTATTGGGTATCTGTTCTGCTTTGGCTGTTACTGCCAAACTGGAGCCTGCCATTGTGATGGGGCTTTCAGTGACGGTGATTACAGCATTCTCCAATGTAGTGATTTCACTGCTGCGCAAGACGATACCCAACCGTATCCGTATCATCGTTCAGCTGGTGGTTGTTGCCGCGTTGGTAACTATTGTAAGTGAGATTCTGAAAGCTTTTGCTTACGATGTAAGTGTGCAGCTTTCTGTATATGTAGGTCTGATTATTACCAACTGTATCCTGATGGGACGCTTGGAAGCATTTGCCATGCAGAACGGTCCCTGGGAATCTTTCCTTGACGGTGTGGGTAATGGTTTGGGATATGCCAAGATTCTGGTAATCGTAGCCTTCTTCCGCGAGCTTCTGGGTTCGGGAACGCTGCTCGGTTTCAACATCTTGAACTATGAACCTCTGCAGAAGTTGGGCTATGTGAACAACGGCTTGATGCTGATGCCGCCAATGGCGTTGATTCTCTGCGCTTGCATCATCTGGTATCAGCGTGCACGTCACAAAGAATTGCAGGAAAAGCAGTAATAAATAAATGAAGAATGAAAAATGAAAGAATGAAAAATGGGCTGCTCTGCTGCAGTACAAGTTCTCATTGCTTTAATTCTTTAATTCTTTAATTCTTAATTTATCGAAGAGATATGGAACATTTAATAAGTTTATTCGTCCGCTCTATCTTTGTGGACAACATGATATTCGCGTTCTTCCTCGGTATGTGTTCTTACCTTGCCGTATCGAAGAATGTGAAGACTGCCGTAGGACTGGGTATCGCCGTAACTTTCGTGTTGGTGGTTACGCTTCCGGTCAACTATTTATTGCAGACAAAGGTGCTGGCTGCCAACGCAATCATTGAAGGCGTTGACCTCAGCTTCTTGAGCTTTATTCTTTTCATTGCTGTAATCGCAGCTATCGTTCAGTTGGTGGAAATGATTGTAGAGCGTTTTAGCCCTTCGCTGTATGCTTCACTGGGTATCTTCCTGCCGCTGATTGCTGTAAACTGTGCCATCATGGGTGCTTCTCTTTTCATGCAGCAGCGCATCACGCTGGGTGAGAGCGACCCGAAATTCATCGGTGGCATTGCTGATGCTGTCTCTTATGCGTTGGGCTCCGGTATCGGTTGGTTGCTGGCTATCGTAGGCTTGGCTGCCATCCGTGAGAAAATGGCCTATTCTGACGTTCCGGCTCCACTGAAAGGACTGGGCATCACGTTTATCACTGTAGGTCTGATGGCAATGGCATTTATGTGTTTCTCTGGTTTGAACATCTAAAAGAAAGGAATAAAACAATGGATATGAATATGATATTAGCAAGCATTGGAGTATTCCTCGTGGTTGTCATCCTGCTTGTTGTTATCCTGCTGGTTGCCAAGAATTTCTTGGTGCCTTCGGGTAATGTAAAACTGACTATCAATGGCGACAAGGAACTGGACGTAGCTTCCGGTTCTACATTGCTGAATACGCTGTCTGTAAACGGTGTGTTCCTTTCCTCCGCTTGCGGTGGTAAAGGTTCCTGCGGACAGTGCAAATGCCAGGTAATGGAAGGTGGGGGTGAAATCTTGCCTTCTGAGACTCCGCACTTCAGCCGTAAGCAAATACAAGATCACTGGCGTCTGGGTTGCCAGGTGAAAGTGAAAGGCGATATGGCCATCAAGGTTCCCGAAAGCGTACTGGGCGTAAAAGAGTGGGAGTGCGAGGTTATCTCCAACAAGAATGTGGCTACGTTCATCAAAGAGTTCATCGTTGCATTGCCCAAAGGCGAGCACATGGATTTCGTTCCGGGTTCTTATGCGCAGATTAAGATTCCTAAATATTCGATGGATTATGATAAGGACATCGACAAGAGCCTTATCGGTGATGAGTATCTGCCTGCATGGGAGAAATTCGGTCTGCTGGGCTTGAAGTGCCGCAATGACGAAGAAACCATCCGTGCCTATTCTATGGCCAACTATCCTGCCGAAGGCGACCGCATTATGCTGACGGTACGTATCGCCACGCCTCCGTTCAAGCCGAAAGACCAGGGCCCGGGCTTCATGGATGTAATGCCGGGTATCGCTTCTTCTTATATCTTTACCCTGAAACCGGGTGATAAGGTAACCATGAGTGGCCCTTACGGAGACTTCCATCCGATATTCGACTCCAAGAAGGAGATGATGTGGGTCGGCGGTGGTGCCGGTATGGCTCCGTTGCGTGCACAGATTATGCACATGACGAAGACGCTGCACACTACAGACCGCGTGATGAATTACTTCTACGGTGCACGTGCATTGAATGAAGTGTTCTATCTGGAAGACTTCCTGCAGATTGAAAAGGATTTCCCCAACTTCAAGTTCCATCTTGCACTGGACCGTCCCGATCCGGCAGCCGATGCAGCGGGCGTGAAGTACACTCCGGGCTTCGTACACAACGTAATTTACGAGACTTACTTGAAAGACCACGAAGCTCCCGAAGACATCGAATACTACATGTGCGGTCCCGGTCCGATGTCGAAAGCTGTTGAGAAGATGCTCGACGACCTCGGCGTTCCGGCTCAGAACCTGATGTTCGATAACTTTGGCGGATAATCTTCCTTGTCCGTCTTGAGATAAAAAAACTCCGGCTTGTCCTTCAGGGCTTTGCCGGAGTTTTTTGTTCGGGGCATTTCCTCTCTAATGAAAGAAAGTGGAGTGGATTCTTCGTCGCTTTTTCTTTATTCCTTGATATGAATCAGTGCATTTGCCAGAATGGCTGTTACTTCTCCGGTGGTACTTCCTGCTGACACAGACCTCGTATGAACGGTTCTTGGTGAAGGAGAATGCGGTCTTTCAGAGTTTTCATGTTGGATGTTTTATTGAATGTTATTGTTTTCCTCTTCTGTTTCTTCTTGAATGGTGTCTTTGGGCAGCAATCTTGGAGAAATGCGTTTCTTGGGAGTGAGGCTCATGCCTTTCAGCATTTCGGCTTGGCGCACTACGCTGCCGTTACCGTCCGAGAGCTGGTTGAAGGCTTTGTCGTAATCCCTTTGCAGACTGGCCAACCGGTCGCCGATACCGAGGAAGGTATCGGTAAAGCCTGCAATCTTTTCATATAAGATGGTGCCGCGCTTGATGATGGCCTGCACATTCTTTACCTGGTTCTCCTTCTTCCAAAGGTCGAGCGAGAGGCGCAGGGCACTAATCAGGTTGGTGGGGCTCATCAGTACCACCTTTTTGTTGTAGGCATATTCCCAGAGGTGGGCATCACTTTGGATGGCGAGGAGGTAGGCACCTTCGGTGGGGATGAACATCATAACGAAATCCGGTGATTGGGCGTCATAATGCGAGTAGTCTTTATGGCTGAGCTCGTCGATATGGGCGCGGACGGATTGCAGGTGTGCTTTCAGGAAGTGTGCCTGCTCCTCCTTGCTTTCGGCAGAGGTGTAGGCAGCATAGGCAGTCAGCGACACTTTGGAGTCGATAATCATTTCCCGTTCGTCGGGGTACTTCACGATGATGTCGGGCTGCATCTTCTGCCCGCTTTCCTCGTTGATGATGGCTTCGCCCCGTTCGTCTTTTAGAAACTCCTGGCGGAAGTAGTGTTCGCCTTCAATCAGTCCGGAGGCTTGCAACAGACGTTCCAGAATCATTTCGCCCCAGTTGCCTTGCATTTTGGAGTCTCCTTTCAGGGCACGGGTCAAGTTGTTGGCATCTTCGCTGAGGCGGTTGTTCAGCTCCATCAGTTCCTTGATGCGTTCACCCAGCGAGAAGCGTTCTTTGGCTTCGGTGCTGTATACTTGTTCCACCTTTTGGCGGAAGTCCTTCAGGTTATCGCCCAGCGGGCGGAGCAGATTGCCCAGGTGTTCGGTATTCAGCCTGGTAAAGTCTTCGGCTTTGCTCTGGAAGATACGGTTGGAGAGATTCTCGAACTCGGTGTTCATGCGCTTGTGCAACGCTTCGGCTTCTTCCTTCTGCAGCTTCAATAATTCTATTTCCTTCTTTGTCCCGCTGATTTCTGCCCTCAGTGCGGCAGACTTGCGGTCTGCCGCCAGATAGCCGACTACGGTTCCGATGATTATCCCTATAATCAGTAATACTATCTCCATAGGTGTTTTGAAGTGTCCGCCTTATTGTGTCAATATTTCGTTTCCGTCTTCAGTAATCAGGATTTGGCTTTCCCATTGGGCAGAAGGCAGTCCGTCGTCTGTGCAGACGGTCCATCCGTCGGCTTCGTCGATAAAGACTTCGTAGCTTCCCATGTTAATCATCGGTTCGATGGTGAACGTCATGCCCGGCACTATCAGCATGCCCGTACCACGTTTGCCGAAGTGTTCCACATCCGGTTCTTCGTGGAACTTGACGCCGCAGCCATGTCCGCAGAGGTCGCGTACCACGCTGTATCCGTTCTTTTCCGCATGCTCCTGGATGGCGGCGCCTACGTCACCGAGGCGTGCCCAGGGCTGTGCGGTCTGTATGCCTATGTCACGGCATTCTTTGGTGACCTGTACCAGTCTCTGCATGTCGGGGCTGACTTCGCCAATCATGAACATGCGTGATGCGTCGGCAAAGTAACCTTTGTAAATGGTGGATACATCGACATTTACAATATCACCGCTTTTCAGGAATTCCCTGGTGCTGGGAATGCCGTGGCACACTACATCGTTGATGCTGGTACACACACTTTTGGGGAAGCCTTCGTACATGAAGGGGGCGGGGATGGCGTCGTGGTCTGTGGTGAAGCAATACACCATATGGTCAATTTCAGCTGTGGACATGCCTTCGCGAATGTTCTCGGAGAGATAATCCAGCAGGGCAGTGTTGATTTTAGCGCTTGCGCGGATACCGGCCAACTGCTCCTCGGTGCGGAGTGCGCTTCGCATCGGCAGTTTATATCCTTCTTTCTTATAATGTTGAATTTTGGCTTCTACTTCGTCGGAATAGTTTTTAGGAGTAAACCGGACTCCTTTCATGAACTTTTTCATTGTCTTTTCTTTTTTATGAGACTGCAAAAATACACAATAATGCAAGTGCTTGTACTATCAAGAGCCGAAAAAACATTCGTTTTCTTTATCCCGATACCAGCTTAGAGGATATTCACCACTTCTATTTCGCTTCTTGAACTGTCTATCCTCCGTACTTGTATCTGGGTCTTTATGCGCTCTTTCAGTCCTTCCACGTGACTGATGATGCCTACCTTCTTGCCGCCCATCTGGTGCAGTTTTTCCAATGTGTCCATCACGGTGTTCAGGTAGTCGCTGCTCAGTGTGCCGAAACCTTCGTCGATGAACAGTGTGTCTACCGAGAGGCTCTGGCGGCTGAGGGAAGAAAGTCCGAGGGCAAGTGACAGAGATACTAGGAAGCTTTCGCCGCCCGATAAGGTGCATGCCGGACGTGCCGCACCTCCTTGATGGAAGTCGCGCAGCAGGATGGTGAGCGAACCGGCCTGGCATTCCAGTTCGTAGCGGTCGGTCAAGCGTTGCAGATAGAAATTGGCGCCTGCCAGCAGTTCTTTTAAGACGAAGCTCTGGGCTATGTTGCGGAAGTTCTTTCCCCGTTCGTCACCGAAGTGGTGGCAGAGGCGGTCCCACTTCAGATACTCTTCGCGTAGCCGGTCGGCACGTTCCTTTTCTTCCTTTATCCGGTCGATGTTGCGAGTGTTTTCTTCCAGGCGTAACTTCTGCTGGCCGATGGATTGGTTGCCGGCGGTTATCTTTTCTTCGAGATTTGCGATGAGTGCATCCAGGGTTTCGAAGTTCTCGTTTTCTTCTATTTCGGGCTTCCGGCCGATGTGCTCTTCCATTTGTTCGGTGGCCAGATGAAAGGCGGTCGATGCAGCTACTTCTTCCTCTTTAAGTGTCTGCAATGAGGCACGTAATGCTTCTATCCGGGAGCCGGACCAAGCGGATAGGACGGTGATACGCTCCTCGTCGAGAGTGGGGTTGGCGGCATAGAACCCGGTTAAATCCTTTTGCAGCCTTGCCATTTGTTCTGCGGTGGAGGATATGCTTTGTTTCAGTCCGCTTGCTTGTGTATTCAGATTATTCCAGGCAATCCCCAGGTCCTTGATTTCCATTTCCTGTGTTGCTGCAGGTGCGTTGCGCCAGTCGGGGAATGCGGCATCGATGCTTTCCTTGTTGATGTTTATCCCTTCCAGCTCTTTGTGGATAAGGGCAATGGCGGATTTCAGTTCTCTTTGTTTTTCCTGCGCCAGCCGGTAGTTGCGCGTAGCTTGCGTCAGGCGGTCAATAAAGGAGAGGGGGGAGTTCTCCCATTCCGTGTTCCATCCTTCCCAGAGGATGTGGGGAGTGACGCGGTCCATGGTGGCACGTATGTTCTCCTTTTCGTTGGCGGTGAGCGACTCGTAATTGACGATGCTGTTTTTCAGCTCATTCAGCACTCTGTCGGCAGAGTTGAAGGCTTGGCGTGCAGCGTCCACATGTTTTTGGCATTCGTCCTTTTGCCGTTGCAGAGCTATGATTTGTGCGCTGAGCTTTTGAACTTCCGTGAGCTTTTCGTTCAGTTTGTCTGCTTCCAGCTTGTTCTCTTCCAGTAGCTTCTTCAGGGTTTCGCCGGTGGTTGTGGAGAGGCCGATGCCGTTGCATTGGGCGCATTTGGCTTGCGCGTCAGTACGGGCAAGGTTGTAGCTCCGGAGTGCTCTTGCTGTGGACTGACGGGCATTCTCTGCCAGCGTTCCGTAGGTCTTGGATTCTGTCCGGTTGTTGTTCAATGCCTGCTCGGCTTCCTTGTATTCTTTCTCTTTTGTTTCCAGGGAGGTGCGTATGGGAGCAAGGACAGACTGGAAATCTTCATCTTTGCAAAGCGATTTTATTTCTTGTCCGCACACGGGGCAAGTATCTCCGACGGCAAGCCGGGAGCGTGCTTCCTTTGCCCACTCTTCTACGGCTTCCTTTTGCTTGTCGTAGAGGGTGCGGATGTCATCATAACTTGTTTTCTTGCTGTCGAATGCCGTTTGCAGGAGGACGTATTGCTTTTGGCACGCCTCCACTTTGGCGTTCAAAGCCTTTTCGTTTTCCTTTGCCTCGTTCAGTGTCCTTTCCGTTTCAGCCAGTAAAGACAAGGCGCTCAAGGCTTGTAGCAGGTTCTCCCGTCCGGCATCGAGTTTGTTTTTCTTGTCTTGCAGGGCAGGGCGGTCCATGGTTTCAAGCTGCTTGTTCCGGAGGTTTATTTCGTTTTGCAATGTATGGTTCTCTTGTTCTTTCCGGGTGAGGGCAGCTTCCTTGTCGGTACGCTCCTTGACTTTTACGGGTTGTTGCGCGGCAAGTCTTTCAAGGTACGCGTTGTAGGTGCCGATGCGTGTTTGGGCATCGAGTGCGGATTTCAGGCCGGTAATGATGGATTGGCTTTGCTCGAACATGGGCAGTAAGGGCGAATGCTCTTGCAAATACTTCTCGGCACGATGCAGCTTGTCTTCTTGCTCTTTCAGGAAACCGCATAGCCACTTGCTTCCTCCGTCCAGCCGGGCAAAGGATGCTCTCAGTATCCCGGCTTGTGCATGGTTCTGTTGTTGCTGCTGTTGCTGCTGTTTCAAGGTAGAGAGCCAGTTGCGGGCATCGGCGGTGGCGTTCCATTCCTTAATCAGCAGTTCTTTCTGTTTGAATTCGTCCGATTGCAGTTGCGCTTGCTTTCCTTCCCACATCTTCTTTTGCTGTTCACGGGTGAGGAGGAGTTCGGAGTATTTCTTCAGCCATTCCCGTTTTGCGAGGACGATGGTTTTCTGCTCATTGGCTTCCTTGACTCCGGCATTTTGCGTGGCTATGGCTTCCTTGATTGTGGCGACTTCTTCTTCTGTCAGGATGTGGATGCCTTCCAGCTTCCGGTTCTGGTTTTCGTATTCCGTCCGTCTTTCCTTGGTGGCGGCATATATTTCGGCACCTATTTCGGAGTAGATACTTGTACCGGTCAGCTTTTCCAGAATATCCGATTTTTCGCTTTCCTTGCTTTGCAGGAACTTGGTGAAGTCGCCTTGCGCCAGCATGGTGGTGCGGCAGAATTGTTCGAAGGTCAATCCCACTGCAGCTTGTATTTCTGCCTTTATCTCGTTCTTTTTGTTGAGCTGTGCGCCGCTTTTCTTGTTTTCCAGTGTCCAGCGCACATCCTGCACAGCTCCTGAAATCTTGCGGTGTGCCCGTGCCACGTACCATCGGGCGGTGTAGGGCGTTTCGTTCGAGCCGGTAAACTCCAGCTCCGTCCATGCTTCACTGGTGTTACGGCGCATCAGTTGCCGGCTGTCGTTGATGGCAACATCTTCCTTTTTGGCAGAGAAAGTCTGGCTCAGGTCTTTGTATTTTTCGTTCTCGGCATGGTCCATGCGAGGTGTTTCGTTGTAGAGTGCCAGGCAGATGGCGTCGAGAATGGTTGTCTTCCCTGCACCCGTCTCGCCGCAGATAAGGAAGAGGGATTCTTCGCTCAGCGGTCCGTTCTCAAAGTCGATGACGGCATCTTCTATGGAGGCAAGGTTCTTTATGGTCAGTTTCTGGAGTTTCATGTTCCGGACAAATGATTAGGAGTTGTTCTTGCTTTTCACTTTTTGCACGACAGTCTCCATCAGCTGGCAAAGTTCTGTGTCCATCTCTTCTCCTTCGGTTTCTCGGTAGTAGAGTCTGGCTATTTCCAGGGGAGACATTTCTTGCATCTCTTGGATGGAGATATGCTTGTTTCCGTTAGTGTCGGCCTGCCGCTCCCGGGTGGTCTTGATGTAGCAATATTTGCATGCCTTGCCTTTGGCGGCGTTCGAGGCTTTTTCGTTGCAGTCGGGTGGCAGGTAGCCTTTTGTCAGTACATTCAGGCGAATATAGGCGGCTTGTTCTTCAGGATACTCTTCCAGCAACTTCAAGGCGTCTTCAAAAGGCACCGGGTCATGAGGCAGTGTGACGAGAGGGACAGGGTTTTCTATCTTCCATGTACTTATCCGTGGCTCTGCCCCTTTCTTCAACTCGATGACGGAGACGGAATGGGGATAGGTTTCATCGAAGCTGACGGGGAGGGGAGTGCCGCAATAGCGTGCGTGGTGATGACTGCCTTTGATGTCCTGCGGGCAGTGGATGTGCCCGAGGGCGAGGTAGTCGTACCCTTCTCCCATAGCGCTGAGGGGAACATACTCTATTCCGCCGATACTCTCATCGTGCCCGCTACGGTCGCTGCCTTCAATGGAGAGATGGGCCATGAGGACGACGGGAAGCTGTGCCGTATTCCGTTTCTTCACTTCGTCCAGCAGTGCCTGGAAGAAGCGTGCCTGCCGTTGGTCGCGCGGTGTTTCAGTGTCCAGCAGGGGGAAGTTTTGCGGATAGACGTGGGGCACGGCAATGACGTAGCCTATTGTCTTTTTTTCATTGTTTATCTCGATGATATGCTTGTTCAGATTCACTTCCTCGGCTGTACGTTCGATGTTTCCCACAACGTTCAAGCCGAAGTGCTGCCAGAGGCTGCTGTCTATCTCCAATTTGGAGCTGCTGTCGTGGTTTCCGGCGGTGACTACGATGGCCATTCCGGGGCAGGCTTGGTGAATGTTCAGCATGGCGTCGGTGTACATCTTCTGCGTGGCGGCAGCGGGAGAGGAGTAGTGGTAGATATCTCCGCTTACCACCATGGCGTCGGGCTGCTCTTCGGTTACTATGCGGGTGAGTTGCCGTAGGAAGGATTGCTGCTCGGCGGTGCGGTCGTAGTTGTAGAGGGTGTGTCCCAGGTGCCAGTCGCTGGTATGTAGTATTTTCATTGTTTTTGTTACTTCAATGGATGTGGGTTATGGTTTCCTTAGAATATAAATCTTGTGTGTTCCTCGTCCTTTGTAGTCGATGCCCGATTCGGGATTGGCTATCCATTCGCGCAACTCGCGGGAGGCGGCGGACTTCAATAAGCCGGTCAGTTGGCAATAGTCGGCTTGGGTCATGAAGCTGTTCTTTTCCAGGTATTTTTTTGCCCGTTCCAGCCGTTCCTGCGGAGAAAACACTTGTGAGGAGCGTTGGAATTTGTCGGTGGAACGTTTCAGGTGGCAATGGCGAGCGGTACGGTACAGTAGTTCTTTGTCCACCTTGAAATGTATGTCCTTCAGGCAGATGCTGACGGCGTTTCGCTTGGTGTCTCCTTCTTCGCCCGTCTCCCGTTCACGGTCTTGCCGCAGACCGAGGGCAGGGGTGAATACTCCTAAGTTGTCAATCTTCACGGAGTAACCTTGCCCCATTTGGTAGGCTATTTCGTCGGTGATGGCTTGCACCAGTCCGATGATGTCTCCTCGTGTGAAGGATGAGGCGTATGCTATCTTTTCGGTGATGGTTTCCAAGTCCACCTGCCCGTATAGTTTCATTCGTGGGTAGAGAATGCGTTTGCCGTCTTCTCCCGGCAGGTTCAGTTCCTGCATGTTGTATTCTGCCATGATGGTAGCGTTGTTATGAGGTTCGTTTGTTTATTGGGGCTTACAAAGTTTGTCCCAAGGTTGCGGATGTGTATGCCAAGGTTGGGGATTTCTATCCCAAGGCTTGGGATAGACAAACCAAGGGCGAAGGTAATTCTTTATCTCTATACTTGCAAACTTTACTATTAGTAGTTAGGAAGTTTTTTATTGGTAGTCGGGAAGTTTTTTGTTATAGGTTTGAGAGAGGAATTGAAAAAAACGTTATCTTTGTTACATAAGAGAAGTGCATGAATGATGAACAAAACTAAAATTAAGCGATATATGAAACATTATCCGGACTTATTATTGTTGTTTGCCTTATTGTCCGTTACCACAATGATTAAAGCACAAATATCGATAAGACCTTATAGCGAATGGGAAGCAACCCAGTTTGTTGCAGTGAACGGACATCAGCCCGAAGACTATGTAACGCCAGATAATAATTGGGAAATACTATACAATTTACGGACTCCACGTACTCAAGCCGAACTTCGTGAAATGGGTATTAAATGCTCTGATAGCCAATTATTGTTATTGGAAGTAGGTGGACTTGTCAGTAAAACAAAAGGAAAATGGAAAGCTACTATACCCATTCTCGACAAAGAACAGACCAATTCTCTAAGAAGCTTAAGTAAGGAGATTGCTGAATCCATGTATGTCAAAACAAAGGCAGACTTTATATCATTGGCACAAACTATCAGTGAAATGGGATTCAAGAACAATGTACTCTCACTTGTTTTTTCATACCTTCTGGATGGAAAAATGTGGACAAAGTTAGTCTTGTTTGAGGATGTTGACAATTATACAAGCTGGAGTGGCTGTTACTGGGTATTATACGAATCAAGAAATGGCTTTGCATGCGGTACGAATGGTTTCGGAGAACAGAATTTGATTTTGACTTATATCAATAGCGGCATTGCTCCTGACAACGACATTATGGACCATTGTGCTGATGAAATAGCACAATTCGGAAAAGTAACAGATGCCAAACTCGTTTCTCAGTTAAAACCTTATGGGCTGGTAGATGATAATGGAGATGTATTATTTCCTATTATAAAGAAACGGCAAGACCGCTTTCATCAAATAACTGAAAAATTGGTAAACTCTATCAGTGCGGAACTAAAGAATAATTGTGGCTCCTTAGCAAGCCAATATGGTATTGACAATGAAAAAGTGGCAATGGTGATGCTGTACCATGAAGTCATGTGGGATTTGGTAGATAATCTGATTCAAGATAGGATAATCTTCACTCCAGCTATTTTCAAAGATGAAGAATCGAATAAAGAACGATTGAATGAAGTCGTTTTCTTCATAGAAGGAGGATTAATGCAATAATAATTCGATAGAGAAAAGGACATTTGACTTTGAAGAGTTTTCTGTAAATGCATTTCAAGTGCATAGAAAATAGCCAATTAAAAATAAAGAATTATGTACGAATGGGCCAATGAAATGAACTGTGCCGTAACTGTATGCGACACAAAGGGAATCATCCTATATATGAACGAGAAAGCATGCCGTACGTTTGCCAAACACGGTGACCTGATAGGCAAGAATCTCTTTGATTGCCACAACCCGCAATCGCAAGCCAAGATACGCGAACTGCTGGAGACGGGGGGAGTGAATGCCTACACCATTGAGAAGAACGGTGTCAGGAAAATGATTTATCAGACGGCATGGAAGCAGGACGGAGTGGTCGGTGGCCTGGTGGAGATTTCGATGGAAATACCCGGAGAGATGCCACACTATATGAGAAAATAACAAAATGATATATGATATGAAAACACTTTCTAATTCAGAACTGACAATTAAAGTCTCCCCACATGGGGCCGAGTTATGCAGTATCTTGCATGATGGAAAAGAATATCTTTGGCAGGCAGACCCCGCTTTTTGGAAACGGCATTCTCCGGTGCTTTTTCCCATTGTAGGCAGCGTTTGGGAGAATGAATACCGCCACGAAGGCGTTTCCTACGCATTGACGCAACACGGTTTTGCCCGCGATATGGATTTTGAATTGATGCTTGAACTGGAAGATGAGGTACGCTATCGACTGGTTGACAGTGAGGAAACACGCAAGAAATATCCTTTCCCGTTTTGCCTTGAGATAGGCTATCGGATAGAGGGAAAGAAGATTGAGGTGCTTTGGAAAGTCATCAATACCGGAACACGCGAAATGCACTTCCAGATAGGGGCCCATCCGGCTTTCTATTACCCGGACTATGATACGGAGACAACGGACCGTGGATATTTCGGCTTTGATAAGACGGAAGGTTTGCACTATATCCTTATCTCCGAGAAAGGATGTGCCGCTCCGGATAAGGAATATTTGCTTGAGTTGACAGATGGCCTGCTGCCTTTGGACATACACTCCTTTGATAAAGATGCCTTGATTCTGGAAAACAGTCAAGTGAAAGAAGTTACATTATATAATAAGGAAAAGAAACCCTATCTCAGTCTGTATTTCGACACTCCGGTGGTGGGGCTGTGGTCGCCTCCGGCCAAGAATGCTCCGTTTGTCTGCATCGAGCCGTGGTACGGGCGTTGTGACAGTGCCCATTATAAAGGTGAATATAAGAATAAGGACTGGATGCAGCACTTGATACCGGGAGAAGTCTTTAATGGTGGGTATACAATTGATATAAGATAAAAAATGAAGAAGGATACTGAAAATAATTCGGTATCCTTTTTATTTGGAGAATGCAATGTCATTATCTTTGCGCCCGGTAAAAAATATAGGTTGTTTTTTTAAGGTATGAAGAAGAGTCTTATTGCATTGGCATTCGGTACATTGGGGCTGGGGATTGCCGAATTTACGATGATGGGTATTTTGCCCTATGTGGCTACTGATTTGGGAATCAGCATTCCCGTGGCCGGTCATTTCATTTCTGCGTATGCGTTGGGTGTCTGTTTTGGTGCACCCATGCTGCTCCTGGCCCGCAAACGTCCGTTGAAGCAGATTCTGCTGGTCTTGATGACATTAATGATTGTGGGTAATATTTGTGCGTCTATGGCACCCAATTATTGGGTCTTGCTGTTGGGACGTTTTGTTTCCGGACTTCCTCATGGCGCTTATTTTGGGGTGGCTTCCATTGTTGCGGGAAAATTGGCTGATAAGGGGAAAAGCTCGGAGGCGGTTTCAATTATGATAGCGGGAATGACTGTGGCCAATCTGTTTGGGGTGCCGTTGGGTACTTCGTTGAGCCATACACTGTCTTGGCGTGCCACGTTTCTGCTGGTAGGTGCCTGGGGATTGATAACATTGTACTACATTTGGCGTTGGGTACCGCAGGTCGAAGGACTGAAAGACACGGGATTTAAAGGACAGTTCCGTTTTTTGAAGAAGCCGGCGCCGTGGCTCATATTGGGAGCTACGGCTTTGGGCAACGGTGGCGTATTCTGCTGGTATAGCTACATCACCCCGTTGCTGACCGAGGTTTCCGGTTTTAGTGCGGAAAGCATTACAGCGCTGATGGTACTGGCAGGATTCGGAATGGTTGTCGGCAATCTGGTCAGTGGGCGCATGTCCGACCGGTACACTCCGGGGAAGGTCGGTACGGTGGTGCAAGGGATGATATGTGTTATTTTATTATTGATATTTTTACTCTCGCCCCATCCGTGGTGTTCGGCAATATTGATGACACTCTGTACGGCAGGTTTGTTTGCCGTCTCCAGTCCGGAGCAGGTGTTGATGATTCGTGTGGCCCCTGGAGGAGAAATGTTGGGAGGCGCTTGTGTGCAGATGGCCTTCAATTTGGGGAATGCTATCGGAGCCTATATCGGAGGTCTTGCCTTGAGTGGAGGATACCGTTATCCCGCATTGGCAGGCGTACCGTTTGCACTGATGGGATTTATTTTATTCCTTGTCTTCTACAAGAAATTCCAGGATAAGTATTAAGTGTTTCATTTTTTTTGTGTATGTTTGTCCGCAAGTATTAACTAAACTCGATAACTTATGAAGACTTTGAATTATGTGAAGATATTGCTGTTGTGTGTATTTACGATTGGGCTGGCGTCTTGTGGGGATGATGTATATTATACCATGCAGAATAGCGACGACAAATTGTGTGGGAAGACGTGGATAGAAGAATATCAGACGGAAAACAAAGATGGAGTTGAAGTGTTATGCAGTCATCAGCTGAAGTTTGCCAAGGCTGATAATTCTGGACAGGAAATCTGGGAGTATTATCGCGGAGGCGAGTCCCGTCCCTATGAAACGACTTCACGTACTTTTACTTGGAAATGGATGGATAAGTCTATGGAGGGGTTGACTCTGAATTATGGTGCCGGTGAAATCAAGTACTTTGATAATGTATGGGTGCGCGAACATTATTTATCCGGTAAACTGGATGGAGTGGTTGTTATGATGGTAGATGCTAATTATAAATAAAGTATGGCTTATGAATAATATGTTGAAATACACAAAAATGTTATTGTTGTTTGTCCTTGTATTAGGATTGACATCATGTGATAGTGAGGAAGAAACGGAATATAATCTGCCCGGTGAATGGTATACATCTGAAGAAATAGATTTCGGGGCATATACTTGGGGTAGGGGGACGATTATGACCTTTAACGCGCGCAACCAAGGTACTATTGGTTCATATGGCGACCCGAATTATTTGCTTTTCAGATGGAATTGGGTTAGTGGGGCTTACAATCTGATGGAATTGGAATTCTATGATGGTGGCAGCATGGCTTACATTGAAGGAGCCATGGCTGATTCTTATTCTTTCAGTGGTACTTGGTATAATAGCTGGAGGGAATATCAAGATAATATTCACGGACAGCCTTTTCGTATGCGTCGGCAATGACGACATGCTTATCAATAAAAAACGGAGCAAATCAATTGCTCCGTTTTTTATTGTATGTCAGCTTTTTACTTATTCTTCAAAACCAATTTCTTGAACTCTCCCGGATAAGGTGTTTCAAACCGCATCAGCTCTCCCGTGACGGGATGATAGAAACAGAGTTTGAAAGCATGCAGGGCCAAGCGTCCGATAGGATTTACGTCTTCCAGTCCATAGCGTCCGTCGCCGATAATAGGATGCCCCAAATCCTGCATGTGTACACGTATCTGGTTTTTTCGTCCCGTTTCCAGGTTCAGTTCAACAAGAGAGTATCCATTGGCTCGTTTGATGGTACGGTAATGCGTAATGGATTCTTGTCCCCCGTCATCTGTCGGACTTGAATATACATACAGTTTGCGGTCCGTCAACCAAGAAACTACGGTTCCTGCATCTTTTTCCATCTCGCCGACCACTACGGCTACGTATCGCCGGTCTGTTACAATGTCATGCCAGTTATCGCGTAGTGTACGTTGGGTCTTCTCGTCTTTGGCAAACATCATCAAGCCGGAGGTGTCACGGTCCAGGCGGTGCACGATGTGTACACGGTGCTGCTTGCCCGAGCGTTGCACGTATTCATTCAAGATGGTATAGGCGGTACGTTCCTTTTGCCGGTCAGTGTTGACGGACAGCAAACCCTGCATCTTCTCTATCACGATGATATAGGCATCCTCGTATACAATCTTCATCAGTTTATGGTTGAACTCTTTACGTCCCTTCTCACGGCTGATTTGTACTTTCATACCCGGTTTCAGGGGAAAATTGTATTGTGTAGTGATAACGCTGTCCACATATATAATGCGTTTGCTCAGCAATGATTTCAGCTTGGTGCGGCTGGCGTCCGGCATTTTAGCTGCCAGAAACTCCATGAGCTCCATCGGTTCCTTCACCATGTAGTCCGTATATTGTGTGCGGGCTCTTGCTGTAATTTTTTCTTTTGCCACGACTGGTTTTAATTTACGATTAGACAATTTACAATTTACGATTGAAAACTACTTGGACTTTCAATCTTTTAATTCCAATAATACTACGTTTTCCACATGGTGGGTGTGCGGGAACATGTCTACCGGTTGAACGGCCTTCACTTTATATTTCGCATCGAGCAGTTGCAGGTCGCGCGCCTGCGTAGCCGGATTACAGCTGACGTATACGATGCGTTTGGGTTCGGCAAACAGAATGACATCCACTACATCCTGGTGCATTCCGGCACGGGGAGGGTCGGTGATGATGACATCGGGACGGCCGTATTGGTTGATGAAGTCTTGTGTCAGCATGTCTTTCATATCTCCGGCAAAGAACAATGTATTTTTAATTCCGTTAATCTCGGCATTGACCTTGGCGTCTTCAATGGCTTCGGGCACATATTCTATGCCGATTACCTGGCGTGCGTGCTTGGATACGAAATTGGCAATGGTACCCGTGCCGGTATAAAGGTCATAAACAAGCTCGTTACCGGTCAGTCCGGCAAAGTTGCGTGCTACTTTGTAGAGGTTGTAGGCTTGTTCGGAGTTGGTCTGATAGAAAGATTTGGGACCTACCTTGAAGCGCAGTCCCTCCATTTCCTCGAAGATGTGGTCTTTTCCCTTGAAGGTGTGTACCTCGAGGTCGGTGATGGTATCGTTGCACTTATTATTAATAATGTATAGCAGGGAAGTGATTTCGGGGAATGTATCTGCTATGTATTGCAGCATTTGCTTGAACAGAGCCATTTCCTCCTCTTTCTCTATCTTGCAGATAAGGATTACCATCAGTTCGCCGGTGGTAGAGGTACGCACAATCATATTGCGTAGCATTCCTTCATGCGTACGCAGGTTGATGAAGGAATAGTTGTGCTGGTAGGCATAGTCGCGTACCGCATTGCGGATGCAGTTGGATATATCGTCCTGCAACCAGCACTTTTCTATGGCAAGCACTTTATCGAAAGCATTGGGAATATGGAAGCCTACGGCATTCATCTGTTCGTACACTACATTCTGCTGAACCTCTTCTGTCGTCAGCCAACGTTTGTTGGAAAAAGTGTACTCCAGTTTATTCCGGTAGAACTGAGTTTTTTCTGAACCTAATATCGGAGAGATTTCCGGCAATTCGATTTTGCCGATGCGGGTGAGGTTGTCCGTTACTTGTTTTTGCTTATACTTGATTTGCTCGGAATAGGGGAGAACCTGCCATTTACAACCGCCGCATACACCATAATGTTGGCAGAATGGAACTGCCCGTACTGCCGAATATTCATGGAATTTCACAGCCTCGGCTTCAGCATAATGATGCTTTTTTCTCTTAATTTGCAGGTCAACTACATCGCCGGGGACGACATATGGTACGAAAATCACCAAATCATTGACTTTTGCGATGGCTTTTCCTTCGGCAGCCACATCCGTAATTGTCACCTTCTCCAGTAGGGGAAGTTCTTTTCTCTTTCTTGCCACTTTTACACCAATCTAATAAATTCTTCGGCAAAAATAGACATTTTTTCGGGATTTCTCTCTATGAAATGAAATATTAAAGATTGCAATGTCGAAATTGCATTTTAGCATAAAGTTTTTTCTGAAAAAGTTTTCTAGTCTGCGAAATATACTTAGATTTGCGAACAGAAAAAAGAGAAAATCACTATCAAAAACTTTAAATTTATATTATGGACAAAAAAAGAGTTTATACCTTTGGTAACGGCCAGGCAGAAGGAAAGGCCGATATGAGAAACCTTTTGGGTGGGAAAGGTGCCAACCTTGCAGAAATGAACCTTATAGGGGTTCCGGTTCCTCCGGGCTTTACAATAACGACAGAAGTTTGTACGGAATATTATGAAATGGGGCAGGATAAAGTCGTTGCTCTGTTGAAGAATGAAGTTGAACAAGCCATTGCCCATGTGGAAACACTGATGCGTTCCAAATTCGGTGATGTGGAGAATCCGTTGCTGGTTTCCGTACGTTCGGGTGCGCGCGCTTCCATGCCGGGCATGATGGACACTATCCTGAATCTTGGCTTGAATGACGAAGTGGTGGAAGGCCTGACGCGCAAGACGGGCAATGCACGCTTTGCATGGGACTCTTACCGTCGCTTCGTGCAGATGTATGGCGACGTGGTGCTGGGCATGAAACCGGTGAACAAGGAAGATGTAGACCCGTTCGAGGCTATTATAGAAGAGGTGAAACATGCTAAAGGCGTGAAGCTGGATAACGAGCTTGAGGTGGAAGACCTTAAGGAACTCGTGAAGAAGTTCAAGGCTGCGGTGAAAGAACAAACCGGAAAAGACTTCCCGACTTGTGCCTACGAGCAGTTGTGGGGTGCCGTTTGTGCCGTATTCAACTCCTGGATGAACGAACGCGCCATCTTGTATCGTAAGATGGAGGGAATTCCTGACGAATGGGGTACTGCCGTAAGCGTTCAGGCTATGGTATTCGGTAATATGGGCGAGAGCTCTGCTACGGGTGTTTGCTTCAGCCGCGATGCTGCTACCGGTGAAGACCTTTTCAATGGCGAGTATTTGATTAATGCACAAGGTGAAGACGTGGTTGCCGGTATCCGTACTCCGCAACAGATTACAAAAATCGGTTCTCAACGTTGGGCTGAATTGGCCGGTGTAAGCGAAGAAGAACGTGCCAGCAAGTATCCTTCCATGGAGGAGGCTATGCCGGAAATCTATAAAGAATTGGATGCTTTGCAGACGAAGCTCGAAAACCACTACCGTGATATGCAGGATATGGAGTTTACCGTACAAGAGGGTAAACTCTGGTTTCTCCAGACCCGTAATGGTAAGCGTACCGGTGCCGCTATGGTGAAGATTGCCGTAGATTTGCTGCATCAAGGTATGATTGACGAAAAAACCGCATTGATGCGTTGCGAGCCCAATAAGTTGGACGAATTGCTCCACCCGGTATTTGACAAGACAGCGCTGAAGCAAGCCAAGGTATTGACCCGTGGTCTTCCCGCTTCTCCGGGTGCCGCTACGGGACAAATCGTATTCTTTGCCGATGATGCTGCCGAATGGCATGCTGCCGGCAAGCGTGTGGTGATGGTACGTATCGAGACTTCTCCGGAAGATTTGGCAGGTATGGCAGTTGCCGAAGGTATCCTGACTGCCCGCGGTGGTATGACTTCGCATGCGGCAGTGGTTGCCCGTGGTATGGGTAAGTGCTGTGTGTCCGGTGCAGGTGCCTTGAACATCGACTACAAGGCGCGTACAGTGGAAGTGGATGGTGTACTGTTGAAAGAAGGTGACTATATCTCCTTGAACGGAAGCACCGGTGAAGTATATAAAGACAAGGTGGAGACAAAAGCGGCTGAGCTGTCCGGTGACTTTGCGGAACTGATGGATTTGGCAGACAAATATACGAAGCTGCAGGTTCGTACCAATGCGGATACTCCTCATGATGCCGCAGTAGCACGTAATTTTGGCGCTGTGGGTATCGGTCTTTGCCGTACGGAACACATGTTCTTTGAAGGCGAGAAGATTAAAGCCATGCGCGAGATGATTCTGGCAGAAAATGCAGAAGGGCGCCGCAAGGCTTTGGCTAAGATTCTTCCCTACCAGCAAGCTGACTTCAAGGGAATTTTCAAGGCAATGGAAGGCTGTCCGGTGACGGTGCGTCTGCTTGATCCTCCTTTGCATGAGTTTGTTCCCCATGACCTGAAGGGACAGCAGGAAATGGCAGATACGATGGGCGTGAGCCTCCAGTATATCCAGCAACGTGTTGAGGCACTTTGTGAGCATAATCCGATGTTGGGTCATCGTGGTTGCCGTTTGGGAAATACATATCCTGAAATTACACAGATGCAGACGCGTGCCATCCTGGGTGCTGCTTTGGAATTGAAGAAGGAAGGTGTTGAAACCCATCCTGAAATCATGGTGCCTCTGACCGGTATCTTGTATGAGTTCAAGCAGCAGGAAGAAGTGATTCGTGCTGAGGCTGCCCAGTTGTTTGAAGAAGTGGGTGACAGCATCGACTTCAAGGTAGGTACAATGATTGAGATTCCGCGTGCCGCCTTGACTGCCGACCGCATTGCTTCCTCTGCCGAGTTCTTCTCATTCGGTACGAACGACTTGACTCAGATGACATTTGGTTATTCACGCGACGATATCGCTTCCTTCCTCCCGATTTATCTGGAGAAGAAGATTCTGAAAGTAGACCCGTTCCAGGTACTCGACCAGAATGGTGTAGGACAGTTGGTGCGCATGGCTACTGAAAAGGGACGTGCTATCCGTCCGGATTTGAAGTGCGGTATCTGCGGCGAACATGGCGGTGAGCCTTCTTCTGTGAAGTTCTGCCACAAAGTTGGCTTGAATTATGTCAGCTGTTCTCCGTTCCGTGTGCCTATTGCACGTCTGGCTGCGGCGCAGGCTGCCATTGAAGGCTGATTTCAATAATACTGAATAATGACATTTATGGGCTGCATGCTTTACTTGGTAATGGCATGCGGCCTATTTTGTTGGAAAAAACTGTAGTTTCTATTAATTTATTTGTATTTTCTTTAGTATATTTGCTTCCCATAATTTTATAGTTTCCAATAAGCAAGCAAAAAACGATGATATTGACAATTACGGCAGCATACGATGTTTGGACGAATGACTTCTATCAGAATAATGAAGCATTGGTATATAGTTTTGGGATAATTGTCATTCTGCTTTTGGTCATCATGATAATCATTTCCATCAGCAAGAGCAAAAGGTTGAAGACGTTGCAGCGCATCAATGAGGTTGCCGAAGAATCCAACCAGCTGAAGAATGCTTTCATCGCTAATATGACTCACGAAATTCGTACTCCTTTGAATGCCATTGTAGGCTTTACAACTATGCTTGCCGAAATGGATAATTTGGACAGAGAAACCCGTATGGCTTTTCTGAAGGAGATTAATGATAACAAGGACTCGCTGCTGCAACTGGTCAATGACTTGCTGGACTATTCGAAGATTGAGGCAAATACTCTGGAATATAACGATGGAGAAGTGGATGTAAACGCGCTGATTGATGAAGTCTGTACGACGGAGAATATGCGCTCGCATCCCACGGGCATTCAGGTGGAGTTTGTAGAACGGCTGCCTCAATGCCGTTTGGTGGTAGACCGCGTGCGTTTTGCCCAAGTCATAGGTAACTTGGTGAGGAACGCCTTGAAGTTTACGGAGATGGGCAGTGTGAAAATCGGTTGCAGGAGATTGAGCAACCATAACTTCTATTTTTATGTGGCAGATACAGGCTGTGGTATCGATGAAGTGGGAAGACATGCCATCTTTGAACGGTTTGTGAAGATGAACTACAATATCAAAGGTACGGGGTTGGGGCTTTCCATCACCAAATCTATTGTGGAGCACTATGGGGGAGGTATCGGTGTGGAGTCTAAGAAAGGGGAAGGCTCCACCTTCTATTTCACGTTGCCTGCCGGTATTGAATACAAAGAGTACGGTAAATTTTGATTTGCCAGTCCAAGAAGGCTCAATCAGCCATTTTCTTCAACTTCTTGAAGTGGCGGATTACTTCCAGATAATCGCGGTCGGTGCAGGCATTGAATTTATTCCATAAGTCACCCATTACAACGGCACCACCGAATCCGTAATCCTTAATCTCCAGTATGTTGTCGGGAGTAATGCCTCCCAAAGCCATGACTCTACTGTCTATGACCTTACTTTTTCCTGCTTGCCGCAACTCTTCGGCTGTGAAGCCGGACGTGACTCCGGACTTTGTGATGCAATTATATATCGGGCTTAGGAACAGATAGTCATAGAAATGCTTCTTGTTCTGCACTTCGTCCAGTGAATGGCAGGTGCAACTGATGTGGCCCGAATAGTCGTGGGGCTCTTTGGGATTGCGGGTGTTTAGATGAATCCCCATCAGGCTGAACTCTTCCTGCAGGTAGAAGTGCTCATGGGTAATGATGCGCTTATGGTATTTTTCGGGTATCAGCGTTAAAAGCCGTTCTGAATACATGGCGGGAGTTTCCGGCTTCCTCAGATGTAGAATATCCAGCCCCTCTTCGAATAGTGCCGTGATAATCTTGTCTTCTTCCACAAAAAATGTGGGTGCTGTTACTACGATGAGTTTCATTTCTTTTGTTTAACTTTTAAGTTTAGCAAAGTTAATGAATACTTATGGTAGAAGCCAAAGAATTTCTTTAAAATATGTTAGATGGCTATTTTAAACAAGAAAACGCATTCTTGAACCTTAGTTGCTCAAGAATGCGTCATTAACATGTTTAGTGGGACCTTGTTACTTATTTCAGTCTTTTACCTACTACATCCCAGTCGATGATGCTCCACAGTTCGTTCACATGGTCGGCACGGCGGTTCTGGTAATCAAGATAGTAGGCATGTTCCCACACGTCGAATCCGAGTAGCGGAACAAGACCGGCGCGTACCGGATTGCTACCGTTGGCTTCTTTGGTGATGTGGAGTTTGCCGTTCTTGTCGGCAGACAACCAAGCCCATCCGGAGCCGAACAAGCCGACAGCTGCCGCGTTGAATTCCTTCTTGAAATTCTCAAAGCTGCCGAAGTCGCGTTTGATGGCTTCTGCCAGCTTGCCGGTAGGCTCGCTGTGGGCAGGCTTCGGAGCAAACTGTAAGAAGTATAATGTGTGGTTCAACACTTGTCCTGCATTGTTGAAGATGGCACCGTCCGGTGCTGTGGCAACAATGGTTACCAGGTCTTTGCCTTCAAATTCCGTTCCCGGAACGAGGTTGTTGAGGTTGTTCACATAGGTTTGCAGATGTTTACCGTAGTGGTAATCTATGGTTTGCTGACTGATTACAGGTTCCAGTGCATTGTTGGTGTAGGGAAGTTTTGGCATTTCGTAAGTCATAACTGTTATCATTAAAATCGTTAATATTGTATTCATAAGTTTCAATTATTTAATTTTGGAACTTTACTATATAAACACTATAACCTATAGAAATGTTCGTACGTCTCCGAAGCTTTTTTTATCTTTGCCTCCGTAAAAACAAAGGAAGAAAAAATATCATCATTTTAAGATTATACGGATATGCCCGATTATATAGAGGAACTGAACGAAGGACAACGGAACGCGGTGTTATACAATGACGGTCCGTCACTGGTGATAGCCGGTGCCGGTTCGGGAAAGACGCGCGTGCTGACCTACAAGATTGCTTATCTGCTGGAGAATGGCTACCAGCCTTGGAACATTCTGGCATTGACCTTTACCAACAAGGCGGCGCGCGAAATGAAGGAGCGTATAGCCCGTCAGGTGGGGCCGGAGAGGGCGCGCCATCTGTGGATGGGAACCTTTCACTCCATGTTCCTGCGCATTCTGCATGTCGAGGCCGGGTATATCGGCTTCACTTCGCAGTTTACCATTTACGATACGGCAGACAGTAAAAGCTTGATACGTTCCATTATCAAGGAAATGGGGCTGGATGAGAAAGTGTACAAGCCGGGGATGGTGCAGGCGCGTATCTCGAATGCCAAGAATCATCTGGTTTCTCCGGCAGGCTATGCCAACAACAAGGAGGCTTACGAAGGAGACCGTGCAGCCAAGGTTCCGGCGCTTCGCGACATCTACCAGAGATATTGGGAGCGTTGCCGGCAGGCAGATGCGATGGACTTCGACGATTTGCTGTTCTACACATTCCTGCTGTTCCGGGACCACCCCGAGGTGTTGGCGCGTTATCAGGACCAGTTCCGTTACATTCTGGTGGATGAGTATCAGGATACCAATTTTGCACAGCACAGCATCGTGCTGCAACTTGCCAAGAACCATCAGCATGTCTGTGTGGTGGGGGATGATGCACAGAGTATCTACTCCTTCCGTGGTGCCGATATTGACAATATTCTCTATTTTACGAAAGTATATCCCGATACGAAGGTCTTCAAGCTGGAGCAGAATTACCGTTCCACCCAGACCATTGTCCGCGCGGCCAACAGCCTGATAGAAAAGAACCAGTGGCAGATACGCAAGGAAGTGTTCTCGGAAAAGGAGAAGGGAGAGGCCATTGGTGTGTACCAGGCATACAGTGATGTGGAAGAAGGGGATATTGTGGTGAATAAGATAGCTGAACTGCGGCGTGAAAAGCGCTATGCCTACTCTGATTTTGCGATACTCTACCGTACCAATGCGCAGAGCCGTATCTTTGAGGAAGCCATGCGCAAACGCAGTATGCCTTACCGTATTTACGGAGGCTTGTCGTTCTATCAACGCAAGGAAATCAAAGATGTTATTGCTTACTTCCGTCTGATAGTGAATCCCAATGATGAAGAGGCTTTCAAACGTATTATCAATTATCCTGCACGGGGTATCGGAGATACGACAGTGGGAAAAATCATTGCTGCCGCCACCGGGCACAATGTAAGTTTGTGGACCGTGCTTTGTGAGCCGTTGGCGTATGGCTTGAACTTCAATAAAGGTACGGTGGGAAAGTTGCAGGCATTCCGCGAACTTATATCTGCCTTTATCACAGATGCTGCGGAGAAGAATGCCTACGAGATTGGTGCCGACATTATTCGCCAATCGGGCATCATCAATGATGTGTGTCAAGACAGCTCTCCCGAGAATCTGAGCCGTAAGGAGAATATAGAGGAGCTGGTGAACGGTATGAGTGATTTTTGCGCCCAACGGCAGGAGGAAGGAAACCCTAACGTGTTGTTGGGTGACTTCCTTTCGGAAGTTTCCCTTCTTACCGACCAGGATTCGGATAAGGATGGGGACGATGAGAAGATAACCCTGATGACTGTACATTCGGCCAAGGGATTGGAGTTCAAGAATGTGTTTGTAGTGGGGATGGAGGAGAATCTTTTTCCCAGCAGCATGGTGGGTGACTCTCCCCGGGCATTGGAGGAAGAACGGCGGCTGTTCTATGTAGCCATCACACGTGCCGAAGAACACTGTTTCCTATCGTATGCAAAGACGCGTTTCCGGTACGGCAAGATGGAGTTTGGCAGTCCCAGCCGTTTTCTGAAGGATATAGACGTACGGTTCCTGCGCCTGCCTCAGGATGCGGGAATGTTCCGCAGGGTAGAGGAGGAAGCTACCGTTTTCCGCAGGGAGAACGCCAGAGGCTTTGCGCCTGATAAGGAAGATGCTCCGTATGGAGGAAAAGAGCGTGTGTCTGTACGACCGAAGCAGCAGATTATTGCGCCGACCGTTCCACGTAACCTGAAACGGGTGGCGCCTTCTGCAAATACGGCAAGTACATCGCCTTCTGCCGGCGCGTCTGCCAACCGTGTACAGCAGGGACAACTGATAGAGCACGAACGTTTCGGCCTGGGTGAAGTTTTGAAAGTGGAGGGCGAAGGAGACAATGCGAAAGCCACCATCCGCTTCAAGAATGCGGGAGACAAACAACTTTTGCTGCGCTTCGCGCGTTTCAAAGTTATAGGGTGATGAATATTGTTTACAAAAGAATGACTTTGCAGAAGGGCGGCATCTGTTTTACTAAATATTCCCCGGAGAATTACTAAAATGAGGAGGACGATTTAGTAAATCTTCTCCGAAGTTTTACTAAATCGTTGGAGAGGGCTTGTCAACCCCTTGTGGCGTGTTTATTAGGATGGAATCATAAATGGTAAAAAAAATATATATAAAATGACAAATAAAGACTTTTCCCTTTTCCCTTCTCCCTGCTATATTATGGAAGAAGGATTGCTGAGAAAGAACCTCGTACTGATAAAAAGTGTGGCCGACCGCGCAGGTGTGGAGATAATCCTCGCTTTCAAATCATTTGCCATGTGGCGTTCCTTTCCCATTTTCAGGGAGTATATAGACCACTCTACGGCAAGTTCTGTCTACGAAGCCCGTCTGGCATTGGAGGAGTTCGGAAGTAAGGCACATACGTACTCGCCTGCCTATACCGAGGCCGATTTTCCGGAGATAATGCGGTGCAGCAGCCATATTACTTTCAATTCGCTTTCGCAGTTCCACCGCTTTTATCCGGTAGTGGTGGCGGAGGGAAGCGGCATTTCCTGCGGTATCCGTATCAATCCTGAATACTCTGAGGTGGAAACGGAGCTTTATAATCCCTGCGCACCCGGTACCCGCTTCGGTGTAATGGCCGACCAGCTTCCCGAAGAACTTCCGGCGGGTATTGAAGGTTTTCACTGTCATTGTCACTGCGAGTCTTCTTCCTACGAGCTGGAACACACATTGGAGCACTTGGAAGGAAAATTCTCCCGCTGGTTCTCACAGATTAAGTGGTTGAATTTAGGAGGCGGGCATCTGATGACGCGTAAGGATTATGATGTAGAGCATCTTGTCCGTCTGTTGCAGGGCTTGAAGGGGCGCTATCCACATCTTCAAATCATTCTTGAGCCCGGTTCCGCTTTTACTTGGCAGACCGGTGTGCTGAGCTCGGAGATAGTGGACATCGTGGAAAACCGCGGCATTCGTACCGCCATTCTCAACGTTAGCTTTACGTGCCACATGCCGGATTGCCTGGAGATGCCCTATCAGCCTGCAGTGCGTGGAGCGGAGATGGGCGATGCGGGCCCTTACGTCTATCGCCTTGGAGGAAACTCCTGCTTGAGCGGCGACTATATGGGACTGTGGAGTTTCGACCATGAGCTGCAGATAGGGGAGAGAATCGTCTTTGAGGACATGATACATTACACCACTGTAAAGACGAATATGTTCAATGGAATTCACCATCCGGCCATTGCAATGTGGACAAAAGAAGGAAAAGCTGAAGTTTTCAAGCAATTTTCTTATGAAGATTATCGTGGGCGAATGAGTTGATAATCAAAAGTCTGCTTGTATGCCTGGCGAAAATGTACACTTTTCTGTGTGAAAAAAGTCTGCGGAATGTTTGCAGGTTTAAGGAAAATATCTACCTTTGCATCCGCAATCGCGGAAATAGCTCAGTTGGTAGAGCATAACCTTGCCAAGGTTAGGGTCGCGAGTTCGAGTCTCGTTTTCCGCTCAACGCAGTTTAGATTGCAATTACCTATGCCCAGGTGGCGGAATTGGTAGACGCGCACGTTTCAGGTGCGTGTGTCGAGAGGCATGCAGGTTCGAGTCCTGTTCTGGGCACCAAGGTAAAGCAGTCGGTTCTTTGAATTGTTGAAAGTAAGTTGGAGAGGTGGCGGAATTGGTAGACGCGCTACTTTGAGGGGGTAGTGACAATTATGTCGTGGGAGTTCGAGTCTCCTTCTCTTCACGCTTTTATACATTGCGGAAATAGCTCAGTTGGTAGAGCATAACCTTGCCAAGGTTAGGGTCGCGAGTTCGAGTCTCGTTTTCCGCTCTTTCAGATGTATTGAAGATGACTTATGCCCAGGTGGCGGAATTGGTAGACGCGCACGTTTCAGGTGCGTGTGTCGAGAGGCATGCAGGTTCGAGTCCTGTTCTGGGCACTTTACTCCTCAAAAAAGGAGAGTCATCCAATGCGGAAATAGCTCAGTTGGTAGAGCATAACCTTGCCAAGGTTAGGGTCGCGAGTTCGAGTCTCGTTTTCCGCTCTTTTCAGATAAAAAAATCCCGCAAGCATTGTTCGGTGCTTGCGGGATTTTTTTGTTGTATGGAAGTTGTTGTTACAGTTTCTGTAATGAGAATCCGAGCATCATTCCGTCGTAGCTGTTGGCCAGCGAGCCGATACTCTTCAGAGTGGAGTTGCTGCTTTTGCTGGAGAGGAAGGTTATCAGTTTCAGTAGCTTGTCCGATTCGAACAGCAGGTCCATAGTTGTGGAGGTAGCGTTGACCTTGGCATTCATACCTATCAGCTTGGCGAATTTCAAGTTGACCTTTTGGGTGGATGCATCGTAGGAGTAGCTTCCCTTCATGCTCTTTTGCCCTACTTTGGCGCTGAATGTGCTGTCGGCGTTGAATGTGAATGACATTTGCCCGGCTTTGATGCCTACTTTGGCAAGCTGTTCGTCCAGTTTCTTTTCTGCGGCTGTGGCGGCAACGGCACCGCCGGCTTTCTGCAGCAGGTTGTCCGATTCGAATTCAATGGCGGAGCCGGTATACGACCAAGTGCCGGTCATATCCGCTGTTGACTTGCCGGTCACGGCATTTACCGCCTTCTCTATATTTTCTTTGTTGAACAAATCCTTGATGGATTGTGCATGACTATTGCCGGTCAGCAGTAGTGCGGCAACAAACAGTTGCCAAAAAACTAATCTTTTCATTTTACTTATGTCTATTGTTTGCTATTCAGGCTTTTGTTGATACTTTCGATATAGTCCAGCAGCTCTTTCCGTCCCATGCGGTTTTCAGAAGAGGTGATGAAGTAGGGAGGCAGCTCTTCCCACTGTTCCTTCAACTGTTCCAGGTATTCGTTGATGTGGGTGTTCAGTCTGCCGCCTTTCAGTTTGTCGGCCTTTGTGAAGACGATGGCAAAGGGTACGCCGTTCTCGCCCAGCCATTCCGTAAACTCGAGGTCGATGGCTTGGGGAGCCAGCCGGCTATCTATAAGAACAAACAAACAAGTCATCTGTTCGCGTTGCAGTATATAACTTTCTATAATACGTTTGATTTGTTCCTGCCCTTTCTGTCCCCGTTTGGCATAGCCGTATCCCGGAAGGTCTACAATGTACCAGCTCTTGTTGATGAGGAAATGGTTGATGAGCATGGTCTTTCCCGGTGTGGCAGAGGTCATGGCAAGCCCTTTTCTCCCGGTCAGCATATTGATGAGACTGGATTTTCCTACGTTGGAGCGTCCGATGAAAGCATATTCGGGAAATGTGCCTGCGGGGCATTTCCGCACGTCTGTGTTACTGATGACGAATTCAGCGTTTGTAATATCCATTTTGTTGCCTTTTTGGGGTTTTACGTGTGGCAAAGGTAGCACTAATTTCATAAGTTTGCACTATCTTTGCCCAGAAAGCGAAGATAGGCTGCACCTCAGCATAAAAAATGAACGAGTTCATTTTATTCTGCATTCGGTTTGCACTATCTTTGTGGCCAATAGGAGAATTTTAAGTATGAATGGACAGTTTCCCTCTACATTATTGGAGAAGGCGGTAAATGAGTTTGCCAAGTTGCCCGGAGTGGGACGCAAGACGGCTATGAGGCTGGTTCTTCACCTGCTCCGCCAGGATACGGCAGTGGTGGAAGCGTTCGGCAATGCCATCGTGACGCTGAAGCATGAAGTGAAATATTGCAAGGTATGCCATAATATATCAGATACGGAGACGTGCCGCATCTGTTCCAGTCCGCAACGGGACGCTTCTGTGGTTTGTGTGGTAGAGAACATCCGCGATGTGATGGCTGTGGAAGCCACACAACAGTTCCGTGGTTTGTATCACGTGCTGGGAGGTGTCATCTCGCCGATGGATGGCATTGGCCCCGGAGACTTGCAGATAGAAAGCCTTGTGCAGCGGGTAGCCGCCGGCGGCATCAATGAAGTGATTCTTGCGCTGAGCACGACGATGGAGGGAGATACCACCAACTTTTATATCTACCGCAAGCTGGAAAAACTGGGCGTGAAGCTCTCTGTCATAGCCCGTGGCATTTCCATCGGCGACGAATTGGAGTATACGGATGAAGTGACTCTGGGACGCAGTATTGTGAACCGCACTCCATTTTCCGGAACTGCCTGATTGTTTGGGCCATTATCAATTATTCATTATCCACTATCAATTTACTAAATGGAAGAACAAATAAAGAAGACCGCAGCGCGTGTCCGAACAACTTTTGCCTATTTCTGGATGCTTCCCATCCTGCTCGTTCTACTTGGAGAAACCGGAGGCGGATGGGTAGGTATGTATGCCGGAGATGTACGTGTCACCTATATGGCTGAGACGGTAACCATTCTGCTGGCTGCCTCTTGCGTACCCATAGCCTTGAAACTCTTTTCATGGGTATTAATCCGGAAAATAGATGTAGTGACGCTTCCCGAAGCCCTCCGCCTCTATGCGCTGTGGAGTGGCGTGCGGCTGGCATTGCTTGCCATACCGGTGCTTGCAGGCTTTTTCACCTATTATATCATGTTGAGCAGTACGGGTGCACTGTGTGCACTGATAGGACTGACGGCTTCTCTGTTCTGCCTACCGGGTGAGGGACGCCTGCGTAAAGAACTGCATATCAATAAAGAAGAAGAAATGTAACCGACTGGAAGATATGAATAAATCTTATTTCTGCAGTGAAAGGGTGCGTCTCCGTGCTATGGAGCCGGAAGATCTGGAAGTGATGTATGCTATGGAGAATGATTCCCAGACTTGGGATGTGACGAACTTCACCGTGCCCTATTCCAGATTTGTCTTGAAACAATATATTGAGAATTCCGAGTGCGATATGTTTGCCGACCGCCAGCTGCGTATGATGATTGTACGTGCAGAGGATGATGTGGTGATAGGTACCATCGATATTACAGAGTTTTCTCCCATGCATGCCCGGGGAGAGGTGGGTATTGCCATACGGAAGGAGTATCAGGGCAATGGTTATGCCAAGGAAGCGCTGCGTTTGCTGTGCGACTATGTTTTCAGTTTCCTATATCTGAAACAGTTGATAGTCCATATCTCGGTGGATAATGAGGCAAGTATCTGCCTTTTTGAATCCTGCGGTTTTGTGCGTTGTGGGCTTTTGAGGGAGTGGTGGCGCGTAGGAGGGTGCTATAAGGATGTTGTACTGTTGCAACTTCTCCGCAGCACTAATTGAATGTTGGAATCTGGGGGAAGCGCGACCATATTTCATATTTTGCTCCCAGCTTGCACAATGCCTTCTTCCAGAGTGTGCCGCTGGCCGCCTCGTCCATTAGCGAACTGATGTTTTCTTTGCCTACCAGCCAGGTGTTTTCTTCAATTTCCCGGCCCAGCTGTTCGTACTCCCAGCCGGAGTATCCCAAAAAAAATCTGATTCTGCCTTTAACGGGATTTCCCTGCATGATGTAGTTTTTAATGGCTTCAAAGTCACCGTTCAGGTAGAAGCCTTTGCCGATGGACAGCGCTCCGGTAATACCCTCGAGCGTGTGCAGATAGAACAATGTATCTGTGCTGAGTGGTCCTCCTTTATAGATAGGTATACTTTCCGGGCAGTCGAAGTCTTTCAGCACATCATTCAAGAATAGGGGGAGCGGTTTGTTCAGAACCAGTCCCATTGTGCCGTCATGTGTATGGTCCACCAGTAGAATGACGGATCGTCCAAACATATGGTCACACAAAAAGGGTTCGGAAATCAAGACCTTTCCCCGGGCAGGAACCACATGGTTTGTTTCTATCTTGAATAGATTTATATTGCTATACATGCCCCTAATATACATAATATTCCACAATAAACCAAAGTTCTTCGCTGTTTTTCATTTTAAAAGTTTCTTTTCTCAGATTTTATGGCTTTTTTTATTCGGAGAAAATACTTAAGTTTGCAAGTAATTGGCAATTTAATGCAATGAAATATACTACATTATATACGTTAATTTTAGGGCTGTTTTCTATAGGATGGACGGATTGCCCGGAGGATTTTATGGAGCGTATGCAGCGTCCGGGACATTCTGAAATACAGCTTTCTAAAGTGACGATAAGTGGCCGTGTGCTGGATGAAAGCGGGTTTCCGTTGGCCGGTGCCACTATTCAAGAGAAAGAAACTGCCAATGGTGCGATAGCGGATTCGGAAGGAAAATTCACTCTGGTGGTTGCCGATAATGCAGTGCTTCGTGTTTCGTTTATCGGCTACATGTCCCAGGATATTGAGGTGGAAGGACATTCGACCTTTCATATCACACTAAGAGAAGATATGATAGAGCTGGATAACGTTATTGTTACCGCTTTGGGTATCGAAAAGAAAGAAAATTCTCTTTCTTACGCCACAGATTTAATAAAAAACGAGGAGTTGACGCGAGTAAAAATGCCCAACTTAATTACTTCGTTGACCGGTAAGTCGGCAGGTGTGCGTGTCAATCAGGTTTCTTCCGGTCTGGGAGCCTCAGCCAAAGTCAGTATCCGTGGAATCCGTTCGGTGGCGAGTGACAACCAACCGCTGTATGTGATAGACGGTGTTCCCATTCTGAACTCCACTTCCGAGCAAGCATACTCTGCCATAGGCGGAACGGCCAATGCCGGCAACCGTGACGGAGGAGACGGCATTTCCAATCTGAATCCTGAAGATATAGAGAGTATCAGTATCCTGAAAGGAGCTCCCGCGGCAGCTTTGTATGGTAGCCAGGCTGCCAATGGGGTGATACTGATTACTACAAAGAAGGGGCAGTCGCACGGGCAGCGCAGTGTTTCTTTCTCGACGAGCCTAATGTTCGACAATGCTTTTGCGCTACCCAAGATGCAGAACCGCTATGGAGTAAGTGACGGTGTGGACAGTTGGGGAGAACGGGCAAACCTTCCCGAATACGATAATCTGAGAGACTTCTTCTCTACTGGTGTCACCTCCATAACTTCCATCTCCTTGAGTCACGGCAATGAGAAGTTGCAGAACTATTTCTCCTATGCTAATACTACGGGGCATGGCATCATTGGGAAACATAACCTTTCGAAGCACAACCTCACTTTCAGAGAGACTTCCGTTCTATTGAATTCCCGTCTGAAGTTAGATGGCAGTATGAACCTGATGCGCCAGGTGGTGAAGAACAAGCCTACCGTGGGTGGTTTCTACATGAATCCTTTGGTGGGGCTCTACCGTTTTCCACGGGGTGAGGATATTGCTTATTATAAGGAGAACTTCGAGGTTTATGATGAGGGTAGAAACTTGAACATACAGAATTGGCATACCTCCTACGAGGATTTTGAGCAGAATCCCTACTGGATTACCAATCGCATATTGAGCAAGGAGAACCGCATGCATGTCATAGTCTCCTTATCCGCCAATCTGAAGATAAACGATTGGTTAAGCCTGCAGGCCCGTGGCAATGTAGACTATATTAACGACAAGGTGCGCCAGCAGTTCTATGCCTCTACCGCTCCGGCGTTGGCGGGAGCCAATGGGCGTTATATCGAGATGGACTATCAGGAAACCCAATATTACGGAGACGCCATACTGATGATGAAAAAGCAGTGGGATGCATTCTCTCTCAACGCGGCGCTCGGTGTCAGTATCAATGACAAGACTGTGAACTCCACCCGCTATGACTCTAAAACAGCTTCGCTGAAATATGCCAATGTGTTCAATCTGGCCAATATCATCATGAATGGTTCTGCCGGGCTGGACCAGAAGATTGATGCGCGGCGCCAATTGCAGTCCTTGTTTGCGACGGCACAACTGGGCTACAACGAGTTTGTCTATCTTGATTTGTCGGCCCGTAATGACTGGTCTTCCACGCTGGCTTATACATCTCATGAGAAAAGCGGGTTCTTCTATCCCTCCGTGGGATTTTCGCTGATATTCAATAAGCTGATGACTTTACCCCAATGGGTGTCACTGGCAAAGATAAGGGGGGCATACAGCATGGTGGGCAATGATATTCCCATGTTCATCACAAATCCTTCCTCGCATATCACGGCGGGCGGAGAGTTCCTGGCAAGTGATGCCGCGCCGTTCAAGGATATGGAACCGGAGATGACGCACTCCTTTGAGGTGGGTATAGAAGCGCGTTTTTTAAAGAACCGCATTGGTTTGAATGCCACTTTCTATAAGACGAATACCCGGAACCAGTTCTTCAAGCTTCCTACTCTGTCGGGCGATAAATATGCCTACCGTTATGTCAATGCGGGTGATATACAGAATGTGGGGTGGGAGATTTCATTGGATGCCGTTCCTTTGCTGACAAACCATTTCAAGTGGAAAACAGAGGTGAACTTCTCCACCAACCGCAACAAGATAATTTCACTGCACGAAGCGCTGAAGGAGTTTCTTTACGGTCCTACCAGCTTCTCGTCCAGTTATGCCATGAAATTGGTGAAAGGGGGCTCTATCGGTGACATCTACGGAAAAGCTTTTGTACGTGACGATGCGGGCAATATCGTTTACGGCACGGAAGGAGACAATACCGGCATGCCTTTGGTGGAAGGTGATGGCAATACGGTGAAAGTGGGCAATGCCAATCCAAAACTGATGCTGGGCTGGAATCATATGCTGTCTTACAAGAATTTTTCTTTCTATTTTCTGGTGGATTGTCGCTTTGGAGGCGATATTTTGTCCCAGACGCAGGCGGATATGGATATGTATGGCGTTTCTGAAGTCACGGCCCGGGCCAGGGACAAAGGTTATGTAATGCTTGAAGGTAACCGGATAGATAATGTGAAAGGATTTTATAAGAATGTTGTAGGCGGACGGGCCGGGGTGACGGAATATTATATGTATGATGCCACGAACATCAGGCTGCGTGAGCTGTCCGTGGGCTACCAACTGCCTGCTGCCTGGATGGAAAAGACCAAAGTCCTCAAGCGGGCACAACTGTCCTTTTCGGGACGCAACTTGTTCTTCTTCTACAAAAAGGCGCCTTTCGACCCTGACCTGGTACTCTCTACGGGCAACGATAACCAGGGAATTGAAGTCTACGGTATGCCTACCACGCGTAGTTGGGGATTTTCTTTGAAGTGTGAATTTTAAGAGGGGGAGGGAGACTTGATATGAAGAGGATTATAGTACTGATTGGCATGGTTTTCGTGTTTCTGGCTTGTACGGGAGACTTTAAGGAAATCAATACGGACAAGTCCGGCGTGACGGACGAGGACTTGCAGGCCGACTATAACGAACATGGCATCCGTCTTGGAATCATCCAGCAAGGCATCTATTTCAATTACGACTACGGAAAGGGGAAGAACTGGCCTTTTCAATTGACCCAGAATTTGAATGCCGACATGTTCAGCGGTTACATGCACGATGCCAAGCCTCTGAATGGAGGTTCGCACAATTCGGACTACAACTTGCAGGATGGATGGAACAGCGCCATGTGGGGACATACCTATGAGTATGTTTTCCCGCAGATATATCAGTCGGAGAATGCCACACGTGATCGCATGCCTGCCTTTTTCGGCATTACCAAGATACTGAAGGTGGAAGTGATGCACCGTGTCACGGACTATTACGGCCCTATTGTGTATAGTCATTTTGCCGATCTCGAAGCCCGTTATATGCCCGACACGCAGAAAGAGGTCTATAATGCATTTTTCTGTGAACTTGATACGGCTGTAGCTGTACTTTCCGATTATATTGTCGAGCATCCGGGAGCTTCGGAGTTTGCGCGTTTCGATATGTTGTTGGACGGTGATTATGACTCTTGGATAAAGTTTGCCAACTCGTTGAGGATGCGGCTTGCCATGCGCATTGCGGTAGCCAGTCCGGAGAAGGCAAAAACGGAATTCCGTAAAGCGATGGATAATGAATACGGAGTCATTCGGGAGGCGGACGAGTCGGTGGCGGTTTCCACGGCGAGTGGATATACCAATCCGTTGGGCGAGATAAACCTTGTTTGGAATGAAGCTTATATGGGAGCGCCGATGGAGTCCATACTGAACGGATATGAAGATCCCCGTCGTGAAATCTATTTTGCCACTTGCCAGAATGAACAGTTTGCAGGCGAGTATCGCGGCATTCGTCAGGGTACATGCTTTGCACATAACTATTATAATACACTCTCAAAATTGAAAGTCACCCAGCAGACTGATGCAGTGTTGATGCCGGCAGCAGAAGTCTGGTTCCTGCGTGCCGAGGCTGCCCTACGGGGATGGACCGATGAGTCGGCGAAAACCTGCTATGAAGAAGGGGTAATGGCTTCTTTCCGTCAGTATGGCATCTTGCAGTCCGACGCTTATCTGGAGAGCGACTTGTTGCCTGCCGATTTTGTGGATACCTACGATATGGAGAATGATATTACTGCCCGTTGCCAAGTTTCGCCACGCTGGCTGGAGTCAGCGGATAGGGATACGAAACTGGAGAAGATTATTACCCAAAAATGGATTGCCATGTTTCCCGAAGGGTGTGAGGCTTGGGCTGAACAGCGCCGGACGGGGTATCCCCGGCTATTCCCCGTACGCTTTAATCACAGTAAAGACGGGTGCATAGATACTGAGACAATGATTCGCCGTCTGAACTTTCCCGGCGGACTGAAGACGGAGAATGCCGAGCAGTATGCCGCTTTGGTAGAGGCACTGGGTGGGGATGACAATGCCGGTACCCGATTGTGGTGGGATACCGGCATCAACTGGTAGAGATACCTTATTTATATAGGGATATTTTTTATTGGATGGGGTGATTCTCGGCAAAAATTGCCATACGTTCGTCCAACTGGTCGTACTGATGGTCTTGGATAAAGGAAGTGCAGGCACGCAATCCTTCTTGATGGCTTCCGGTGGTCACCAGCGAAATGGCGCTTACACCGTAGTACATTAGTTCCCGCGCAAGTTCTCCGCTACTCATGCCCGGATAACCGATGGTGAAATAGAAACCGTCGGCAACGGGATCACCCAAATCATTGTCGTATACCAAGTGGAAACCGTGGCGCAAGAAGATTTCTTTCAGGCGGCGGGCACGCTCACCGTATACTTTCACTTCATCAAGGAAGTTGTATTGACCTTCATTGGCTGCTTTAAGCATGGCGGCAAGAGCATACTGCGCAGAGTGGCTGGTGCCGGAGGAGAGCGCATAGAGTACGCGGTGGATGAATACTGTGCCGAAGGTGCCGCCGCCGTAGCGTTGTGTCAGCCCGGGATAGGCCCGGTGATACAGTTTGTCCGAAATGCAGCTGACACCGATACGTTGACCGGCATAGCTGAAAGCTTTGGAACCGGAAATGAGCAGCACGTAATAGTCCGTATAGTGTGCCACAGAAGGTTGGTAAGGCGCTTGGAACGGTTTGCTCAAGTCTTGGCGGAAGTCCATGGCAAAGTAGGCGAGGTCTTCCAACACAATGACGTCATATTGGGTTGCCAGTTCGCCGATGATGCGCAACTCTTCTTCTTTCAGGCAAATCCAGCTGGGGTTGTTGGGATTGGAATAGACGATGGCAGAGATATTGCCTTTGCTGAGGTAACTTTCCAGCTTCGCTTTCAACTTGTCGCCACGGTAGTCATATACGTCAAAGGTTTCATATTTCTGTCCCATCACGACCAGCTGCTGCTTCTGTACCGGGAAACCGGGATCGATGAAGAGAATGGTATCCTTTTTCTCATCGCACTGGCTACATGTGAGGAATGAAGCGAAAGTTCCTTGCATGGAGCCGGTAACTGGTACACAACCTTCGGGGGCTACATCTACATTGATAAAGGCTTTGATAAAACGTGCTGCTTCCTCTTTCAAGGCGGGAAGTCCGTTAATGTCCGGGTAGAGGCTGGCAATACCATTCTGCAATGCCTCCACCTCGGCCTTTACGCCGACGGCTGAGGGGGGGAGTCCGGGTACACCCATTTCCATTTTTATGAATTCCACACCCGATGCCGCTTCGGCATTGGCTGCAATGGCTTTTACTTCACGGATGGTTGCTTTGGCAAAGTCTGTGATATGAAAATCTGCGATAGTTTCATCTATCAACTTACGTTCAATAGGAGTATTTCTCATGATTTCAATATTAATTTAGTTTTGCAAAGGTAACATAAATCTCTTATAATCAAGCTATGTTAAAAAAAAGATGATTTTTTTTCTTTCAAGCTATTGCAGATATAAGAATTTTGTCTACCTTTGCAACCGCAATCGAGAGAGATAGCAACGAAAGAATGAAATAATGGTGCGTTAGTTCAGTTGGTTAGAATACATGCCTGTCACGCATGGGGTCACGGGTTCGAGTCCCGTACGCACCGCGAAAGTAAATAATAAATTAAAGCAAAGCTCTGAAATTCAAGGATTTCAGAGCTTTTTTTGTTTTCTATATCGGCAGAGAATAACGATTAAAAACAAATCATGCGTGGGATTATTCGTGGGATTTCTGCCAGTCTTACTATACTCATCTGATGAACTTGAACTTTCTTGCGGTATAATCGGGAATTCGGGTACAAATATCCGTAAATCATATACACCTTCGCTTGTGCTATCGCGGTACCTTTGTCATCAGAAGTTTAGCAAGAAAAATAGAGTAATATAACGTATGACAAAAACAATTTTAGGAGTTCTGTCACTGCTTGTCATAATGTCGTGCAGTATTCCCGTAAAGGAGAACACCGTTCAACCCAATATAATGGAAACGAACAAGAAAAATCTCGGAAATCTGTTGGCGCTCTATCCCAAGCCGATGACGGTTGTTGGGGCGGAGGTTGAAGGGAAAGTAAACTGGCTAGTGGTAGGGCATACGGGTGTTATTGGACATGACCGGATACTCATCAGCATGAGTAAAAGCCATTACACTAATCAAGGGATAAAGGACTCAAAACGACTTTCCGTCAATCTAGTGAGTCGTGAAATATTGCCGAAAGCTGACTATGTGGGAAGTGTAAGCGGTGCGACGGTCGATAAGTCGGAGGTGTTTGCCTACCATATTGGCGAAAACAGTACCCCCGTTATAGACGCATCACCCCTCACCATGGAGTGTGAGGTGGTAGACATCTATGAAACTGAAGGTTTCGACAATTTCATTTGTGCGATAGTCAATACATACGCTGCTCCTGAAGTGCTTGATAATAACGGGAAACTTGACTATACGAAGCTGAAACCCGTATTGTTTGAATTTCCGACCTATTCCTACCTTGCCACGGGAGAGATTATCGGCAAATGCCTGAATCTGGATAAGCAGCCGGGTATGTGCGCCAAAGAGCCGATGAGTGCTGACGGTATCGTGCGGTTGTCGAAAATCGAGGTTTATCCGCAGTATCTCGACGAGTATATGAAATACGCAACCGAAGTAGGCGAAATCTCTCTGCGTACCGAATCGGGCGTACTGACTATGTATGCGGTCGGCGAGAAGGAGAATCCCTGTAAGGTGACTATTCTCGAAACCTATGCGAGCCATGCGGCTTATGAAAAACATATTGCATCAGAACACTTTCAGAAATACAAGCAAGGAACGTTGCACATGGTCAAATCATTGGTCTTGTCTGACCAGACGCCACTTAATCCGGCTAACAAGCTCAATAACTTCATGCAATAAATAGAACGACTATGAACAAGATTTTTTTAATTTCAGTATTCAGCATTTTAACACTCAATGTTATGGCACAAGAAAAGATAGTACAGACAGCAGGACGCACCCAGTTGGGTGAGTTTGCTCCTAAATTTGCGGAACTAAACGACAATGTCCTCTTTGGCGAGGTCTGGAGCCGCACCGACAAACTCGGTCTGCGTGACCGTAGTTTGGTAACTATAACTTCTCTTATCAGTCAAGGAATCACGGATAATTCGCTCGTGTTCCACCTTCAGTCGGCAAAAAAGAACGGCATCACCCGTACGGAGATTGCTGAAATCATCACCCATATCGGATTCTATGCCGGTTGGCCCAAAGCGTGGGCAGCGTTTAATCTGGCCAAAGGCGTATGGGCAGAGGACACCGCCGGTGAAGATACCAAAGCCGCGTTCCAGCGTGAAATGATTTTCCCCATTGGAGAACCGAACACAGCATACGCACAGTACTTCATAGGTAACAGCTATCTTGCTCCCGTTTCACGTGAGCAGGTTTCCGTCTCTAACGTCACTTTCGAGCCTCGTTGCCGCAATAACTGGCACATACACCGTGCTACTAAAGGCGGTGGACAGATGCTTATCGGTGTTGCCGGTCGTGGGTGGTATCAAGAAGAAGGCAAGCCGGCAGTAGAGATTCTACCCGGTACGGTTATCCATATCCCTGCAAATGTGAAGCATTGGCACGGTGCTGCTTCTGATGGTTGGTTTGCCCATCTTGCTTTCGAAGTTCCCGGTGAGGATACTTCTAATGAATGGCTAGAGCCGGTGACGGATGAAGAATACGATAAACTTAAATAACACCACCCACACTCCCGTAATTCAAGCGATTACGGGAGTTTTTGTTTTATGGAGCTATGATTTAGTAGCTGGAGGGGACAGCATAATCCGTAATTTGGGTATAGATACCGGGGATTTATCTACACGGCATATGACGGATACCGCCTATTTTTGCATTATCATTAATTTGGTAATAAAAATTAAATAGGAGAAACTATGACTACGAACGAATTCAAAGAATATGTAAAGACGCGTCAAGCGCTTAATACGGAGGAGATACACCGTTTTATGGACGAAATGAGCAGTGAAGCCAGGCGTATCACTTTCCGGCTGAACACCGCATACTATACGCCGGACGAAGTACGTGAGTTGCTATCCGAATTGTTCGGTTATCAAGTTCCGTCATCGTTCCGAGTATTTCCGCCGTTTTATGCCGATTTCGGGAAGAATATAACAGTGGGCGAAGGCGTATTTATTAATGCCTGCTGTCATTTTCAAGACCATGGTGGTGTGATAATCGGCGACGGATGCCAAATTGGGCATAATGTAGTCTTTGCAACGCTCAATCATGGTTTGCCTCCGGCTGAACGCCAAACTACCTATCCGGCACCAATTGTACTAGGCAAGAATGTCTGGGTAGGTTCTAATTCAACGATTCTTCAAGGAGTGACAATTGGTGACAATGCTGTGGTGGGAGCTGGAGCGGTCGTGACGAAAGATGTGGAAGCAAATACAATAGTAGGTGGTGTCCCCGCAAAATTGATAAAGAGAATAGAATAATAAAATTGAAAACAAGATGAAAATAATATCAAATACAGCATTTGGCGGAGAAAGACCTTTGTTCGAATCGCATGACTTACGTATGGAGAATGTAGTTATCCGTGCTGGAGAATCAGCCATCAAGGAATGCAGCAACATCGAAGCTGTTGATTGTCGGTTCGAAGGAAATTATCCCTTCTGGCATGTTCACGGATTTGTTATCGACCGTTGTTTTTTCGATGTCGGCGGGCGTTCGGCACTGTGGTATTCCGACCATCTGAAAATGACTGATACGCGTATCGATGCACCCAAAATGTTTCGCGAGATGCACGACATCGAAATAGAGAATGTAGAGATAAACGATGCCGATGAGGTGTTCTGGCGTTGTAAAAAACTGAATATCAAAAATCTGAAACTGCATGGAGGAACTTATCCGTTCATGTTCAGCAGCGACATCCGCATAGACGGATTGGAAAGCGACAGCAAGTACGTTTTCCAGTATGTGAAGAATGTGGAGTTGCGCAATGCCAAAATCACTACGAAGGATGCCTTCTGGGAGGTGGAGAATGTGACAATCTACGATTCTGAACTCAGCGGCGAATATCTCGGCTGGCATTCGCACAATCTCCGGTTGGTGAATTGCCATATAACCGGTGAGCAACCGCTCTGCTATGCCCACGACCTCGTACTGGAGAATTGCACCTTTGGTCCCGACTGCGACCGGGCTTTTGAATATAGTTCGGTGCAGGCAACCATCAAAGGAACAATAGGCGGGGTGAAGAATCCACGGACAGGCTGTATCACTGCCGAAAGCTATGGGGAAATCATTCTCGACGAAAATATAAAGGCGCCTGCCGATTGTGAGTTGAGGCTTTGGGATGGTAACTGGATTTATAAATTATGAAATACGATTTCGATACAATCATCTCGCGTCGCGGGACGAATTCTTATAAATGGGATATTCCCGAAGAGGAGAATGTACTGCCCATGTGGGTGGCGGATATGGATTTTCGTACAGCACCCGCTATTATCGATGCCTTACAAAAGCGGGTGGCGCACGGTATTTTCGGTTATACAAAAGTACCCGAAGCCTATTATGATGCGGTTGTCCGGTGGTTCGATGACCGGCATCGCTGGCAGGTTGATTCCCGGTGGATTATCTATACGAGTGGTGTCGTGCCGGCTCTGTCAGCCATTATCAAAGCCTTGGCCATGCCGGGTGATAAAGTCATCGTTCAGACTCCTGCCTATAATTGTTTCTATTCATCTATCCGTAATGACGGATGCGAGTTGTTTGCCAATAATCTCATTTATCAGGATGGCCGCTACGTAATCGACTTTGCCGATCTTGAAAGGAAAGCTTCCGATCCGAAAGCAAAAATCCTGCTGCTGTGCAATCCTCACAATCCGGTCGGACGGGTCTGGACTCCGGAAGAACTGCAGCATATAGGTGATATTTGTTTACGGAATGAGGTGTTTGTCGTGGCGGATGAGATTCATTGTGAACTGACTTACGAAGGATATGACTACACACCCTTTGCCTCCTTGTCTGAACGCTTTTTGCAAAATTCCGTTACTTGCGTTTCGCCGAGCAAGGCGTTCAACCTTGCCGGGTTGCAAATCGCCAATATCATCGCAGCCGATGAAGAGGTGCGCCGCCGTATTGACAGAGCCATCAATATCAACGAGGTATGCGACGTCAATCCGTTCGGCGTAATCGCCACAATGGCAGCTTATAACGAAGGTGGGGAATGGCTCGATGCCTTGCGGAAATATCTGCGGGGGAATTACGAATACCTCTGCCGCTTTTTCAAGGAACGGTTACCACAATATCCCGTGCTGCCACTCGAAGGAACTTATTTGGTTTGGATAGACTGCAGTGCCTCTGGTATCAACTCAGATGCTGTCGCCTTGCGTTTGCAAGAACAACAGCACTTGATGGTCAATTCCGGTACGATGTACGGTCCCGGTGGAGAGGGCTTTATCCGGCTGAATATCGCTTGCCCCCGGGCTCTGCTTGCTGATGGACTGGAACGGATGGCCCGTTTATTCTATCGTGAAGTCTTCTGATTTAAATCCGCTGTAATACCTACCGGCGAAGGCGGTGAACTTCAGGACACAATAATCGGGATCAGTCACTCCTTCGGGGTAGTACATAGTGTCGCCTTCCTGCCATATCATTTCCTTACTGGTGCTGTCCGTCAGTATCTCCATCGTGCCGCGCAGCATTACGCCCTTGAAGAAGCGTGTGTTGCAGACGTAAAGGCATGCCCGGTTATTTTTGAGAAATTGCGAAACGCGCATCGACGAGGTGTTCGTTGATAGGTAAATGTGTTTGATCCCTTCCCTTTTGCGGGTTTGCAACATGGCCTTGATGTTGGGAAAGCCTTCGGCATCCATCGAACCGACAAAGATGTTTTTTTCCTTGTCAATCATGTTTCCTACTGTTTTTTCTGCATTTCTCATTGTTTGTTTTTTTATGGGTTATTGTTTCAAGGGCAAAGATAGCCGGTAAGTGGAACTTTTGTACAATAAAAAAGAAGGAGGATATGTCACTTTTCACGGTTTCTCCATTTTCCGGTAGGCGAGGGGAGTATACCCTATACATTGTCGGAAACTACGTACAAAGTAGGAGACGGTTGAGAAATGAAGTTCGGAGGCTATTTCTGAAATGGGGAGGTCGGTGTAGGTGAGCAGACGCTGGGCTTCGTCTGTAATCTTGTTGAGTATGTACTGCTTGGCATTGATGTTTATGGCCGAAGAGAGGATTTCGTTCAGATAGTTGGGAGTGATGCATAGTTTATCGGCATAGAATTGTACAGAATGCTGCTCCCGGAAGTGCTCCCCAACCAATTCGAAGAATCGGCTGAGGTGGAAGCTGCTGATATCTTTATGTGGCTCCTTACCCGTCTCCGGAGGGATAGAGGTGCGGTAGGCACGGTTGAGTAGCATGAGGACTTCGTAAAGTAAGGCGCGTAATATGCCCGTATCGTGTGGGTGGAAAGAGTCGATTTCGACCTTTATGTCGTGCAGAAGTTGGAGTATCCGTGCATAGAGCCCGTTCGGCAGTTGGAGTTTGTCTGCCGTTTTTCCCATTCGGAAGAACGGGAGGTGCTGCACGAATAGTGGGTCTTTGAAGAAAGAGGTCAAAAAGGTATCCTCAAAAATTAGAGCATGACCGTTGCCGATACGGTCTGTGTCCCAACTGCGCACCTCACCTGGTTTGGAGAAGAATACATCACCGGGAGCTGCCAAGTGTGTCCGGTTACCGATAGTGAATTCTCCTTCTCCTTCTGTGATGAAGGTGATGTCATAGTAGGTCAGAATATGTACTTTTCCCTGGGTCAAGAATTTCCGGGTATACTGCAAATCAACGACATCTATCAGAAGTTCGCTTCCGTACTTAGTTTTGTAGAAATTGTATCGTGGGATGGCATTTTTCATGGCTTAACATTGTATGATGGCAGTAAAGTTAGAGAAAAAGCTGCTCCGTACAATAGCGAATAGGAAAATGTTGGGTAAAGACCGGGAGTTTTGTTTATCTTTGCACCCGCAATTATCAATCGCCTTGCAACGATTGTCTGGAATTATCATATTATGAAACAGAAACGAATACCATTGGTGGGCAGACAATACCTTGTGCCCTTCATTTTGATTACCTCTCTTTTCTTTTTGTGGGGATTTGCCCATGCCATTCTGAATGTACTGAACAAGCACTTTCAAGAGATACTGGATATCACGAAGACACATTCGGCCTTTATACAGATGACGATGTATATGGGATACTTCATTATGGCCATTCCTGCAGGACTTTTCATCAGTCGCTTCGGATACCGCCGGGGTGTGGTATTCGGTCTGTTGCTCTACGGCGTCGGTTCGCTGCTCTTTATCCCCGGGCAGCATTATCTGTCTTTTAATCTTTTCTTGTTTGCATTGTTCGTGATAGGCTGTGGACTGACGTTTCTTGAAACTGCCGCCAATCCTTATGCCACAGAATTGGGCGCAAAGGAAACTGCTGCCAGCCGGCTGAATTTCGCGCAATCCTTCAACGGTCTGGGATGTATCTGTGCACCGGTACTGGCTGGACTGCTGCTCTTCTCGAAGGATGGGCAGATGGGCTCGGGTAATGTCGCATTGCCCTATATCTGCATGGGGGTAATTGTGTTGCTGGTAGCACTGGTCTTTTCAAGAATCAAGTTGCCCGAGATTGAACATAGTGTGGAGGTGGACGAAGCTGGTAATAAGGTCGGATTGTGGTCACACCGGCTTTTCATTTTCGGGCTGATAGCCTTGTTTGCCTATGAGGTCGGCGAGATTTCCATCAACAGCTTCTTCATCAATTACGTGGTGGAGCAGAATTGGATGAATGCCCGCGAAGCTTCCGTAGTGCTTTCTTTCGGTGGACTGGGATTATTTATGTTGGGACGTTTTGCCGGTAGCTGGATTATGGGACGTGTGCGTGCCGAGAAAATGTTGCTGGTGTGTGCTACGGGGACAGTAGTGACTACTTCGTTGGTACTGCTGGATGTAGGGATGATATCGCTTGCAGCTCTGTTGTGCGGATATGCGTTTGAGGCTATTATGTTTCCCACGATTTTTGCCCTTTCCTTGCGCGGGCTGGGCAACCATACCAAGAGGGCTTCCTCTTTCCTGATGATGTCTCCCGTGGGAGGCGTGGTAGGTCCGCTGTTGATGGGACTGGTGGCAGACCATACGACGATGGTGTGGGCGTTCATTGTACCGCTGGTTGCCTATTGCGTGGTATGGGCATATGCTCGCAAGATGGTGTCCGTCTCTACCGCTTCCTCAATATAGAAGGAATCCTGCGATTCCGGCAAGGATTATCAGTAAGATAGGGTGGAGGTGCCACTTCCACGTCACGCCGAAAGCGGCTGCAAAGATAAGTATGCTTTTGTAATCTATGAAATTTTCCTTGTTCATCAGCAATAGGGCAGCAGCAGCTATCAATGATACGGACATGGGCAGTAGTCCAGACATTGCCGCCTTGATGTATTTGTTGTCTTTGCATTTCACGAAGAAGTAAGAGATGAGCAATACCAGGATGAACGAGGGAAGGCATACTGCAACGGTGGCCACGACAGCTCCCCACACGCTTTGAGTAACTGCATAGCCCACATAGGTGGCACTGTTGATGCCTATCGGACCGGGCGTCATCTGCGAGATGGCCACCACGTCCGTGAATTGTTGCAGGGTGAGCCAGTGATGGTGGTCCACCACCTCGTATTGGATGAGGGACAACATGGCGTAACCGCCTCCAAAACCGAACATTCCGATTTTCAGATATACCAATATCAGCTGCCAATAAATCATATCTGTAATTTTCTCAGTTTATCTTTTAACCATAATGTATAGAGCATTCCTCCTGCAATTCCTGCAAGGACAATGTATACGGGGGATAGCCCGAATTGCCAGATGAGTATGGTGGCGATGGCTGGAAGCACCAGTTGCCAATACTTCAGCTTCAGTGCCCGTGCAGCCGAAATGCAGGGTATCACAATCAGTGCGACTACTGCCGGACGGATACCGTTAAAGATGCGTATCATCACCTGGTTGTCCTGAAAATGAGCGAAGAACATGGCTATCAGCATCATGATGACAAAAGAGGGGAGGATTGTGGCAAGTGCACACACCAGGCTACCTTTTACTTTATGCAGCTTGTAACCGACGAATATGGATATATTGACAGCAAAAACACCGGGAAGTGACTGGGTCAACGCAAACATTTCCATGAAATCTTCTTTACTCATCCATCTCTTTTTTACGATTTCCCGTTCAATGAGAGGTATCATAGCGTATCCGCCACCGATAGTGAACATTCCTATCTTGGCAAAGGTCATAAAAAGCAGTAAATATTTCATTATTTCTCTTCGGGTGACTTTCTTTTGCAAAGAAACCCAAATTAATCAACATATACAAATTAGGGGGATAATATTTATTTATTAATATTTTATATTACAGGGCTATATTCTTAAATCTATTTAAAAGGAGAATATTCCGTCGTAAATAAGCTTTATCTTTAACACGTAATTACAAATAATATAAATGTAGATATGATACAGATAGTGCAATTACATGGTACGGATAAAAAGCTGTACGAGCTTGTAGCCCCTTTGGTTATGAGCCCGGAAGTGCTGAAACAGAACTACAATTACCCTTTCCGGACATCGGAAGAGTACGAGTGGTTTGTTGCTCTGGATAATAAACATGTTGTAGGTTTTGTGCCGGTGGAGCACAAGAAGTATGAATGTGTCATCAACAACTATTATATTAAGGAAAGGAATGTTGACACGCTAAAATTGCTTCTGGAAAAGGTACTTGAGAAGCAGGGCGAGGAGAGTAGTCTGACGGCTGTTAGCTTTGTTGAAGATAGGGATGTCTTCAGCGAGCTGGGCTTTTGGGAAGACAAGGTATGGACCCGTTATGTGAAAATGAAGAAAAACAGATAATTATGGCTACACCCAAAAATGTGTATGAACTGGCGCAAGAACGTCTTGATGTGATTTTTAGGGAATTTGACACGATATGCGTCTCTTTTTCGGGAGGAAAAGATAGTGGAGTGTTGCTGAATTTGTGCATAGACTATATCCGCCGGAACCGGCTGAACCGTAAACTGTGTGTATTCCATATGGACTATGAGATACAGTACAGCATGACCATTGATTATGTGGACCGGGTATTGGAGGCGAATAAGGATATATTGGAGGTGTATCGTGTTTGTGTGCCTTTCCGTGTAACGACTTGTACGTCGATGTACCAGAGTTACTGGCGTCCGTGGCAGGAGGATTTGGAGGACATTTGGGTAAGGAAGATGCCGAAAGGCTGCCTCACTAAAGAGACGTTTCCTTTCTACACTCCCGAAATGTGGGATTATGAGTTCCAGATGCACTTTGCCAAATGGCTGCATGAGAAGAAGGATGGAGTGCGTGCCTGCTTTCTCATAGGCATCCGTACGCAAGAGAGTTTTAACCGCTGGCGCAGCATCCATCTGAACCGGAAGTATCAGATGTACCACAATTACCGCTGGACCTCGAAGATAGGCAATGACATTTTCAATGCTTATCCCATTTATGATTGGAAGACGACGGATATCTGGACGGCCAATGGCAAATTCGGCTTTGACTATAACCATTTGTATGACCTATATTATAAAGCCGGAGTCAATATCGAACGCCAGCGTGTGGCAAGCCCTTTTCTTTGTGAGGCACAAGAGAGCCTGAAGCTGTATCGTGTCATCGACCCGAATACTTGGGGAAGAATGATAGGGCGGGTCAACGGGGTGAACTTTACCGGTATTTACGGAGGGACGCGTGCTATGGGGTGGCAGACGGTCCGACTGCCCGAAGGGTATACGTGGAAAGGCTTTATGCAGTTCCTGCTTTCCACCTTGCCGGAAGAGACCCGGAGGAACTACTTGAAAAAGCTTACCGTCAGCATTGAATTCTGGCGTACAAAAGGGGGGTGTCTGGCTGACGAGACCATCCAGAAGCTGAGGGATGCAGGAGTGTCCATTGAAGTGATAAATATCACGAATTACAAGACAAACAAGAAGCCGGTGCGCATGGATTATCTGGATGATATTGACATCGCGGAATTCCGGGAAATTCCCACTTATAAGCGGATGTGCATATGCATCCTGAAGAATGACCATGCCTGCAAGTACATGGGTTTTGCCTTGAACAAGGAAGAGGCATACAAAAGAGACAAGATAATGGAACAATTCAAAAATATGATGTTATGAGCGTAGATAAAAGTCCGGTATATAACGTAAGGGCAATTCCAATAGAGAAAATACAAGCAAACGATTACAATCCGAATGTAGTGGCACCGCCCGAAATGAAGCTTCTGGAGCTTTCCATCTGGGAAGATGGTTTCACCATGCCTTGTGTCTGTTACTATGATGAGGAAGAGGATAACTACATCCTGGTGGACGGTTACCACCGTTATCAGGTGTTGAAGACATCCAAAAGAATTTATCAGCGCGAAAACGGGTTGCTTCCCGTGGTCGTGATTGACAAGGAACTTTCCAACCGTATGGCGTCCACTATCCGTCATAATCGTGCCCGTGGTACGCATAATATCGAGTTGATGTGCCATATTGTTGCGGAATTGGACAGAGCCGGTATGTCTGATGAATGGATAATGAAGAATATCGGAATGGATCGCGACGAAGTGTTGCGTTTAAAGCAAATTTCGGGTCTGGCAGACTTGTTTGCGAACAAGAACTTCAGCATTCCGGATAAGAAAGAAGAGTATGTGGCGGATAAATAAATGAATATTTCAGGGGTGGATTTTTTAATCTGCCTCTTTATATTCATTAACAAGTGAAATATTTCGTTGCAAACTTGCATAATTTAGTCAAATCGCCTACATTTGTCAGCATCAAAACAAACAGAATAGGTCCTATGTGCTTTAAGGCACTATAAAAAACATTACATGAAGAAAATTTTGGTTAGTGGCGGTGCTGGTTTTATAGGTTCTCATCTTTGTACCCGATTGATAAACGACGGGCATCAGGTGATTTGTCTGGATAATCTTTTCACCGGTTCGGAAGGAAATATCACTCATCTGAAGAGCAATCCCCGCTTTGAATTTGTACTGCATGATGTGGAAACCCCTTATGAGGCAGATGTGGACGAAATCTATAATCTGGCTTGTCCTGCTTCTCCCATCCACTACCAATATGATGCCATTAAAACCATCAAGACTTCTGTATTGGGCGCCATCAATATGCTGGGACTGGCCAAAAAGACGAATGCCAAGATATTGCAGGCTTCTACCAGCGAAGTGTACGGTGACCCCGTTATTCATCCCCAAGTGGAAAGTTATTGGGGAAATGTAAATCCAATTGGCCTCCGTTCTTGTTATGATGAAGGGAAGCGTTGTGCCGAGACATTGTTTATGGACTATCACCGCCAGAATGGAGTGCGGATCAAGATTATCCGTATATTCAATACGTACGGTCCTCGGATGCTGCCGAATGACGGACGGGTGGTTTCCAATTTCGTGGTTCAAGCATTGCAGAACCAGGATATTACAATATACGGTTCGGGTAATCAGACGCGAAGTTTCCAATATGTAGATGACTGTATAGAAGGTATGGTGCGGATGATGAACACGGAGGACGATTTTATCGGTCCGGTAAACTTGGGAAATCCGAATGAATTCTCCATATTGGAACTGGCGGAAAAGGTCATTAGGCTGACGAATTCCAAGTCGAAACTGATTTTCAAGCCACTGCCTCATGATGATCCCAAACAGCGTCAGCCGGACATCACTCTGGCAAAGGAAAAGTTGGGCTGGGAACCGACTATAGAGCTGGAAGAGGGTTTACAGTATATAATAGAGTATTTTAAGGAATATCGTTCCTAACTAAATAGTAATTTTGATAACGGGAAAAACAATATAGAAAGATGAACATGGAAATAAATCCTTCCGAATACAAGATTCTCATCGTTGACGATGTGATGTCAAACGTTTTATTGTTGAAAGTGCTTTTGACAAATGAGAAATTCGCGATTGCTACTGCAAGTAACGGGCGGCAAGCGTTGGAACAGGTGGAAAAGGAAAATCCTGATTTGGTTTTGCTTGACGTAATGATGCCGGACATGAGTGGTTTTGAAGTAGCTCAACATTTAAAGTCAAATCCGAATACAGCTGATATTCCAATCATCTTTCTGACCGCACTGAATAGTACGGCAGATATTGTGAAGGGGTTTCAGGTTGGCGCGAATGACTTCATCTCTAAGCCTTTCAATAAGGAGGAATTGATTATCCGTGTTACCCACCAAATATCTTTGGTAGCTGCCAAACGGTTGATTTTGAGTAAGACGGAAGAACTGCAACGTACTATTGCCGGGCGTGACAAGCTTTATTCGGTGATTGCCCATGACTTACGTTCTCCGATGGGATCCATCAAAATGGTGCTGAATATGCTGATATTGAACTTGCCATCTGAGAAAATTGGCGCCGAAATGTACGAGCTTCTGACGATGGCTAATCAGACTACGGAGGATGTGTTTTCATTGCTGGATAACCTGCTGAAATGGACAAAGAGTCAAATCGGTAAGTTGAACGTGGTTTATCAGGATGTGGACCTCGTCGAAGTGACAGACGGTGTCATTGAGATTTTCAGTATGGTGGCAAGCCTGAAGAAGATAAGAATCCGCGAGATGAAACCGGAAAAAATGATGGTCAACGCTGATATTGACATGCTGAAGACAGTGGTCCGTAACTTGTTGAGTAATGCCATTAAGTTCAGTAAGGAGAATTCAGAGGTACTGGTGAAGATGGAGGAAGTAGATGGTATGGCAGTTGTCAGTGTTCAAGATCATGGCTGTGGCATCAGCGAGGAGGGGCAGAAGAAGTTGTTGCATACTGATACGCATTTCAGCACGTTCGGCACGAACAACGAAGAAGGCTCGGGACTGGGCTTGTTGCTATGCAAGGATTTTGTCGTGAAGAATGGCGGTAAACTGTGGTTTACTTCCAAGGAAGGCGAAGGCTCCATATTCAGCTTCTCTATTCCGGTGAAGAAGTGATAACGAAGAAAATAGAACGGATGGTCCGTTGAAGTAAAACAGACCATCCGTCAGACTCAAATAGACCGTCTGTTACGGTCGTGCAGACCATCTGTTTCTTATGAACGGATGGTCTGTTTTTTTATCTCTTACACAGACTGCGGAAATCGCAATATTCACATTTCCGGGTATCCTCTGTTTGGCTGAATGTTTCTTCTTGGCTGAATATCTCCTGCAGGAGTCCGTGCAGCCGTTCGCGAAACTCGTCTTCGAAGAAAGCGAAGTTGTTGACCGGTACCTTGGGTTGTCGCGGCGCTCCCATTTCGATGACCGGGGAGTAGCTTTCGGAAGCTGCCCGGTGGATGTAAAGTAGGGAAGGGGCTACCTTCAGCGATTGCTTGCGGCAGAGGATGGCGGCGTACAGAAACGTCTGGAAAATATAGTTGGGACGGTTGTCGGCGGGAGTAAACAGTTGTTCTATATTTTCAGGAGTCTTGGGAGTACCGCCTGTCTTGTAGTCCACGATACGTAGCGTGTCTCCTTTGCTGTCCAGGCGGTCGATGGTACCGCCTATCTGTAAGGCAAGCTTTCCTTGCGGAGTATCTATTTCCATCATTTCTCTGACGTCCTGTTCCATACCCTCCATACGGAACGGGGCATATTGCAGGTCATTGCGCAGAAGCTGGCGCAGGTAAGAGGCAATGACTTTGGAATGGATAAGCTGCGTACCGTTATATTCCGGTTGCTCCGTAAGGGGCACATGGAAGAACTTTTCTTTAAAAGCATTGTCCACATAGGCTTGCAGGCGGACATCGTCTTTCAGTAACTGTTCCAGGTCTTCTTTACGTATTTCCCGTCCGTTGGTTGTCAGTTCGTTGTACACCAGTTCGGCAGAACGGTGGAAGATGGTGCCGAAGAGGGTGGAGTCTATTTCGGCGCTTACTTCATCGAGAGCCTTCAGGCCGGCTACGTATCGGTAGTAGAATTTCAGCCGGCAGTCCAGATAGGCATTGAGGGCAGAGGGGGAGAAGAACGCTTTGGGACGTCGGTGGATGTCGTAGGCGTCGAACATCTGTTGCAACATCTCCGGTGTCTTGTGAATCTCAATTTCCAGGGCTTGTTGTGGAGATTGTCCGGCTTCAAGGTACTCAAGGGAGATGTTGTGCGGCGACTCTACCAGGAATTGCAGCATGAAGCGGGACATCTCCCCGCGGTTCAGTCCGTCCGAAGAGATGTTATATAATAAGGTGACGTTTTCTGCCCGTTGGATGAGGCGGTAGAAGTAGTAGGCATAGACGGCATTCTTGTGTTCTATGGTGGTCATGCCGAAGGCCTTCCTCAGGTTGTAGGGAATGAAGGAGGAGTCGCCTCCGGCTTTGGGCAATTGCCCTTCGTTGAGGGAGAGCATGATGAGGTTACGGAAATCGAGGTTACGCGTTTCCAGCACCCCCATTACTTGCATGCCGATGGCGGGTTCTCCGTGGAAGGGAATGTTGGCAGAGGTAAGCAAGCGGTTCAGCAGTCGCTTCAGCGTGTCTGTGCGCACACCACTCAATTCGCCGGTCTCTATCAGGCTGAGCAGGCGGTTGACGAGGGTGTAGCTTTTGAACAGAGACTCGCGGTACAGCTGGTTGAAGATGTCTTCCACGTCTTTTTCCTGGCGGTAGAGGACGGCCACTTCGCGAAGCAGTTCGGTGAGGTAGCTGCATAGGGCGGCGATGCCGTTCTGTGGTGTAAAGACTTGTTCAAGGAATGCGTCCTGCTTCAGCTCCGAGGGAAGGGGATAGAAGCGGTTGTCCCGGGTAAGCTGTTTTTCCAGTGTTTCGGCATTGGGGGAAAGTTGCCGGGTGTAAGGGTGTTTCAGCAGCGTGATTACGGTTTCGTAGATGTATCGTCCGGTACCTGCATGGTAGCCGGTAGTCTGTAGCTCTACAAGGGCGTTGATAAAACTGTACACCGGAGTTTGGGCAAGGGGAAATCCCATTGTGATGTTGACGTTCTTTACCTCTGCCGGAATGGAGTGGAGGACGGGAAGCAGTAGGGATTCGTTGCAAAGGACAACGGCAGTGTCTTTGAATGAAGAAGGGGTTCTTAATTCTTCATTCCCCCTAATCCATTGCGGCAAGTAGCGGGCTTGTGCATTTTCGGTAGAAGCGGAGATAAAGCGTACGTTCTTGGGTTTCCGCAGTACATCAAAAGAAGTTTCGGGCAGTTGGTTGGGAAACAGCTTTAGGTTGCGGAGGATGAATTCGCCTGCTTCGTGGGTATAGGGCGGCTTTTGCTCAAGGGGAAGACGGGTGTAGAACACGTCGTAATCCCAATAGAACATTGCTTTCCCGGCATCCTGCAAGAGCTGGAAGAAACGGGTTTCTACTCTATTTAGCACGTTGAAGCCGACAAATACATAGCGGTCGTAGCGCAGTCGGTCGGTGTCGAGTTGCTCCATGACATTGCGGTACATCATGCCTTCGTAGGCGATGCCCAGTTCTGTAAGATTGCGGCGGTAGTGGCGGTAGATGTCGCCCAGTTTATCCCAGAGGGAGATGAATTTGGCTTTCAGCTCCGTGCGCTTTTCTATGGAAAAGTTCTGGAAGAACTGGCGGATGGCTTCTTCTTGTTCTTGGTCGAGGAAGTCGTAATTGTCCATAATGTTCTTCAGTTCTTGCAGGTTGCTGAAGAGTTTGTCGGCATCTACAAGGTTTTTGTCTACGTCATCGAAATCGCTGATGAGCAGTTCTCCCCAGAAGTAGAAGTCATCCAGAGTTTCTTCGCTGCGGGTCTCTTCGCGGAATACCTTATACAATTCGCATACCAGACGGATAGGGTCACCGGACTTCAATGGAGAGAGTTGCCGGAACAGTTCGCTGATGCTGACGTAGGCAGGCGACCACAAAGGGCGGTCCGTTTCAGTTGCCAGATATTCGTTGAAGAACAGACTGGCACGTTTGTTGGGGAAAACGATGGCGGTGCGCGAGAGGTCGTTTCCTATTTTGGCGTAAAGGTCGCGGGCGACCAGTTGGAGGAATGTTTCCATGATTTAGTTGATAATTGATAATTAATAGTGGATGGGGAGTGAGTTATACCGGTTCTATGTTGTTCTCCTCTACATACCACAAGTAACCCCGTATATTTTCTGCGACATACCCCATGCGGACCAGCAGTTGCATGTATCCCTGCACCTGCTTGTTGTACTTCTTGTTTGGCTTTCCGAACTTGAAGTCCACCACTACGATTTCTTCGCCACGCATCATCACGCGGTCCGGGCGGCGTGTCCGCAGTTCACCGTTTTCCTGCCAGATGATGTCGCATTCATTGAATAGCTGCCACGTTCCTGAATACCAGTCCTTGACTTGAGGCAGGGAGAAAGCGCGTTGGGTGAGATTGCGTATTTCTTCTTCCGTCTCACTCCGTCCAATCACACCTTCAAAGACGAGCTGGCTGATGGCATTGTCAATGTCTTTTTCCGTTTCGATGGCAGAGAATAGGGTATGCAGCAAACGTCCCCGGTTGATGAAGCGCTGGCTGGACTCTGCTTCGTCCACTCCTGCTATGAAGTCTGCCGAACGGTTGGATTGCCGGAACTCGATGTCGTGGAGCATGCTCTCCATGTGGACGGGCAGTTTGACCGGCTTTTGCGAAAGTCTGTTGACTGGTTGCTGTTCGTAAACCTCAGGTTTACGTTCGCAGTATAGAGGTTTCTGTTCGTAGTATAGAGGTTTAGCTTCGTCGTTAGCAGGGTTGTCTGCGTCATGCTGTGAGACGGGGACGGGGGAAGGGCAAATCTTGCCGTTCTCATATATGGAAGCCTCTTCGTCCCAACTGCCTGCTCCGTCTTTGGCTATGTGGGGCAGGGTGTTGGCAAGGAGTTCGGATATGGTTCCCTTCTGTTCCTTCCGGCTCCAGAGGATGAGGTTCTTGCCGGCACGGGTAAAGGCCACGTACAGCAGATTCAGATTGTCTACCCACAGCTGAAGACGTTCGTGCAGATAGTCCTGCCGATATATGGATTCCGCCATGGTGGTGGAATAGTTCACCGGTACTAAGCTGATGGCATTATAAGGCTCTTCCGGTGGGGCGCACCACACCAGCTGGTTGTTGGTTTCGTTCTCCAGCTTCCAGTCGCAGAAGGGAATCAGTACGGTATGGAATTCCAGTCCTTTGGACTTGTGGATGGAGAGGATGCGTATGCCGTCCATCTCACCGCTGGGGATGGTTTTGCTGCAAAGGGTTTCGTCCCAGTAGCGGATGAAGCTGGCCAGTTCGGAAGAATTGCTTTGCAGATACTCCGTCACAGCATCGAAGAAGGAGAAGAGGTAGGCATCCTGCTTTTCAATGCGGCTCATGCCGAAGATGCTGAACAGTTCTTCCAGTAACTCATACAAAGGCATCAAGCGCAGCGTTTCCCGTCGGGAGGTAAAGGTTTCGGGCAGGGGAGTGGCTATGATGAATCCCGACTGCTCGTCATTTGTCATTTGTAATTTGTAATTCTTCATCAGCGCAGCCTCCGCAATCTTGTTCTCCGGATTCGATAGGCAGCGCAGGGCATCCATCAGCATGCAGATGGCAAGGGAGGCATCCAGACGGAAAGCTTCGTCGGACACGACAGAAAGATGCAGTTCTTTGTCAAAATAGTCGGCTATCGGCGGGATATTCTTGTTCTTGCGGACAAGGATGGTGATATCATTCAGTGTTACGCCCTCTTCCAGCAGCCGTTGCACCTCTTCTCCTAAAGCGAGAAGGGTCTGCTCTGTATAGTTGTGTTCATCGTCCGGTTCCAGGAAGGTGGCTTTTACGTAGCCGTACTCCGTGCTCTTGGGCGATTCCTGCACTACGTCGGCATAAGCGCGTTTCAGGGGTAGGCAATCCTCTTTCAGTTCGTTCAGGTGTAATGCATTGAGGTAGTCTATGGCAGCGGTAAATACCTGGTTGTTGAAACGGATAATGTTGGTTTCGCTACGCCGGTTTGTTTTTAGGGTTTCCACACGGACGGGGAAGGAGTTTAAGTTTAATTCTTTATTTCCCAAGCTGTTCAGTATTCCCCAGTCCCCGTTCCGCCAGCGGTAGATGGACTGCTTCACATCTCCCACAATCAGACTGTCGGCTCCTTGCGAAAGTCCTTCGAGCAACAGCAGACGGAAGTTGTCCCATTGCATGCGGCTGGTGTCCTGGAATTCGTCAATCATGACGTTGCGTATGTTGGCGCCGATTTTCTCGAAGACGAACGAAGAGTCACCCTCGCGCACCAATTTGTGCAGCAGGGCGTTGGTGTCCGAAAGTAGAAAGCGGTTATGTTCTCGGTTCAGTGTACGTACCTCTTCGTCAATATGGTTGAGGAGTTGTAGTTTGTTGAGATGCTGGAGCGAGAGACGGCAACTGTTCAGGGTGCGGTTGCGTTGCGGACGCATTCTTTCGGCTTCCTGCAGTAGAGGTATCAGGCTGGTTTTTGCCAGACAGATGATGTCGTCCTTCCGTGAGGATGTTTTCGTTGCCCAGTTTTTTGCATCTGCCAGGCTGTTTTGCAGGGTGGCGTTCAGCACATCTTTGTCAGACAGTCTGCCGTCGCGCAGTTTGCGGAAGTAACTGCCGATGCCTCGGGCACCTCCTTTCAAGTCTTCGGGAGTGAGGGCATGCCCTTCCAGTTCGCCTTCAAACTGGTCGTAGAAACTTTTCATCTGTTCCAGAGCCTCGGTTTCCATATCGCGCAGCACATCCCGGTAGAGTTTCAACGTGTTCGGAGTACGAAGGCATTGCCGTAGTTTTTCGCCGCGTTCTATGTAGCTTTCATCGAAGATGTTTCGTCCGAAACTTTTCACCTCATTCGATACGTTCCAGCGTTTGTCGTCGCGGATGCGCTCGTCGATGTAGTCCAGGAGCCATGCCAGCACGGGAGAAGTGGGGGTAAGCTTCTCGATGAGGCTGTCTACGGCATCACTCAGCACTTCACTGTTGTTCAGCTCTATGTTCAGGTTAGGACTCAGTTCCAGTTCGCGGGCAAGGTTGCGCATCACAGATTGAAAAAAGGAGTCGATGGTTTCCACGCGGAAACGGCTGTAGTCATGCAGCATGTATTGCAGTGCCATGCCGGCCCGTTGACGAATCTCCCCGTCCGTCAATCTGTCCCCGCCTTCTTCTTTAATTTTTAATTTATAATTTTTAATTCTCTCCAAGTATGCTTCGGAAGAAGGTGCTCCCTTCCAGATACCGTAAAGCTGTGTCAGTATGCGCTCCTTCATCTCTGCCGTAGCCTTGTTGGTGAAGGTTACGGCAAGTATCTGCCGGTAGGCGCGTGGATTGATTATCAAATGCTTGATGTATTCCACAGCCAGCGTAAAGGTCTTGCCTGAGCCGGCAGAGGCTTTGTATACTAATAATTCCATGTAAATTGCTGCATTGAGTATGTATCTGCAAACGTACACAAAAATAATGAGAAAAATAAATGCTTCCCTGCTTTCTCTTATAGAAAGAAGTGGGAAGCATCCATTATTGAGGGGCTATGTGTAGGGGCTGTGCTACATTACCGGCGTCTGGAAAAGAAATACAAATCCTTTGCTGTCTTTCAAATCCTTTATGGCATCTCCGGCATAGATTTCTCCGTTTGTCAGTGAGAGTTTCTTGATTCCTGCATTCGGGCTAAAATCGATTTTCTTCAAGTCGAGCCAGAACAAGTTAGGGGTCAGTGTGGACTCAAAATAATATACTTTGTTCTTCTGGTCGGATACAGAACGCCAACGGGTGGAGGAGATATGGGGCTTGTCCGGTGTGGTGATACCGAACGGTACAGAAACATTGCGCATTACGCTCAATACACTGGGTACAGCAATCTTTGCATCCGCTGTTTGCGGAATGGCATTGATGTAGAACGATGCGCGTACAAAGCGGTCACTGGAGCGGTTGGTTCCCGGCAACATATTCAGTCCGCCTACCTCTTTCCAATAGTCGTTGATAGCCAGCTGGAGTTCATATTTGGGAGAGTTGGTCATTACTTGATACTGCTTGCCTTCATGTATCTCAAGGTTTCCGTCTATGTATTCCAGGATAGCCGTGTTTCCGGTTTCATCTGTGATGGCCAGATGCAGGGTGGAAGCGGCTCCGTTGGGCAGGTCTGGTGCATCAATGCGGAAGGATTCTTTTTTCAGTTCATCCACAGCTTCGCGTACGGTTGCAAAATTGTCGAGTACGTATTGCGTCCAGATACTGATGCCCATAATCGGGCGGTTGTCTCCCGGGCGGTGGTAAACGGACTCCGGAAGGAAGAGCAGGCTGGCAACCAGACCTTTCTCGTTCATACCGTCGCAGGTACCTATGTCATAACCGGCGGCAATGACGCTACCGTACTTGGAAGTCCAGTTCACTGTATTCCCTTTGTTGTAGCCTGCCCTTTGCATGCCTCTTGGGAATACATAGATGTTACTCATAAGGTCTTCTTTCCAGTCCATCGTACGTCCTGTAATGACTGTATTGTCAGGACCGATGTAGGTGGCTCGGGTACACGCTTCTGTTTGTTGCACACTCATGGAGGCTATGGCAGCCAGTGCAACAGCTATTGTCTTTATTGGTTTATTCATCTCGCTTTTGTCTTTATGAATTAATACTCTGTTTCATAGAATAACAAAAGGAGGGGAGTATAGTTTGAGAAAAAGAGGTGAAATCCCTTACTCGTCTTTTTCTTTCAGCAATTCCTCCATCTTCAGCACCTCGTCCCGATACTGTGCGGCTTCGATAAAATCGAGTTTCTTGGCAGCCTCCTGCATAAGCTTCTTGGTACGTTCAATACTCTTTTCCAGTTGCTTGCGGCTCATGTACTGTACTATAGGGTCGGCAGCCATCGTAGATGTACTTTCTTGTTCCACATAGGGGCGGGGAGTGCTGGAAGTGAACTTCTCGCTGCTGAGGACGGCTTCGCCGGAAGCCTCGTTGGTGGCAAACACATTGAGGTTCTTTGCTTTCTTGATTTGCTGTGGCGTGATGCCGTGCTCTTCGTTGTACTTCAACTGCTTCTCGCGACGGCGGTTGGTCTCGTCGATGGTCAGTTGCATGCTGTCCGTTATTTTGTCGGCATACATGATGACCATACCGTTCACGTTACGGGCGGCACGTCCGGCAGTCTGTGTCAGTGAGCGGTGGGAACGAAGGAAACCTTCCTTGTCTGCATCGAGAATGGCAACGAGAGAGACTTCAGGCAGGTCGAGTCCTTCACGCAGCAGGTTGACACCGACAAGTACATCGTAAACGCCCTCGCGCAAGTCACCCATAATTTTCACACGTTCCAAAGTGTCTACGTCGCTGTGGATATAATTACACTTCACGTTGTTGTTCAGCAGATATTCCGTCAGTTCTTCAGCCATTCGTTTGGTGAGGGTGGTGACGAGAGTTCGCTCGTTCTTCTCGATGCGCAGCTGTATCTCTTCCATCAGGTCGTCTATCTGGTTGTGGCTGGGACGTACCTGGATGATAGGGTCCAAGAGCCCGGTCGGACGGATGACCTGCTCTACTACGATGCCTTCGGATTTCATCAGTTCGTAATCTGCCGGTGTGGCGCTGACGTAAATCACTTGTTTGGCCATCTCTTCGAATTCATCGAATTTCAGCGGGCGGTTGTCCATGGCTGCCGGCAGCCGGAATCCGTACTCCACCAGGTTTATCTTGCGGGCGCGGTCACCTCCGTACATGGCACGTATCTGCGGGACGCTGACGTGGCTTTCGTCAATGACTATCAGGAAATCTTCGGGAAAGAAGTCCAGCAGGCAGTAGGGGCGGGTACCGGCAGCACGCCCGTCAAAGTAGCGCGAATAATTCTCAATGCCGGAGCAATGTCCCAATTCGCGTATCATTTCCATATCGTAGGTCACCCGTTCCTGCAAGCGTTTGGCTTCGAATGGGCGACCTTCGTTTTCAAACCATTGCACCTGCTTGTGAAGGTCGTCCTCTATTTCGTGGATGGCACGCAACGTGGCTTCTTTGGTGGTCATGAAGAGGTTGGCGGGATAAATCTTATAAGCGTCGAACTTGGCAACAGTTACGCCGCTCAGAGGGTCTACCTCTTCAATGCTGTCCACCTCGTCTCCCCAAAAGGTGACGCGCAGCAGGTTGTCGGCGTAAGCCAGATAAATGTCCACCGTATCGCCTTTCACGCGGAAATTGCCGCGGTTCAGGTCAATGTCGTTGCGTACGTAAAGACTGTCCACCAGGCATCGCAGGAAGACATTGCGACTGAAATTCTTGCCTTGCTGTACTTCGATGACGTTGTTGTAGAAGTCCGCCGGATTCCCCATGCCGTATATGCACGAAACGGAGGATACCACCACTACATCTTTCCTGCCCGAAAGCAGGGCAGAGGTGGCGGCAAGGCGCAACTTGTCTATCTCGTCGTTGATGGCGAGGTCTTTTTCTATATAGGTGTCCGATGATGGCAGGTAGGCTTCGGGCTGATAGTAGTCGTAGTAGGACACATAGTATTCCACGGCATTGTTCGGGAAGAATCCCTTGAACTCGCTGTACAACTGGGCAGCCAGCGTCTTGTTGTGGCTCAATATCAGCGTTGGCTTGTTGATGTTGGCGATGACGTTGGCTATGGTGAATGTCTTTCCGGACCCGGTGACACCGAGCAGTGTCTGTGCGGGAAGTCCCTCGCGCACGCCCTCGGTCAGCTGTGCGATGGCCTCCGGCTGGTCACCGGTGGGCTGGTAAGCGGATGTCAGTTCGAATTTGTTCATTTTCTCTTCTTAGGAGTGGCAATATTCGGTAAAATCTTTGAGATAAACAAAATTTTTTTGTTTACTTTGCAGCTATATTGATAACAACCATTAATAATTGTAATACAACGAAGAACATGATTTGGAATGAAAGCATCGAATGCATGGATCGCGAAAGCCTTCGTAAAATCCAGAGCATTCGTCTCAAAAAGACTGTGGAGCGTGTGTATCATGACACTCCTTTTTATCGTAAGAAAATGCAGGAACTGGGAGTTACTCCCGATGACATAAACAGTATAGATGATATTGTAAAACTGCCTTTTACTACCAAGTACGACTTGCGGGACAATTATCCCTTCGGCCTCTGTGCCGTACCTATGAGCCAGATTGTGCGTATTCATGCCTCTTCCGGCACAACCGGAAAACCCACTGTGGTAGGCTATACCCGAAAAGACCTTTCAGCATGGTCCGAATGCCTTTCACGGGCCTTTACCGCCTATGGTGCCGGTAGCTCGGATATTTTCCAGGTGTCCTACGGTTACGGACTTTTTACCGGCGGACTGGGTGCGCATGCCGGTGCCGAGAATATCGGCGCTTCCGTCATCCCGATGTCCAGCGGCAATACGGAGAAGCAGATTACACTGATGCATGATTTCGGTTCTACCGTACTTTGCTGCACGCCCTCATACGCCCTCTATCTGGCAGATGCCATCAAAGACTCCGGTCTTCCCCGTGAAGAGTTTAAGTTGAAAGTGGGAGCCTTCGGCGCCGAGCCATGGACCGAAAGTATGCGTCGGGATATTGAAACCAAGCTGGGTATCAAGGCATTTGATATTTATGGGCTTAGTGAGATTGCCGGTCCCGGTGTAGGTTACGAATGCGAGTGCCAGCACGGTACCCACCTCAATGAAGACCATTACTTCCCCGAGATTGTAGACCCGAAGACCCTCGAGCCGGTTGCTCCTGGTCAGACCGGCGAATTGGTGTTCACTCACCTTACCAAAGAGGGGATGCCGCTGTTGCGCTACCGTACCAAGGACCTCACCGCCCTGCACTACGATAAGTGCTCCTGCGGACGTACACTGGTTCGTATGGACCGCATCTTGGGACGTAGCGATGACATGCTGATTATCCGTGGTGTCAACGTGTTCCCCACTCAGATAGAGTCCGTCATCCTCGAAATGCCGGAGTTCGAGCCTCACTACCTCTTGCTGGTAGACCGCAAGAACAATACCGATACCATGGAGTTGCAGGTTGAGGTTCGTCCTGAATACTATTCCGACGAAATCAACAAGATGCTGGCTTTGAAGAAGAAGCTCGTAGCCCGCCTGCAGAGCGTACTCGGTCTCGGTGTAGATGTTCGTCTGGTAGAACCACGCAGTATTGAGCGCAGCGTAGGCAAAGCCAAGCGCGTCATCGACAACCGCAAATTGTAATTGCCAAATTGTAAATTGTAAATTGTCAAATAGTAAATGAACCTATGGTAGCAAAACAACTTTCCATTTTTCTGGAGAACAAGTCCGGCCGCCTCACAGAGGTGACTGAAGTTCTTGCAAAAGAAGGTGTCAACCTTTCTGCTCTATGTATTGCAGAGAATGCCGATTTCGGTATCCTTCGTGGCATTGTTTCCGAACCGGATAAAGCATATAAGGCTTTGAAAAATAATCACTTCGCTGTGAACGTAACGGATGTGGTAGGCATCAGTTGTCCCAATATCCCCGGCTCATTGGCGAAAGTGCTCCGTTTCCTCTCCGATGAAGGCGTGTTCATCGAGTACATGTATTCCTTTGCCAATGGTGAAACGGCCAATGTCATCATCCGTCCCAACGACATGGATAACTGTATCCGTGTATTGACAGAAAAAAAGGTCGATTTGCTGGCGGCAAGCGAACTCTATAAACTGTGAAAACGAAGGATTAGGGAGGAAGGATTAGGGATGAGGACTATGCAGTTGATAGCACAGTCACTAATCCCTAATCCTTCACCATTCATCCCTAATTCCTGCCCGTTCGTCTGGTTTTTGAAAAATTAAGGCTCGTATCGTTGCTTTATTCGATGCGAACCTCTATCTTTGCGCATTATTTGAACAAAAGTAATGAAGAAGAACATCCTAATAACTCTGCTTGCAGCATTGCTGCTCTCCTCGTGTGGAGAATACAACAAATTGCTGAAAAGCACAGATTACGAATACAAGTACGAAGCGGCAAAAAATTACTTCGCAAAAGGCCAGTACAACCGTGCTGCTACTTTGCTCAATGAATTGATTGCCATTCTCAAAGGTACTGATAAGGCGGAGGAATCCCTCTATATGCTGGGCATGAGTTACTATAACCAAAAGGATTATCAGACTGCTGCGCAGACTTTCATTCAATACTACAACGTTTATCCCCGCGGCACATTCACTGAACTGGCACGTTTCCATGCCGGTAAAGCTCTATATTTGGATACTCCGGAGCCGCGTTTGGACCAATCCGGTACGTATAGCGCCATCCAGCAGTTGCAGATGTTTATGGAATACTTCCCGCAAAGCTCCAAGAAAGAAGAAGCGCAGAACATGATATTTGCCTTGCAGGACAAGCTGGTGATGAAGGAGTATCTGTCTGCAAAACTTTATTATAATATGGGTAATTATCTGGGCAACAACTATCAGGCTTGCGTTATCACTGCGCAGAATGCTTTGAAGGATTATCCCTATACCAACCTACGTGAAGATTTATCCATTCTTATCTTGCGTGCCAAGTATGAGTTGGCTGTGTATAGTGTGGAAGATAGAAGAGCCGAACGTTACCGTGAAGCGGTGGATGAATGTTATGCCTTTAAAAATGAGTTCCCCGAAAGTAAGTATATGAAGGAAGTCGACCGAATCTTTAAGGAAGCACAGAAAATGCTGGGAGAAGGAAGTGAAGAGCAATAATATAATAATACAATAGATAAATTTATGGATTACAGAAAGACAAATGCTCCTACTACTACGGTGACCCGTGATATGATGGAGTTGTGTGAGGATACCGGTAATGTATACGAAAGCGTAGCGATTATCGGAAAACGTGCCAACCAGATTAGTGTGGAAATCAAGAATGACCTTTCCAAAAAGCTTGCTGAGTTTGCCTCTTACAATGATAATTTGGAAGAAGTGTTCGAAAACCGGGAACAGATTGAGATTTCCCGCTATTACGAAAAACTGCCGAAGCCGACATTGATTGCAACGCAAGAGTATGTGGAGGGTAAGATTTACTATCGTAACCCGGCTAAGGAAAAAGAAAAATTACAGTAATGATACAACGTATTCAATCTGTTTATTTGTTGTTGGTAACTATCCTGTTGGTTGTGGCAATTTGCATGCCTGTAGGACAGTTCATCGGAGCGGACGGAGTGACAGCACATGTTTTCAAACCTCTGGGAGTGGCTTTGGCCGACGGAGGATTTCAGTCTACTTGGGGCTTGTTCGGGATATTGTTGCTCAGTGCACTTGTTGCCTTCTGTACGATATTCCTTTTCCGTAACCGTATGTTGCAAATACGCATGACGATTTTCAGCAGCATTCTGCTGATAGGCTACTACATAGCCTTCTGTGTATTTATGTTTATTTTGAAGGGTGATTTGGATGCAATGACTTTCCAGTTGGGATGGGCGCTTTGCCTTCCGGTGGTAGCCATCATCCTCAACTATCTGGCCTTCCGTGCCATCTACAAAGATGAGGTGATGGTGAAGGCGGCAGACCGTTTAAGAAGATAAGAAGGTTTATCTACTTGATAATAACAAAAGGCAGACCACGTATTTCATTCGGAATACGTGGTCTGCCTTTTTTATCGTTTCCTCTTGAGGTTACAGTCGTTCCATTATACTGTTCCCATTAGAGGAAATTGTCGTTCCTACGTGTGGAAACGGGTGTTTCCTATAAGCATTACTTCTTCAAGTCGAAGAGATAAGTTATCTTGGCCGTAATGACTCCGTGTGCGGAGCGTGAGAAAAAGTCCTTCTTGGTGCTACCATAGAAATCGGATAAAGCATAGTAGTATCTTCCTTCTACGATGAAATTGCCTGCCTTGGTGCGCAGCTCTATGCCTGCTCCACCTGCAATGCCGTAGTCGAATTTGTTGTCTATGGCCTTGCCGTGCTGTTCCACGGTGATGTTGGTGTAGGATTCTGCTACAGTGCCGTCCCAGTCGCCGTCTATCTTTTCGCTGTCGCCAAGCAGGAAACCTATCTGCGGACCGGCATGGATGAAGAATTGCAGACCGCGGTCCTTGCCGAATGCCAGATGTGCCAGGAACGGTATTTCCACATAGTTCATGGTGCGGGTGTAGCTCAGTGTGGGATAGTCCTCGTAATACTCGTCCCAACCGTGCTGTGAGAAGTTCAGCTCGATTTGTGCACCGCAAATCATACTGAAATATTTCTCGGAAATGTATCGGGCTGTCACACCACCGTTGATGCCCATCAGATTCTTCTGCTTGACAGAGGGAGAGAAGCTTACGCTATTCAGATTGATGCCTCCATTGACGCCCACAGCGAAGTTGTGGCGTTGCTCGCCCACCTGCGCATGCAGGGACAATATACATGCACACACCAGCAGGGCGAATATGATGATTGTTCTCAGGTTCATGCTATAAGTTATAAGTTACGAGTTACAAGCTACGAATTAATAGTTATATAGTGGATTATCAGATGATTAATCCCTAATCAAAGTCCAACTTCACCAGCTCAAAGTTCTTGGTGAAGTGCACGAAGAACACCTTCTTGTTGATGAAGCCTCCCCAGTTGTTTACCCGTTGGAACTTGAAGCCGGTCTGGATGGGCACCAGGTCCAGTCCCTGCATGTTCTTCTCGAAGGAAGAGCCATAGCGCGCAAGTCCTTTCAGGAAGAAATAGCCGGTATCGAAGCCCAACATTCCGAATTTGGGATAGCGCTCGTCCATCTCCTTGCCATACCATCTGCGGTAGTTTTTGGTAAAGTTGATGGCGGCAGGCAGCAAATTGTTGGTATAAAAAGAGGAATAGAAATAGGTGTCCAGTTCAAAGAAGGCTTCCAAGTGGTCTTTGGTGTAGGTCTGCCATTCCGGATAGCCGAACAGATGGATACGGCTTTCGGGTTGTTCGCGCACCAATAAGGTCAATTGGGGAAGTATCTTAATCAATGTCAGGTTACTGCCGGATGTGGGGATAAAGATATTCTCACGGTCCGTGCGTAATACTGTTTTCAGGGATTCTACGGTGACATCCTCTTTCAGGCTCTTCATCGGGATGGAACGGTTGCGCAGTTCGTCTTTCAGTCCCTTGATGAATTCTGCCTTGTCCTTGGTGCCCTGGCTGGCTTCAATGAAGATGACGTTGGCATTGGGGAACTGGCGCACAAAGTGGTCGTACACCTCGGAGTACAGATAGGATTGGGGGGTATTTATCTGATAGACCGCCGGATTCTGGAATACCGTGTTGTCTTTCGATGTGAATGGTATCACCAGGCGTGTGTCTTGTTTCTTGGCAAACTCGGCCAGCGGTTTGATGTGCTGTTGGTACAGAGGCCCGAAGATGATGTCCATGTCCTTCATCTCGCTTTTGCCCAGGATGGAGTTCAGCGAGGCACTTTCGGGACCTGAATTGTAAGTGTACAAGTCAATGGAAGTGCCAGTACGTTTCAAGCTGTCTACGGCCATCAGTAGGCCTTCGTAGTATTCCACCATACGGGAAGACTCGCTCTTTGATACCCCGTCCAGGAAGGGAAGGATGACGGCAGCCTTGATGGTGCTGAAGCGTTCTGTCTTTTTCCGGTTTTCACGGAACAGCTCGCTGTCGGTAGGTATTACCTGCGACTGGATATTTTGCTCCGTCTGTGCTTTGGGATAGGGAATGCAGAGGAAGGTTCCCTTCTTTATTTTGTTTTCGCCTTTTAATTCCGGGTTGGCGGCTATCAGTTCGGCTTCGCTGATGCCGTATTCACGGCTGATGCTGAATACGGTTTCTTTCCGCTTCACTTTATGCATGTCACGGCATCGTGACTCTACGGGGCCGAGAATATTGTTGTTGGCAACTACAGTGCTGCTTTGTGTCTCAGCCGGGACCATGGTTTGGGTCTCGGTTGTGGAAGGGATACGGATTACTTGTCCGATACGGAAATTCTCGGCGCTCAGTCCCGGGTTGGCGTCACAGATGGCTTTGGCAGATACATTGTATTTCACGGTCAGCCGGTAGAGGGTCTCACCGGTTTCGATGGTATGGTATGTTTCTTTTTGTATGTTGGCAGCGCTGCGTGGAATACGCAATGTGCGTCCGATGAATATTTTCTCGTCACTGCCGGGGTTCAGTTTGATGATGTCCGACTGGCTGACGCCGTACATGCTGGCGATGGAGTAGAGACTTTGTCCTTTTTCGATAGTATGCAGAAAATAAGATTGATTCTCTTGTGCTATTGCACCGATACTGCATGCACTGGCAAGCAGCAGGGAGCAGATAATGCGGTTAATCGTTTTCATTCAGTAATCGTTGGTTTATGTTTACAATTTCCCAAAGTAGCTGCAAAGGTACGAATATTGTGGCATTCAAACCAAAGGATTGCGTTAAGAAATAATATTGTGCATTTCAAAACTGAAAAATAGCGCTTTTCGGCTGATATTCGGGGGGAAACAGTTATTTTTGCAGTTAAAACGATAGGATAAATCAACATGCAAGAAGAAACAGAATATATCAATGTATATGGTGCGCGCGTGCACAACCTCAAGAATATCGATGCCGAGATTCCCCGTAACAGCCTGACTGTGATTACAGGCCTGAGCGGAAGCGGCAAGTCCTCTTTGGCATTCGATACTATTTTTGCCGAAGGGCAGCGCCGCTATATCGAGACCTTTTCAGCCTATGCCCGTAATTTCCTGGGAAATCTGGAACGTCCGGACGTGGATAAGATAACGGGACTGAGCCCGGTTATCTCCATCGAGCAGAAAACCACGAATAAGAATCCACGTTCCACGGTGGGTACAACGACAGAGGTTTATGATTACCTTCGTTTGTTGTATGCCCGTGCAGGAGAAGCTTATTCTTATCTCTCCGGCGAGAAGATGGTGAAGTATACCGAGGAACAGATACTCGACCTTATCCTGAAGGATTACAAAGGAAAACGCATTTATATCCTTGCTCCGCTGGTGCGCAGCCGTAAGGGGCATTACAAGGAGCTCTTCGAGCAGGTGCGCAAGAAAGGCTATCTCTACGTACGTGTGGACGGTGAGGTACGCGAAGTCTTGCCCGGCATGAAGCTGGACCGCTATAAGAACCACGATGTGGAGGTGGTGATAGACAAGCTGGTGGTGACGGACAAGGATGACACACGCCTGAAGAACAGCGTGGCCACTGCCATGCGTCAAGGTGACGGATTGCTGATGATACTCGATGCGCAGACGGATAGCGTGCGCCATTACAGCAAACGGCTGATGTGTCCCGTGACGGGGTTGTCCTATCGGGAACCGGCGCCGCACAACTTTTCCTTCAACTCCCCGCAGGGCGCATGCCCTAAGTGCAAAGGGCTGGGGGTGGTGAGCCAGATTGACATCGACAAGGTGATTCCCGACCGCGAGCTCTCCATCGCCGGAGGTGCCATCGCACCCTTGGGGAAAGCCAAGAACAGCATGATTTTCTGGCAGATTACCGCCTTGCTGGAGAAGTATGAGGCAACGCTGAAAACTCCGGTGAAGGAGCTGCCGGAGGATGCACTGGACGAGGTGCTCTACGGCTCGGACGAGCGCATCAAGATAAAGAGTTCGCTGATAGGCACCTCTTCCGACTACTTCGTGACGTTTGAGGGTGTCATCAAATACATTCAGATGTTGCAAGAGAAGGATGCTTCCGCCACGGCGCAGAAGTGGGCGGACCAGTTTGCCAAGACTGCCGTTTGTCCGGAGTGCCATGGCGCCAAGCTGAACAAGGAAGCGCTTTCGTTTCGCATCCACGACAAGAACATCTACGAACTGTCCACAATGGACATTAGCGAGCTGTATGACTGGCTATCTGCCGTAGACCCGCATCTCAGCAGCAAGCAGCAGCAGATTGCCGGTGAAATCCTGAAGGAAATCCGTACGCGGCTCAAGTTTTTGCTCGATGTCGGTCTGGATTATCTTTCGCTGAACCGTAGTTCCGTCAGCCTTTCCGGTGGTGAAAGCCAGCGTATCCGCCTGGCTACGCAGATAGGTTCACAGCTGGTGAATGTGCTGTATATATTGGATGAGCCGAGTATCGGCCTGCACCAACGCGACAACCAGCGCTTGATACACTCTTTGAAGGAACTGCGTGACATTGGCAACTCCGTCATTGTGGTGGAGCATGACAAGGATATGATGCTCGCCGCCGATTATGTCATTGATATGGGGCCGAAAGCCGGTAGGCTGGGAGGGGATGTTGTCTTTGCCGGTACTCCCCGTGAAATGCTACGGACGCATACGCTGACTTCCCAATACTTGAATGGTGAGCGTGCCATTGAGGTGCCTGCCAAGCGTCGCGAGGGCAATGGACACAGTCTGTGGCTGCGTGGCGCCAAGGGTAATAATCTGAAGAATGTGGATGTAGAGTTCCCGCTGGGCAAGCTGATTTGCGTTACCGGTGTTTCCGGCAGTGGCAAGTCCACGCTTATCAACGAGACGTTGCAGCCTATTCTTTCGCAGAAGTTCTACCGCTCCCTTCAAGACCCTTTGGAGTATGACAGCATTGAAGGGTTGGAGCATATAGACAAGGTGGTAAATGTGGACCAGTCTCCCTTGGGACGTACGCCGCGCTCCAATCCTGCCACCTATACGGGTGTGTTCTCGGATATCCGCAATCTGTTTGTCGGCCTGCCCGAAGCGAAGATACGCGGGTACAAGCCGGGACGCTTCTCCTTCAACGTCAGTGGCGGACGCTGCGAGGCTTGCCAGGGCAACGGCTACAAATGTATTGAGATGAATTTCCTGCCAGATGTGTATGTGCCTTGCGAGGTGTGCCACGGCAAACGCTATAACCGCGAGACGCTGGAAGTGCGCTTTAAAGGCAAGTCCATTGCCGATGTGCTGGATATGACCATCAACCGTGCGGTGGAGTTCTTCGAGAATGTGCCCCAGATATTGAATAAGATTAAGGTTATCCAGGAAGTGGGATTGGGCTATATCAAGCTGGGACAGTCCTCCACCACGCTCTCCGGAGGTGAGAGCCAGCGCGTAAAGTTGGCTACGGAACTCTCTAAGCGTGATACGGGCAAGACACTCTATATCCTCGACGAACCTACCACCGGACTTCATTTTGAAGATATCCGCGTACTGATGAATGTACTGAACAAACTTGTTGACAAAGGAAACACCGTCATCGTCATAGAGCATAATCTCGATGTCATCAAGATGGCGGACTACATCATTGATATGGGTCCCGAAGGTGGCAAGGGGGGAGGGGAACTCCTCTCCTGCGGAACACCCGAAGAGGTGGCGAAGAGCGAGAAAGGCTATACTCCGAAATTCCTGCGTGAAGAGCTGGGGGATAATTACTAATTTTGTAACTTGTTATGGTGAAAATTAATAAGACGAATGCAGCGCGGCTGCTCGACAAAGCCAAGATAGCCTATGAACTCATTCCCTACGAGGTGGATGAGAACGATTTGAGCGCCGTACATGTAGCCGCCAGTTTGGGCGAGGACATCAACTGCGTGTTCAAGACACTTATTCTTCACGGCGATAAATCCGGCTACTTTGTCTGCGTCATCCCGGGTGAGCACGAAGTGGATTTGAAACTGGCGGCAAAGGCATCGGGCAACAAGAAGTGTGACCTCATTCCGGTTAAGGAACTTTTACCTCTGACTGGCTACATCCGCGGAGGCTGTTCGCCCATCGGCATGAAGAAGTCTTTCCCTACCTATATCCATGAAACGTGCCTGCGGTTTCCGTATATCTATATCAGTGCCGGACAACGTGGTTTGCAGCTTAAACTGGACCCGAAGGATTTGGTAAAAGAAGTGCGTGCAGAAGTTTGTGTTCTTTTTAATGAATAAATCTTCTATTTCTGCCGAGATATTTTAATTTTATAAGGAAATATTCAATAGAATTTATATATTTGCAGGAATTATTCAAGAAATCAATCCAATTACTAATTCTAAAAACTAATTTTTATGTTCAACAAACACCCTAAAGGTCTGATTGCCGCATCCTTTGCTAATTTGGGCGAGCGTTTCGGCTTTTATACCATGATGGCCATTCTTGTACTTTTTCTGCAAGCCAAGTTCGGACTGGATGGAAAAGAGGCAGGTTTGATCTACTCAACATTTTATTTTTCTATTTACATTCTTGCATTGATAGGTGGTATTATTGCCGACAGAACCCGTAATTACAAAGGTACCATCTTTACTGGCATTGTCTTGATGGCGGTAGGCTACTTGATGCTTGCCATCCCGTCTCCTACACCGGTTGCCAATAAAACCTTGTTTTTGGTGATTACTTGTGCGGCCTTGTTTGTCATTGCTTTCGGAAATGGTCTTTTCAAGGGAAATCTTCAAGCGCTGGTAGGGCAGATGTACGACAATCCCCAATATTCCAGCATGCGTGATTCTGGTTTCTCCTTATTCTATATGTTCATCAATGTAGGTGCCATCTTTGCTCCGTTTGCCGCAGTAGGCGTACGTAACTGGTGGCTGTCCACATTCGGCTACAATTATGATGCCGACCTGCCTGCCCTTTGCCACGGACATCTGGCAGGAACGCTGACTCCCGAAGCTGTGGACACTTATAGTGCACTGGCAACGAAAGCCACTATTTCCGGAACACCCGTAACGGATATGACGGTATTTGCCAATGAATATCTGAACGTGTTTACCACCGGTTTCCATTATGCATTCGGTGTAGCTATCTTGGCTATGGTTCTTTCTTTGGTAATTTTCGTCATTAACAGAAAGAAATTCCCCGATCCCAGCAAGAAGGTGGCTGCAAAAGCGGGCGATGCCACTGCAGTGGAGATGAGCGCACAAGAGGTAAGACAGCGCATGTATGCATTGTTTGCCGTATTCGGTGTGGTAATTTTCTTCTGGTTCTCGTTCCATCAGAATGGGTTGACACTGACGTATTTTGCCAAGGAATATACAGATTTGAATTTGTTCGGCATGGCTATTTCCGCTGAGCTGTTCCAGTCTTTGAACCCGATTTTCGTTGTATCTCTGACACCGGTCATCATGGCTGTCTTTGCAGCACAGCGTGCCAAGGGTAAAGAGCCTTCCACTCCGCGGAAGATTGCCATCGGTATGGGTATTGCTGCCACCGGCTTCCTTATAATGGCTATCGGTTCTTATGTAAGCAACTTGCCGATGCACAAGGATATAATCGCTTTGGGTACCTCTCCGGTGAAGGTGACTCCGCTGTTGCTGATGGTTACCTATCTGATATTGACTGTTGCCGAATTGTACATTTCTCCGTTGGGCATTTCATTCGTGTCCAAGGTGGCTCCTCCCAAATATCAGGGTATCATGCAGGGCGGTTGGCTCGGCGCTACTGCCATTGGTAATCAGTTGCTCGTTATCGGTGCTATCCTCTACGAAAGTATTCCTATCTGGATGACGTGGACGGTATTTGTAGTAGCGTGCTGCATTTCGATGTTCACCATGCTGTTCATGCTGAAATGGCTTGAAAAGGTGGCGAAGTAATCGGAAACGAAAGATAAAACTAAAGGCTGCGCAATGTTCGTAATGAACTGCGCAGCCTTTAGTTTTTGGAGGGCTTTTAATGCCGGGACTCAGATTTCCAGTCCCATGATGTAGTCATTCATGTAATATCCGTTTCCTATCGGGAAATCCCCTTCACGGAGTTTCCGCATTCCCATATGTTCGTAAAACTGCAGTGCCTTGTTGTTACGGTTCACATTCAATTCCATCAGACAAGGGCCGGGATGCACTTTCTTGATGTACTTGATGGCTTCGCGAAAGAGGAAACTGCCGCAATGTGCACCCTGGTAATAGGGGAGTACATAAATCTTTTGCAGGTGGAATAAATTTTCTCCTTGCTGCTGTACGGACACATAGCCCGCGGCTTCACATTCTTCGTAGGCCAGGAAGTAGACGTGACCTTCCTCTTCCATTTGCTTGCGGATATTGTCCAATGAATACATCCATTCCATCATGTAGTCGGTCTGCTCGGGAGTAAGGATATCCTTATACGTGACGAGAAATATTTGCTGCGCAAGTTTCTGAATCAGTGCGCAGTCTGCTGTCGTTGCTTTTCTTATGGTAAACATATCGGTTGTATTTATACTGTTTGGGGTGTAAAGTTAAGCCTTTTTTGTGAAACAATCGTTATCTTTGCAGACCGTTACCGAACTAACTAATTCTGATTTTAAAAATTATGGCATTTACGAGCAACATTATGATTGTCCGCCACAGATTGCTGAAGGAACTGGTAAAGCTGTGGAATAACAACGAACTTGTGGATAAAATAGACCGGCTGCCTATCGAGCTGAGTCCGAAGAGGTCCAAGCACGCGGGACGCTGCTGTGTGCACAAAGAGCGCGCGGTGTGGAAGTACAAGTCATTGCCGCTTCTGGGACTCGATATGGAGGATGAGACGGATGAGTTGACCCCCTTGTCGGAGTACGCTGCCCGTGCACTGGACAGAGCGGAAAATGGCAGGCCGAAAGATAACATCATGTGTGTGATTGACGAAGCTTGTTCGGCATGTGTGCAGATTAACTACGAGATTACGAACCTCTGCCGCGGATGTACGGCACGCAGTTGCCAGGTGAATTGTCCCAAGAAGGCAGTGCATGTCAAGGAGAGCGGCCAGGCATGGATTGACCATGATGAATGTATCAGTTGCGGTATCTGCCATAAGAGTTGTCCTTATCATGCCATCGTTTACATTCCTGTACCTTGCGAGGAAGCTTGTCCCGTGAAAGCCATCAGCAAGGATGAGAAGGGGATAGAGCACATCGACGAAAGTAAGTGCATCTACTGCGGAAAGTGCTTGAACGCATGCCCATTTGGAGCTATCTTCGAGATTTCGCAAGTGTTCGACGTGTTGCACAGAATCCGTAAGGGTGAGCAGGTGGTGGCTATCGTGGCTCCGTCCATTCTGGGGCAGTTCAAGACGACTATTGAACAAGTGTATGGCGCACTGAAACAAGTGGGCTTTACGGATGTCATCGAGGTGGCGCAAGGTGCGATGGATACCGTCAGCAACGAGGCGCACGAACTGATTGAGAAGTTGGAAGAGGGACAGAAGTTTATGACGACTTCCTGCTGCCCGTCTTATATAGAACTGGTGAACAAGCATATTCCTGCCATGAAGCCCTACGTGTCGGGCACCGGTTCGCCGATGTACTATGCCGCACGCATTGCCAAGGAGAAGTATCCGGATGCAAAGGTGGTCTTTATCGGTCCGTGCGTAGCCAAGCGTAAAGAGGCGCAGCGTGACGAAGCGGTGGATTTCATTATGACTTTCGAGGAGATGGCTTCCGTGTTTGCCGGACTGGATATTCAGATGGAGCAGGCGAAGCCCTATTCCATGAGTTTCACTTCCGTGCGCGAGGCACATGGCTTTGCCCAGGCAGGCGGTGTGATGGGTGCTGTGAAGGCTTATCTGAAAGAAGAAGCGGATAAAATCAATGCCGTGCAGGTGGCTAATCTGGATAAGAAGGCTATCGGTTCGCTGCGTGCTTATGCCAAAACCGGTAAGGCTCCGGGACAGTTCATCGAAGTGATGGCATGCGAGGGCGGTTGCATCACCGGACCGTGTGCACACAATGAGATAGCTGCCGGAAAGCGTCAGTTGACACAAGAGTTGGCTAAGAGAGAGGAAACGTATTGAAATATTTGATTGACAAACTGCGGAGCAATCGCAGGCTGGATGCCGAAGAGTATAAAGCCTTGCTTCTTTGCCGGGACACAGAACTTGCAGCCTACCTGCAGGAGCTTGCCCGGGAAGAAGTGCTTACCCGCTTTGGCAATAAAATCTTCATTCGCGGACTGATTGAGATAACCAACCGTTGCCGCAATAACTGCTACTATTGCGGCATACGGAAGGAGAACCGGAACATAGTCCGTTATGAGCTGGCGCAGGAGGAGATTCTTTCGTGTTGCCATGAAGGCTATCGGTTGGGCTTCCGTACCTTTGTGCTGCAAGGGGGCGAAGCGCCGGTGGTGAAGGATGAGGGGATGGTGGAGACAGTTGCCGCCATCCGGCAATCCTTCCCGGATTGTGCCATTACCTTATCCTTGGGCGAGAAATCGCGGGAAGCCTACGAACGTTTCTTCCTGGCAGGTGCCAACCGCTATCTGTTGCGGCACGAAACCTGCAACGAAGGGCATTATCACCGGCTTCATCCTGCGGAGATGTCCCTTTCCCATCGGTTGCAATGCTTGGACTGGCTGAAAGAGATAGGCTATCAAGTGGGAACCGGAATCATGGTGGGCAGTCCTTATCAGACGGTGGACCATTTGGTAGAAGACATTCTCTTCATCGAACGGTTTCAGCCGGAGATGATAGGCATGGGACCTTTTCTTCCACATCACGATACTCCGTTTTCCTCTTTTCCGCCGGGAGATATGGAGTTGACGTTGAAGTTGCTTTCTATCTTCCGGTTGATGCATCCCGCGGCACTGATACCTGCTACCACTGCCCTGGCCACACTTGCTCCGGACGGACGGGAACGGGGAATATTGGCTGGCGCCAATGTCGTGATGCCTAATCTTTCGCCTTCTCATCAGCGGGCGAAGTACTCCCTCTATGATAACAAAGCTTCTGCGGGTGCCGAAGCGGCAGAAGGTTTGCTAAAATTGGAGGAACAACTGAAAGGGATAGGCTACGAGGTATCAAAAGAGAGAGGAGATTATGAGAATGGAGAATTGACCGTTGATAATTGATAATTTTCAAATCTTCATTCTTTATTTTAATTACCAATTATCAATTTACGAAGTGTATAACATAAAGTCAAGACAAGCGGAAGAATTCATCAATCACCAGGAGATATTGGATACATTGGAGTATGCGCAGGCAAACCGCAACAACCGTCCGCTCATCGAAAGTTTGATTGACAAGGCTGCTTTGTGCCAGGGGCTTTCCCATCGGGAGGCGGCCCTGCTGCTGGAATGTGACGAGCCGGAACTGGTGCAGCGCATCTATCATCTGGCACGTGAAATCAAACGGAAATTCTATGGCAACCGCATTGTGATGTTTGCCCCGCTTTACCTTTCCAACTATTGCGTGAACGGTTGCGTCTATTGCCCGTATCATGCCAAGAACCGTACCATCCCCCGCAAGAAACTCTCGCAAGAGGAGATACGCCGCGAGGTTATCGCCTTGCAGGACATGGGGCATAAACGCCTGGCGCTGGAAGCCGGAGAAGACCCTCGAAACAACCCTATCGACTATATCTTAGAGTCTATCCGCACCATCTACAGCATTCATCACAAGAATGGGGCCATCCGCCGGGTGAATGTCAACATAGCCGCCACTACAGTGGAGAACTACCGGCTGCTGAAGGAGGCTGGCATCGGCACTTATATCCTTTTTCAGGAGACTTACAGCAAAGAGCATTACGAAGCCTTGCATCCCACGGGACCGAAAAGTAATTATGCCTACCACACCGAAGCGATGGACCGTGCTATGGAGGGTGGCATCGACGATGTAGGTATCGGTGTATTGTTTGGTCTGAATACCTATCGCTACGACTTCGTAGGATTGCTGATGCATGCCGAACATCTGGAAGCTACCTTTGGCGTGGGTCCGCATACCATCAGCGTACCGCGCATTTGTCCGGCAGATGATATTTCGACCGAGGATTTTCCCGATGCCATCTCGGATGAGATGTTCTGCCGTATTGTGGCGGTTACCCGCATTGCGGTGCCTTATACGGGAATGATTATTTCCACCCGTGAGTCGGAAGCCGTACGCCGTCGGGTGCTCGAACTGGGCGTTTCGCAGATAAGCGGCGGTTCGCGCACCAGCGTGGGAGGCTATGCCGTGCCGGAAGCCAAAGAGGAAGATTCCTCCCAATTCGATGTGAGCGACCGGCGCACGCTGGATGAAGTGGTGAGTTGGCTGCTCGACCTGGGGCATATCCCCAGCTTCTGCACCGCCTGCTATCGCGAGGGACGTACCGGAGACCGCTTCATGTCGCTCGTCAAGCGCGGACAGATAGCAAACTGCTGCCAGCCCAATGCACTGATGACATTAAAAGAATATCTGGAGGACTATGCCTCCTCCGAAACCAAGGAGAAGGGCATGCGGCTGATTCGTGAGGAGATGGAGCATATCCCGAACCCCAAGATACGGGCGATAGCCGAACGTAATCTTCAGGAGATAGGGGAGGGGAAAAGAGACTTTAGATTTTAGATTTCGGATTTATGAATAATACACCTCGTTCCAACCGCCTGCACATTGCCGTCTTTGGACGACGGAACAGCGGAAAGTCCAGCCTTGTCAATGCCTTGACCGGGCAAGACACGGCATTGGTATCCGCAACGCCCGGCACTACTACCGATCCCGTGACCAAAGCCATGGAAGTATATCCTTTGGGCCCGTGCCTCTTTATCGATACCCCCGGTTTTGATGATGACGAAGGCGAACTGGGCGGTATGCGCGTGGAGCGTACCTTAAAGACGGTGGAGAAAGCGGACATCGCCCTCTTGCTTTATGAAGCTGACGGAACGCTGGAACAGCAATGGCTAAAGCTGCTGGCTGCGCGCGAAATCCCCGTGATACTGATACTGAATAAAGCCGATTCCCGTCAAGACACCGCTTCCGTGGTTCTTCGGATTGAAAAGGAGTGCGGGCAGGCTCCCGTTGTGGTCAGTGCCAAAGAGGGTACCGGCATTCAAGGCATTTTCGATGCTATTCTCGAAAAGCTTCCCGAGAATTTTGGTGAGCAGACCATCACGGGAAACTTGGTAAGTGAAGGAGATGTCGTCCTGCTGGTGATGCCCCAGGATATACAAGCCCCCAAAGGTCGTCTCATTCTTCCGCAAGTGCAGACCATCCGCGAACTGTTGGATAAAAAGTGCTTAGTGATGAGCTGCACCACCGACAAGCTGCAAGCCTCCCTGCAAGCCCTTGTCCGTCCGCCTAAGCTGATAATCACCGATTCACAAGTATTCCCCATCGTCTATCAACAAAAGCCTGCCGAAAGTAGTCTTACTTCCTTCTCGGTTCTTTTTGCCGGTTACAAAGGAGACATCAATGCCTTTGTAGAGGGAGCTGCCGCTATTCATAGCTTGATACCCCAATCGCGTGTACTGATAGCCGAAGCCTGCACCCACGCCCCGCTGACCGAGGACATCGGCACCGTCAAAATTCCCCGCCTGCTACGAAAGCGCATCGGCGAGGAATTGCAGATAGACTTTGTATCTGGAAATGACTTTCCCAAAGACTTGTTCCGATATGATTTAATTATCCATTGCGGCGCTTGCATGTTCAACCGGAAGTACGTTCTCAATCGTATAGCCCATGCCCACGCACAGCACATCCCCATAACCAACTACGGAGTAGCAATTGCGAGTCTGACCGGTATATTGGATAAAATTGTTATCCATCGGTAAATATCCCTCTTCCTCTCTGTTCACGTTACTGATGTTATAGAGTAGCGTGAACTACTTTTCTTGTTAATAATGTTTAATATAAAGTACTTTGTAATGCAAGGTACTGGTATAATACATATATTTGTGCCATACAAGGAACAACAATAGAATGAATAAGGACACTCATTACTCTATTGCGCAGCCAAATAGTAAATCGTAAATTGTCAAATAGTAAATACTATTATGGATGTAAACAATGTAAAGTCGCAAATGCGCAAGGGCATGCTTGAATATTGCATCATGCTGCTGCTTCACAAAGAGCCGGCTTATGCTTCGGATATCATTCAGAAGTTGAAAGAAGCCAGACTGATTGTGGTGGAAGGTACACTTTATCCGTTGCTCACTCGTTTGAAGAACGACGACCTTTTGGGGTATGAATGGATTGAGTCTACACAAGGTCCTCCCCGTAAATATTACCGGTTGACGGAAAAAGGAGAAGTCTTTCTCGGTGAACTGGAAACATCCTGGAAAGAGTTGAACGAGACGGTGAATCACATTAGCAATTCTTGAAATGACCACAGAGAATATGCTGCATTCGCCGAATGGTAAATAGTAAATCGTAAATAGTCAAATTGTAAATAAATAGTGTGTTATGAAAAAGACATTAACTGTAAATTTAGGTGGAACCGTTTTTAATATTGATGATGACGCATACCGCCTTTTGGATAATTATCTGAGTAATCTCAAGATACACTTCCGTAAGGAAGCCGGTGCCGACGAGATTGTAGATGATATAGAACGCCGCATTTCCGAACTCTTTGCCGAGAAATTGTCGGCCGGTTCGCAAGTAATCACGATAGCCGATGTGGAAGAGGTGATTGCCCGCATGGGAAAGCCGGAAGATATGGAGGCGGAAGGAGAGAGTGCTAGTGCCGATTCCGGCAGCACGAGTGCCGGGGGCGGCTATGGTGCCGGTGCTTGGAACAGCAATACCGCTTATGGCACTACACGCCGTCGTCTATACCGCAATCCGGATGACAAAATGCTGGGTGGTGTCATCAGTGGAATGGCTGCCTACCTGGGATGGGATGTAACTTTACTTCGACTGTTACTGCTTGTCATCTTGATTTGTGGGGTAGGGACATTGATACCGGTCTATATCGTGTGTTGGCTGGTTATACCGGAAGCCCGCACAGCAGCCGAGAAGTTGAGTATGCGTGGCGAGGCCGTTACGGTAGAGAATATCGGAAAGACGGTGACGGACGGTTTTGAGAAGGTTGCCAATGGGGTGAATGATTATATGAGGTCGGACAAACCCCGTACTTTCTTGCAGAAGTTGGGAGATGCATTGGTGATGATTGTCGGCTGGTTCTTGAAAATCTGTCTGGTGATATTTGCCATTATCTGCAGTCCGGTACTGTTTGTATTTGGAGTGGTATTTGTGGCGTTGTTGTTTGCTGCGATAGCGGTGGCTGTTGGTGGCGGTGCGGCTCTCATTTCCTTTTTCCCGATGGCTGATGTGGTACTGCCTACTTCTCCGTTGTCTGCCATTGTGATGTACATTGCAGGAATCTTGCTGGTAGGAATTCCTTTGGTCAGTCTTGTATGGGCCATCTTCAGTCAGATATTCAAATGGCAGCCGATGAATTCCGGTTTGAAGTGGACGCTGGTTATTCTTTGGATTGTAAGTGCGGCTTGCTTCGGAATCTGTTTTGCAGTGCAAGGGGCTACTTTCCCGGAATTGGGTATCTTTAACTTCTGAGAATAGTAATTTCTTTTTTAATTGATATCGTGTTTGTAGGAATCTGATTTCTATAAACACGATATTTTTTATTTCAATGTAATTATTTGTTATACAGTGGAATATTTCGTTTGGAAAAGGTGTTTTTTAAACGTTCGTTTAATGAACGCAAAGATAACGTGTATTTTTGAATCTCGCAAAATGTTTAATAAAAATATTCTATAAATTTCTTTTTAGTGAGTATAATACTTTGTCAGTAAGCCTATTGCATTGTATTTCTCTAACTTCTTCCTTTTACTAATTTTTAAGTAATCTTCCCTCTTTAGTTTTCTTAAATATTGACGTTCAAAAAACGAACGTCTATTGAACGCTTTTTGCTTGCAATAGATTCGTTTACAGCATTTTACCTGACAGGTAATGAATGACTGCAAAAAATCTGTTGACAAGAAGGGCATAAAGCTTGTCGTATTCTACATAAAGTGTCCGCAAGTAATTGAATTTCAAGTGTATGCAAGAGGTTCAAAGCCCCAGGAGAACACCCTTGTCTGAACAAAAGCATAAAAATGGGAATAGAGAAAGAGGTCGAAATCTGGTATGCTATGCGTGCCACCTACCGCAGAGAACCGGATGCCATGCATCTGCTCAAGAAAGAAAATTTGGGCTGTTTCATTCCTATGCAATACAAGATATGTATAAAAAAAGGGAAAAAAGTCCGTGCTCTGGTTCCGGTCGTTCATAATCTGCTTTTTGTCCATGCCCGTCCTTCCGATGTGCAGCGTGTAAAATCTCAAGTCACTTATCTGCAATATATCACCGATACCCGCAGTGGGCAGAAGATTATTGTCCCAGACGGTCAGATGCAGCGTTTCATTGCCGTATCCGGCACTTACGATGATCATCTTCTTTATTTTCAACCGGATGAATTGAACTTGTCCAAAGGTACCAAAGTCCGGATTACCGGCGGTGAATTTGAGGGGCAAGAGGGTGTGTTTCTGAAGGTGAAAGGCGCACGTGACCGTCGCGTGGTTATCGAAATACAAGGTGTCATAGCTGTTGCCATGGCCACTATCCATCCCGATCTTATAGAAGTAATCGGCTGAACTTTAATTTTTAATTCTTAATTCTATAATTGCTTATGTCTCTTTCCGAAGAAGCAATCACTCTTCAGCGTGCTGCGCACGAACTGATGTATTTGGGTATGGACGGCAGTCCCGTCTATAGCGATGACTTGTCACGGCGGAACGGTGAGGTCTACCGTCTTACCATGGCTTTGTACCGGTCGGGTGTAAAAGGCACTACCATCGACGAGCAGGCAAATGTCTGTCTTGCCCTTCTTATGGGTTACAGCGCCTCTTTTGTGGACCATGGCGAAAAGCAGCGGCATGTCCAGAAAGTGCTGGACTGTTGTTGGGATGTGCTCGATGCCCTTCCCGCTTCCTTACTGAAGCTCCGCCTGCTTACCGCCTGTTACGGTGAAGTGTTCGACGAGTCTTTGGCCGACGAAGCCCGCGCCATTATAGCCTCCTGGGATTCTGCGTCACTCACTCCCGAGCAGCAGGAAGCCATTGCTGAATTTCAGAACGTGGTAGACAATCCCTATCCATGGGAATACATAGATGAATAAACAAGTTACACTATAATGCTTAATAACAAATCCGTATTGATTACCGGAGGAACAGGTTCCTTCGGCAAGAAGTTTGTGGAAACCATACTTCGTGATTATCCTCAAGTAAAGAAAATCATTATTTACTCTCGCGATGAGCTGAAACAATTCGAGCTGAAGCAGAAGTATTCTGAGAAAAACTATCCGCAGATGCGCTACTTCATCGGTGATGTTCGCGACCTCGAACGCTTGACGCGTGCTTGCGAAGGAGTGGATGTGATTATCCATGCAGCTGCCATCAAGCAGGTAGATACCGCTGAATACAATCCTGAAGAATGCATTAAAACCAATGTGCACGGTGCGCAGAACGTGATTAAAGCCGCCCTTGCTACCGGTGTTCAACACGTAGTGGCACTCTCCACCGACAAGGCTTGTGCCCCTATCAACCTTTACGGCGCCACCAAGCTCACATCGGACAAGCTCTTTACTGCTGCCAACAACATCAGCGGTTCCAAGGACATCCGCTTCTCCGTGGTTCGCTATGGCAATGTGATGGGCTCCCGCGGTTCCGTGATTCCCTTCTTTATCAATAAGCGCGACAGCGGAGCTACCGAGCTCCCCATTACCGATATGCGCATGACCCGCTTCAACATCTCGCTCGAAGCCGGTGTGGCACTGGTGATGTATGCCATCGGCCATCATCTGGGCGGTGAAATCTTCATTCCGAAGATTCCTTCCTACCGCATCAAAGATATAGCCACCGCCATCGCTCCCAATCTGCCGCAAGTAGAAGTGGGCATCCGTCCGGGCGAGAAGCTGCACGAAGAGATGATTACGGTGACCGATGCCCTCGATACGATAGACTTGGGCCGGTATTACGTCATCCTTCCCTCTGTATCCTATAAGCACAATCGTGAGACGTATCTCAAGCATCACAATGCAGTGCCCGTGCCCGACGGCTTTCACTACAGCAGCGACAACAATGTAGACTGGGAAACCGTAGAGTCCATGCGCGAGAACATCAAGAAATACGTCGACCCTAATTTTGAGGTGAAATGACCGCAAAGCCTATTCCTTACGGCCGCCAGCATATCACCGACGAGGATATCCGGGCAGTTATCGAGACCTTGAAGAGCGATTACTTGACGCAAGGTCCCAAAATAAAAGAATTTGAAACGAAGTTTGCCGGATATGTAGGCGCCAAGTTTGCCGTAGCCGTAAACAATGCCACTTCCGGACTGCACCTTTCTGCTACGGCTCTGGGCGTAAAGCCCGGAGATAAGGTTATCGTCACCCCGATGACTTTTGCTGCCAGTGCCAACTGCATCCGTTATTGCGGTGGCGAGGTGGTGTTCTGTGATATCGACAAGGATACCTACCTCATGGATATCCACAAATTGGAGGCCATGCTAAAGGCTGCCCCCCGCGGCACTTACAAAGGCATTGTTCCCGTTGATTTTGCGGGCTATCCTTTGGATATGGAAGCATTTAAGAAACTGGCCGACGAATACGGCCTATGGATTCTCGAAGACGCCTGCCATGCTCCCGGAGGATATTTTCTGGATAAAAAAGGAAACGAACAATACTGCGGCAATGGCAATTTTGCCGACCTCGCCGTGTTCTCCTTCCACCCTGTGAAGCATATTGCTACGGGCGAGGGTGGAATGGTTACCACCAACAGCAAGGAGCTTTACGACAAACTCTGTCTGTTCCGTACCCACGGCATCACCAAAGACCCCGCTTTGCTGCACGAGCATCAGGGTGGTTGGTATTACGAGATGCAGGAGTTAGGCTACAATTACCGGCTGACTGATTTTCAGGCTGCATTGGGTATTTCTCAGTTAGAGCGTGCGAAAGCAGGTCTTGAACGCCGCCATGAAATCGTGAAACGCTATAATGAAGCGTTTTCCGGAATAGATGGCATCAAGACTCCATTCAATGCTGCCGATGCTTATCATGCCTATCATCTCTATGTCATTCAGGTAGCCAACCGTTTAGGTCTTTACAATTACCTGCACGAAAACAATGTTTATGCTCAGGTGCATTATGCCCCTCTCCATCTGATGCCTTACTATCAGCAGTTGGGTAATAAGAAAGGAGACTTGCCTGTAGTGGAAGAGTATTACGAGCACTGTTTGAGTCTGCCGATGTATCCCACGCTGACGGATGAGGAGCAAGGATATGTAATAGAGAAAGTGATTGAATTTGTAACAAAATGAATTACGCAAATAAACTTGTTCTCGGTACGGTACAGTTCGGGCTTGATTATGGCGTCAATAATCAGTCTGGGCAAGTTCAGCAGAGTGAGGTCAATAAGATTCTGCAATTGGCAAAAGAGAGTGGAATTAAGAAAATTGATACATCTTCTGCTTACGGAACCAGTGAAAGCGTATTAGGTAAATCGCTTTCAGAGAATAACCTTCAGTTTCATATTATCTCCAAATACCCTCAGTCCGAAAATAGTGTTGCTGCCATATTTGCTTCTTCTTTAGAGAAACTCCAACAGAAGAAGTTATATGGATATCTTGTACATCATTTCGAGTTCTATCAGTCTCATCCGCAATTATGGGAAAAAATGAAAGATCTCAAAGCAGAGGGAAAGATAGATAAAATAGGTTTTTCACTCTATAATACTGATCAACTGCAATATTTGCTGGATAATGAGGTTGTATTTGACGTTCTGCAGTTTCCTTATAATCTCTTTGATCGTCAGTTTGATACCTATCTTCTCTATCTCAAACAATGCGGAGTAGAGATACACACTCGCTCGGTGTTTCTGCAGGGACTTTTTTTTAAAAACGTGCGTAAATTGACAGACAAGTTGCTGCCAATGAAAAAATATTTGGAGAAACTGCATGAATATTGTGGCATCAGTGGTATTTCTATGGAACAGCTGGCTTTGAACTATGTAGTTTCTCATCCAAATATTGATGGAGTTCTTATAGGAGTGGATAATTGTCAGCAATTGCAAGCAAATGTTGATGCTTTACAAAATGGGCTTCGGCAGGAAGATATTGATTTTATTTCATCAATCAACGTATCAGAAAAAGAACTATTAAACCCAGTGAATTGGAAATGAAAATATTAGCAATAACTCAGGCCCGTTATGGTTCTACCCGTTTACCGGCCAAAATCTTGAAAGAGGTGTGTGGAATGACCTTGTTGGAAATCCATTTACACCGTATTCTGCAATCAAAACTTATCTCGAAACTAAAAGTGGCTACGACCACGGAAGAAGGTGCCGAATATATTATCAACATTGCCGACAAAGTAGGTGTTGAATCCTATCAAGGTTCAGTCAATGATGTATTGGACCGTTTCTATCAAACAGCAAAGCCAGAACATCCTGATTATGTGGTTCGTATTACTTCAGATTGTCCTTTGATAGATCCTGAGATAATTGACAAGACAATTGCAGCTTGTATTGAATCAGGGTGCGATTATGTATCCAATACTTTGATGCTGACTTATCCGGATGGAATGGATGTGGAAGTATTTAAATATTCTGTTTTGGAAAGAGCGTGGCAAGAGGCAGCTTTGCAGAGCGAACGTGAGCATGTCACGCCGTACATCTGGAAAAACTCGACAGTCAAGGGAGGTAAGCTATTCAAATCCATAAATGTAGCTAATGATGAGGATTGGTCAAAAGAGCGCATAACAGTAGATACTCCTGATGACTTTGCATTGGTGAAGAACCTGATAGAGCAATTGGGTATAGAGAAAAGTTGTGCGGACTATGTAGCTTATCTCGATTCTCATGAAAACATAAAAGCCATAAACCAACACTACTCTCGTAATGAAGGCTATGACAAGTCATTATTGAACGATTAATTAATTTTATTATGGGAAAAGGACAAGACCTTTACAAGAAAGCAAAACAGATGATTCCAGGTGGAACCATGTTGTTATCAAAGAGACCTGAACAACTGTTGCCTGAGAACTGGCCTTCATATTTCAGTAAATCAAAGGGATGTGAAGTATGGGATCTTGACGGTAATCATTATTATGACTGTTTCTTGATGGGCGTTGGCACTAATACTCTTGGCTATGCCAATGATGAAGTGGATGAAGCTGTCATGAAAGTAGTTAAAGACGGAAATTTGACCACTTTTAATTGCCCTGAAGAAGTATATTTGGCAGAAAGAATGATTGAATTGAATCCTTGGGCTAGCGGTGTTCGCTATACACGTGGTGGCGGCGAGGCCAATGCCGTTTGTGTACGTATTGCCCGTGCCTTCTCAGGCAAAGATAAAGTAGCTATTTGTGGTTACCACGGTTGGCACGACTGGTATGTTTCAGTAAACCTTGGCGAATCGGATGCACTTGCTGGTCATCTTCTTCCTGGCATTCCGACTGACGGTGTACCCAGGGGGTTACGTGGAACTTCCATACCTTTTCATTATAATAATTTTGATGAATTACTTGATATAGTGAATAAGAACCCCGATTTGGCAGCCATCAAGATGGAGGTGTGCCGTAACTTCGGTCCGGAAGACAATTTCCTGCAGAAAGTCCGAAATCTTGCTACTGAACGTGGCATCGTACTCATTTTCGATGAATGTACGAGTGGATTCCGTGAAACTTTCGGTGGCTTATATCTTAAATACGGTGTTGAACCGGATATGGCCATTTTCAGTAAGACGTTGGGTAATGGTTATGGTATCTGTGCAGTTGTCGGAAGAAAGAATATCATGGAAGCTGCGCAAGGTTCATGGATTAGCAGTACATTCTGGACGGAACGTATCGGCCCGACTGCTGCATTGGCAGCTTTGAAAGTTATGGAACGTACCAAATCTTGGGAAATTATTACTGAGATAGGTAACGACAACAAGAAACGTTGGCAGGAGCTGGCTGATAAATATGGCCTACAAATAGAACAATGGGGTATTCCTGCTTTAGCCGGCTATACCTTCAAGAGCAAGAATTATCTAGCATATAAGACTTTTGTCACTCAAGAAATGCTGAAAAAGGGATATTTGGCAGGGACAAGTATGTACACTTGCATTGCCCATACACCTGAAATCATAGACGGATATTTCTATGAATTGGATAAGGTTTTTGCCCAAATCCGTGAGTTTGAAGATGGTCGTGATGTAATGAAAGCATTGGAAGGTCCCGTTTGTCAATCCGGATTCAAACGTTTGAATTGATTTGAAATGTGGTTTTGTTATTTAAAAATCTTATTTTTTAGACCATAAAAGGTTAAGATAAAATAGCAAAAGCATGAAAACAACGTCTGAATACATTGCTCTTCTACGTAAATATATGGCTGAAAATGCCTATAAATATGGCATTATGCGTATGGGAATATTTGGCTCCGTGGCACGTGGTGAACAGACGGCGGAGAGCGATGTGGATGTTTGTATTGAATTGCAAACACCCAGCATGTTCAGTTTGGTTCATATTAAAGAAGAGCTTCAACTCTTATTTGGCTGCGCGGTAGATATCGTAAGATTGCGTGAAGATATGGACGGAATATTGAGACAGAACATTATGGAGGAAGGCATTTATGCATAAAAAAGAAGCATTCTTCTTTTGATGTTTTCTTCATTTGTTTTTTTGTAGCAAAAGAAACTCTATATGGACGAAAAAGAATGCTTGAGTAAGTTGTCACCCTTTTTGTACTGGGACATTGATATGTCTCAAGCTTCTATGGATGCCTGCCCTCAACAAGTGGTTCAGCGAGTACTTGAGTATGGCAATCTTGATGATTGGCGTTTGATACGTGCGTATTATGGTTTGCATCGCATTGTAGAGTTATGTAAGCAGATGCGGACACTTGATCCGGTTTGTCTTTCTTATATTTGCCTCTTGTCCGGCACGTCAAAAGAAGAATATAGATGTTATCATACGGCACAGTCGAAGCCCACACTCTGGAACTCTTGTGCCTGATGTGGTGAAGAATTTCCAATAATTTCAATTTAATTCATTTCCCTTCCTTGAGAAAAATCTACTTCCGTGCCGATGCAAGCGCTACTATCGGTTACGGCCATTTTATCCGTACCTTGGCTTTGGCCGATATGTTAAAGGATGATTTCGATTGTACCTTTTTTACTTGTCATCCTACCCCTTATCAAGTAGAGGAGATGGAGAAGGTATGTCCTTTCATCCCCTTGCAGGAAGAAACGCATTCTGCTGATTTCCTTTCCCATCTGCAAGGTGATGAAATCGTGGTGCTCGACAATTATTTCTTCACTACCGATTACCAGCGTGCCATCAAGCAAAAAGGCTGTCGCCTGGTGTGCATTGACGATATGCACGACAAGCACTATGTGGCCGATGTTGTGATTAATCACGGAATAACCAATGGAAATTTATTTAGTACAGAACCTTACACGCAGTTGTGCTTGGGTTATGCTTGGGCACTGTTGCGCTTGCCGTTTCTACAATTGCCACAAATACAGCGGAAAAATAGAAAGATAGAAAAAGCCATTGTCTGTTTTGGTGGTTCCGACAAGAATGATTTGACCACTCGCTTTGTATCTTTTTTGCAAAAAGAAAAGACTGTGAAACAGATAATTGCGATAGTAGGTGATAAATACCAATTGGATACATTGCATTGCTCTTCAAAGGTTTCTTATCAGCACAATTTGTCTGCATCCGAGATGTCAGAGCTCTTTAGACAATCAGATATTGCTTTTGTGCCGACCAGCACAGTGTGCTTGGAAGCATTGTCCCAACAATTACCCGTTGTTGCCGGATATTATGTAGACAACCAAAAGGAAGTTTATGCTGAATATGCCGCAAATAATTTAATATATCCTTTGGGGAACTTGTTGAATTTGGACTTTGCAGAGATGAATTATTCTTTGATTGTAGAAAAAATCAATTCTTTGCATACAATGGATTTTTCTTTAGTGTCATTGCGTTATAGAAGGCTGTTTCAAAATATGTTTGTTCCTATAGAGATAAAGAAGAATGGACTGAAATTTGTTGATTATAGAATTTTGGATAAAGACAAGCAATTATTGATATGGCAGGCAAGAAATGAAGAAAAGGTGCGTATTCAAATGGCGCATACGGAGCCTATTCTTTGGGAATCCCACCTGAAGTTTGTAGACAGCCTGAGTGTTCAGTATAAGAAGATATATATGGCCGTTTATCGGGAAGAACAACTTCTTGGTTCTGTAAATATAGAATATAGTTCAGCCACGCATTTGGAGCGCGGGCTATTTATATTGCCGGAGTTTTGGGGAAATGGAGATGCTGTGTTGATTGAAAACACCTTGTCTGAATTTCTTCAGGAACAGCAGGTGACTTCTGTTATGGCAAAGGTATTGAGGAGTAATAGCCGGTCGTTGCACTTTCATTTGAAATTGGGGTATAGACAAATATCCAATGATGATGAATATGATTATTTAATTAAAGACTTGAACAAATAGATGAGTAAGGTAATGATAATAGCAGAATTATCTGCTAATCATAATGGAAATAAGCAAATAGCTATAGATACTATCGTTGCTGCCAAGAAATCCGGTGCCGATGCCGTAAAGTTGCAAACTTATACGGCTGACACTATAACGGTGGATTGCCGTGCTGATGATTTTAAGATTAAGCAAGGTACAATCTGGGATGGAACTCGTTTGTACGATCTTTATAAGCAAGCCTATACCCCTTGGGAGTGGCACGAAGAATTGTTTCGTGTGGCCAAGGAGGAAGGACTTATCTGTTTTTCATCACCGTTTGATAAAACTGCGGTAGATTTCTTGGAGTCCTTGGGCAACCCTATTTATAAGATTGCCTCTTTTGAAATTACGGATATTCCTTTGATAGAGTATGCCGCCAAGAAGATGAAACCGATGGTGATGTCTACCGGCATTGCCACTGAAGAAGACATTCAGTTGGCTGTAGATACTTGCCGTGCGGCGGGCAATGATGATATTACGCTGTTGAAATGCACCTCCTCTTATCCTGCCCCCATTGAGGAAGCCAATCTGTGCATGATAAAGGATTTAGCCGAGCGCTATGGAGTGAAGTCCGGTTTGTCCGATCATACCATTGGCAGTGTGTCTGCCGTAGTGGCTGTGACACAAGGTGCAACCATGATTGAAAAGCATTTTATTATCGACCGTAGTATTGGCGGCCCCGATGCCTCATTCTCAATGAACGAGCAGGAGTTTGCCCAAATGGTGAAAGATATACGCATGGCCGAAGCGGCTATCGGCTCAGTATCGTATGAACTTACTGATAAGATGAAGTCGGGAAGGGAGTTCTCCCGTTCGCTCTATGTAGCCGAGGATATGAAAGCCGGAGAAGTGATTACAGAGCAGAACGTTCGCTCCGTTCGTCCGGGCTTCGGTTTGCACCCTAAGTATCTGAAAGATATATTGGGAAAGAAAGTAAATCAGGATTTGGAGAAAGGAACGAGATTTGCATGGGAGTTCGTGAATAGTTAGAGGTCATCAAAAAAGAGAATATTGTTACTGCAATTCTTAAAAATAAAACTATCTTTGCGGTAGTCTAAACACTAAAAACATAGTCTATATGAATCGCAAGGAATTGGTGAAGCGTCTGAAATATATGATAAAGAGTGTTGCTCCCAACTCTCAGACTATTCTTTATGGTTCTGAGGCACGTGGAGAGGCAAAACAGAATAGTGACATTGATATTCTGATTTTAGTGGATAAAGATACAGTTTCTCCTATGGAGGAGGATGTCATTACTGCTCCAATATATGATTTGGAAATAGAAACAGGTACTATTATTAGCCCGATTGTGATGACTCGTAAAGCTTGGGAGGCAGCAAAGAGAAAGACTGTATTTTATTATAATGTAATGAAAGATGGTGTGTTGCTGTGATGGAAGAGGATATAAAGCGTGATATTGTCAATTATAGGCGTCAAAAGGCATGTGACTTGATGCATGATGTTGATGTCTTGATAGATAATGAACTATGGAATTCTGCTGTAAATAGGATGTATTACGCTTGTTTTCATATGGTTTCAGCATTGTTGATTTTGCATGGAATTGAAGTGAAAAGTCACATGGGAGTTCGACAAGCTTTTGGACTTCATTTTGTAAAGACGAATTTGTTGTCGTCTGAATGCGGGCGCATCTTTTCTAAAATTTACGATAAAAGGCAGTCAAGTGATTATGATGATTTCAAAGAGTTTACCAAAGATGAAATTGATAATTTGTACCCTCAGATTTCATTTTTGATAAGTGAAGTTGATAGATTGATTACAGAAAAATAGATTTCCTTCTTCCCCTCTTTTTTTAGTATCTTTCATCCCCCTTCGTTAGCAAAATACGAACAGATTTTGTTCCTTTGCAAGTAAACAATGCCCCTACGGAACGAATGACAAATATCACCCCATTGCTTTACCAAAGCGGGTATGTGACGATAAAGAATTATTCTCCGCTTACACATCTTTATACGCTGGATATCCCCAATAAAGAAGTGCGCATGGGGTTGATGATTTTGGATATAGAATAAAAAAGGGAGCCTTTTACAGCCCCCTATACTCCCTTTCCGCATCGAAGCACGGACAAGCTTTCACCGGATTCAAGTCGTGATGTCCAATAATCAGTGCCCGTGGAAAGATGCGTTTCAACTCGCGTAGCAGTGCCAGCAACGAAGCCTTCTGCTCCAAAGTGCGGGTATCAGCAGGACAGCCTTCGGCATCCAACCCTCCTTCGTAACAGATGCCGATGGAGTGGCGGTTGTGATTGAGGCAATGCGCACCTATTTTTTCCAACGGGCGGCCGCGGTGTATTTCGCCGTTGCGGGTCAGATAGAAATGATAGCCGATGTCACGGAAGCCGCGGTGGTGGATGTGGTCGCGGCGGCAATCCTCAAAGCCCAGGGCCACGCCTTGAGGCGTGGCTGAGCAATGAACAATGAGCAGGGTAATCGTACGCATGGCTATTTGCAAGCGCCCAGACCTAAAGCTCCCGCTATGGCGGTAGCTACGGTGATGATTACTTTGAGGACAATGCCCCACACGGATTTTGACTTTTTGTCTTCACTCATGATGATTGGTAATTGATAATTAGTAATTTGTAATTATTCTCATCCTAACGGATTCTCGCCTTGATCACCGTCACTTCCTCCGGAACCGCCGTCGGAACCACTGCCATCGGGAGCTTTTCCGCCTACGGTGTACAGGGAAGATTCCTTCAGCTGTCCATCCAGGTTGATTTGGGCATTACTCAGTTCGCCGGTGGCACGGGCGCGGAGCTTCAGCCCCTTCACGTTGTTGGCCAGCGAGAAGTCGGCAGCAGATTGCGCCCCTTTCTTGCTGACGATTCCTACGGAGAAGATGGCAAGGTCGTCCAGTTTCACGTTCTTGCCGTCCAGAATCAGCTCCTTGGTGCAGGAAACCATGTCGGCCAGTACTCCCTTGATGACACCACTCGAATAGGGGGTGTTGTGATTGGACATGTGCTTGGCCAGCTTTTCGATGTCGAAGGTTTCTTCGATTACGGGGCGTGCATACCAGAGGCCTTTCAGTGGGCTGTCTTCGCCCGTCACTTGATACTTTTTGTAACGAATCATACGGATTAAAAATTAAAGGTTAAAAGATAAAAACGTTTGCTGTGTTGAACTCAACGATGCAAAGATAAGGGTGTGGATACGGGCGTTTGTCGGTTCCGGTCGGTTCCGGTCAGTTTCGGTCGGTTTTAGTTGGTTATTTACGCTTGTATGTTTGATAATGTCATGATTTATGGTTACTTTTGATGAAATATAAATCATAACTGTCAACTATGGATTGTTTTGTCATACGTACATACGGGCGTACCGAATTGGCCCAAATCTATTGCCCCAATCTTTGTCCGGAAGCTGCCTTCCGCAAACTGAAACACTGGATAGACCTTTGTCCCGACCTGCGTGACGGGCTTTCCGCCTTGGGCGGTTCTTCCCGTTCACGCTCCTATACGCCTGCCCAGGTGAGGCTGATAGTGGCTGCACTTGGAGAACCTTAAACCTGAGGTTGGGCAACGTAAAGGTCAGCTTGGGAAGCGTAAACCTGAGGTTGGTACACTTGGTACAGAGGTTCATTCGTCCCTTTGCTTCACACACGGGTGCGCGTATATAAGGTGTTTCGGCATTCATATTCTTCATCCTCTCTGCGTTGGTTTGTGGTAAGTGCCCTTGCCATCCACGCTTTCCACCAGCCCGTGCTTCTGCATACGCTTCAGCCAGGTGGAGGCCGTTTCGGGCTTGATGCCCATTGCTTCGGCTTTCTGCAGGAAAGAGGCCCGTGTGAATTCTTCCTCCATACTGCCTACCAGCGCATCCCGGTCGGCATTGCCGCGGCTTGTCACTTCGGTCTTGGGCAGGAAGGAGAGGATGTGGGTGGTGTGCCGGTAAAGGCTCTCGGCCAGTGAAAGCACGGCATGAAAGTCGTCGGGGGTGATGTAGAGGTCCCAAAGAGTGATGATGCGGTCTTTCAGATTATCCGGAGAGGTGCCCCGGTCGGGCGATACGTGAGGCGAGGAGGCTATCTCTCCCTGCTCCAGCACACGGAGCATGGCCACCACTTCCATGATGCGGCAGATGTTGATAGCCAGACGTGCCACGCTGCTCGACATCTCGTTGCCGTTGGCCAGTCCGGAGCGCACGAAGAGGTTGGAAAACAGTTGGTTGAATTCCTTCTTCTGGCCGTCGGTGAGGCGCAGGGTGAACAGCCCGCCCATGACAATGGCCTTCAGCTTGTCCTTCCACTCCAGGGCCAATGCGGTGAAGGTTTCTTCGAGGTCGCTGTCGTTGCGGTCGAACTGGTTTTGCCAGTGGTGTATGGCAGGCATGTAGTAGAAAATTTGGCGAGAGAAGAGCCCGTTTTCCGAAGTGGGTATCAGCGGTTTCACCTGTGCCGGAGTGCCCGACAGAAGTACGGAAAGATAAGTCTTTTTCACTTCGCGGTATTCTTGGTCGGTGCGCCGGTTGTACGACAGCCGGTCGTGGTCGAAGGCTTTGCGCATGGTGTCGCTCCAGTGTCCGTACTCCGAGCCGATGGCGGTGGAGATGGTATCGGCTTCGCTTTCGCATATCAGGCCGGTGCCGTCAGAGTCCATCAGGTTTTGCAGGATGCCCGTTCCGGTATTGTTGCCCGATATGAGGAACATCTTGTTGGCCGGCATCACGGGAGTTTCGGTTTTCCCGCGTTCTTTGCCCAGTGTGTCGTACTTTGCTTTTTCACGGCGGTAGCATGCCATGCCTTCGGCCACCTGCTTGCGTATTTCATCGTGTATGGGTTCGGCCAGCAGGCGCACCAGCGACAGCACACCCTTGCCCGATGCGGGCGGTGCCACCACAAAGGTTTGCAGGCAGGGCGACATCATTTTTCCGCCATAGGAACTTCGCACATGCTGTCCCATACCGGCACCCAGCACGGTGATGGCCCCCAGCAGAAGCACGTCGTATTGAGCACGGGAGGTACCGCATTTTGCGATGCACTCCAGCGGATGGGGCCAATGGATGCGTTCGTCGAAAGTGGGCAGGGGCGCCAGCGGATCGCTGTCGGGCGCAGGGTCGTCCTCGCGTACGCGTGTGTGTGAGGAAGAAGAGCCGGGTGAACCTTGTGTACCAAGTGTACCAATGGCGGGCGGAGTTTCCGGATGTACCTTTACGCCGCAAAGCTCGGCCAGGTGGAATACGGAGCCTATGTGCACGTCGTTGCGTCCGGTCTTCAGTGCATTGCTGAAGAGCTTGTCGGCCGCTTGCGGGTCGTACTTCGGAGACGGGCTGCACAGAGCCAGAAAATCAGGACGGCCTGCTTCGCCGCAGTCGTTGGCAATGGCAAAGGCCAGTTGGATATACTCTTGATAAGTGGGAGCAATGTCGGCTCCCGCACTCCTTACGGCTTCGGCCAGGAGATGTAGTGATGAGATTGATTCCATTGGAATTTTTGATTTATAGTTTATGATTTATAGTCATTCAGAGGGCTTTAGCCCGAAGAATCTACTCTCTTTGTGAATAGGAGAAGAGATGCTTCACTACGTTCTGCATGACAGACTATACATTAGCGTAAAAAATAGAAAGATGTTTTGAGCGAAGCTAATGATATGCTTGTAAGAGTCTTGACACAGCCTCTGCCCGAAGGGCGGGGTAGTAGTTGAGAAAGAAAATCCTTTGATTATTCATTGATTCTGAGCAGCGCCCCCGGGTCGTGACAGAGGAAGCAAGCCCGCACGGGGTCTTTGCCCGATGTATCCACACCCTTTCCGGGTTGCCGGTAATCAGCATCGTACATGCAGTGCACGTAGCTCATGGCCCAGCCAATTCCTTCGGAGGCCGTTTGCCCGGAGGCATAGGGCACGAAGGCTTTCACACCCCGTCCGGTGGGACTGACGAACACCAGTGTGGGGCTAAGATAAGAGTCTACGAATAGCTGTTGTTTTAGATTTTCGGCTTCCTCGGCCGATTCGAGGTGGTCGATGTCCACCACCACCAGTCCCGACGGCTCCATCAGGCAGTCGCTCCGGCGGCGGGTGAATACTCCGCAGGGAGTGACGTAAGGCAGTGTTTGCTGCTTCAGGCGTCGGCAGGCGTTTTCGTCGCCTCGCAGTGCGGCGTCTCTTACAGCAAGTGTCAGCGTGGCAAGGCGTTCATTGGAGGTGATTAGTTTGTACACTTCCTCGAGACTCATAGTCCGCAGCGGAGTCAGCGTGGCGCTTTTCACGGTTTTTCCGGTCGCCGCATCCTTTACCGGTGAGATGGGCGGCATGAATAGCGACATTTTAAGAGTGTTTTTCATCGTATTTTTCTTTAAAATTATTGTGCAAAGTTAGGTAACTTATTTCACCCAATCTTTTCCGTATACGGAAAAGATTTTAAGCACGCTAAAGCATAAATAACAATCTATAACATTATAGAAACTATTATACAATTCACATAACCGAAAATTGACATGAATGAAAACTGTATGCACTCTTCATTGGGTGCTTTTATCGAAACTTTACGTAAAATGAGAAAGATTACTATCGCGGAACTTACTTTGGAAGCTCATATCAGTACAAAAACGTATATCCATATAAAAAAGGGCTCGATGCAAGACTAAGCGCCTACTTGTCGCTGATTTTCTACTATTTCAGGGATTTGGAGGATGAGGAAATCAGGCGGGTGATTAATGGGTGGCTGGATGAATGGTTTAAGGTGAGAAAGAGGGAATAAGAGAAGGTACTCTAATTTGAGTACTAAAAAGGGAAATACAAAAATAACATTCAAAGATAAAGATTAAAAATGTTTACTTTTCAACAACTTAAAAGGAATTTGAAGCGGGATGCTGCCTCGCTCTCAGTGAAGAAACTTGCGCTTTTGGGCGATACTGCCACCCAATTTCTTGCCATTGCCTTGCGTGGTATGGGTGTAGAGCATGGCTATCATATAAACCTTTTCGAGGCGGAATATAATCAAGTAGAAAGACAAGTGTTGGATCTCTCGTCGGATTTCCATACCTTTAATGCTGACTACATTGTGGTGTTTCAGTCTACCCACAAACTCCTTGAAAAATATAGCTTGATGCCCACTGGACAGCAATCCGGTCTGGCTGACGGGCGTATTGACTTTCTGCGTTCCTTAGCTGACATTGTGCAAGGCCGTATCATTGTCTATAACTATCCTGAAATAGAGGATACTGTGTTCGGTAGCTATGCCAATAAAGTTTGTTCATCATTTACTTACCAAGTGCGTAAGCTCAACTTTGAACTGATGAATCTGGCCCAAGAATATCCCAATCTTTTCATTTGTGATATTGCAGGTTTGCAGAATAAATTTGGCCGTAATTTTATGTTCGACAGCATGGTATATGTGAGTACCGAAATGGTTCTGAGTATTGATGCTTTGCCTTATGTGGCTGCACGTACTTTCGATATTATATGTGCTGTCGAAGGGAGATTTAAGAAATGCCTTGTTCTTGATCTCGATAATACGATATGGGGTGGCGTAGTCGGTGATGACGGATGGGAGAATATTCAGGTAGGGCACGGACTGGGTATCGGCAAAGCCTTCACTGAATTTCAAGAATGGGTAAAGAAGCTTAAGAACAGGGGTATTATCATTGCAGTATGTAGCAAGAATGATGAGAGTAAAGCCAAAGAACCGTTCGAGAAAAACCCTGAGATGGTCCTCAAACTTGATGACATTGCAGTTTTTGTTGCTAACTGGGAGAACAAGGCAGATAACATTCGCACCATTCGGGATATTCTTAACATAGGATTTGACTCGATGGTGTTCCTTGATGACAATCCCTTCGAGCGCAATATGGTGCGCGAACATGTTCCAGATGTCACCGTACCCGAGTTGCCCGAAGATCCGGGTGAGTATTTGGAATTTCTTTATACACAGAATTTATTTGAGACAGCCAGCTATAATGAAGGTGACAAAGATCGTACTAGACAATATCAGGTAGAAGCCAAGCGTGTATCGCTACAGAGGAGCTTTACCAATGAGGCCGATTTTTTGAAGTCACTCAATATGGTGAGTGAGGTAGGTGGTTTCAATAAATTCAACACTCCTCGTGTGGCGCAGCTGTCGCAACGCAGCAATCAGTTCAACCTTCGTACGGTACGCTACACAGATACCGAAATTTCTGCCATTGAAGCGGATGAACGCTATGTTACTTTCTCATTTACCTTGTCCGACAAGTTTGGCGATAATGGGTTGATTTGTGTTGTCATCGGTGAGAAGCAGGACATGGGAACACTCTTTATCAACACCTGGTTTATGAGTTGCCGTGTACTGAAGCGTGGCATGGAGAACTTTACACTTAATACGATTGTGGATTACGCTCGTACTCATGGTATCTTCCGTATTGTGGGTGAATATCTGCCTACTGCTAAAAATCAGATGGTAGAGGAGCATTATCCACGTTTGGGATTCTGCAAGATAGAGGGTGTCGAAACTGCACAGTACGAACTGTTGGTAGAAAGTTATCAAGTAAGAGAGTGCTATATAAAATCAAATAATTCGAAATAGATTAACAAATTGGAGCGAAATAGCTCCTCTACTTTCCATATTAAAAAATCATCTAAAAAACAAAGAACAATGGAGAAAACTGAAATTTTAGTGAAGGTGCAGGACATCTTCCGCGATGTCTTGGATAACGAAGAGATTGTATTAAATAATGATACTTCTGCCGATGACATTGAGGAATGGGACTCATTGAGCCATATCCAGCTTATTGTAGCCATTGAGAAGCATTTTAAAATTAAATTCACCTCAAAGGAAATACTCTCTTGGAACAATTTGGGAGAGATGATTGCTTGTATTGCCACTAAATAATCATAGCAAAAACAAGGGACAATAATGGTCGTTAATTCAATCAGCTTCCTTCTCTTTTTTGCAGTAGTTTTCATTGTATATTACCTGCTGAAGGGAAAGGATGGAAAAAGACAAAATCTATGGCTGCTTGTTGCCAGTTACTTTTTTTACGGGTATACTGAGTGGCGCATGCTTCCACTGCTCATTTTTACTACCTTATTCTTCTATGGTCTGGGTATTGCGATAGGATATTATAATGAAAAAGATGAAAAGAAAGCTTCTTTTTTGACTACTTTTAGTGTATTGGGAGGGATAAGCATTCTTCTTTACTTTAAGTACCTCAACTTCTTTGTTGAATCATTTAGCAACTTTTTTAATGCAGTCGGCCTTCATACCAATGGGTATGCTTTTTCTATTATAATGCCGCTTGGTATAAGCTTTTTTACCTTTAAGCTTATCAGCTATGTGATAGAAGTTCATCGCCGACACATAGAGCCTTGTCGTAATCTTGTAGCTTTTGCTACTTACATTGGTTTTTTCCCTACTATCTTGTCCGGTCCGATTGACCGTCCCAAACAGTTCTTAGGACAACTCTCTCATAGTCGTACGTTCGACTATGCTATGGTTGTAGATGGAAGCCGCCAAATTCTGTGGGGGATGTTTAAGAAGATGGTGATAGCCGATAATTTGGCCATGATTACTTCCGGTGCATGGGGTAATTATGAGAGTTTACCAGGAAACTTGTTGTTTGCGAATGCTTTACTCTACACCTTTCAAATGTATACAGATTTTTCAGGCTATTCTGATATGGCTATTGGTGTAGGTAAACTTTTGGGTATCAAAGTTGCGAAGAACTTTAATTACCCCTTTTTCGCCCACAATGTTGCAGAATATTGGCGTCGTTGGCATATGTCGCTCACTTCATGGCTTACTGACTATGTCTTTATGCCTTTAAATATACGTTTTCGAGATTGGGGGCTCAAAGGCATATTGTTGGCGGTTATCATAAACTTAATGGCAGTAGGAATGTGGCATGGTGCAAACTATACCTTTGCACTTTTCGGTCTCTATCACGGTTTGCTTTTCATTCCTTTGGTAATGAATGGTTCCTTTATGAAAAAACGCAAGGAAATAGTGGGTAAATATGGCTTGCCCCGATTACAAGATCTCGGAAAGATGTTAGGCACCTATCTGCTCGTTACTCTGGGTTTGATAATCTTTGCAGCACCCAGTGTAACCGTGGCGGGTGATTATGTGTGGCGGATGATAACAGAGATGGCTACAGTACCTAATCACGGAATAATTGGTCAATTTATTATTTCGGAAAAGACATTGCTTGTTCCTGTACTTACTTCATTGGCTCTGATAGTTATTGAATGGAAGAATCGAAAGAGGGAGTATGGGCTTTGCCTGGTAACGGATGTAAGCAATAAATATGTACGTTACCTGATTTATCAAGCAATCATTCTTGCCATCCTTTTCTTCCAAGGTGTAACAGCCACCTTCATGTATTTCCAATTTTAAACTATACAAAGAATGATGAAACAATATATATTTAAGTTGCTATGGGTCGCTGTTCCGGCGTTGATATTTTGTGTCTTTTCATCGTGGGTGCTGTATAAGGGTGGTGAACTCAAAACACTTGATAGAGTAGTAGAAGAGATGGCGGAAGCTCGTAAACAAGGTATTGAAAAACTTGTAGGTTGGGGGTATCAAGACAATGATAAAGCTTTTAAGTTGAGGATGTCTAATAAGTTGCATCCCGATATCCTTGCAGTGGGTACTTCGCGTGTAATGCAATTTCGGGAAGAGTGGTTTGCTGATGAATATTCTTTCTATAATGCAGGAGGTTGTGTGTTTCGATTAGATGAGGTGCGACCCTTTCTGGAACGTCTTACTTTTACACCTAAGGTAGTTATATTTTGTTTGGATCAATTCTTTTTTAAGGAGGTTTGGGGCGATGGAAGAACTGCTAATTATGAATATAACTATGATTTCAATAATATTATATTGTCTAATTTATCTAAAGTAGTAAGTGATTTTGTTACGTGCAAAATTGGCTTTGAAACCTTGATAAAGGATACATTATGTATAGGCATGAATGCTAAGATGAATCAGAATGGTTACCGTCCTGACGGCTCTTACTATTATGGTGCAATCTATGCGGAACCATGCAAAAATTCCGATACCGATTTTAATCAGTTGTTGTCTATTATTGATAGTGGGACAGACTCTCGTTGGGATTATTGTCAAGTGGTGAATAATCAATCTTTGAAGACACTTGCGAATCTGATTACTTATTGTCAACAAAACAGTATTCTTGTGTTATCTTATTTACCGCCCTTTTCGCCTAAAGTATGGAACCATATGGAGGGAATGGGAGATAAGTATATCTATATGCAGAAACTATATGATGAAATCTCTCCTATATTTGCTTCATATCCCCAAGCCTTTTTTTTCGATTATAGTGATGGTGGAATTCTGAATAGCCCCAATCCTGAGTATATTGACGGCTTTCATGGTTCCGATCGTACTTACTTGAAAATGGTGATACAGATTGTTGAAAAGTATCCTGTTTTATCTTGCTACTTTAAAGATGGTAAATGTCTGAGTGATATACTACAAAACTATCCGGTTGTAGGGGTAGCAAGGGAATAAATTATTAGGCTCTTATCGTGTAGTTGATTAGATATCCCTTTGTTCGGACCTACATAACCAAAAATCCTTATTTATTGAAGAATTTATCCCTTTAATATAGGTTTATCTACTTTACGATTATACCCATCAATGCAAGGATTGGTGTATTTATATGTAAAAGCCTAAATGTTATCAGGAAGAAGTAGGTTTGAAAATAAGGTAATCAATGCTTTAACTAAAAGAAGTCTTCTTAGATATAAAACAAATAATAAAATCAATATGAAAGTCGTTATTCTTGCTGGCGGATTCGGTACTCGAATATCTGAAGAATCTGCTTACAAGCCTAAGCCTATGATAGAAATAGGTGGGATGCCTATTTTGTGGCATTTGATGAAAGTATATTCATACTATGGAGTTAATGAGTTTATAATCTGTGCCGGATATAAGCAGCATAAAATTAAAGAATGGTTTTCGGACTACTTCCTTCATACATCGGATATTACTTTTGATTTTACCAATGGCAATGAAGTGATTGTGCATCAAAAGCATATTGAGCCATGGAAGGTAACGGTTATTGATACGGGGCTTGGCACAATGACCGGTGGAAGAATCAAGAGGATAAAAGACTATGTGGGAAATGAGCCCTTCATGCTTAATTACGGAGATGCAGTGGGCGATGTAAACCTTAAGGAGTTGCTGGATTTCCATAAGAGTCATGGTAAATTAGCCACTGTTTCGGTATATAATTTCGGTCAAAATAAAGGTGTATTAGATATAAAAGACGGAACAGTCAGAGCTTTCAGAGAAAAGTCTGATTTAGATGGCAATCTGATTAATATTGGTTTTTTCGTATTAGAACCTTCAGTGCTTGAATATATTGAGGGAGATAACACGGTGTTTGAGCAAGAACCTCTGAAGCAATTAGCCGCCGAATCGGAATTAAAGGCTTTTGTTCATCATGGCTTTTGGCAATGTATGGACACTCTGCGCGAGAAACAACATTTAGAGAAACTTTGGTCCACGGGAAATGCGCCTTGGAAAATCTGGAAATAATTAGTAACGATTAATAATATGGCATTTAACAACGTATATAAAGGTAAGAAAGTCCTTGTGACCGGCAATACTGGTTTCAAAGGTAGTTGGCTCTCTGCATGGTTGCTCATGGTGGGTGCTGAGGTTTATGGCTACTCTAACGACGTTCCTACCAATCCCTCAATGTTTGAAACACTGGGATTGGACAAAAAAATTCATCACCATTTTGGTGATATTCGCAATCGTGAGGAGATGAACGATTATGTGCAGCGGGTAAAACCAGACTTTCTTTTCCATTTGGCCGCACAAGCTATAGTCTCTACTTCTTATAAAGAGCCTTTCGATACCATTACAACCAATGTAGTAGGTACTGCTTCCGTGCTTGAAGCTATCCGCAATATTACTTGGGAATGTACTTGTGTACTTCTTACCAGCGACAAGGTTTACGAAAATGTAGAATGGATTTGGGGTTATCGTGAGACCGATGCAGTAGGTGGTAAGGATGTATATTCAGGTTCTAAAGGAGCAGCCGAACTCACCATCAAATGCTATTGGAATTCATTTATTCAGTCTATGCCTAACATTAAATTGGGCGTTGCCCGTGCAGGCAACGTGATAGGTGGTGGCGATTGGGCCAAAGACCGCATTATTGTAGATTGTGTAAAAGCTTTCTCGAATCAAGAAACTGTGGAAATCCGGAGTCCGAAGGCAACCCGCCCTTGGCAGCATGTATTGGAACCCTTGAGTGGCTATTTAAATCTGGGGCAGTATCTTTATGAAGGTAAGGTAGAGAACGGCGAGCCTTTTAACTTTGGTCCTCGTGCAGAGCAAACCAAGACTGTATTTGAATTGGTACAAGATTTGGCTACATTGTGGGGGTTGGATAAAGATCAAGCTGCTAAGCTGACAGGCAATGTTCCTTTTAAAGAAGCAACCCTACTTAAACTTAACTGTGATAAAGCTCTTGTTTATCTCAATTGGCATTCTACCCTCCATTATGAAGAGTGTGTAAAGTTTATTGCTGATTGGTACAAGGCTTTCTATATTGACCGTTACGAAGATATGTATGCTCTTACTGTAAAGCAGATTGAGGCATACGTAGATTCTGCAAAAAAGCAGGGACTTAATTGGGCGGAATAGTATGGAAGGCGTAACATTGCACCCCTTAAAGCATATCACGGTGCCCAAAGGCGATATTTACCATGCCATGAAGTCTACTGACGAAGGATATTGTGGCTTTGGTGAAGCATACTTTTCTCAAATCGAGCAAGGGCAGGCTAAAGGCTGGAAGCGCCACAATCGTATGACACTGAATCTTATTGTTCCTGTAGGTGCGGTTAAGTTCGTTGTTTATGACGATCGTGAAAGTAGTGCAACGAAAGGTAGTTTTGAAGAAATCATTCTATCTCCAGAATTCAACTACCAACGCTTGACAGTGGCTCCGGGTCTTTGGATGGCATTCTATGGAGTAGGCGAAGGCGTTTCCATGCTTATGGATATTATTCCCGAACCTCACGACCCTGAGGAAGCCAGTCGCGTAGCTCTCAGCGATATCCCTTATAATTTCTAATCCCTCTCAATTATTATGAAGATTCTTATCACCGGTGCTACGGGCTTTATCGGTCAGAACCTATTACCGCAGCTTTGTTCTGTTTGTCCGGATGTTGAAGTTCTGACACTGAATCGTTCTGTAGAAAAGGCTGAGTTATTGTTTCCTCAGGATAGGTTTACTAACTTTGTGCATACATCTGCGGACAATTGGGACATGGTAAGGGCTTTTAATCCCAATATAGTGATTCATTTGGCAGCATTGAGCACTGCCGACAATGACATCCGGATAATAGATTCCTTAATTGCTTCAAATATTACTTATGGAGTTCAGTTGCTGTCTGTACTGTCTAATTGTCCTTCGCTAAAATTGTTCGTAAACACCGGTTCTTTTGCTGAATATAGATTAGGGGTGCAGCAGTTTGATAGCGCATACCTTTATTCGGCCACAAAGACTGCATTCCGAACTTTCTTGAATTATTATGCCGGATTATATGCATTCAAATATATTACAGCAGTACCCTATACTGTGTATGGAGGCAATCCTACAGTGAAGCGTTTGATGGATTACATCATTGAATCGCTGGATGCACCCGCGGCAATAGAGATGACGGGAGGAGAACAAATCCTTGATTTTATTCATGTGGATGATATTTCCCGATTTCTCATCTATGTGATTCAGAATCATTGTTCTTTTTGTATGTTAGAGAAAAACGGAGAAGACTTTCATCTTGGCACAGGTCGGGGTACAACTGTCAGGGAGGTTGCGAAGATTATTGAATCGGTGTCCAAACGCCGTTGTAATATCAATTGGGGAGCTAGAGCCTATCGAGATAGAGACACAATGTATGCAGTAGCTCCTATAGCCAAGAATATAGAATTAATCCAATGGAAAGCGCAGATTGAGCTGAAAGTAGGAATAGAACGTTATTTAAACAAACAATAATATGGCACATACATATATAGATACATTATTCGAGGTGTATCCAAATCGAACCGAATATCTCGATTGGATACAATACGAGTTGGATACACGTGTTTATTACTTTGGTAATCACTTTAAAACGCCATTTGGACACAAACGACAGTTGAAATATCGCATCCGTAATTATTTGGCTTCATTCAAGCGGAAAGTTAGCAATATTGATTTTGATGGAGCTATCTTATCAGAAGCTTACGCAAACTGGGGAATCAATGACAAACTAAAGGAAGAAGGTTATAAGGTGTGTATGCTTCCTTGGCATGCTGATCCGGGTTTCAGACTAAGCACTGAATATGCTGCGGTGGCAAATGGGTTGGATTATGGTGACTTTAATTTTTTATTAAGCGAATATTTCATAGATAGAGTTTACAATTTCCGTTCATTTTTTGAGAATTTTCTTCAATGCAATCATATAAAACTTGTGATTTTTGCAAATGATATGACTGCAATAAATAGAATTGCGATATCTGCTTGCAAAAATGTGGGTGTTAAATCAATGATATATCTGCATGGACTGCCTGCCGGTTCTTACAATGCTATAGATAATAATAGAGCAGACTATTTATGCGTATGGGGTGATAGGATGAAAGAATTGTGTGTTAATGCCGGAGTTAATGCAAATAAAGTGATTGTAATGGGCAATGCAAAATATTCTGGTCAAAAATTCCCAGACACTCATCCTGCTTCTTTTGATAATGTGTTGGTTCTGAGTCGCGCAATTTCCGGTGCGCCAAGTGACAGCGTAAAACGTCCGATTGAGAATAGAGGTCTTTCGATTGATTATATTTATATGGTAGAAGAAGCGCTCAAGCGAGTAGGCGTTAATAAAGCTACGCTGAGACTTCATCCGTCGGAAAACGGAGAGTGGTATAAAAAGTTTATTGATTCTGACTTTTATACATTAGATGACAAGTCTTTGATGGATTGCCTGTCAGATAAAACTGCTATTGTATCTCCTGCTTCTACGGTCATGTTCGACGCCTTCCTATGCGGTATTCCCTTTTTTGCTTTTGAACCACACACAATTATAGGTTATGAAGTTGTCCCCCCTTTTGATGGTAGTGAAGAAGAAATGCCTATTGCGAAATCAATAAGTGAATTGGTTGATCATTTGCAGCATAACATTGTGGCATCACATGCACTGATTGATAAATATATTAATCCGGTTGTTGATATGTCTAAAATAAAAGAACTACTGCCCAATGGATAATAGCTATTCCCTGAAATATCTGAAGATATATATATGGCAGGCGATTTCTTTTGTGCTTAGTTTTGTTTCTCTTTTTATAGTTGTTCCATCGTTAAGCTCCATGCCGGGCGTTTATGGCGTTTATAGTTTATGTGTAGGTATGACTATATTTTTGTCATATGCTGATTTGGGCTTTATAAATGCTGGTACTAAATTTGCGTCGGAGTGTTTTGTAAGTGGAAAAATCGAAGAAGAAAAGTCGTATGTAGGCCAGGCTACTTTTGTTTATTCTGTTATAGCATCTGTAATGCTTTTGCTCTTTCTTTGCTTTTCTTATAATCCATGCATCATTCTGTCAGGCATAAATCCTGGTTCTGAGGAATTTTATATTGCCCAAAAGCTGCTTTTAATTTTATCACTGAGTATCCCGGTTTATGTTGTCCAGAAATATGTATTTCTAATATATAATGTCAGACTATTGGACTATAAAGTTCAAAAGGTACAAATATTGGGGGCATTGGTAAGAATAGCGTCTGTTCCTCTTGTCTTCTTCAATGGTAGATATGATATAGTAGGATACTATGGATTTTCACAAATCGTCTTGTGTTGCGCGGCTGTGTATATGCTTTGGAAATCTAAAGAATTTTCTTACGGATTCATATCTATTTTTCGTGTTTGCAGATATAATAAAGTTGTTTTCAGCAAGATGAAGAGTTTGGCCTTCAGTGGAATTTTAGCTTGTGTGTCATGGATTTTATATTATGAGTTAGACTCTTTGGCTATCGGTAAATTCTTAGGAGTTCAGGCTGTGGCATATTATGCAATTGCTTTCTCAATAGCCTCATTCATTCGATCTGCTTTTGCAATCTTCTTTTCTCCTTATAATGTGAGATTCAATTATTTCGTTGGCGAATCTGACTTTCAGGGTTTGGCTTCATTTTGCAGAACTTTGATTTCGTTTTCTTCAGTTTTGGTTATTCCTCCTTTAATAGCACTTATGTGCTTAGCTAAGCCTTTTGTGTTTGCATGGGTGGGGGATGATTACGCTTCTTCTGTTTTAGTGTTTCAGCTATTGGTTGGATGTTTTTTACTTGCTTATATTACTTATCCATTATCATTCTTGCAAACGGCATTGAAACAAGTAAAAGCAATATCAATTGTAAGTATGATTGTACCAGTGGTGTACTGGAGTGTTATTTGTTTATTGATAGATACTTATGGGCTCTATTCATTTGCATTCAGTAAATTGCTGGCATTTGCTATTTCAGCTTTTGTATGTATATTGTTTTCACTGTCAAATATTCAGATTGGCTTTTGGAAGTATATGAATATACTTTTTCTTCGACCTGTCATATATAGTGCTATTCCGGCTCTAATACTCTCATTAATCGCTTATCATTGTATTCCATTTGGAACTGCCAGAATTGATTTGTTGTTCGTAATGGTATGCGTAATGGGTATCTCTGCTGCTGTGTGGGGACTGAATATATTGATAAATAGATTGTTTAGAGAACGTGTTTTTGCAGTCAGTGCTTCTGTTATGAAGCGTAATAAATAGTTTTTTTGATTTCGCAGTGTCATGGAAAGGTTAGTAGTATTTCTGGATAACGAGATTTATGGTGGCAGTGAGAGGCTGATGTATACTGTACTCACGAGTAAACTTATTAGAGAAAACTATATAGTGAATGCTCTTTATGGATATAATAAACCGATGCATGACGGTTTAGTCAGAGATTATGGTGACCGATATGATTCCATATTTACTTCGGCGCCTATATATTGTAATGAGCTATACATTCGAATACACATGTCACAGCTTCCCAAGCTATTAAAGATGACATTTAAATTTCCATTTTGGCTATTTAAGAAGACTGGATTAAAGATTATCTACAACTTTATAGTTCTTTTGTTCTATGTAATCAGAATGAAGCCTGATTTAATTCATATCAATAATGGAGGTTATCCTGCAAGTGTCAATTGCCGTATCATGGTATTTATAGCTTCACTTCTACATAGGAAATGCGTGATGCATGTGAATAATCAGGCTGTAAAACAGCGCTTCCTTGAACCCTACATGGATCGATTCATCAATCGAAAGGTATCTTACTTTATTGTTGCCTCAAAGCTGGCCAAACATAATTTGCTTGTAAACAGACACTTTGATGTCAATAAAATATCTATTGTGCCTAATGCTGTGAAAGAAGAGTCCATAAAGATTAGTAGGGAGGAATTATTGTCGATCTATGGAATATCTAATGACAAAATAGTAGTTCTCGAACTTGCCTTCTTGCAGTATAGAAAAGGACAGCGTTTTCTTATTGAGTCGATTGAAAAAATTAAAGAAGAGACTCCTTTATTGGGCTCAAAACTTCATTTGATTTTATCTGGCTCTGGCGAGGATGAACAGGTTCTGAAGGAGATGGTAAAGGTTAAGAATATGGGGGATATGATAACCTTTACGGGTTATTGTAACAACCCGATAGATTTCATCAATGCTGCTGACATATTTGCATTGCCATCAGTTGCCAATGAAGATATGCCATTGGTAATATTGTCTGCGATGAAACTGGGTAAGCCCATTGTTGCTACCAACTTTGCTGGCATTCAAGAGGAAATTGAGTCGGGAGTTTCAGGCATCCTTATTGAACCTAACGAGCAGACTATTGTTGACAATCTCGTCCATGCTTTGATAGAGATGAGCCATTGCAACAACATCTGGGGCAAAAATGCACAAGTAAGATACGAAGAGCTTTTTTCTCCGAAAATTTACGAACGGAAGCTCTTGGAAATATATTCAAAAAGCTAAAATTAAAATGAAACATATACTTTTATTAGGCGGTTATGGTTTTATAGGGACTAATATTATTAAATATGTAGATAACCATCTAAAAGATAAATACCGTTTTATTGTTTTTGACCGGCTGCCTACTCATATGTACGGCATATCATTCGAATCGATCGAGAAGACTTATACTGGAGATTTTTCTTCAAGAGCGGATATGGAAAAAATATTTTCTGAAAATCAGATTGATATCGTCATACATTCATTATCATCTACAGTTCCTTCCACATCACTTGACCCTAAATTTGATATAGAGTCCAATCTTCTGCCAACGATACAATTTTTAGAATTGCAAGGGAAATACAAAGTACCGTCGATTATTTATTTATCATCGGGTGGGGCCATATATGGAAACGATAGCTTGTGCGCATTTTCCGAAGACCATTTTTCCAATCCAATCAGTTCATACGGAATTACTAAACTTGCTATAGAGAAGTATCTTTATCTTTATCACATGCAATATGGATTCAATTATCTGATTTTGAGACTTTCTAATCCATATGGTCCCTATCACTATTCGCAAAAACAAGGTGTAATTAATATTGCACTTGAAAGAGCTATGAAGAATGATTCGTTCTCTGTTTGGGGTAATGGTGAAGGCACCAAAGATTATATTTATATAGAAGATTTTTGTAATATCTTGTTTGAACTGCTTGATAGTAAAGTTTATAATAAAGTGCTGAATGTAGGATCGGGTGAAACCGTCTCGCTGAATACAATCCTTCGTATAATTAAATCGTATTATCCGAATTTTGAATGGATAAATACTTCTTCATACCCCAATGATATTGCTAATTTCTCTTTGAATATTAATCGATTGAAAACATTCATTCCGGACATTCGGTTTACTGATATAAATAAGGGAATCAATAAAACTTTAAATTGGCTTCTTCATGGGAAAGATTCTATTTAGCATCATCATACCGTCTTACAATAGCGCATTATTTATACGTCGCTGTTTGGACTCACTTCTTAAACAGACTTATTCAAACTGGGAGGCCATAGTGATTGATAATCATTCTACTGATGACACTGTTTCTATTGTCAAAAGTTATGGAGATAGTCGTATTCAATGCTATTTAATACATAACGAAGGTGTAATTGCTAAGTCTCGAAACTATGGAATCACTTTTGCAAAGGGAGATTATGTTTGCTTTTTGGATTCGGATGATTGGTGGAAAGAAAATAAACTCAATACGTGTCTTCTTTATTGCAATCTTAATGAAGAAGTTTTTATTTATCACCAGTTTGAATTATATAGAGAGGAGCAGAGGGGGCTTCACTCTAATAAATCTCAATATAGAGAATTGCCAAACAGCAACAGAGTACGTAACCTACTTTGTAATGGAAATACGATAGGAACTTCAAGCGTTTGTTTATCTCGCTCTATTCTTACGCGGTATCAATTTAACGAAAGCCCTTTGCTTGCTGGAGTGGAAGACTTTGATTTATGGATTCGTATTTTAAATAATGATACTGTTAAGACATTCTTTATAGACCAAGCGTTAGGATTCTATTATGTAGGTAATACGTTTTCTGCATCTGCCAAACAGCTGACAAAGCTTCGCTTCTTGATTGCTCAATATATAGGATGTTTTGATAAGGCTATCCGTAGAGAAATAATTAAATCATGGTATTTCCAAAAGGCAGTGTATCATTATGTGAACTTCAAATTTCCCGAAGCCATTAAATTCTTTCTTATCTCTGCAACATCTAAGTCGAAAAAAATTCGCTGCATATCTATACAAGCTATTGTTAAAAGCAATTTTTTGAGAATATATAACATTTTGAAATGAACATAACGAAATCTTCATTCTTAGTAGGGTGGCTATGTCTATTTTGCCTATTTTATATTCCTTTAAATTTTTCATCATGGATGTTTAATGCTTTGCCATTAGTGTCAGTAAGGTTAATATTAACATTAGTGCTGGTTTTTGTTTTATTTTCTCGTAAAATTTTAGTTACGAAGTCTGAATTTGCATTCTTGTTATTATCTGTAGCTTATTGCACCGCTGAATGGCTATATAATCCGGCGTATAATAAAAATTTCATAAACGATTTGATATTTTTTATGTTTTGCTTCTCTTTTTATATTATACAAAAAGATATGCAAAATTTGAAAGTTAAAGTTATAAAGGTGTGGGTTGGTATCGTTTCATTAGCCTCTATATCATCAGTGCTTTCGTGTGTCTTATATGCTTTTTTACCTTCGACTTTTTTTCCTGCTGGATATGATGGATATGCAACGGTAATTAACCCTTTGGGATTCATTCATTTAGAAACAGGTGGATTTCGGCCAAGTTGGTTCTTTGCAGAACCAAGTTATTTAGGATTTTATTTAGGCGCCAATTTACTGTTTGTTTACCGTTATTATAAAACAAGATTACCCAAGAGTGCATTTAAACTATTTATGATGATTTATCTATTGAGTTGTTTCACCGTTCAATCAGGTACGATAGTAGTTAGTCTTGCATTCTCTTTCTTAATTTCAATTTTCTATAAGTTGGCATTTAAGTCAACTACTACTCTGTATTGGCTGTTAGTGGCTCTTATGATTGTAGTTCTAATAGTTGTATTAGAACTGGACTTAATGGAGATTTACACATCTTACAATCTTCTTTCTTCATTGGGTGATCGACAATCAAGAATGATTTCATCGGCTGAAATCTATCAAGATATGTCAGCATGGGAATATCTTTGGGGCAAAGGAAGTGATTATGTTGCTCTTCTTAACGGTAGAGGTGAGTCGAATACTTATTATAAAATATTTATTGAGCAAGGAACTGTACCGCTTGTATTGTTTCTGATTTATATTAAATTCTTTCTAAGGAAATCTGTTTTTGCCTTGGCTTTTGTTCTTATTGCTTTTAATTCTACTATCTGCCACTTCAGTCCTATGACATTTTTCTATTTTATCGCTTTATATAATTTCTATGGGAGTCAGCATATGGAAGAATCTCGCACATATAGAATAATAGGCAATAGGGTTGTGGCATTGTGATTTTAAATCCTAAGATTGTAGGTATGCATTTCAATTTTCTTAATAACTTCACTTCAAACTCATCAAATGTTGATACGTCTAAATTTGGAGGTGAGTCTGAAACTATATCATACTTGAGATTCCCTCTTATTGTGTTGGTAGTAATGATTCATTCTAAATTTGACGGGGTTGTAGTTAATGGAGTTGGTTTGATGCACGATGGTGGTTTTCCTTGCTATTCTACAATATCTACCCTCGTTTCAAACATTATTGCGAGTATAGCAGTTCCTTTGTTTTATTTCATTTCTGGATTCTTGTTTTTTTTCAAAACTGCATTTTTTAGTTTTGATGTATATTGTAGCAAAATCAAAAAAAGAGCAAAAACTATACTTATTCCTTATTTATGTTGGAATTTATTTGTTATTCTGCTGTTGCTGGCTGCAGAAAGTGTTTTCCCGGGGCTATTATCAGGAAAGAATAAGCTTGTGGTAGATTATACATTTACAGATTGGCTATGGTCTTTCTATGATACTTCGCATATTAATCCAACTGTAGAAGGTGCTTTTCCCATATGTTATCAGTTTTGGTTCTTGCGTGACTTAATGGTTACTATGGTTTTCTCTCCTATCGTTTATCTTGGAGTTAGGTATTTGAAAGTATTATTTATACTATGCTTGGGCATTTTATGGCTTATTAATTTTTTGCCTGCTATTCCTGGTTTTAGTTCAGCTGCTATGTTTTATTTTTCATTTGGTGCTTATTTTAGTATTCATAAAAAAGATTTTGTTGCAACAATGCGACCATTATTGCCTTTATCATTATTAGCATATCTTTTATTGGTTAGTGTTCGATTTATACCTGGTTGTATGAATTCATGGTACATTGAATACGTACATCATTTGAGCATTATACTGGGTATGTTATGTATGATTGCTATTACGTCATACTTGCTTTGTATGGGAAAGATAAAAAGTCATCATTTCCTGACTAATAGCAGTTTCTTTATCTATGCTTTTCATTCAATGCCATTGGTGTTAATTATTAAGTTGTTATTCAAGGCTATTCAGCCTCAGTCGGATTTTACAATCTGCATGCTCTATTTTTTATGTCCAGCAATTACAATTGTGATAGGTCTTGGCTTATATAAATCATTAGTAATTCTTTTTCCAAAATTTACCGCAATCATTACTGGTGGAAGAAAATAATCAAATTCAAGGTCAACAAACATTAATCGTTTTCTGGTAACCTTTAATTTATGAAGAGTAAAATATCATTTTTTCTTCCCTCATTTAATATAGGGGGAGTAGAACGTGTATTTATTAATTATGCTAATGCACTTTCTGACAAGGGATATAATGTTGATTTTGTGGTTTGCAAAGCTGAAGGTGTGCTTTTAGATTTGGTTTCTTCTTCTGTGAAAGTTGTGTCGTTAGGTAATATTCAGCTTCGCTATTCCTTTTTTAAGCTTAGGAAGTATATCAAGAAGCGTCAGCCGGATTCAGTTATTTCAGGTGGAGACTTTCCGAATATAATGTTGATATTGGCAGCTTCTTTTCTATCAAAACGTCCTCAAATAATAATCTCACAGCATAACTATTATAACATTGAGGTGAAAAATCTAGGATTGTGGGCTCGATGTACAACCTTCTTAATGAAACAAATATATCCGTGGTCTGATGTGGTTATTGCTGTTTCAAAAGGAATCATGACTGACCTATCAAACAAAATCAAGTTAAATCCCAAGCAGTTACTTTATTTGCCTAATCCTATTGATATTGATAAAACTATGCAATTAGGTAACTTACCGGTACCATCATTACCGAATAATTTTATCGTTTTTATTGGACGGCTTAGCAAGGTGAAAAACCTCAAATTACTGTTGAACGCTTTTCAACATATAAAGCATCAAGGTTACGAGCTGCTTATTGTAGGAGATGGACAAGAACGAAGTGAACTTGAAGATTGCGCAAATAATTTAGAGCGAAGTTCTAAAATTCATTTTATTGGAGCTGTTCCAAATTCAATGCCTTATTTAAAGCGTGCTAAAGTGTTGGCTTTACCTTCTTTTTCCGAAGCACTGCCAACAGTACTACTTGAAGCTTTAGCTTTCAGTATTCCTATTGTTACAACGCCTAATGCGGGAGCTGTGGAGATATTGCAAGATGCTAAAAATGCGTTTATCTCAGAATCATTTGATAATGTAGAGGAATTTGCTAGTTTGTTGGATAGTGCCATAGTGCATTGCGCTGAAGATGATAGGTCATTATTGAGTAAATACTACACGTTGAACATCCTACCACAACTGGAACGCATATTACAGTCATGATTTATATTTATTTGTATAAACATTGGTTAGATTCCTACTATTACATTTTTATGAAAGCAGGACATTGTAAGTGAGTTGGAGTACAAAGATGTTGCTTTTTTGAGCGAAATTCAATAGAGAATTGTGAAAAAATTATGAATATATTAATAGACTTTACACAAATTCCCATACAAAAAGTTGGGGTTGGAGTTTATGCAAGAGAAACGTTCCTTGAATTATTACGTGGCACAAATAATAAGTATTACTGTTTAGTTCAAGATGATGACAAAGATATGTTGAATACCTTAAAGTCAAGCAAAATAATCTTCGTCAAATCTAAGTGGTTTAGATTTTTTTTCTTTAGATTCTTCTTAGAGCAGTTCTATATACCATGGATTTGTTATAAATATAAAATTAATATTGTCCATAGTTTGCATTACAGTTTTCCTTTAATTCCATTGAGGGCTAAGAAAGTTGTTACCATTCATGATTTAACCTTCTTTATATATCCAAAAGCGCATACAATCTTTAAGAGGTATTATTTCAGATTTTTTATTCGGTTTGCATGTCGATTTGCAGACGAAATTATATGTGTGTCTAACTCAACATTAAATGATTTAAATCTACACATAAAGCCAATTAAATCTGAAACTCAAGTTATTCCCTTAGCTTGTGAGCAACCAAAAGTTTTTGATCTTGAATCGATAAATAATACAAAGGCGAAGTTTGGCTTGCATAGAAAATATTTATTATTTATCGGAACACTGGAGCCACGAAAAAATATAGTCAACTTATTGATTGCTTTTGAAAAAATAGTAAAAAATGACAGTTCTATTGACTTGGTAATTGTTGGCAAAAAAGGCTGGTTTTATAACGATACTTTGACTAAGGTTCAAGAGCTTAACATAGCCAATCGTGTGATTTTTACAGGCTTTGTTACTACTGAAGAAAAGTTTATTATATTGTCAGGTGCGTATGCTTTCATTTATCCTTCTATTTATGAGGGATTTGGTCTTCCTGTTTTGGAGTCTATTACGTACAACATCCCTACAGTAACAAGTAATATCTCTTCATTACCAGAAGTGGTTGGACAAGCAGCAATATTGATAAACCCCAATAATATTGATAGTATATACAATGCTCTTAAAGAAGTGTTATATAATGAAGATACAAGATTGGTATTAGCTGAAAGATGCTCTAAGCAAGCAAAAAAATTCTCATGGGAAATCACTGCTAAAATGACAGAAAATGTGTATGATAAATATCAAGTTGTTAAATGAGAACTGTGAAAGCTTTATATTATCAATGCATATTAAAAGCATTTACATATCTGGGAGAAATAAAAGAAAGCAGTAGGTAGATTTCGAAAAGAGTATCTCGATGTTTTTTAGTAGTGCTTTATCATAGAGAGTTTTACTATCCTATTACAGTTGATAATTGGGGCTTAGTGTGTGTACTTTAGAATGATTCCCCCCCTTTTTCTATCCAGCTATCTTTTTTATTTAATCGTTTGATTTTTTCACTCAAACGAAAGATACTGTAGTTTTTTTGTATAATGAAGTTTTCCCCTTTTTGAAGAAAATAAATGTTATGAAACTTTCTTTTGTCATTGTTGAATACCATTCAGTGGAGGATATTTTGGCTTGTTCTTCATCCATACAAGAGAATATGGAAAAGACATCTTATCAATTTGAGATAATAGTATCCTCTAATTCATTGTATAATTCCGAAAAGCGGAAACAATTACTTGCTGTACATTCTCTATGTAAATGGATTTTTAATGCTGAAAATGGTGGCTTTGCTTATGCAATGAACCAAGGATTAAAAGTGGCTACCGGAGATATTTTGGTGATTATGAATCCTGATGTAAGATTGAAGTCAGGGATTGGAGAGATGGTTGAATATTTCGCAGCCCATGAAAAAATTGGACTGATAGCTCCTATGATTAGAAATACATTGGGTGACATACAAGATAGCTATCGTCATTTTATTACACCATGGCGTTTCTTGGTTAGACATTTGGTTAGAGTTATTGGGCAAAAAAAATTAAAGAAGTATGATAATCCGGTGAATATGGATTGGGTCTGTGGAGCATTTATGATGATGTCTCGTGCATCGTATACCTTTGCAAAAGGTCTGGATGATGGTTATTTCCTTTACTGTGAAGATATGGACTTATGCAAGAGAATGTGGTTGGGAGGTTATAAGGTAATTTATTATCCGATGGCTGAAATAGAGTACGAAGGAACACGTTCTGCAAGATACTCACTGAAGTATGCTCTTGTATTTCTCAAATCTTTATTAAGATATTGGAGGAAGTTTGGCTGTATTGGTTAAAGATTAAGAGTTCTTAATTTTGCATCTGAAGTTGAGACGATTTATATGGGCTGATTAAGGTGCTTGTAGAAAAGGGTAGTTAGGGATTTATCATTTGGCTATATCTATAGCTGATATACAACAAGATATTCATTCTAAATTGAGAAAGATAGCTCCTGCTTTTTTGAGCGATATGGTGAGGATATGTACTATATTCAACTCAATCCTAATGCATGTGGCATTTCTTTTGAAAAAAATATTGAAAAGGTTTACTTTTTCAAGTGTATCACTAACAGCCATGTTCTCGGTTAATATCTTTTATAGAATATTTTCATGAATATACTTATTACCGGAATCCACGGTTTTGTGGGTTCCAATCTTGTTGTGGCTTTGAAGGAAAGCCATACCCTTTATGGGTTGGATATCATTACTCCCGAAAAGGAGGGTGTGACAAAGACTTTTTCTTGGAAGGATATTGAAACTATTTCTTTCCCAATGCAGAATCTTCCTAAATTTGATGCCATTATTCATCTGGCAGGCAAGGCGCATGATACGAAGAATCAGTCTGCCGCTCAGGTATATTTTGATATCAATACTGGATTGACTCAGAAGATATTTGATTTCTTTCTGGAATCGTCTGCAAAGAAGTTTGTATTCTTCAGTTCGGTGAAAGCTGCTGCTGATAGTGTATCTGGAGACATACTGACGGAGGACGTAATACCGGCTCCGGTAGGGCCTTATGGAGAAAGTAAGATAAGGGCAGAAGAATACATTTTCTTGGAACTAAAAAGAAGGGAAGAATTGAAGGTGGCTGATGGTAAGCAGGTGTATATCTTGCGTCCCTGCATGATTCATGGTCCCGGCAATAAGGGAAACTTGAATCTGCTTTACAATGTAGTGAAGAAAGGTATTCCCTGGCCGTTGGGAAGTTTTGAGAACAGACGCTCATTTACTTCGATTGACAATCTTTGCTATGTGGTGGAAGGATTGTTGGTGAAAAACGCGGCGAGTGGTATTTATCATATGGGGGATGATGAAGCCTTGTCCACAAATGAGCTGATATCTTTGATGTGTGTAGCTTTGGGGCGCAAGCCGCATATCTGGAGGATGAATAAGCGGATGATGGAGTTTTGTGCCCGCCTTGGAACTTTGCTTCATCTGCCTTTGAATACGGAACGCTTGCAGAAGTTGACGGAGAATTATGTGGTGAGTAATGCGAAGATAAAGGCTGCCCTTGGCATTGACAAAATGCCGGTGAAGGCGGAAGAGGGAATCGTGAAAACGATAAAGTCGTTTGTTACTCATGTTTAACTATTATATACTGTGTTTGTTGTATGTCCATAAAGAGAGTAGATGCTTCGCTATGCTCTGCATGACGGATGCTAATAATATGAATAGGTCCTAATTTCTTACTTAAGATGTATTATTTGACAGTCTTGGTTCTGCTATTTCTGGCAGAACTTTTTTATTTTAAGATAGCAGATAAGTGCAATATCATCGACAAACCTAATGAGCGGAGTTCTCATACTAAAGTGACTTTACGCGGTGGGGGAATTATCTTCTACTTCGGTGCATTGGCTTATTTTCTGGCGAGTGGTTTTGACTACTTTTGGTTTATGCTGGCATTGACTTTGGTGACGTTCATCAGTTTTGTGGATGATATAAAATCCACCGGACAAATGACAAGACTGCTTTTCCATTTCTCTGCCATGACCTTGATGTTTTATCAGTGGGGGCTGTTTTCCTTGTCTTGGTGGTGGATAGTCATTGCCTTGATAGTCTGTACGGGCATCATCAATGCCTACAACTTTATGGATGGCATTAACGGTATAACCGGTGGTTATTCTCTGGTTATTCTTGCTGCGTTGGCCTATATCAATAAAGAGGTAGTGACTTTTGTGGAAGCGGATTTTATCTATACCGTTATCTGTTCTGTTCTTGTCTTCTGCTTCTTTAATTTTCGTAAGAAAGCCAAGTGCTTTGCCGGTGATGTGGGTTCCGTGAGTATTGCTTTTATCCTTCTTTTCCTGATAGGCAGGCTCATCATTGAAACGGAAGATTTCAGTTGGATAGCCCTTTTATCCGTTTACGGTGTAGACAGTGTTCTGACTATCATCCACCGTCTGATGCTTCATGAGAATATCGGCTTGCCGCATCGCAAACATCTGTATCAGATAATGGCGAATGAACTGAAAGTTCCTCATGTAATGGTTTCTTCTATTTACATGGCAGTGCAGGCAATCATAATCGTAGGATATATAATGTGTTTAGGTTACGGTTATTGGTATTTGGCAGGTATAATTCTTTTGCTTTGTTTTCTTTATATCTGCTTTATGAAGAAGTATTTCGGATTGCACTAGTCGACGTGAGTAATACTGAAATGATGATTAGTAGAATAATGAAAGGCGATGGAGACTAAAATCTCCATCGCCTTTCGTCTTTTTTTGAAATATAAATCGTACCTTTGTGATACACCAATCAGGTTATAATAACATGGAACAGATGCGTAAACTGCCGATAGGCATACAGACTTTTGATAAACTACGTGAAGGGAATTTTCTTTATGTAGATAAGACGGCTATGATTTATCAAATAGCATCTACTTCTACTCCTTATTTCTTGAGCCGTCCCCGTCGTTTTGGCAAGAGCCTGCTTCTTTCTACCTTTGAAGCCTACTTTCAAGGACGCAAGGATCTGTTTCAAGGTTTGGCCATCGAACAGCTGGAAAAGGAATGGGAAGAATACCCGGTTTTGCACTTGGATTTGAATGCCCGGAAATATGAAGCTGCTGCTGACCTGACGGCTATGCTTAATCAGTATCTGGAGAAATGGGAGCTGCTCTATGGTCAGGAGAAGAAAGACCGTAGTCCGGAAGAGCGTTTTGCTTACGTGATAGAGCAGGCATGCATGCAGACAGGAAAGCAGGTTGTTGTGCTGATTGATGAGTATGACAAGCCATTGCTTCAAGCGGTCTTGGATGAGAACTTGCTGGATGAGTATCGGAAAATATTGAAAGCGTTCTACGGTGTCTTGAAGAGCGCTGACCGTTATCTTCGTTTTGTTTTCCTGACCGGAGTGACCAAGTTTGCGCAAGTAAGTGTGTTCAGTGACTTGAACCAGCTGAATGATATCAGCATGAAGTCTCCTTACGCTGCTTTGTGTGGTATTACCAAAGAGGAGTTGGTGAAAACCTTTCTGCCGGAACTTGAGAGACTGGCTAAACGAAGAGGGATATCCTTACAAGAAGTGATTGATTTGATGGAACGTCAATATGATGGTTATCATTTTCATCCGGAAGGTGTAGGAATGTTCAATCCGTTCAGTGTATTGAATGCTTTTGATGCAGAAGAGATGGGGTACTATTGGTTTCAGACCGGCACACCTACTTACTTGGTTGACTTGCTGAAGCAGAGTGATTACGATATACGTCTATTGATAGATGGAGTGGAAGTGCTGGCTTCCGCTTTCTCTGAATATCGTGCGGAAACAAATAATCCTCTTCCGATGATTTATCAAAGTGGTTATTTGACCATAAAAGGGTATGATGATGATGTGAAGCTATACACTTTAGGCTTTCCGAATGATGAGGTACGTTACGGCTTTCTGAATTTTCTGGTACCCTATTATACCAATGTATCCAATGATGAGACTGGTTTCCACATCGCTAAATTCATGCGTGAATTGAAGAGTGGGGATGTGGAGGCGTTTATGGAGCGTCTTAAGATATTCTTCTCCGGTATTCCGTACGAGTTGAGTGATGATACGGAACGTCATTATCAGGTTATTTTTCATGTAGTGTTTACTTTGCTGGGACAGTTCATCCGGTCCGAGGTTCGTAGCAGCCGCGGCCGTGCGGATGCAGTAGTTCATACCCCTACCGCTATTTATGTTTTTGAGTTCAAACTGGACGGTACAGCCGACGCAGCTCTGAAACAAATAGATGAGAAGGGGTATCTGATTCCTTATACCTTGGATGGCAGGAAATTAGTGAAAGTAGGTGTGAACTTCAGTAAAGAAACACGGAATATTGATGAATATATTGTCGTAAAGGAATAGGAACGAACAATCCTATATACGGAAAAGGCGATGGAGAATCAAATCTTCATCGCCTTTTCCATATATAGTATTTCATTTTATTTCTTCATCCTCAGTACCCGTATTCCCGTCCACTTATTATTGTCTTTCAGCATTTGGGACAAGGGGACTTTGGAGACGACCACTTTCTTGTCGGTAGAGGAAGCGTGTACCAGCAGGAGTTTGCTATCCGCATAGAAAGCGATTCCCATGTGGGCTACATCCAGCCCCGGAGTGTTGGTGGTGATGGCTATGATATCGCCGTCTTTAATCCACGGGAGACCATCGGCGGGAAGTTTGGCTTTGGGAAGATAGTGAATTTCCTTGCCGGACAAGGATTGTTCAATCTTTTTCATTTTGGCTACGTTTTCCGGAGAATTTGCCAGCTGCTTGTAGAGTTGGGGGTGGGAAGACATGTAGGAGATGGACAACCGTTCGGTGTCGGGACTCATGGCGCCCGTTACATCCTGAAGGAAGCCGTTGCGTACGCCATTGTTTATCCAGTCGGCAATATAATGCAGGCGGGAAGTGTACCCGTCGATTTTACCGTCACGGTAACGGATTTTTTGCAGGTTATCGGCGAAAGCGCTTTCCGAGATGTCTCCGTCGGCCAATTTGGGGGTGAGTGTCTCTGCCAGCACATATTCCACCAGCGTGGTGCAGTCTACCTCATCGCAGTTGATGACGAGTTCTTCGGGACCATCTGCTTCCAGCGTATGGGCTACGTATGGCACATCCAGATACTTTATTCCATTGCTCAACATATCTTTCCCTCCCTGGGCAGAAACGGAAGTTACCATGGCTGCGGCGCAGAGGGCGCTGAACATAAATTTAGTCATTGTTTTCATTTTTCTCTCTTTTGATTATTATTGTTCTTGAACGTAAAAAGGATGCAGCAAATTTACTACATCCTTTTTATAAAAGCTTAATCCGGAGGGATTAAATTCAATATTGCCGGATTAAATATTTATAATCCTCCTTTTTATCGAACGGAACAAGGGTAAAACCGTATTCGATGGCATTCTCCTTGCCCGGACGAATCAGATAGGGTTCATGGGCTGTTGCACCCCAACTGTCGTCTCCACCGACACCCATCATGCGGTAATCAATGAATAAATCGACCATCTTTTCCGGCAGAGGGTCGGTGAGATGGCGGTGATGGGTCTTTTCGGTACGCGGAGCGCCGTTGTCAATCGTATCGCCGCTGTCCATACTTTCCAGGGGATAGTTGGAGGCGTTCAGCTCAAAGGTGCGGTCGGCGATGAGCAGCAGGCCCCGTTGCGTCTTATCGGTAAAGGCACACCAATAGATATCTGTGCGATGGTTGTTCTCTTGTGGGCGGACATACGGCTCGTACATGTTCTTGACCGGGATGGCATACTCTCCGATGAACTGGGAGGTACGGCGGTCTCGGTAATTCTCTTTCGGACCGCGACCGTAGTAGGTCAAGTCTGTAAAGCTTTCCGGTAACTGCATCCGCAGGCCTACACGCGGTATCATCGGAGCTTGGTCTCCTTCGGCCATGAACCGGTTGTCTACCTTGATGACTCCGCTGGCATATATCTTATAGGTGATGTCCCAACGGGCGTCTGTCTGCGGAAAACGGTAGGTCACCTTTACTGTCGTGGCATTGCTGCCCGGAGTCACTTGGAAACTTTCGGCTTTTGGTTCCTGGTAGCTTGCCTCTTTCCAGGCTTTGAGGCGGACGGGGAGGTTGGCTCCATAATCATTGTCCGTCGGTGCACGCCAGAAGAATGGCCGGGGACCCTGACCGTTCAGTATGTACTCGTGTTTCTTGTACAAATAGGAGGTGAGCAGGCCGCTTTGCTTGTCGAAGGTGGCTTTGAAGTCGGGACCGGAGAACGCCACCAAATTTCCCTCTTCCTTAGAAGTGGCGGGCTGCTGTGCCGTAGCCTCTTTCTTGTAGAAAGTATGGACGTAGGTCTGTTCGCGTGCAATGACCGTGCCGGCCGGGAGGAAAGGTTCTGCCGTCTTGATGGCTGCATAGAACTCGATGCGTACATCTCCCGTTGTCTGTTTCTCTTTGGGGATGCCGTTCAGAAAGCCGGTGGTTACCGTCTTGCCCGGTGCGGCATGGATATTTTCAATCTTGCCACGGTAGACTTCCTTTCCGTGGTCGCGTATGATGTAGTAGAAGTCGTACTTGTCGAGATTGGTGAAGGAGAAATCATTGCGGATTTTCACGGTAGAAGTCTGCTTGTCGAAGTCGAGGAACTTGATGTTCTGGTAGACCTTCCCCATCTCTTCCGTCTGCGGCTTGACACTGCGGTCGGGATATACCACGCCGTTGATGCAGAAATTGCCATCGGAGGGGGTACCGTTCTCGCCATAGTCGCCGCCATAGGCCCAGTATTTGCGCCCGTCGTCTGTCTTGGCGGCAAAGCCCTGGTCTACCCAATCCCAGACACAGCCACCCTGGAGGATGGGATATTTTTCGATGATGTCCCAATACTCCTGGAAGTTGCCGAGGCTGTTGCCCATGGCATGGGCATACTCGCAAAGAATGAGGGGACGCGTCATCTCCTTGTTCCGAGCATACTTTTCCAGATAGGAAGGGGAAGCGTACATCGGGCAGTAGATGTCCGTATTCCATTCCAACAGTGCGCGTTCATACTGGATGGGGCGGCTGTCGAGCGTCTTCAAGGTGTTGTAGGTAACGTAGAAATTCAATCCGTTTCCGGCTTCGTTGCCCAGCGACCAGATGATGACTGACGGATGGTTCTTGTCCCGTTCGTACATATTCATGGTACGGTCGAGGTGGGCATTCATGAAGAGCGGATTGTTTCCCAGCGTGCCGCCTACACGCAGGTCGTAACCCATGCCGTGGCTTTCGATATTGGCTTCGTCGATGACGTAGATACCATATTCGTCACAGAGTTCGTAGAAACGTTCCTGCTGGGGATAATGGCAAGTGCGTACGGTATTGACATTGTATCTCTTCCAAAGCTCGAAGTCTTTCTTCATCAGTTCTTCGGAGACATAGTGACCGGTATTCTCGTTGTGTTCGTGATAGTTCACGCCTTTCACGAGGATAGGTTGTCCGTTTACCAACAGTTGTTTGTCCTTGATTTCCACTGTGCGGAATCCTACTTTGCAGCTTGTCGCTTCAATCACATCTCCATTCGGGCGCTTTAGGCTGATGACGAGGGTATAGAGGTTGGGCGTTTCGGCTGTCCATTGCAGGGGTTCCTGGATGGTCTTCTTGGTGAATTCCACTTCCGTTTGGTCACCGCTGACCTGAGTAGAGGACTGGGCTATCTGCTGGTCGTTCTTGTCCAGCAGGCGGTAACCAACGACAAATGGGGAATTTTGTCCGCTTTCATTGGTAAACTGCACCTTTACCTTGAGGATACCATTCCGGTAGTTCTCATCCAAAGGAGACTCCACCTTGAAGTCCGTGAGATGGATTTGAGGCTGGGCATATAAGTAAATGTCCCGTTCGATACCACTGATGCGCCAGAAGTCCTGGCATTCCAGATAGTTGGCATCGGAAAAGCGGTGTATCTGAATGGCAATGACATTCTTCCCTTTCTTGGCAATGGCGCTGACGTTGAAACGCGCCGGAGTCTTTGCATCTTTACTCATGCCTACAAACTTGCCGTTGAGGTAGTAGAAGGCTGCCCCGCGTACGCCGTCGGCACTCAGGAAAATTTCCTTATCGTCCCAGTCTCCCGGAAGAGTGAACTCGCGGCGGTAGGTGCCGGTGGGATTCCATTCTTGGGGAACGTATGGAGGATTGGGCTTGTCCCAATAAGGAGGATAGCCCGAAGAACAGAATTCATAAGGCTGGTTCACATAGATGGGCGTACCGAATCCCTGCAACTCCCAGTTTCCGGGTACATTGATGTCCGGCCAGCGGCTGGCGTCCACACGGTCCATCATGAAGTCCGTGGGGCGGTCGGCGAAGGTTTCCACGTAATGGAATTTCCATTTCCCGTTAAGGGACAAGCGGAAGGTTCCGTTCTTGCGGTCATTGATGACGGCATCAGCCTCCGTGACGTAGGAGGTGAACGTGCTGCGGGCAGGCTCCCGGTTGATGCTTGTCAGCTTGGGGTTGGTAATCTCTTCGTAGCGATTGTTCTCCTGAGCAGTCAGGGCAAAGGGAAACGCTGCGAGGCAAGTGAGTAAAAAATACTTTTTATTCATAATTGCTTTTATTTCTTTGTGGTAGGTTCAGAGACCGGGAATACGAGCCCTTCACGCAACCACTTCTCCAGTTCTTCCGTCCATTGACGCTTGTAGGTGAAGTTGTCCCGGAATCCCCAGCCATGTCCGCCGGTAGGGTAGGCATGCAGGCTGGCAGGCACTTTGTGGTCACGCAAGGCGAGGAAATAGCCAATGCCGTTGATGGGTGGCACTGCGTCGTCGTCCGAAGAAAGCATGATAAAAGCCTGCGGAGTGCGTGGGGATACTTGTCTTTCGAGGGAGTATTTTTGTTCCAGCTCCTGAGATGGATTTTCTCCGATAAGGTTCTTACGGGAACCTCCATGGGTAACGCCTTTCTGCATGGAAATCACCGGATAGAACAAGATCTGGAAGTCGGGACGGGTCTTGTCACTGCTGTATAGTGTGGCAAGCGAAGCTGCCAGATGGCCGCCGGCAGAAGCGCCCATGATGCCTACACGCTGAGGATTGACACCCCATTCGGCGGCATGTTCGCGTACCATGCGGATGGCTTGTTCGGCATCGGAAAGGGGCACTTCATGGTGCCCGTTGGGCATACGGTATTTCAGTACTGCATAGGTGATGCCTTGTGTGTTGAACCAGGGAGCCATGTCGTGTCCCTCGTGCTTCATGGCCAGCCCCCCGTAGCCGCCTCCCGGACACATGATGATGGCCATGCCGTTGGGGTGGGAGGCAGGGTACACCGTAAGGGTAGGGGTGGTGACATCGGACACCCATTCGTTGTTATGGTTCTGTCCGGAATTGGTCAGTTCGTTGTTATTGGGGGCACCGTTGGGCCATAGGGGCAGCTCAACGGGCTTTTGTGCAGATAACATGGTCGCTGCAAATAGAAAAGATAAAAGTAGAATCTTTTTCATGTTCTTGGTATTTAAAAGTTATTTGGTTTTCATGGAAGCTTTGATGAGGTAGAATATCAGAATGGCATAAGCACCCAGCGCCAGCACTTCGGACCAGGTGTTCTGTAACCATGCATCGTTTACGAGGTTGATTCCTCCGAAACGCATGGCAGCACTTGCCACACCCATCAATGCACCGCCGGCAATGAAACCGGAGGCAAGCAGGGTACCTTTCTCCCCGCGTTCGGCATTGAGAGCGGCATCCTTGCTGCGGCTGGTCACGTACCAGTTGATGGCACCGCCCACTACCAACGGGACATTCAGTTCCAATGGGATGAACATACCCAATGCAAATGCCAGTGCGGGAATCTTGCAGAAATTGAGGATGACGGCCAGCACTGCACCGATACCGTAGAGCGGCCAGGGCGCACCCACACCGTTCATCAGAGGTTCGATAACGGCCGCCATGGCATTGGCTTGCGGAGCGGCCAGCTGTCCGCTGGTGAAACCGTATGTCTTGTTTAGGATAATCATTACACCACCTACGGTAGCGGCAGAAACGATGGTTCCGAGGAACTTCCAGGTCTCCTGCTTGGCAGGCGTGCTACCCAGCCAGTAACCGATTTTCAAGTCTGTGATGAAGCCTCCCGCCATGGACAGTGCCGTACATACAACACCGCCCATCACCAGTGCCGCAACCATCCCTTCGGGACCTTTCAGCCCTACGGCTACCATGACTACGGATGCCAGGATTAATGTCATCAGCGTCATTCCGGATACGGGGTTTGTGCCCACAATCGCAATGGCATTGGCTGCCACGGTGGTGAACAGGAAAGCGATACCTGCAACAAGCAGGATAGCTACAATGGTATGTGTCAAGTTGCCCTGCATCACATCGAAGTAGAAGAAGAGAACAACCAGCAGCAGCGTGATGATGGAACCGATGGCGATAATCTTCATAGAGATGTCCCGCTGTGTGCGTTTCACACTGGCTTCCACGTTGGACTTACCTCCCATTTCCTTGGCAGCCAGTCCTACGGCACTCTTGATGATGCCCCAAGACTTGATAATGCCGATGATACCTGCCATGGCAATGCCACCGATACCGATGCTCTTGGCATAGTATTTGAAGATTTCTTCCGGAGCCATAGCGCCTATGGTTGCCGTGATTTCGGGGTTCCATTGGTTCAGTACGGAATCTCCCCAAATCATGGACATACCGGGGATGATAATCCACCATACGGCCAGTGAGCCGGCACAGATGATGGACGCGTATTTCAGTCCCACAATATAACCCAGACCGAGCACGGCAGCACCCGTATTAACCTTGAATACCAGCTTGGCTTTCTCGGCCAGCATTTCGCCGAAGCCGCATACGCGGGTAGTGAAATTCTCGTTCCACCAGCCGAAGGTTGCCACGATGAAGTCGTATAGACCTCCGATAATACCAGCCATGAGTAATGGTTTTGCCTGGCTGCCGCCCTTTTCACCGGAGACGAGCACTTGTGTGGTGGCTGTCGCCTCGGGGAAGGGATACTTGCCGTGCATGTCGCTCACGAAATATTTGCGGAAGGGGATAAGGAAGAGAATACCCAGCACACCTCCCAGCAGGGAACTGATAAAGACTTGTGCAAAGGTGACGGTGATTTCTTTCGGATAGGTCTCTTGGAGAATATAGAGTGCCGGAAGGGTGAAGATGGCACCTGCCACGATGACGCCCGAGCTGGCACCGATAGACTGGATAATGACGTTTTCGCCCAATGCGTTTTTGCGTTTGGCGGCACCCGATACGCCGACGGCAATGATGGCGATGGGGATGGCGGCTTCGAATACTTGTCCCACCTTCAGCCCCAGATAGGCGGCTGCGGCCGAAAAGAGGATGGCCATCAGAATACCCCATGTCACCGACCAGGCATTTACTTCTGAATACTTCTTATCCGGGCTCATCAGAGGGTTGTACACTTCTCCCGGTTTCAATTCACGGAACGCATTTTCCGGTAGTCCGGTAATAGGTTCTTCTTCTTGTTTCATAGGTTTTGTAGTTTTATGTTTTTCTTTAATAGACTTCAAAGATAGTGCAAACCGAATGCTGGATAAAATGAGCAAGCTCATTATTATTCTGCTGAGGTGCAGCCTATCTTCGCATTTTAGGCAAAGAAAGCAAAAAAAAAGGAGATTTAAAAAAATCTCCTTAATTCTGTATGGTAAAATGCTTATTTGGCATCTTTAGCGGTCATGTCCCCTTCGATAAATAATCGCATGATTTCCGTTTTGGCATTGGTGCGCAGGGTAATGGATTTCTTGAAGTGTCCGGGGTATCTTCCGGTTCCATTATAAGTTACTTTCACTGTTCCAGTCTTTCCCGGTGCTATCGGTTCTTGTGAATATTCGGGAACGGTACATCCGCAGGAAGCTACAGCCTGATGGATGACAAGCGGAGCATCGCCTACGTTCGTAAACTTAAAGGTGTAGCTGACCACAGGACTGTTTTCGGAGAATGTGCCGAAGTTGTGGGTGGTCTGTTCGAATTTGATGTCTGCCTTTCCTTGTGCATAGGCATAACCGATGCTCATAACCAGCAGCATCATATAAAAAACGACTTTCTTCATGTTCTTATCTTTTTTATATTTCAACGGCGCAAAGGTAACCCATTTTCATTAAAATAATGCCTATGGCGTGCGAAATTGTATTAAATCGGGCTCAAAAGGTCTCTGTACGAATGATAAGCAGGGAAAAATAGGGGAAGCGGATGGTCGCTATCCGCTTGCTGTCATTGATATACTTCTCTTCCGGAGTGCCTACATTCTCAAAATAGTGATACCGGTATTCGGGATGCAGGCAGATGCAGCGGTGAATCTCATCGGTGCATCTGGACAGCTTCATGATGACAACCGCACTGTTTTCGCTTGTCAGTTTCTCTATCTCTTCTGTCGTAGTAATGCCGGGTATCACCGTCAGCCGCTCTTCCTGGCTGGCCACATGGAGCCCGCCCAGTGCGCCGGCGGCAATGAAGGCAGGGATACCGGGGATGTGCTTCACGGGGATGCCGTCTGCCTGCAGTTTGTCATATACATAATGTATGGAAGAGTAGAATCCGGCATCTCCTTCGGCAACGATACAGACCTTCTTTCCTTGTTGCCGGAGGGTGGAGCTCTCCATATAGACCTCGTCGTAGGCGCTCAGGGCTTTTTCGCGCTGTTTGCTCATGGGGAGTGGAAAGCGGTGCACCGTGTTTTCCGGAATGTCGAGTTGCAATAGGATGTCGGCTGCGCGTGAAACTCTGTTTCCATCTTTGGCCAGTGTCTCGGGACAGAATATACAGTCGGCTGTCTGCAGGGCTTTCAAGCCTTTTACGGTAATCAGTTCCGGTTCGCCGGGACCGAGAGATACAAATATGACGGGGAACATTTGCATGAAGACATTAAAGGTTAAAAATTAAAGAACAGCAAAACGGCTACAAAAGTGGGGAAATAATCAGTAGCAAACAAGATATTCGCTATCTTTGTTATTTACTAAAACAATCTGTTTTTTATGGATTATCAACTGAACACCCGCTTGAATGGCAACATAGCCATGACTTCCAGCTACCATGAGCGTGCGTCGCTGCAACGTGACAAGACTCTGTATAAATTCATTTGGGTACAGAGCGGTACGCTGACTCTGGAAATAGACCATATCCCCATGCGCCTGGAAAAGGATGAAATCGTGACCTTGACCCCGTTGCATCACCTGGAGGTAAAAGAGGTGGACGGTGAATACCTGACGTTTGTATTCAACAGCAATTTTTATTGCATCTATGGACATGACAACGAGGTCTCTTGCAATGGATTCCTTTTTTATGGCTCTTCCAAGGTGATGAAACTGGCACTTTCTGCCGGGCAGTCTTCCAACTTGCATGACATAGTCCGCATTTTCCGGCAGGAATCGGTCATCCATGACAACTTGCAGGAGGAGATGCTGCGGATTGTCTTGAAACGTTTCATCATTACCTGCACACGCATTGCGCGCCAGCGTTTTGGGGTGGGGCAGGAGAAGGAAAAGACGTTTGACATCATCCGGCAGTATTACGTATTAGTGGACCGGCATTTCAAGGAGAAGAAGCAAGTGCAGGATTATGCCGATATTCTTTGCCGTTCTCCCAAGACACTTTCCAATCTGTTCTCGACCTGCGGGTTGCCTTCCCCTTTACGGGTGATTCATGACCGCATTGAGGCAGAAGCCATGAGATTGCTGCTGTATACCCACAAAAGCGCTAAGGAAATCAGCTCCATTCTGGGCTTCGAAGACTTGTCCGCGTTCAGCCGTTTTTTCAAGAAAATGACCGGCGAGAGTGTCTCGGACTACCGGAAAAGAGTGAAACGGGAATAATTGCCAACTGTTGCGGAATAATTGCCATTTCGTACGTGGTGGAAAACAAGGAACTTTGCAAAAACAAAAATCAAGTCATATTACTGAAACCATTTAAAAAGTAGAACAAAGATGAAAACGAAATTGCAAAACTTGTTTATGGCTGCGTTGACGCTGGCCGCTTCCACTCAAAAGTTGGGTGTTAATTTGATTCGTGTAGCCATCCTGGTTATTTTCGTATGGATTGGTGGGTTGAAATTCTGGAATTATGAGGCTGAAGGGATTGTCCCTTTTGTGGCGAACAGCCCGTTCATGAGCTTCTTTTATACAAAGAGTGCCCCGGAGTACAAGGAGTATAAGCTGAAAGAGGGCGAGTTCAATGAGGCGAAACATCAGTGGCACGTGGAGAACAATACGTATGGTTTCTCTCACGGTCTGGGCATTCTGATTATGACCATCGGCATTCTGACATTTCTGGGGATATTCTCTCCGAAAATCGGACTGGCGGGAGCCGCACTTGCCATTGTCATGACGATGGGTACCCTCTCTTTCCTGGTGACAACCCCTGAGGTGTGGGTGCCCGACTTGGGAAGCGGGGAGCACGGCTTTCCGTTGCTGACGGGGGCAGGGCGCTTGGTCATCAAGGATACGGCCATTCTTGCCGGTGCCATTGTCGTACTGTCTGACAGTGCAAAAAGAGTATTGAACCAATTAAGGAAATAGACGTATGAAACAGTATGATGCCATTATCATCGGATTCGGCAAAGGCGGAAAGACGCTGGCTGCCGAGTTGGCAAAACGGAAGCTGGACGTTGCCGTAGTGGAGCGTTCGGAAAAGATGTACGGAGGGACATGTATCAATATCGGTTGCATTCCCACAAAAACATTGGTGCATGCGGCAAAGCATGCGGACAAAGACGCTTCTTGGGAGGTCAAGAAGGCATACTATCGTCAGTCCATTGCAAGGAAGGAAGAGGTCGTCTCTTTCCTGCGTCAGAAGAACTATCACAATCTGGCCGACAATCCTCATATAACGGTCTATACGGGTATCGGCTCCTTTGCAGGTCCGGATGTGGTGGAAGTTGGGATGGTGGAAGGGACATTACAATTGCAAGCTCCCCGGATATTCATCAATACGGGTGCCGAAACCGTCATTCCACCGATAGAGGGGATACAAGGTAACCCACGGGTATATACCAGCACCTCCATTATGGAACTGACTGAGCTGCCGGTACAGCTCGTCATTGTAGGCGGGGGATACATCGGACTAGAATTTGCTTCCATGTATGCTTCATTCGGTTCGCAAGTCACGGTGCTCGAGGGCTCTTCCGAACTGATATCCCGGGAGGACCGGGACATTGCGGACAGTGTCCGGGAGGTATTGGAACAGAAAGGAATCGTTTTCAGGCTGAATGCACGCGTGCAGTCCGTGAAAGACTCTGACGTCATTTACCGGGATGCGGTCACGGGAGAGGAACATCAGTTACACGCAGATGCCATCCTGCTGGCTACCGGCCGGCGTCCGAATACGGCTGGCTTGAATCTGGCGGCGGCAGGTGTAGAGGTGAATGAGCGCGGTGCCATTGTGGTGGACGACTATTTGCAGACTACCAACCCCAAGATACATGCTATCGGTGATGTAAAGGGCGGTTTGCAGTTTACCTACATTTCTTTGGATGATTACCGCATTCTGCGCGAAGACCTTTTCGGGGCGGGAGAACGCAAGGTGTCCGACCGTGACCCGGTGAGCTATTCGGTATTCATCGACCCGCCGCTTTCACGCATCGGGCTGAGCGAAGCGGAAGCACGCAAGAAGGGATTGAATATAAAGGTCAACAAGCTGCCGGTAGCCGCCATTCCGCGTGCCAGGACTTTGGGCGATACGAACGGACTCTTCAAGGTAGTGGTGGACGCCGATACGGACAAGATTTTGGGATGTACGCTGTTTGGCCCGGAATCGAGTGAGGTCATCAACCTGGTGGCAATGGCTATGAAGACCGGGCAGGAATATACCTTCCTCCGTGATTTTGTCTTTACACATCCCAGCATGAGCGAAGCGCTGAATGACTTGATGGGCTTTTAAAGATTATTTAGGCACAGTATCCGTCAATTTGCAGGAGGAGCATTTGCGTATCTCCCCAAAAATGACGAATATTGTGCCCGAATTCCATAAACCCCGATAATCATGACCCGGATATCTGCCATAGGCATTGCACTGCTGTGCGTTTTATGCGTAACCTCCTCTTGCGGCTTAAAATCAAGACAGACTGCTACCGAATCTTCTTCCGAAACGGGCTATTCTCCGGTTATGACAGACACGGCAGCTACCATTGTACCGCTTTATGCCAAAGGCTATACGGTGAAGTACTTGCCGCACCATGTCCGCCTGGTGGATATACACGACCCTCAGAAAGAAAACGGCAACACCTTCCATTACGCACTGGTACCGAAAGGCATAAAGCCTGCCGGCATACCGAGCGACTATACGGTGATAGAAACACCGGTGGAGCACGTTATGTGTATGACATCCCTGCAACTTTCCAACTTCATCCGTCTGGATGCCTGCAATTATGTGGTGGGCATCACCAGTACGCGCCATCTCTTCAACAAGGAGATGAACGACCGTTTGAAGTCCGGCGAGACCGTGAAGATTGGTATCGAAGGGAACTTTGATAATGAAGTGATAATGAGCATGAATCCGGATGTTATCTTTATCTCTCCTTTCAAGCGGGGTGGATATGATGCCATGCGGGAAATCGGTATTCCACTGGTTCCCCATTTGGGATATAAGGAGATGACCCCGTTGGGGCAGGCTGAATGGATAAAATTCATCGGCATGTTTATAGGCCAGGAAGTGGAGGCGAATGAAAAGTTTGCTGCGATAGAGAAGCGCTATAACGAATTGAAGGAGCTGGCTGCCAACGTGAAGAAGCGTCCGGTGGTATTCAGCGGCGAGATACGGGGTGGCAACTGGTATGCAGTGGGAGGAAAGAGCTTTCTTGCCGAACTGTTCCGTGATGCCGGTGCGGATTATTTCTTGAAAGACGATCCCCGTTCGGGAGGTGTCACGCTGGATTTTGAAACCGTATATAGCCAGGCGGAGAGTGCCGACTATTGGCGCATTGTCAACAGCTATGACGGGACATTCACGTATGATGCCTTGAAGTCCCTCGACCCGCGTTATGCCGACTTCCGTGCGTTTCGTGAGAAGGGAGTGGTATACTGCAACATGCGTGAGAAACCCTTCTACGAAAGTATGCCCATGCAGCCCGAAATTGTATTGGAAGACTTGATACATGCTTTCCATCCCGATTTGTTGCCTGACTATAAACCGACTTACTACGAACTGCTGAAATGATAAAAAGACCCGTACTTCCGTTGATGTTGCTGACACTGGCATCTATCTTTCTTTTTTTCCTGCTGAACCTGCTTTTGGGGTCGGTTCACATTCCTCTGCGCTCCGTGTGGAACATATTGTGGGGAAATACGGATGAATCCGTTATTTGGCAGAATATTATCTGGAAGTCCCGCGTGCCCCAAGCGTTGACGGCATTGGTGGCGGGAGCAGGGCTGTCAGTCAGCGGTCTGCAGATGCAGACGGTGTTCCGCAATCCGCTGGCAGGGCCTTCGGTATTGGGCATCAGTTCAGGTGCCAGCCTGGGTGTGGCTTGTGTGGTATTGCTGTCCGGGGCGATGGGCGGTGTGGCATTGAGCCGTTTGGGGTATATGGGCGAGGTTGCCTTGTCGGTTGCCGCCATTATCGGTGCGCTGGCTGTGATGGCGCTCATTGTCTATGTCTCCCAGAAGGTGAAGGGCAACGTGACGCTGCTGATAATCGGTGTGATGATAGGCTATGTGGCAAGTGCCGTCATCGGCGTATTGAAATATTTCAGTGTGGAGGAAGATATACGTGCATATGTCATTTGGGGATTGGGTAGCTTTGCCCGTGTTTCGGGCGACCAGATGGTGCTGTTTGTCTGCATCATGGCTGTGCTGCTTCCGTTGTCCTTCCTGCTGATAAAGACGATGAATCTGTTGCTGCTGGGCGATGGCTATGCACGCAATCTGGGACTGAACATCAAGCGGGCACGCCTGCTGGTTATCTCATGCTCCGGTGTGCTGGTGGCTATTGTAACGGCCTATTGCGGTCCGATTATGTTTATCGGGTTGGCGGTTCCCCATCTGTGCCGTGCCATCTTCCACTCTTCGGACCATCGGGTGCTGATGCCTGCCACATTGCTGGTAGGCGCTTCCCTGGCATTGGTCTGCAATCTGATAGCCCGTATGCCCGGCTTCGAGGGAGCTTTGCCGGTCAACTCGGTGACGGCACTGGTAGGTGCGCCGGTAGTGGCTTCTGTACTTTTTAGAAAACGGAAAGGAGAATTGAATGAATAAGGAAACCATACATATAGAGAATCTTTCCATCGGTTACCCCGGTAAGGGGGATGTGAAAGTGGTGGCAGACGGCATTTGCGCCGGAATTAACAGTGGTGAGCTGACTTGCTTGTTGGGAGCTAATGGAGTGGGGAAGTCCACGCTGCTCCGTACGTTGTCTGCCTTCCAGCCAAAACTTGGAGGAAACATATTTATTGAAGGAAAAGAGATTGGGGACTATACCGACAAGCAGCTTTCGCGCGTCATTAGTGTGGTGCTGACGGAGAAGTGCGATATACGCAATATGTCCGTCGTAGAACTGATAGGTCTGGGGCGCAGCCCCTACACCGGTTTCTGGGGAACCCTTTCGAAAGAGGACAAGACTGTGGTGGACAAATCCATCGCCCTGGTAGGCATTCCCCATCTGGCACACCGCATGGTGCATACGCTGAGTGACGGTGAACGGCAGAAGGTGATGATAGCCAAGGCGCTCGCCCAGGAAACTCCCGTCATCTATCTGGATGAACCGACAGCTTTCCTTGATTTTCCCAGTAAAGTAGAGATGATGCAACTGCTTCACCAGCTCAGCCGGCAAACGGACAAGACGATTTTCCTTTCTACTCACGACCTGGAACTGGCCCTGCAGATAGCGGACAAAATATGGCTGATGGACAAGGTGAACGGCGTAACTATCGGTACGCCCGAGGACCTTTCGTTGAACGGCAGCCTGAGCAACTTCTTTGCCCGTAAGGGTATTGCCTTTGATTTGGAAACGGGACTGTTCAGGGTAGCCAATGAATATACCTCCCAGATACGCTTGGCGGGCCACGGGCAGAAGTATGCCATGGTGCGCAAGGCACTCCAGAGAAACGGGATTCTGGCAAACCGGAATGTTGAATCGGAGATTTATATCGAAACCGGAGATTTGAAGGGAGACGGCAGCTTCGTATTCCATCGACCGGGCAAGGAGCCGGTAACAGTGTACTCCATTGAGAAATTGCTGCAAATAGTCTTGTCATTCCATTCCCTATGATGCACCATTCTGCAAAGGATAATTATGTCCACTTAACGACGACTCCGGTCCCCCGGCTGATTACGTCATTGGCTGTGCCGACCATCATCAGCATGCTGGTGACGTCCTTCTACAACATGGCAGATACCTATTTTGTGGGTAAAATAAATACCCAGTCTACGGCTGCCGTAGGTATCGTGTTTTCTGTGATGTCCATTATCCAGGCTGTGGGATTCTTCTTCGGTCATGGTTCGGGGAACTACATCTCCCGTAAGTTGGGGGCGCAGGAAACGGAGAGTGCCGAGAAGATGGCATCCACCGGCTTCTTTTTTGCCTTGTTTATCGGAGCGGCTCTGGCTGTGCTGGGATTGCTGTTCCTTACACCGCTTTCCCTTGCTTTGGGGTCGACGCCTACTATTCTTCCGTATACGGAGCGCTATTTGGGAATCATTCTGCTGGGTACTCCTTTTATGACCGCCTCATTGGTGCTGAATAACCAAATACGTTTTCAAGGTAATGCGGCGTATGCCATGGTGGGGATTGTGAGTGGGGCGGTCATCAACGTGGTGCTCGACCCTATCCTGATTTTTGTATGCGATATGGGCATATCCGGTGCCGCACTTGCCACAGTAGTCAGCCAGATATGTAGTTTCATCCTTTTGCTATATATGGGGCGCAGAGGAGGAAATATACGTATACGTTACAGAAACTTTACGCCTACACTGGCTTTCATCAAGGAAATTATTGGGGGTGGAACTCCGTCACTCACCCGGCAGGGACTGGCAAGCGTGGCAACCATTTTGCTGAACGTGGCGGCCGGTGCATATGGTGACGCAGCTATTGCAGGGATGTCCATTGTGACGCGTATCTCTATGTTTATCAATGCTTTCCTAATTGGTTTCGGGCAAGGCTTCCAACCGGTATGCGGATTCAATTATGGTGCCGGGCTGTATGCCAGAGTGCGCCAAGGATTCTGGTTCTGTGTGAAGGTAGGCTTTTTCTTTTTGCTGGTTTGTGCGGTGGCAGGTATGGGATATGCCGAGGAGATTGTCTCCATCTTCCGCAAGGGAGACCCTGCTGTTGTAGCTACCGGTGCGGCAGCATTGCGCTGGCAGTTCATCACCTATCCGTTGGGTGCATGGATTGTGGTCAGCAACATGATGCTGCAGACTATCCGCAAGCCCGTACGCGCTACGATACTTTCCTCTGCCCGTCAAGGGCTGTTCTTCATCCCCCTCATCTTCATTCTTCCTTATTTCTTAGGACTGAAAGGGGTGGAGATGTGCCAGGCGGCGTCGGACATGCTGACCTTCTTCCTCGCCATTCCATTGACCTGCGGGGTGCTGGCGGAGATGAAGAGGAAGGAGGCGGAACAACTGCAACAGCGGCAATCTTGAAGTTTCTGCGTCCCTATTCAATTTTCACGGGAGCTATCGGTTGCCGCTTCACTTTATCGAGGGGAGCTGCATGGTACTCGATGCGCCCGAAGTCTATCTGTCTCAAATCAATGCTTCTGATTGTACTGTTGTACATGGTGCGATAGTAGATGATACCGTTTGTCATATCTGTGGCCGATGTCCATTGGGTGGCACTTGGAATATTGGCAGGAACCTGGCCGAGGGGAAACTCGATGCCTACGGGTATATCAAAGTTATTCAGTATCTGAAAACATTGGAGAACGGTTTCCAGTGCGGTATTCTGTGGTGGTGTAGAAGTCTGGTAGAAAGCGGCACGGATAAAGCGGGAAGGGGGAGTCACATCTCCCGGAATTCCCAAAAAGCCGCTTCCCGAACCGAAAGGGGCTATAGTCACATTGCCCAGCGATTTGCTTTCGGCACTGCCCGGGTAGAGGTTCACATAATTGTTTAAGTTGGTCATCTGCCAGTCAAAGCCGGGGGAGTTTGTCAATACTCCCAGTTTGTTTTCATAGAAACGGGGCTGTCCGTCGATGAACTCCAATACCAGTTGGCGGCCGGTCTTGTCTGCAATCCGCCAATGTACGGTGGAGGCGCGTGGGTCAATGGCTATGACCGTTACATTTTCAATAGCCTCCTTTACCTCGTCCACAGTAGAAAAGCTTCCCAACAGCCATGATACCAATTGTAAATCGGCTATGCTCGACGCTTTTCGTGTGGGGTCGTACTCCTCATATTTGCCATATCCGGGAAAGTAGAACAGCCCGGCGGAGAGCCCGGCTTCATTCAGACCTTCGGCCACGAACTCCTTTTGCTCCACTGCCAGGCCTACGTAGCCATAGCGTGAGGTGAACTCCATGCCGGACAGACTGCCTCCGGGTGTCAGTGATTGTTGCGAATAACCGCGCGGTACGATGACGTACTGGCTGTTCAGCTCACTGCCTCCCCATTCGATGGTGCGGGCTACGACGTGCGCATTGTCTTTGGCCGTCAGGGTGATACCGGTACATGCCTCTGCTGTTTGAGGGGCGAAGGTGAGGGCTGTCATTGCTGCCAGCAGGATAGGAATTCTTTTTGCCATATTATTCAGTTTATATTGTTGAGTATCTGTTTGTATACTAAACAACTCTGTATGGCAAAATGTTCCCTTACCAGAACCGGTACCCCAGCGTGAAGAATGCGGCGAAGTTCTTGGGAAAATATCCTCCTTCTTCCGAATGACCTATCATCTGGTTTATCTGCTCATTGACTTTTACCAGTCCCACTTGTGTCTCTGCACCGATGATGAATCTTCTGTATTCAAAAGTAAGTCCCAAGGCAATACCTGCATCGAAACGGTTGTTACCCATTTTCCCGTCTACCATGCTGCCGAAAGTGTCTATCTTGAACTGGTATCCTCCCTGCATACTGCTGCTGCTATAATCGTAGGTCTCGCCGGAGGTCTTGCCTGCCACGCCTATGGCCGCATAAGGGCCGACGCTCAGCGAGGCATGATAATCCCTGCCCAGATGGAGGCGGGCCGCTATCATGAGGGGGATTTGCAGATACAGTTCATGCATTTTGGCCTTGCCGATGTGGCTTATCTCGTCTTTACCGCCGATGGACACAAACTCCAATGCGGATTGCAGCACCCAGGTCTTGTTGAGGACATATTCTGCACCGACACCAGCTTTGTAAGCTATTTGGGTGTCACTGCTGGAGTGTTTTCCATGAAAATGGGAGGTACCGATTCCTGCTTTTGCATGAAAGGACAGCGGTTTTTGTGCCAGGCCGGTCAGTACGGTCATTGCCATACAGACGGTAATGATTATCTTCTTCTTCATGAGTAAATTTTTCCGTTTTCGGTTATGAGTAATATTGTTAGTTCGCCATTGGGCAGTAAGGGGGCACAGTGCCGGTGACAGAGCTCAATCAGTGCCTTGCCAAACTTTTCCAGCAGCTCTTCGGGAATGATGTCCCAGAGTTCGCGCGCCAGGTTCATCTGTCCGATGGCGGCAAGTGTTTCTTCGCTGCATCCCGTCTGGCGTGCCAGGTCTTGAATGAATTCCTTATTCATGGTCACTTTCTTGCTGTGGGTATCCAGATTGCCTTCGGCCAGTTTCACGGCCTTTCCCATCATCACGCCGAGGGTGACGTGCGGTACTTGCTCTTCGGCTGCTATTTTCAAGGTTTCGCCGATAAAGTTGCCGTAATGCACGAAAGCCTGGGTGGGGAGGTCGGGATAATACGCCTTGATGAAACGTTCGCTCTTTGCGCCGGAGCTGATGACGATACGAGGGCTCCGGGTTGCCTTTGCCACTTCCATGGACTTCCGGATGGAATTGACGAAGGCTTCCGAGGAGAATGGCTTCACGATGCCGGAGGTCCCGATAATGGAAATGCCTCCTTCGATACCGAGGCGGGGATTGAAGGTGCGTTTGGCTATCTCTTCTCCACCGGGGATGGAGATGGTAATGAGAATAGGATTGGGCTGTTTGGCAATATGGAGGCGTTCAAGCCATAGCTTGACGTTCTTCTTTATCATTTCGCGCGGGGTATCGTTGATGGCAGAGCTACCGAGCTCAAGTCCCAGACCGGGCATGGTGACGACACCTACGCCTTCGCCGCCGCAGACGATGATGTTGTAGTCGTCCTGGGGAGTGTCTTCCGGCAGCGGGTCGTCTATGCGGAAAGGTATGGCTATATTGGCCACAACTTTCATCCCGTTGGTGATGTCCGGGTCGTCGCCGGCATCCTTGATGACGGTAGCGCTTGTCTCGAACATGCCGTCACCGTTTTCCAGAAGGTCGGAGTGGGGAGTATGGTGCTGAGGCTCTACGGGAACCTGGATGGTTTCTCCGTTGGGAAGGACTACCGGAAATTCCGTAGGACGCTTTTTGAAGTAGATATTGAATACATCCCAGGTGGCGGCTACGGCAGCAGCAGCGGCACATGTTCCGGTGGTCAGTCCGCTGCGCAGGGGGAAGAAGTCGGGTAAATGTTTCTCGACTATGCGGCGCAGGCCATGCTCGCCGTTTACACAGATAAACTTGCCGGATGTCTCGGGACGGCGGATGGCAAAGATGCGTATACCCAGTTGCCGGGCAGCTTCCACCTTCTCGCAGAATCCGCCGGATATCCCGCTTTCCTTGAGGAGGATGGCTTCGGGATGAAGCTGTTTCATTAGGACTTGCTCGTCTTCTCCGGGCGTGTAGTAGTAGAGGTTCTTCTCGGAGAAGCCCTGTTCCCGGGCGAGCTTGCGCGAGCTGTCACGGTCGAGGATGCGGAAGTAACAGCAAGCATTCTGCCACAAAGGCTTCAGCTTACCTATGGTCTGTACGCCGGTCAGTGCAAGTAAGATGAAAATCTTTTCTTTCTGTATCTTCTCGATGGCATCATCATAATCCCTGCACCAGGTGATGTGTTCTTCATCGCGTTCCGGGAAGATACGCTCGAAACGGATGACGGGGATATTCGATTTCACGGAGACTTGTTCCAGAGTCTCATGCAACTGTGTGGCAAAGGGGTGTGCGGCGTCTATCAGCAGCTTTATGTGATGCTGTGCACAGAATGTTTCTATTTCTATTGCATCCATCGCGCCTTGCAGGCGGATGCCATTATGCAGAAGTACGTCCTGCTCATCCCCTTTGGTAGAATAGTAGAAAGTTTTTCCGGCTTCTTCAAGGGTTTGGATGGCTATGCGTCCTTCGGTGGTTCCGCCAAATATTAATATCATGTTTGAATGGTTATGGGTGATTAATCGTTGATTTATTTCCGGTACAGATGCTTGAACTCGTGTGCATAGAGCCGTGACAGACCTTCGCGGTTGCCGATGGCTTCGCCTACGACAATCATGGTTGTCAAGGTGAGGTTATTTTCCTTCACTATCCTGGCAAGGTCTTTGAGTTCCCCCCTGAATATTTGTTCGTCTTTCCATGTCAAGTGGTAGCAGACAGCTACGGGGGTAGTTTCCGGATACTCCTGCAACAGTTCTTCCTGCACCTGCTCCGCAATACTTGCACTGAGGAAGATGCACATGGTACTTTGTGAGCGTGCCATGAGATGTAGCTTTTCGCGTTCGGGCATGGGCGTGCGTCCTTCGCCGCGTGTTAGGATGATGCTTTGCACTTTTTCCGGAATGGTGAACTGCGACTTCAAGGCTGCCGCTGCCGCCTGGAAGGAGGATATGCCGGGGGTGATGTGGTAGCTCATACCGTGCTGGTCAAAGTAGTTCATCTGTTCCTGAATGGCACCATAGATACATGGGTCACCCGTATGCAGGCGTACGATGAATTTTCCCTTGTCATAGAACTTCTTCATCACTTCAAATTGTTCCTCCAAATCCATAGAAGCGGAGCTGAGTACGGTAGCTCCGGCCTTGGCACAGAGAGTCAGCTCCCTGGGAACGAGACTGCCGGCATACAGAATGAGGTCGGCGCGTTCCAGCATTTGGCGTCCGCGTACGGAAACCAGGTCCGGGTCGCCCGGGCCGGCACCCACTATTTCGATGTGGCCCTGGCGCACAGTTCTTATGTCGAGGGCGGCGGCCACGGTATAGTTCTCTCCTTTCTTCTTGGGCATCAGCAGCCGGGAGTTGTTCGCACTCAGCAAGGCGGCGGCTTCGCTGACACTGGGGGTACCCATGTGCTTCATGACGGTTTTGCTGGGATGGGGCACCTCTATCTCTGCCAGTTCCTCGGCTGTATAGAAGTAGACCGGGAACTTCTTTTGGAGCGCTTTCACTACCGGTTCGTCACTTTTAGCTTTAATCGTGGAGATGGAGGCGATGCTTTGGGGCATGATGCCGTATTCCTTCAGTGTGTTCATAATCTCTTTCTCCACTTTCCGCACGGGGCCTGCCAGCCGGGCAAGGCCGATACCGAGGTGTACGACACAAGGCACGTAGCATATCATAGGCATTTCCGGGAAGTTGGGGATTTGAGGAGATACGCACAGAATCAGTTTGAAGCGTGAAGGGTTGATGTCCTGCACCCGGTAGAATACTTCTACATGAGGCGGAAGGTTCGCCTCCATCCAGTCCGTACCTTCATTGCGCACCGTGAGCAGTAGGGCGGTGGGCTTGCCGGAAACGAAGAGGCTGATATGCTCGTTCATGCATACTCTTTTTTTCTCTTCGGGCGTCTTGGCAAGTTCTGCCAGCAGGAGGGTGGAGGGCTCAGCGTTGATGACCGGAAACCACCCGAAACGTTGGGGCAGGGTATCGAGTCCCCATAGACCGGTGCAGTCGCTTTGCGTGGTGACTACCGGTTCGGCCCCGAGGATATTCGCTACCTGGTGGGTCAGTTCGTTGGCTCCTCCGATGTGTCCGGAAAGTACGGAGATGGCAAATTTACCGGTACTGTCCACGCAAACCACGGCAGGGTCGGTATATTTGTTCTTCACGCAAGGAGCGATGGTGCGGACACAGATTCCCATGGCGCCAATGAAGACAAAGGCATCATAGCGGTTGAAGTTTTCCGCTGTGAATTTGCCGGTGGATTCTATATGTGTGCATCCCTCTTCGTGCCTGAGGGTGAAGATTTCGGAGTCAGGAAGTTCGTTGAGCAGTGATTGGGCTATGCTCAAACCGGCTTCGGAGATTAGAATAATAGCTGTTTTCATAATGGGTATGTTTAAGAAAGCGTGGCTTTCATAATTTCAATGGGGTTATATTCGTTCAAGGCGATATGGGTGGAAGGGTGGAGCACCATTCCGTTCCGCTCGATTCCTCGGAGGAACGCCTCCTTGCTTTCTGCCGATACGGAGTTGAAGACGATGCAACCTTCGGGGTGCAGCATTTGTTTCACCTTCTCTATCATTTCTTCCAGGTGTCCGCCGTGTCCGCCGATGAAGACAGCATCGGGACGGGCAAAGGGAGTGAGGTCGGTGTGCAGGAAATCTCCGGTTACCGCCGTAATGCCCGGCGCGCCGAAGCGGCGGGAGTTGGTGTCCATCAGCTCTTTTCCTTCGGGACGTATCTCAAAGGAGATGACGGCGAGATGGGGGAATTGCAAGCGGGCTTCGATGGAGACGGAACCGGTACAGAAACCGATGTCCCAGAAGACGCGGCGGCGGTTCAGTTCCAATGCCTGCAGGGTGAGCAGGCGGATGGGGGCCTTGGTTATCATGCGGGCGCGTCCGTCAAGATGTGCAAACTTCTCATCGGGGATGCCGAAGGGACGGACTGGAAAGTCCGGAGCTTGTACGCTGCCGTGCAGGGAGGTTGTGCGGCATTGCCTGGGATGGCTGACAAGCAGCAGGCAGTTAGGATGTTCGAAGTCGCCGGCAACCGCTTCCTGGGGTGTCATCCGGCGTATGCGTTCCTTTTCGGGATTGCCGAGATGCTCGCCGATGTATAGTGTGTAGTGAGAGTATCCATATTCCAGTATGCGGGCGGCAATGGTGACCGGGGTATGTTCGCGGTCGGTGAGGATGCCTATTTTGGGGGCACGCTCTATGAGGGCACGGTCGAACTCCTGCCACGGGCGTCCTGTCAGGGAGACGGTGCGCATGTCGTCATACGGCATGACGAGGCGGTGTGCCAATGTCTGCAAGGAATTGAAAGCGGGATAGAGCAGAATGTCTGCCTCGGGAAGCTTGCGCTTTATGGTATTGGCAAAACCGAAGAACAACGGGTCACCGGACGCGAATACAATGATGGAGTCGTCCGTAGCCGTCTCTTCGAAGCGGGTAAATATTTCTTCATAACGGGAAAAGACGCGGTCCAGCGGCACGGTGATGGAAATCCATTCGGCCCCGGCAGGCAGCAGAGGACCGACAATCTCCTTATGCCGTATGCCGCCGGAGAAGACCTTCCCCTTCCGTATCTGCGCCAGTGCTTCCGGCGGAAAGAAGGGGGAACGGTTGTCATCCATTCCTATGATTATAAATCTGTGTTTCATTCAATGAGTAATCTTATGAAAATATCAAGTAATGTAAGGGGGCATAACAAGTAATGTTATCGGTCGTAACAAGTAATGTTATGGAATGTCTCTTTTCGCTTTACACATCCCTCCCGGGGCGCAACTGCTCCGCATCGTTGTAGCACAACACGGAGTTCACCAGCGTGGCAGCCAGGTTGCTGCCTCCTTTACGTCCTTCTACGATAATCTTGGGTATTTCCGTAAACGGTTTCACCATGTGTTTGGACTCTTGCACATGCACAAATCCTACCGGTGCGGCAACAATGCCTGCCGGATGTGCCTTGCCCTTACGTATCAGGTCGCAGAGTTCCATAAGTGCTGTAGGTGCATTGCCAAATACAAAGAATGCATCGGGATGCTCCTCCACAGCCAAACGGATGCCTGCCTGGGTACGGGTAATGCCTTTCTCTGCAGCCATTGTCGCCGTGCGTGGGTCGCCGAGGTAGCATTTCACCTCTATGCCCAATCGTTGCAGCGCTCCTTTGCGGATGCCGCTGGCTGCCATCGTGACGTCTGTGACAATCGTCTTGATTCCGCCTTTCTCGATGGCTTGATACAAGGAAGCCACGGCACCTTCGTCCGTATGCAGCAGATGCTCCATTTCAAAGTCGGCGGTGGTATGTATGGCATGGAGTAAAGCCCATTTATGGTCGAGGGGAATATGCTTGTTCTTCAGTTCCTTTTCGATGGTACGGAAACTGCGAATCATGATGTCTTGCCCGATACCCGTGGCTTCGGTATTCGTGTCCCGGTAATAGCCGCGCGGAGTGATGAAGGCTCCGTTCCATTCGTAGGACTGTGAGTTGCCTATCAATACGACTGTAAACATATCCACCTCTTCGGGATTGAAATCTCCCAGCGTGGTGATGTGTACCGCTTGTTCCGGGCGTCCTGCCTGGCGTACATATCCCACGGGCGTTTCCGGTGAGCGTCCTTCCTGCAGAAAGAGTTCTTTCAAGCGGTAAAGCTGCCAGTAGCGTCCTTCACTTTTGGGGTTGTAGACTGCCGTCACGAAGTCGGCGGCAGCGGCTGCGATGATACGCCTTTCAATACGCTCCCAGGGAGTCATCAGGTCCGAAAGGGAGATGACACAGAAGTCATGTCCTACGGGAGCTCCCAGCAGTGAGGCTGCCTTTTGGAAAGCGCTGATGCCCGGCAGCGAAACGATTTCCACGTCGCTGTTCCTTTCCCGCTTCATCTCGTAGACAAGCGGCGTCATACCATAGATGCCCGCATCCCCGGAGCTGATGACGCAGACCGTCTTTCCCTGCTCCGCCAGCTCGAAAGCCTGCTCGGCACGGGCGCGTTCACGCTTCATGCCGGTATCTATGCATGCTGTTGAGGGGTGGAGATAAGGGATTACAAATTGGAAATAATACTTATATCCCACCACTACATCTGATTCTTGCAAAGCGGAAATTACGGCGGGAGTCATATCCGATTCATTGCCCGGTCCGATGCCGGCAACAATTATTTTGGGGTGTTTCATATCCATATGTTCTATTGGCATACAAAGATAGAACTTATATTTGATGAAACCGAAAAAACTCTGCGCTAATCGGCGTAATCTGTGGTGAAACTTTATTGTCTAAACCTGCAAGTGCCGGTATTCGCTCGGAGTATAGCCTACGTTCTTCTTGAATACTCGGTTGAAGTGCTGCGAATACTGGTATCCCAGCTCATAGGCAATCTGGCTGACCGTCTTCCCGCTTCCTATAATCATTTCTTTGGCCAGGTCGATGATTTTGTTCTGGATATATTCTTGCGCCGTCTTTCCGGTTTCCTTCTTCACCAAATCTCCGAAATAGTTAGAAGAGAGGAACACTTTGTCTGCGAAGTATTTCACGGAAGGCAGTCCTTCGGTCTGCGGTTTGTCGCTTTGGAAATAGTCGTCTATCAGTGCTTCAAATTTCATCAGGATGTCTTTGTTGGCTGCCGAGCGGGTGATGAACTGGCGTTCGTAGAAACGCATGCAGTAGTCCAGCAGCAGTTCGATGTTGCGTGCAATCAGCCCCTTGCTGTGCTTGTCGATGGGGCGTTGGATTTCCATTTTAATCTTCTTCAGACAGTCGAGGAAGATTTCTTTCTCGTCTTCGGACAAATGCAGTGCCTCGGTAGAGGAATAGGAAAAGAAGGAATACTGCTTTATTCCCTGTCCCAGCGAGGTGCCTTTTATCAAGTCGGGGTGGAACAGCAGGCCGGAGGCGCTGGGCTGCATACCTTCCAGCATGTTGACCTCGGTCACCTGGCCCGGGGCGAAGCTGGTTACCGTGCCTTCCTGGTAATCGTAATACTGTTTTCCATAGCGTATGTCTCCGCATTTGGTGTTTTTGAGGAAAAGGGCGTATACGCCATAGTTCAAGGTGAAATGCCTGGGATATCCGGTGGCTTCGGACAAGTCGACTACGCTGACCAGCGGGTGCAGGGTTTCGAGACCGAACATCTTGTTGTATTGGTCTACAGCATTGAGCTTGATTACTTCTTCCATAAACGTTCCTGTTAGTTTTGTACAAATGTAGAGAATAATCCGGAAAGTACCATATCGCAGGAGGAGGAATCCGTAATATGGTTACAAATGTCCGTAATCTGTGTACATTGAAAAGAGCTACACCCTTTGTCCGGAATGGTGTAGCCATCCGGAGCAAAGGGTGTAGCCTTGGTATGTAAAAGGTGTAGCCCTTTTACGCTTGCTGGTTATCAATCTTTTAGCATGGCTTTGATGTGTTCCATATAGAGCTGGCGGATGGCTTTGTTTTCGCCCAGTCCCTGCATGCGTACATTCACTTGATAGCCTTGCTTTTCAAGTTCCGTCTTCCACACGCTGGCAATGTCTTCCTTGGTATGGTTGCCGCATACCAGTAGCAACGGAACCAATGTCACGCTCTTGGGGCGTGTCTCTTTCAGTTGCAGCAGGGTTGCGTCCAGGGTAGGATATCCTTCAATGGTGCTGACGTGGAAGTTCTTCAGTCCATGGGCTTTCATCATGAAGTCGAGCATGGCGTAAGTAGCCGTGCTGGGTAGCTGGTTGCCGTGCCCCACATAGACAATGTCTTCTTTCTTTCCCGGCTGTTCGGCGGTCAGTATGTCGATTACCTTCTCGCAGTCTTCGACGGAGTAGAGCAGGGGATTCCCCACTTTTATCTCCTTGAAGAAGGGACGGAGCTTGTCTGCATCCCTGCGGACGGAGGTCATCTCACTGCCTTCTATCAAGGTAGTGCTCTGGACGTAGATGGTCCGGTAGCCTTCAGCGCGAAGTTTCAACAGTGCATCCGTAGGGCTGTCTTTGTACACGCCCTCTTTGGCAAGTCTTTTTCGTACAATCGGCGAGATGTATGCCTCGCGTACTGTAAACTGCGGAAAGGCTTCCTGCGCCTCACGGGTCACGACGTCGAGTGTCAAGGCACGTGTCTGAGGGTCTGAACTGCCATAATGGGTGATGAGCAAAGCCGCCTTCTCCTCTTGTTGTGCGGAGGAGAAGAGGCTGATGCCGAGTAAATAGAGAGTGATGAAAAAATGTCTCATAATTGTTGTTGTTTCTAAAAGCGTTATGGAGAAATTATTTTAGTCTGAGTGCCAGGCTGATTACTACCGAACGTCCCGGGGAATACAAGGCGAAGTTCTTGTTCAGCGGGCGGTTGTCTTTCTTGTTGAAGATATTGTCTATGCCGATGCCCGGTTCGATGACAAAGTTGCGGAAGCCGTCGAAGGTATGGCGGGTATTGAGGTTCCAGATGCCGTAGCCCGGAGCATTGCCGTCCGCGTCACCCGGATAATAGACTTTGCTTTGCAGACGACCGTTCAAGTTGAGGTTCAAGGTATAGTCGCTCCAGCTGTGTGTATAGTTTCCGGTGATGGTGGCTGTATGGCGTATGCTGCGTTCGATGTTTTGCCATTCGCCTCCTTCGTTCAGACCGCGTCCATAGGCGTAGGTATAGTTTCCGGCCAGGGTGAAGCCCGGGAACAGATTGCCGTTCAAGTTCACTTCAAAGCCTTTGACGGTAGCTTTCTCGAAATTGAAGTAGTTCTTGACACTTAGGTTTTTCGTGGATGAAAGGTCACCGATTTCGGGGAACTCTTCACGCAACTGGTTCTGCTCTGCTTCCGGTAGGTCATCGAATTTAGTGGATTTGGAAGTTACCATGTTCTTTACATAGTTCAGGTAACCAGTGACGGAAGCACTGAAACGGTTGGTGCGGTATTCCATGTTGATGGAGTAATAGTTGCTGCGTTCGGGGTCGAGGTTCTCGTCACCCAATGAGATGGTGGCTCGTGTACCCATTGTCTTCTTGAACATGTGGTAGTAGAGCTCGTCGATTCCCGGAGCGCGGAATCCGGCAGCATAGGTGGCACGTACATTGAAGTTGCCTATGTTGTACATGGCTGCCACTTTGGGGGTGAAGCGTCCACCCGTCTGTTCGTGATGGTCGTAGCGTACACCCACAACACCGGTCAGATGGTTCCATAGCTTCACTTCATGCTGGCCGTAGGCTGATGTCGTATAGACACTTTTGTCCAAATCAGAGTCGGGACGGCGGAGCACTTCACGGCGATAGTCCACACCGAACACCGTAGTGCTGTTGGTTGTAAAACCGAAGATACCTTTCAACTCGGCATCATGGAATTTCTGAAGCTTGGTAAGCGCATACTGTCCGGGCAGGTATCCGCTGTTTTCTATCAGGTATTTGTAGCGTGATGCGTAATTGTTTCCTGAATAGTCGAACTGGATAACGTTGCGTTTACTCAGTTTGTATTTGGCGCCTGCCCCCCAGTTGTAACCTTCGTAGGTAGTGTTGTACTTGCTTCCGCCGGTGATGTCTTCGCGTTCTACCGGACGTTCGAGTCCGCGGTTATAGTATCCACCGTTGGCATAGAAGGAAAGCTGGTCCGTAGCATCATAGGTAAACTTCTGCGAAAAGTTATTCGAGCTGTAGCCCAGGGAGAGCGGGGCAATCGTTTCGATGATGTCTTCTCCATCTTCTGTCAGATGGCTGTTTTGCCAACCGTCGGAGTGGTCGTATTTATAGGAAGTATAGGACCCTATTTTTCCTTGGGCGATGTCCAGATTCAAGCCTTGGGAGAATTGATTCTTTCTCGTATAGCTGCTATTGCTGCTGAAGGCTACCACATCTTTAGGCTCGTTGGTAATGATATTGATTACACCGCCGATGGCATCCGAACCATAAAGGGAAGAAGCGGCTCCGTTCAGTACCTCGATGCGTTTGACGCGGGTCATGTCTATTTGGTTGAGGTCGATGTTACCGGTAATGTCTCCCGTGACCTTGCGTCCGTTGACCAATATCAGCACGTGCTTGTTGGAGAGTCCGTTCATCATCAGATAGGACCCCATTGCGTTCGGACGGAAGGAGAGCGAGGGTACCATCATGGTCAAGGCCTGCTGGAAGTCGGTGATACCGGCACGCTTTATCTCGTTGGCAGTGATAACCGATACCGGAGACGGAGTGTTCTTCAGTCGCTGATGTGTACCCGTACCCGTTACTACGACCGGGTTCAACTCGTGAGTTTTCTTGGTCATATCGTCGCTGTCACCTTTTTCTGCTTGTGCATAGGCACCGGTGGCGATGATTCCTCCCATAAGGAGAGCTGTGAGAAGTCTTTGCTTTATCATATATTGTTTTATTTTATATAACGCTGCAAATGTACATACCATTATCGGAGGGTGAAATACTTAATAGTTGTTATACTGCGATGGCCAAATAGCTATTAATAGGTACTGTATTCCCTTATTCCGGCACATAGATAATCTCTCCATTTTCAAGCTGATAGGCAACTCCCACTTTCTTTCCTCTTTTACCGGAGGTCTTTGGGTCTTCGCTGGGAGTGTATTTCTTGATTTCCTGCCCTTCTTTGGTAATGATTTCCATATTTTCCTTTCCGGGATTCTTCACCATGGTGAAGTCTTCTTTGGAAAACATCTCCGTCATATTGAAGCGGGAGACGAGAGCCACCATCAAGGCTACGGCAAAGACCATCGCTACGTCAAAAAGATTGGCTACCGTACCCATGGGGTCGGAGTCCGAATCGCTGTGCAGTAATCTGTTTCTCTTACTCTTCATAGTTTTCGTATCGTTAGTCCGTTATTCCTTTTCGGCCGTTTGGCGGCTTATCACTTTGTACAGATATTCCAAGTCGTTCATTTCGCGGGCATACCAGCGTTGTTTCACTTGCAGGGTAATGATGCCGACAGCAGCAATGACCAAACCTACCACTGTAGTGGCAAAAGCCACCTGCATATTGTAGGCCATGGAGGAGATGTCTCCTTGTGCCAGCCCCACCAGTGCGGGACCCATCGGGATGAGGGTACCCATCAGTCCCAACATAGGACCCAGCTTGATGAAAGTACGCGAACGTCCCAACTCCTTCTCGGCTTCCACTTCATAATTGGCAAGCAGGTGTTCGCAGTAGGCGTCGTCATCCCGGTGTGCGGACAATTTGGACATGCTGCGGAGGAGAGGGGAGTTGCCTGCCGATGGGAGTTGCTGCAGCAGTCCGTCTATATTCTCTGGGGTAATGTTCTCCAGTGTTTCAGCGAATTGCTTCTGTAATTTCATCCGTTGATAGAATTCCCCGAAGAAACCTCCCGCAAGGAGAATGGCACGTAGAAAGAATAGCAGCAGCAGGACTATGACGGGAACCAGCAGCCCGTTCGAAATCCAGAACAGTGTGTTTGAGATTGTTTCCATATATCTTTTTAGTTTTTAATTCTTTAATTCGTTTCAATAGCCCGTGGCAATGATGCTCAATATAACAATGAAAATATTGACAATGAACAATACTTCCAAGCGCAGCGGCTTGTCACCGATAGCATATCGCAGCAAATGGCTACCGGCACCGACTGCAAAGAAAGTAACACCGGCTGCTATCCATGAGAGACTGCCGAAATCTATTCCGGGAAAAGTGAAAAGCAGCAGTGCCAGGACATAGCATATTACTCCGCCTATCAGTATGCCGGGGTATAACTTCAGGAAGAGGGTGACCGCTTGTTTGAAGGCCGTGTTGCGGGTACGCATTTTTGCGAAACAGTCGAAACAGAAAGTTATCATTATGGCGGCTTCCAGAGTGACACATACCGACAAGTTCAACATCTGTGGACGGGAGGCAAAGAAAGCTGCCACCACGGTCTTGGACTGTTCCGTCATCCATGGAGTCACCAGCCACGCAAAAAAGGCACAGCCTGCGGCAACCGTCCACATTCCCCAGCGTGGATAGAACCCCACCTTTAATAGAAAATTGAGGGCGATGAATAGGGCTAACAGATGAATGACGTATTCCATAATACTCTGTTTCTATTTATTCTTTTTTTCTTTTCTTCAACAGTACGACCAGTCCGATGAAGGTGATGACGACAAGACTGCCTGCAACCACTCCGTTCACCCTGTTCTTACGTACCGTTTGTTCGGAAGTCAGTTTGTGTTCTTTCAGTACGACATCCTTGCCATCGGTTGCGGATGCTTCGTGTACCTCCTTCATGTTCTGGGTATAGGTCTGCTTCTCGCTATTATCCAACTGGTCGGCAACGAACGACTGTAGCTTGTCATTGTCGCAAACGAATTCGGTACAAGCGGCACCTTTTTCGCGTGTGATTTGTGCATGCAGGGAAGCAGTGGTTTTCAGTTGCTCATCAGATGCTTTCCAGTAACCTTTGCGGGCGCTTTCCAGCATGACGGCTGTCATAGCCTGGAATGCGGCGGGATTGACGCGGAGGAAGTACTCGTGAATGCCCAGCTTATTCTCATCCTTTATATACATTCTATACAAGTCATTGAACAGTTCTTTGTCCATGGCCGACGGACGCATGACGTGCCAGCCGAAGATGTTGCGGAAGATTTCGCCGAACATCTGCGCCGAACCTTCCCCGCCTTTCATCCGCTCTTGTATAAAGGTAGGGTTCAAGATGGTGGAACGTGTCTCTACGGCAATGGCCTCTTTGGCATCCTGCATGCGGCGGTTGGTCCGGTTGCGGTAGTCTGCCATATAGGCATCCGGTTCCTTGCTGGTCACGGTTTTGACGGTGAGCGAGAGTCCACCCGTAAATTCGTATACATGATCCAGGGAGATGGGGCCCCATGTGTTACTTTGACGGGGCTGGATGACAACATCCGTTTCGGACAGTGCCGAGGCAAACAAACCTTCCTGGACGTCTCCCCAATTTTCGTCGTCCCCATAAGAGGCACCCATATTGTTGAGGTATCCTTCGGCTATCTCCTTTTCGCTTTCCCACGAGCCGCTGTGCTCGGTATAGGCCATCATACCGGTACTGTATCCGCTGTTGACCGGTCCGAATACACGCATCACAGACATTTCACGGGCACGTTTGGGGGAAGTTCCCTTTTCTACCAGTAATTTTTCCTGCAACAGTGTACCCGATGCCACATAGTTGGGATAGGTCTCATCTCCGGCTTCCGATGTCAGACGTATAGCATCGGTCAGTAACTTCAAGCGGGAACCGGCTATGTCGCGTAGCTGTCCGGACACTTGTACCAGCACATTGATGCGCGGACGCCCCAGTTCTTCACTGGGCACCAGTTTCAGGTCAACCACTCTGCCTTGGGCGTCGCGTACGGGTTCTACTCCCAGCATCCAGAATACCTGGGCCAGCGTAGCTCCTTCCGTATTGATGAATTCGCCTGCCCAGAAGGTATAGCTTACTTTCCGGGGATATTCGCCGTGCTTGCTGATGTACTGTTTTAAAGTCGCTTCTGCCAATCGCTTTCCATCTTCCCAAGCCCTTGGGTTGGGAGTATTCTCGGCGTTGATGCTGTACATGTTGCGTCCGGTGGGCAGAACGTTCGGGTTCAGTACGGGGTCACCTCCCGGCGCAGGGAATACGGTTCCTCCGCTGAGTGCACGCACCATGGCATTCTGTTCGTTGACGGGGGAGGCAAGCAACTGTTCGCGATAGAGTAGGGCGGGGCGAAGCTCCGGTGCTACAGATGCAGTATCCTTGGGTGGATTCTGGAGTAAGGCGGTCAGCCTTTTCCTGGCGGCAGGCAAGTAGTGGTGGGCTATATAGGTGAAGTCTTGCAACTGTTCTGTGGTGATTTTACCTTTATCACGGTCCTTGCGGGCCGTTTCGTATGCCAGCGGGTCGGCAGCGACGGCGAGAGTGGTAGTCAGCAGGTCGCGGTCAGAATAAGGCTCGTTCATGGTGTAGTACGCACCCAGTATCTTTTCGTTGGCTATCTCTTCGGTGAAGGCATCCAGACGTTCCAACTCCTTGGTTGTGTAGGGGTCACTGGAGATGGAGTCGAGGTTGAGGTCGCGATGCAGTCCCAGACGCATGGCTTCTTTTTTGATACTTATTCCTAGGGTTCGGTGTTTTTCGGTACCTTCGTCCAGCACTTTGTGAATATCTTCGAGCAAGGCCGAATAGCGTTGGCGCATACCGCTCTCCACGTAGGGCGGAGTGAGATGGGTGACCAGTACGGCATGTGTCCGGCGTTTGGCAATGATACCCTCGCCTACGTTTCCGGTGGTATAGAAATAGAAGTGGGGGAGGTTACCAATCAGTACATCCGACCAGTCGGCCTGCGACTGTGCCACATTCTTTCCGGACGTGTATTCCAAGTTGCCGTGGGTGCCGAAGTGAATCACTGCATCTGCCTTGAATCCTTTTTGCATATACAGATAAGGAGCCAGGTAGCTGTGGGGCGGCGCTACCGGCATTCCATGCACCAGTTTGAACTCATCATCTCCCAATGCCGGGCGGGGCTGGGGGAAGAGTAGGATATTGCCGAATTGCAGGCAGGCAATGGCAATACTGTCCTCTGTTACCAGCAGATTGCCGGGCGCATCTCCATATCTGTCTGTCACTTCCTGATATTTCTCGGGAAGGAGTACTTCGTGTGCCCATTGTTCGTATTGCTCGGTAGAAAGCCATATCGGGTGTGCCGTTTTCAAAAACTGTTCTTGTGCTCCTTTGGCATACGAACCCATGACGGCACCGTCACGATGTATCCGCTTGCCGAACTCCTCTACAGTAGCAGGCAGTCCACTGACGTCGTACCCTTCCGAACGCAGGCGTTTCAAGAAGTTATAGAGTGAAGGAATCACTTCCATACCGCTTGCCAGCAGGGCGTCTTTTCCCGGAGTCTTGAAGTAACAGATAGCAACGCGCTTTTCTTTGTTGGACATGTCTCTCAAGGACATGTACTTGGTAATATGGTCCACTACGGCATCTATCCGTTCATTTTCAGCGGTGTACAGATAGTATCCTTGTTTGTTTTCGTTTTGGGTAGCGATGCAGAGGGGTAGCATGCCTCCATCTATCTCAGGCACCACTACACGGGCGGTCAGTGTGCCACCGCTGACGGGGGTATCCGGGTCCAGCCATTCCTCGTGGGGCTGAATCAGCGGGAAGGGCATGAATAAAGGAATGTTTTCCTGGTGCAGCCAGTTGATGAGTGAGTCATTGCCCAGCCGTCCCATAGGCAGGTAGACTACTGCATCGGGATGGAGGGTACGTATCATATCGGCACGCGGTTGACCTCCGGCTGTGAAAGGATAGACATTGAAGCCTGCTTGTGTCAAGCACGTGATGAGGGAATCTACGTGGGCACGGTTTCCTTCCATCGGAAAGTTGAGTCCGGAAATCAGGGCAAGGTTGCGTCCGTCCTCATGGTAGAGATTTTTTTCTTTCAGATAGGCGGTCACCTCTTGCGGAGTACTGAAGTAGCGGCCGTATTCGCGGTGGTAGAACATGTTCTCCAGCAATGGGATGGGAGGCTCGTAATCCTGGTGTCCCCACCGGTGGGGAGTGGCGATGTGGCGCAGGTAGAGTAAGGCATTCCGGTAGTTGTGCTTGTTGCCGTTCTTGAGATACTCCCGTAGCGTATGCTGTTGTTCATTGGTAACATTGTGATTGAGGGAGAGGGTGAAATTTCGTAACGTATTCGTAAAGACTGGTACTCCGCTGGCACCCACCCGTTCCACTTCGGCAATCTGGCCGTCGTCAAGGTATAGCCCTCTGCTGTACATCACGATGGCATCATAGCCGGAAAGGTCCTTCACCTCTTCTTTTTTTATGCAGGTGACTTCTATCCGGGCGCAGTCATTGTTCAGGGCAATGTCGGCAGCTTGTGCCAGGGTTGCGTTGATAATAAGTATACGTGTAGGAGCAAGCCAGTACTGATAGGCCGCAAAGCTGCAGACAATCAATAGGGCTATGCTGCCGAGGAATATTCCAAGTCTTTTCTTATTCATACAAGTTTATTCTCGTTAATAGCGTTTTTGTCTTTTACAACATTTTCTTCTTATATAATTCACACTTAACGCCACACCCGTGATGCAAACGGCTGTACCTCCAAGCAGCAATACCCAAAGCACAGTCTTGCGCAGGGTGGCATTGGAGTTCAGACCGGGCAGACGCATGCGGTGCAGGGCTGTATAGCTCCAGTATTTCCAGCGGGAGGAGGTGTCTACATGGCGGATGATTCCCGTTTCCGGGTGAATGTAATAGACGCTCCGGTCCGGGTCGTCCACCGTTATCTTCCAGACGGGAAGCTGGGGTCGTCCGCGATACATATTGCTCATGTCGCGATAGTAGGTCTCGAAATGTTCGAGCCGGGAGATACGTATGCCGGGGATATGTTGTGAAGAATCACGCTGGGAGGTATAAATGCTTTCCACGCCTTTCAGGATTTCTTCTTCGGAGAGTTGTAACGGACGCGGCAGGCTGTCGGCGGCATCGATGTAATACTCGTTTTTTCTATCTTTTACGATGTAGTAGGGATGTTCGCGGAAGTTGCGCCACTCTATCTGCAAAGCTTGGGGATAGGCAGCTATGACACGGCGGTAGTCCAAGGGGTAATCCTCCGGTTGTGGGGCACGGGCATGGAGCGTGCGTGTGGCGCTGCCTTTCTTCAGTGCCGGTTTATGAATCCATTCGGGAATGTCTGCCAGAGACATCATGCCGCTGAAGGTGAAGGTCAGTACGAAGATGCCGAAAAATATTCCGCTGACGTAGTGCCAGTGATACCATCTTTTTCGGTAGGGGGAGAACTTGGGATGGCGGCTTCGGTGCGTCTTACGCCATACATCCACAGTTACCCAAATGCCGGCAATGACCATGAGACAACCCAGAGCTGTGAGCCAGATGACGGTCTTAGTCCAAAGGACGGTGTCCTGCCGCAGCCAGGTGAAGTATACCCAGTGGGGAATGGCACCCAGCCATGCCCAGAAGCGTTCGCTTCTGTTGGAGAACTGCAAGGCCTCACCGTTTTGTGAACTCAGATAGAGCTGTGTCCCGGCATCGTCGGCAAAGTATATTTTATAAATGGGCATTTCCTTTTTCAGTTCAGCGAAGGGAATCCATTGGTCCAGAGAGTGGAGGGTGTCGATACGGGTAATGGGAGAAGAACACCACAAAGCTGCTGTCCGGTGCAGGTGTTCACTGTCCAGAGAGGGTCGTGAGATGGTGGAATCGGCAAGGAAATGAAGCGTGCCTTTTGTGGTACTAAAGCTGAACTCGGGGTGTCCGGTATTGAGGTTCAGTATCGTAGACCTGACCTTTACGCCACGGGGCAGGCGGGCTGTGACGGAGGAGATGTCCGGAAGTGAGTCTCCGGTTTGGGAGAGCATATCCAGCTTTTGCATTTTCTCTTTGGCGCTGACACGGGGAAAGCGGTGGTACATCATCACGAAGGCGGAGAGGAACCACATGAGAAATAGGATACAGAGCAAAGTGCCCAGTATCCTATGAATAGAGTACATCAGTTTGGTGATAACATTCATTGTCGTTCGCGTTTTTCCTGCAAAAGTACAAGATGATTCAAGAACACTAAATACCCACTAATGGGTATATTATTCTGTGTCTTTTCCGGCAGCATAGGCCGCCTTCTTCGTCATGATGTCCAGCATGCGGTGCTTCAGTCCGAAACGGATATGGTCAATGAATATTTCTTGAATTTCCGGAATTTGTCCCAGTCCTTCCAGTTGTGCACTGACGGTGAAGCCTTCTTTCTCGAGCATCTCCTTCCACTCTCCGGCAATGTCGTTTTTGGCATGGTCTCCGGCAACAAACATGAAGGGTATGAGGGTCACACGTTTGGCTTTCCCGGCTTTCAGTTGTGCCAGCATGGTGTCAAAGGTTGGATAACCTTCGATGGTGCCCACATGGAAATTGGTCAGTCCGCCTGCTTTCAGCATATAGTCCATCTGACTGTAGATGGCGGTACTGGGGGTATAGGTGCCGTGACCCACAAGGACGAAGTGTTCTTTGGTAGCTTTCTTGCTTTGTGCCGGGGCGTTGTAGCGGTTCCCCAGAATACTTGCCACTTTCTCTGCATCTTCGATAGAGTAGAGCAGGGGAGTACCTACACGTATTTCCTTGAAGAAGGGTAGTGCGTTTTCCACATCCCGGCGGAGGGATTCCATTTCTACTCCGTCAATGATGTTGGTGCTCTGCACGATGAGGTGTGTGTAACCTTCGCTGCGCAGTTTCAGCATGGCATCCAGTGGAGTCAGCTTCGTGGTGCCGCGCTCTTTCAAGCGGCGGATAATGATGCGCGACGTATAGGCTTCTTGGAACTTCAACTCCGGGAAGGCAGCTTGTGCCTTGGCGTTGATGGCATCAATGGTGAGGGCACGGGTATCGTCATGCGTAGTGCCGAAGTGCACCATGAGCAGGGCGGCCTTGTCACCGGGTTTCATACTTGCAAGCATATCGCTGTGCTCGTAATTGCCTCCCCCGTGCGCATGGCAGAGGAGGAGGAAATTACAAAGGAATAAAAAGACAAACAAATTCTTCATAAATACTGATGCTTGTTTTAATCGTTCTCTATGACACGTATCATATCGAAGTAGAAGCGTCCGTCCACTTCGGCTCCTTTCTCTACATTACCGGTCTTGATGTCATAGATGTAGATAACGGCGTTGGCATCTTCTTCAGTGTTTACACCAATGTATGCTTTGTTGTTGAAGATGACAGAACGCTGTGAGAAGCGACCGCCGCTGTAACCGATTTCCTTGCCATCATAGCTTAAGCGTGTCTTGGTTCCGGTGGCAAGGTCGATGACGGTATAGTAGTGTGAGAATGCATCGATAGCTGTAGGCTTTTTGATTCCTGCAGCAGCTGCTTTATCGCTGATAGGAGCTTTGTCATTGCGAGCATAGACCAAAGCTTTGTTGTTTCCTAAATACTGAACTGTCATCAACTTACCGTCTGCATTTTGATAACCGTTGTAGGAAGTGTCAAATTCTGTTGCGCCTACCTTAATGCGTAGTAGCATCCCCTTTTCAATACCACTTGCCTCTTCATGGAAACAAGCCAGGTAGAGGTTGTCTGCTTCGTCATACATCACGCAGTTTTGCATCAGCTCTCCATAGGCACTTCCTGCCATTTCACCTTCAACGGGAGATTTGATGTCTTTTTCTACTTCCATAGTTACCGGATTGATGATGGCTGTGTGGAAATTAGGCTCTTGTTCGCTTGCAATTGTCAGACCGGCTTTTTCTTTCCAATAATAGAAGTAGTACAATCTATTGTCCGATTTGCGGTAGGTAAGGATACCGGAGCTTGTCAGCTTGGTCCAGTTGGTAGGATCAGGTATGTTCAGAGTACCTTCATCGAGGATTGTCAGGTCTTTTGCGTTCAGCTTTGTATAAATCACTTGGTCTTTCCCGCCATTGGTAGACATGATGATGAGTGTATTGTCGTCAATCCAGGCATGTGTGTAGGCACGCACCTTATAGCTGTTGGTCTTGAAGGGACGTTCTGCAATTACCTGAACAGCATTGTTCTTGATTTGATATTTCACGAAACGGTCATTGGTTGCGGGAATCTGGTAGTAATATTTTCCTTTAGAGATAGTCTCCATGGAGTAATCTCCCAGTTCCGAACCTTCTCTTTTCACAGTGATGACACCCTGCTCTGCGGCCAATGAGTTGACGCTATGGACGATAGTGGTATTCTTGCTACTCATCCCGCCGTGCTTGTCTACGGTTACAAATAGGTCGAAGTGATAGTTATCCTCATTGACTTCCGGGTCCGGATTAGGATTAGGTTCCGGGTCATCATCGGAACACGCTGTGAATGACAGTGCCATCATGGCAGCCATAAAGGCAATCAGTGTAAATTTGAATTTTCTCATTTTGAATGAATTATTAAATGATTAGTTAATGAATAGTCTGAATTTAGCAAAAAAAGCACGTCCGGGCTTCTGCAGCTTGTAGTTGTCATAGGCTGTCTTGTCGAGGAAGTTGGTACACTCCAAAGCCAGATTATAGCGTCCGCGTCTCCATGAGTAAGTGATGTCGGCATTACAGATGTGCTGGGCGGGAATGCGTGCCTTGTTGTCATACGAGCCGTAAGCTTCCCAGGTCAAAAAGTACCAGTGCACCCACTGATAGGTACAACCCAGGCGCAGTCTGCTTTCGGGCAGGGCGATGTTGCGGAAGGTATAGTATGCTTCTACACTGCCAAAGAGCCAGGGACGGTTGGGCACACGGTTGTTGTAGGTGGCGGAGGGTTTTCCGTCGCCCTTGTACTTCTGCTGGTCGCGGGTGTCTTGGTAACTGACGTTGGTGGAGAGCTGCAGTCTGCCTTGCCAGTCGTAGCGTATTTCCCCTTCCACACCTTTCACGTGGACGGCAGGGACGTTGGTATATTGCATCGTGCCTTCTTTCTCGGCAATGCTGGTCTGAATGTAGTTGTTTACCTTGCGGAAAAATCCGCTCATCTCGTAATAGAATGTATGTCCATTGCCCGGGTGCCATGTGCCGAATAGAGAAGCATTGAAGTTGTTACTGTTTTCCGGTTTCAGTGCCACGTTGGCATAGATGGTGGTACCGTTTCCCAACAGCTCGCGGGCAATGGGTAGTCTCACACTATGTTCGTAGGATACTTTGATGGATAAAGGTTCTACGATGGTGTATCGAAGTCCAGCACCGTAGCCCAAGTAGTTCTTGGTGGTGGAACCTTGCACATCCTTCGAGCCGGTCACGCTGGATTGGTCGGTCTGCCGGATATTGGGATGGTTGATGTAGTCTTTTATGAAGAATACGTTTTCCATCTTGCCATCCAACAGAGACTGGTTGTAGGAGAGTCCCAGGATATGTTTGGTAACCACATCTTTTGACGGCTCGAAGCTGGTATCAAGGTCATCGAAGCGGTCGTTTCCGGTACGGCTCAAATGGTAGTTCAGATTAAAGCTGTGATGGGTATTCAGCTGATAGTCCAGGTTGGTGCGCATAATGGTGAGCGGACGCTTGTAGTGGCGTATGGATGGTTCTTTGCCCATAATCTCGTTGCGCTGGCTCACGATGTATCCTCCATCCCAATAGTACTTCCGATAGGCAGTGTCCACGGTCAAGGAATGGTCCCAGGTGTGGGAGAGGGAGGCATTCAGTTGCATGTTCTTCAGGATGAAGTTGTACTTCTGATAGCGGGCAGAGATGTTCCAGGAATCGGAATTCCTTTCTGCCATTCCGTATACTTTGTTTTGGACAGACCCCGTCTGCAGTTCCTTGTCTGTTTTTGAATAGGAGGCGGAAACAAAGAAGGCATCAGCCCAGGATTTGTTGACAAATCCGGCTTCCACCTGTGCCAGTAGCGAGAAGTAGCCGTCATGAAAACGCTTGGGATTGCCATATATGAAATTGTCTCCGCTTTCGTCGCGCATCTGCACATTCTTCATTCTATAATCGTTTTTGGAGTAGTTGATGCCAACGGTTGGCCGGACTATTAGTCCGGTTCCCTTTTCTACGAACTGGGTGTTCAGGTCCGTCTTGTGTGTATGGAAGGAGCCGATGCCGTAAGATACATCCAGATAATTCTTCTTCTCCTGCTTTGTAATGATATTGATGGCACCGCCCAGTGCATCTGTTCCCAAGCTGGCAGGGACTACTCCTTTGTATATCTCAATCCGGTCTATGATGTTAATGGGTAAGTTGGCGAGGGAAACACCGCTTCCTTTGGTGTCCAGTGGCATTCCGTCCAGAAAGTAGCGGATTGAATTTCCGGACAAGCCGTTGATGGAGAGGTCGAAGTCCGAGCCAACCCCGCCTTCCTCTCTCACCTTGATGCCCGTTGTACGGTTCACCAGGTCGTTGAGGTTATTTAGTGAGTTTACTATCGGCTTGATGTCGAGTGCATTGACAGCAAAGGCCCCTTCCTTCACTTTCTGCGTTTGGGTCTTTCCGTATACTTCGACAGAATTCAATGCCACGGCGCTTTCCTGCAATGTGAAATTCTGTTTTTTATCCTGCCGGATGTCGAGGGATTGTTTCACGGTTTGGTAGCCCAGGAAGGAGACGATGAAGGTATGTTTACCCGGAGCGACTTGCAGTGAATACTTCCCCCGGTCGTCCGTATAGGTGCCGGAGGTGGTGTTTTCCACTGCGATGGTGGCTTGGGCTACCGGTGTCCCGTGCTGGTCTTTGACTTTTCCGGATAAGGTGACCTTATTCTGTGCCATACTACCTGCAGGCAGTAGGCAGATAAATGTAAATAGCAGTCCTGTGATGAATCTCATTTCAGTTCCTTATAAGCGTTCGTAACTTGCCCTCAAGGAAAAATGAACAAAGAGAAAGATTCCTTTATATGGATAAAGAATGCCTCGACTCAATGTTTTGTTGCTTTATTCCCCGAAAGCACTAAAACTATGTTGTCTTGGCAGGTCTTCTGACTTATCCCTCTTTGAATGCCTTCCCATCCGCCGGGCGGACAGTGGCTTGTAGAATATTCAAAGATTTTGGAAGGATTTACAGCAGCGGGTCTGTTCAGGATTTGCACCTGATTCCCTTTTTCATCACTCATCTCCAACAGAACCGGGAGAGGTGAAACCAAAACTGGGACAAAGATAACAAAAACTATTAGGTTTGCGAATACTCCTGATAATTTTTGTTATCTTTGCCCGCGAATTGGTTCCGGATGCATGTTTCCATCATCTGGATTAAAAGGGAATCGGGTGTAAATCCCGGACAGTCCCGCTGCTGTGAAGCTCCGTTTATATCATGAAAAACACCCTTGCCACTGATATGCATTGAAATATCGGGAAGGCTTCAGGATTAGGAGTCAGTCAGAAGACCTGCCATTCATTAAAGGCTGCCTTTGCTCGTGGGTTAGGAAGACAGTACGAAGATATTAGTTGAACATTTAAACAAGAAATGGAATGCCTTTGTTAAAGGTATGTCCGCATTGTGGTGTGACTATATATATCCTTTATATATTAAAGAAAAAGTAAAATGATTAAGAAAGTATTGATTGCCAACAGAGGTGAGATTGCCTTGCGCGTCATGCGTTCGTGCCGGGAGATGGGACTGCTTACAGTTGCGGTCTTCTCCGAGGCCGACCGCACCTCTCATCATGTGGCATATGCCGATGAGGCTTATCCGATAGGACCGGCCGTGGCAAAAGAGAGTTATCTGAATATTGAAAAAGTGATTGCCACGGCAAAGCGATGCGGTGCCGATGCCATCCATCCGGGTTACGGCTTTTTGTCGGAGAACTCGGAGTTTGCACGCCGTTGCAAGGAGGAAGGGATTATCTTTATCGGTCCCGCCGCCGAGACGATGGAGGCGATGGGCGACAAGATAGCTGCCCGCAAGCGAATGATTGCGGCAGGCGTACCCGTGGTTCCCGGAACGGAACAACCTTTGCAGAGTGCCGAAGAAGCCGTGCGCATCTGCAACGAGGTAGGTTATCCCGTGATGCTGAAGGCGTCTATGGGTGGCGGTGGTAAAGGTATGCGCCTTATCCATAACGAGAGCGAAGTGGTGGAAGCCTACAACACGGCACGCTCCGAGTCCATGTCCTCCTTTGGAGACGACACGGTCTATCTGGAAAAGTTCGTGGAAGAACCCCACCACATCGAGTTCCAGATATTGGGCGACAACCACGGCAACGTCATCCACCTCTTCGACCGCGAATGCTCCGTGCAGCGTCGCAATCAGAAGGTGGTAGAAGAAAGCCCGTCACCCTTCCTTACGCCGGAATTGCGCCGGGAGATGGGGGAGAAGGCGGTTGCCGCAGCCAAGGCAGTGAACTACTCCGGTGCAGGTACCATCGAGTTTTTGGTAGACAAGAACCGTCGGTTCTACTTCCTCGAAATGAATACGCGCTTGCAAGTGGAGCACCCCATCACGGAAGAAGTGGTAGGCGTGGACCTGGTGAAAGAGCAAATCCGCATTGCTAACGACGAGGTGCTGCACCTCAAGCAGGAGGAACTGTTCCAGCGCGGCCATGCTATAGAGTGCCGCATCTGTGCCGAAGATACGGAAAACAACTTCATGCCGTCTCCCGGTGTCATCAAGCAACTGACGGAACCGAACGGAATCGGTGTCCGCATTGATAGCTACGTGTACGACGGCTATGAGATTCCCATCTACTACGACCCTATGATAGGTAAGCTCATCGTATGGGCAACCACCCGCCAGTATGCCATCGAGCGTATGCGCCGTGTGCTCTACGAGTACAAGATTACGGGCGTAAAGACCAACCTTGCCTATCTGAAGCGCATCATGCACGTGCCCGACTTTGTGAAGGGAGAGTACAACACCCTCTTTATCGAGAAGAACGCCCGCATGCTGGTACGTACCAACACTGCCAACGAAGAGTTGGAGAACATCGCCATGATAGCTGCCTATATGGACTATCTGGTCAATCTGGAGGAGAATGTTTCGGCACAGCTGTCCGATGGCCGCCCCATCAGCCGTTGGAGGGAATTTGGCTTGCAGAAGGGAGTGCTCAGGATTTAAGGAATGGATAATTGATAATGGATAATTAATAATGGAAATACATATAGGAGACCGTATCGCAGACATTACCCTGGTGGGTAAGGAAGGGAATAAGGTACAACTTACCATTGACGGAAAGCCCTACGAAGTGGACATTGTGATGGCAGAGAACGGAAGTTGCTCCATCCTGCACAACGGAAACTCGTTCAACGCAGGCCTTGTGCGCGGCGAGGGCGGCAAGAGTTATGACATCAGCATGCTCCAGCGTTCCTTTCATGTGGACATCGTGGACACGCAAGCCAAGTATCTGCACATGAAGAAAGGAGCCGACGAGAAGCAGGGCGACAAGATTCTGGCGCCGATGCCGGGCAAGGTAGTGAGCATCCCCGTCAAGGTGGGCGACCGACTGGCTGCCGGAGACATTGCCGTGGTGCTGGAAGCCATGAAGATGCAGAGTAACTATAAGGTAAATGCCGACTGCATCGTCCGCAACATCCTCGTGAGCGAGGGCGAACCGGTAAATGCCAACCAAGTATTGATTGAATTGGAGTTGATAAAGGAGGAATAATCCCGAGTCGCATTCAGTCCGTATATTATAAATCACTAAATTGTAAATGCAAATATGAACAGAGAAGAAATATACCGCCAGTTTGAGGAACTGGATAAACGTGCCTCGCTGGGTGGGGGCGTAGACAAGATAGAGAAACAACACGCCTCCGGCCGCATGACTGCCCGCGAACGTATTGACATGCTGCTGGACAAAGGCTCGTTCAATGAGCTGGACAAGTTCGTGAACCACCGTTGCACCAACTTCGGCATGGAGAAGAAACAGATTGCCGGAGACGGCATGGTGTCCGGTTACGGAAAGATAGACGGCCGCCTTGTATTTGTCTATGCCTACGACTTCACGGCGCATGGCGGTTCGCTCAGCGAGACGAATGCCGCAAAGATTGTAAAGGTGCAGCAGCTTGCCCTGAAGAACGGTGCTCCCGTCATTGCCCTCAACGATTCGGGCGGCGCACGCATCCAGGAAGGTGTGAACAGCTTGGCAGGCTATGCCTCCATCTTCTATCAGAACACCATTGCGTCGGGTGTCATTCCGCAGATATCCGCTATTCTGGGTCCGTGTGCCGGTGGGGCATGCTACTCTCCGGCGCTTACCGACTTTATCTTCATGGTAAAGGAGCAGAGCCACATGTTTATCACCGGTCCGGACGTGGTAAAGACCGTGACCCACGAGGAGGTGGACAAGGAGGAACTGGGCGGTGCCTATACGCATAGCAGCAAGAGCGGCGTTACCCACTTCATGTGCAATACGGAGGAGGAGACACTGATGAGCATCCGCGAGCTGCTGAGCTTCCTGCCGTCCAACAATATGGAGGATGCTCCCTTCACTCCCTGCTCCGACGATATCCATCGCCGGGTAGAGGCGCTTCAGACCGTCATTCCTGAGGACCCGAACATGCCCTATGACATCAAGGATATTATAGAACCGGTGCTGGACAACCAGTACTTCTTCGAAGTGATGCCTCACTTTGCCAAGAACGTCGTTATCGGTTTCGGTCGTCTGAACGGGCGTTCGGTAGGTATCGTGGCAAACCAACCTGCCTATTTGGCGGGTGTGCTCGATATTGATGCCAGCGACAAGGCGGCACGTTTCATTCGTTTCTGCGACTGCTTCAACATCCCGCTGATAACCTTCGAAGATGTTCCCGGCTTCTTGCCCGGAACGATGCAGGAGCACAACGGCATCATCCGCCACGGCGCCAAGATTGTCTATGCCTATGCCGAGGCCACCGTGCCCAAGATAACGCTGATTACCCGCAAGGCATACGGCGGCGCCTACATCGTGATGTCCAGCAAACCGACGGGTGCCGACGTGAACCTGGCTTATCCGCAGGCGGAAATCGCCGTGATGGGTGCCGAGGGTGCAGTGAACATCCTCTACCGCAAGTCCTCTGCCGAAGAGAAGCAGGAGATTATCAAGGAGTATGAAGACAAGTTCTCCAACCCTTACCGCGCCGCCGAGCGTGGCCTCATAGATGAGGTCATCATGCCGCGTGACACCCGCTACAAGCTGGTGCAGGCATTGGAGATGGCGCACAACAAGAATCAGAGCAATCCACCGAAAAAGCACGGCAACATGCCTTTATAATAGTAGTTATTTTTTATGTGTGAAATGCGTATCCCCGGAGAAGTGATTTCTGTGGGGATACACTTTTTAAATAGAGAATTAAGAATTAAACAATAAGGCTGAAAAGTAAAAACTAAAGATAGAAACTATGGAACTATTAAGAAACCTCTTTGAGGGTTATCCCAACCTTTGGGGCGGAGGAGTGGCACACTCTGTCCTAATTCTGTCCCTGGTCATCACCTTCGGTATCATGCTGGGCAAGTTGAAGGTGGCAGGCATCTCGCTGGGTGTCACCTGGATTTTGTTTGTGGGCATTGTCTTCGGACATTTCGACATGAACCTCGACGAACATCTGCTGCACTTCCTGAAGGAGTTCGGCTTGATACTGTTTGTCTATTCCATCGGTCTGCAAGTGGGACCGGGATTCTTCTCCGCTTTCAAGAAGGGCGGACTTACGCTGAACATGGTAGCAATGCTTTCCGTCTTCCTCAGCGTGGTTATCACCATTGTGTTGCACTTTGCCACCGGAATCCCCATTACTACGATGGTGGGTATCTTGTCCGGAGCCGTGACCAATACCCCCGGTCTGGGTGCTGCCCAGCAGGCAAACAGTGACCTCAACGGGGTGGATGCTCCGGAAATCGCACTCGGATATGCCGTTGCCTATCCGCTGGGTGTGGTGGGCTGCATCCTGGCGCTGCTAGCCTTGAAGATTTTCATGCGGATTAACACCCAAAAAGAAGAGGAGGATGCCGAGCACGGGCTGGGTCATCTGCAGGAGCTGACCGTGCGTCCCATATCGGTAGAGATACGCAATGAGGCAATAGACGGCAAGCGGATCAGAGATGTGAAACCATTGTTGAACCGTGCGTTTGTCATCTCCCGCATCCGGCACACCGGCAGTCAGGAAACAGAACTGGCGAATGCCGATACGGTGCTGCACATGCAGGATGAAATTCTGTTCATTGCCAACCCGAAAGATGTGGAGGCCATTGTTGCCTTCTTCGGAAGAAAAATTTCGGTGGAGTGGGAACGGGAGGACAAGAACTTGATTTCACGCCGCATCCTCATCACCAAGCCGGAACTGAACGGCAAGTCTCTGTCTCAGCTCAAGATACGTAACAACTTCGGTGCCTGCATCACCCGTATCAACCGTTCGGGCGTGGACCTGGTGGCAACTCCCCACTTGCAGTTGCAGATGGGAGACCGTGTGACGATTGTAGGCAGTGAGCTTGCCGTGAGCCATGCGGAGAAGGTGCTGGGTAACTCGCTGAAGCGTCTCAACCATCCCAACTTGATTCCTATCTTCCTGGGTATTGCCCTGGGATGTATCTTGGGCAGTCTGCCGTTCATGTTCCCCGGCATTCCCCAACCCGTGAAACTGGGACTGGCCGGCGGACCGTTGGTGGTTTCCATCCTCATCAGCCGTTTCGGGCCTCAATATAAGCTGATAACCTACACGACGATGAGTGCCAATCTGATGATACGCGAAATCGGTATCGCCTTGTTCCTGGCCTGCGTGGGGTTGGGTGCAGGAAAGGGATTCATCGATACCATTATCTACGAAGGCGGCTATGTGTGGATTGGCTATGGGGCCATCATCACGGTTGTCCCGTTGCTGGTGACAGGATTCATGGGGCGCTATTTCTGGAAGCTGAACTACTATACGCTGATAGGTGTGCTGTCCGGAGCTAACACCAATCCACCTGCATTGGCCTATTCCTCGGACTTGACATCCTGCGATGCCCCTGCGGTGGGATACGCCACAGTCTATCCGCTGGCTATGTTCCTGCGGGTGCTGACGGCTCAGTTGCTGATACTGGCGTTGGCGTAGTTTCACCATAGATAATCTATGGTACATAGGTTGATTTGATAACAAGTAATGTAAAGGGAGCTAACAAGTAATGTTAGGCTGCTTTACATTACTTGTTATTTTTGTTTGTAGTATTCCTCCGCTTGTGCCAGTGTCTCCGGTTTGCCGATGTCGAACCAGCGGAATCCTTGCAGCGGATAGCCTTGTATGTGCACCTTTGTGCAGGCGGACAAGTAGAAAGGAATGATGGAGAACTTGCCGTTCCACTGCCCATCGTCCATCAGGTGGAAGAGGGAGGGGGAGATGATGTGGATACCTCCGAAGGCGAGTTCCCGGTACTTCGTTTCCCGGTAGTCGAAGCCTGCCGGTTTCACCTCTCCGGTGGACTTGTTTATCCAGCCGTGCAGGTGGTAGTCGTCGTCAAAAAGGAGATAGCGGGAAGTCTTGCGCTCGCTCACAAGCAGGGTAGACTCCGCATCGCTCTCCAGATGGTGGCGGTAGAGACCTGCAAGGTCAATGTCCGTCAGAATATCCGCGTTGTGCACCAGGAAAGGTTCTTGTCCGTCCAGAAAGGGGCGTGCCTTTTTGATGCCTCCTCCGGTGTCGAGCAGCATGCCGCGTTCGTCGCTGATGTGAATCTCCGTGCCGAAGTTGTCGTGGGCACGGAGGAAGTCGATAATCTGCTCCCCGAAGTGGTGGATATTGACCGTTATCTCGTTGAATCCTGCTTCCTTCAACCGCAGTATCACCCGTTCCAGCATGGGCTTTCCTGCTACGGGAACGAGGGCCTTGGGCATGTTGTCCGTCAAGGGGCGCAACCGGGTGCCCAGGCCGGCGGCGAAAATCATGGCTTTCATATTGGCATATTCTCACATTAGCACATTAAACTTTGGCCTTAAACGTCTGTTCAATATTCTGTTCTCTATGTATCAGGTTCACTTGCACGCCGAACTTCTTGTGCAGATGTTCCGCCAGGTGTTGTGCCGAATATACGGAGCGGTGCTGTCCGCCGGTGCAGCCGAAGCAGACAGACAGATTGGTGAAGCCGCGTTCCATGTAGCGCTTCACGGAAGCGTCGACAAGGGCGTAGGCATGCTCCAGGAATACGGCTATCTCGCCGTCGTCTTCCAGGAAGCGGATAACGGGTTCGTCCAGTCCCGTGAAGGGTTTGTAACGCTCGTACTTGCCGGGGTTGTTCACAGCGCGGCAGTCAAAGACGAAACCTCCTCCGTTGCCCGTGGAATCTTCGGGGATACCTTTTTTGTAGGCAAAGCTGGTGACTTTCACCACGAGGCGACGCTTTTGCAGGTCGTCTGTAAACTGTTTCAGATCGGTGAGTTCGCGCAGAATCCGGCAGAGGTAGGGATATTCTGGATAAGGTTCTTGGAGCAGTTGGCGAAGGTTCTCGATGGCGAAGGGGACACTTTGTATGAAGTGGGGCTTCTTCTCGAAGTAACCGCGGAAACCATAGGCACCCAGCACCTGCATGGTGCGGAACAATACGAAGTGGCGAAGCTGGGCATAGAAATAAGCCTCGTCCACGGGCTGGTACTTGCGCAGGGCGTCGATGTATTCCTTCAGCAACTCTTGGCGCAGGCTGTCGGGATAGTTTGCTTTGGCCTGCCACAAGAAGGAGGCAACGTCGTAGTAGACCGGACCTTTGCGTCCGCCCTGGAAGTCGATGAGCCACGGTTCGCCGTCCTTTATCATAACGTTACGGCTCTGGAAGTCGCGGTACATGAAGGTGGCGGAGCTGCTACGGAGCAACACGTCTGCCATCTTCTGGAAGTCGTCTTCCAGCCGGTCTTCCTGGAAGTCCATTCCCGTAGCCTTGAGGAAGCAGTATTTAAAGTAGTTCAAGTCCCACAGAATGCTGCGGCTATTGAACTCTGCCTGCGGGTAGCAGTAGGAGAAGTCCATGCCGTCGGCTCCGGCAAACTGTACGGCGGGCAGCAGACGGATGGTCTTGCGCAGCAACTGTTTCTCTTCCTCACCGAATACGCTGGTCTTGCGGCCTTTCTCGATGGCATTGAATAGGAGCGAGTCGCCCAGGTCTTCTTGCAGATAATAGATATCATCTTCGGAGCGGATGAACACTTGCGGTACGGGCAGTCCTTTCTGGCGGAAATGTTCTGCCATGTAGAGGAAGGCGCGGTTCTCCTCCACAGACTCTCCGCTGACGCCGATAAGTGTAGGACTTCCGATGAGGCGGAAGTAACGGCGGTTGGAGCCGGAGGAGGGGAGTTCGTCAATCTGTTCCGGTTCGTGTCCGGTATGTGCGATGTAGAGTTTCTTAAGTTCTTCGGTTATCATGGTGGTATGTTTTATTTTCGCAGCTAAGATAAAACTTTTGTCGGAGATATGCTTACCTTTGCAGGAGGAAAATATTTAATTTGATAGCTTCATAATGGATTCCATTCCTCAGTTTCTCATAGCCGCCCCTACATCGGGCAGTGGAAAGACCACCGTCAGTCGTGGACTGATGGCATTGTTTGTGAAGAAAGGTCTGAAGGTGCAGCCTTTCAAGTGCGGTCCCGATTATATAGATACTAAGTATCACGAGGCGGTATGTGGCCGTCCTTCCATCAATCTGGATACTTTCATGGCATCTCCGGAGCATGTCCGCAGTCTGTATGCACGCTATTCGGCAGATGCTGATGTTGCCGTGGTCGAGGGGATGATGGGGATGTACGACGGGTACGACCGCGACCGGGGCTCATCGGCAGAAGTGGCACGGCTCTTGGGTATTCCTGTGGTGCTGGTGGTCGATGCCAAGTCGGCTGCCTATTCCATGGCTCCTTTGTTGTCGGGGTTCATCAATTTCCGTCCGGATATACGTATTGCGGGAGTTATCTTCAATCGTGTCGGCTCACCCCACCACTACCGGATGCTGCAGGAGGTCTGTGAAGACTTGAACGTGACTTGTCTGGGCTATCTGCCCAAACGGAAGGAACTGGAGCAGGAGTCACGCCATCTGGGGCTGGATTTCAGCCGTTCTAAGGAGACGGAGGGGCTGGACATGCTGGCAGGCTTGCTGGAGGAACATGTGGACTGGGAACTGCTACTCTCGACAATCGGGCTTCCATTGCCTGCGGCGGCTGTGGAGGAGAAGTCGGTACTATCAGAGCCGGGGAAGCTGCATATCTCGGTAGCGCGCAACGAAGAGTCCTTTTCCTTCCTCTATGCGGAGCATCTGGATATTCTGCGCTGTATGGGCACGGTCACTTTCTTCAATCCGGAGCAGGACCGGGCTATTCCGCAAGAGACGGATTTGCTCTATCTGCCCGGCGGCTATCCCGAGAACCGTCTGGAGGAACTTGCCGGGGCAAGGCTTGCCAGGGAGTCTATCCGCAGCTATATAGAGGCTGGTGGCAGGACGCTGGCAGAATGCGGGGGGATGATATATCTTTCGCAGTCCGTTCTTTCTGATGGGGATACGGACGGGGGAGGCAGTGATACAGACGGAAGAAGCACCGGGAACAGTGTAAGCAATGTCGGAAATGAGATGGTGGGAGTATTACCTTTCAGCATCACGAACGAGCGTAAACGCAGGAAACTGACATTGGGATACCGTCGATTCGACTATAACGGATGGCGGCTTAAAGGACACGAATTCCATTATACGCAGCTTGCTGTGCCCGAAGCTGGTGGAAAAGAAAGTGGTGCGTACAGTCTTACTCCCTCGATAGTGCAGGTTTTCAATGCCAGAGGAGAGAAGGTCGCTACTCCCATTTTTCGTTATAAGAACCTGATTGCCAGCTATACACATCTGTATTGGGGCGAGATGGATGTGATGTCTTTGTTCGGTGGAGCCTAATCTTGTAAAACATCTTTTGAATCTGCTGGACTTTCCTTCTTTTTCCTTTCATGTTTTGCTTGAAAAGTCCCGGTATTTCTGCATATTTATATTCCAAATTTGTTTGTATCTTTGCGATAGAGAAAAGGTCTACGGGCTGTGAGGGAGTCCCCTTTACAATCCGGGCTATAGTAGCTGATTTTGAAGAGTTATCCCATGCAGGAAAGTCCTCTACACGTACCTCTGTAAAGGATGAACATCTTAAAATGGAGTTTGTCGATGGTGATTCGATTGGTGTTTTTGCCATAAAGGACGGTGCTATAATGGATGATATTGATAATGCCAAATTGGTTTACAATAGGTCAAGCGGCAGTTGGAATCCGGTGGGAAATGGTACACTTTATTGGTATGATGGAGTGAGTTATGTCGCATACTATCCATATAGGAGGAATATCACAATAGATGTCTCAAAGGGTATGGACGGAGCTATTGCCTCACTGACCGGGAATGAAAAACTGCAACCTTCGAAAGACCAGTCCACAACAGAAAAGCATATTGTCAGCGACTTGTTGATTGCCACCGGCGTACCTGCTATTGACAATTCTTCCGGAATAATCTTGAGCTTGCAGTTTCAACACCAGTTTGCATTGCTTGTGTTGCAACCGCAAGTATACGTAGGTTGTTTTGCTCCTGAAAAGGCAGGCTTTGTTTACCATATGGAATCGAGGGTTTTAGGAACAGACTCGGTAGCTATTAATGTGAGTCTGAATGGTATTACTCCATATCAGATAGATTCTTTGAAATATTGTGCCATTGTTCCGCCACAAGCAAATGCACGGGTTACCGGAAACTATACGACTACCAATGGAAGAGATGATACGAATATAAAGATAAATTATTCGGGCAGCTCCATTACTCTTGTTTCTGGAAAATGCTATACTCTGAAAGTTATCAGTCCCGTACCCGGTAAAGGAAGTATAGAAAGAAAGCTTTATCCCGGGGATTTTATCTTTCAGAACGAAATCGATAGAAGAATAGAGGTACATCCAGGAAATGGAATGTTGGAAGAAGATGGGAAAATCTATGATTATAAAAATGCTATCGGAATGGTAATTACTTGCGATCCGGAAAGGATGACAGACAAGAAGTGCAATGAAAAGGGATGGAATCATGCCTATGTGATGATGTTGGATAGTTTGAAAGAAGGGAATTGGGGACCGGTGGATTTAATCGAAGTGGGTATTGACACAATATCAATAGCTGATGTAAAGTCAAAGCATGATTTTAGTAGAATCAAGAATAACATGAATGGCTACTCTGAAACTTTACAGATGCTGGCAAATCATGAGGGTGATGCATCTTTTGTAAGCGACTGTCGTGCTTTTTATCTGGTGAAAACTTACAATAACAGCAATAAGGTACCGGATGGGATTGAACGCAGTCCGTGGTTTCTGCCAAGTATAGGGCAATGGTTTGATATGTTGGTGAATATTTGTGGAAGATCTCCGGAAAACTTCCAACACAATACCGGTAATGGTTTACAAGATGAAAAGTGGGGACAGGAAACGTTAGATAAATTAGAAGGACAGTTATCCAAAGTTGGTAAATCGTTACCGCAGTTTAACGTGAACTACAGACTTGGTTTCAGTTGCAGTTCTCAATATGATAAAGATAGAAACTGGATGCTTCTCTGGCATATCGATGATCCCTTATACAAATGGGAAAGGGTTTGTTTACAAGGATATAATAAGACTTCTGTATGGCATGTCCGGCCGTTTTTTGCTTTTTAATCATTCCTTGATTAAAAACAGTTCTAATCTAAGTTTGAATTCATTATGAAAAAGTCCGGATAGCGCATTGATATTTTATGTAATTTCGTTTGTGTTCTCGAAATAGTGGAGTATCTTTGTTTTCATTTAAATATATTATGATTATGAAACTGAATACTTATCGCTTGTCTTCTTTGGAAGACCCTACTGATGAACAACTGCATGCTTTGATGGAACAAGTGGCTGTTGCGGCCCGTGAAAGTTCTCGCAAGGCAAAAAGAGAATTGGAGCGGAGAATGCAAGAGGTGAGAGAAAAATTGAAAGCATATAGAGCTAAAAATGTAAGTGATATATCCATGTGATGAACGAAAAAAATCCGACACTTTGTATAGTAGCTGGTCCGAATGGTTCGGGTAAAACTTCTACGACAGTGCAACTGCTTCATAATGAATGGGCAGAAAATAGCCTTTACATTAATCCTGATAATATAGCGCAAGAACAATATGGTGATTGGAATTCTCCCGTTGCAGTATTGAAGGCAGCAGAATTGGCGACTAAAATGCGTTATGAGTGTTTAAGGAAAAGGCAAGATTTTGTATTTGAAACAGTCTTTTCCTCAGACGAAAAACTTGCATTTGTTGAAGAAGCAAAAAAAGCAGGATTTTTTATTCGCATTTTTTTTGTCTGTACAAATAATCCTGAGATAAATGTACGGCGTATTACACAGCGCTATTTGAATGGAGGGCATGAAGTTCCCATTTCCAAAATTATTTCCCGTTATTATAAATCGTTATTGAATATAGGCAAAGCAATATCCTTGGTTGATAGGGTATATGTCTACGATAATTCAATAGAAAATCAAATTCCTCGATTATTGTTCCGCACTGTAAACGGGACCCTCTTCAAACAATATGTAGAGGAAATCCCGCAGTGGGCACAGTTCCTTATCAAATAGAGAATGAAAAGAGTCTATACCAAAACTGGAGACAAAGGAACAACGGGTATTCATGGTGGCGCGCGTGTGCCGAAAGATGACATCCGTATCGAGGCAAACGGATGCCTTGATGAATTGAATGCCGTGATTGGTATCGTGCGCTCCATGCTGGCGGCAGAAGATGGATGGCAGGAGTTGCTGCATGCTGTCCAGCGGGAACTGATGGTGGTGATGAGCCATGTGGCCACTCCCTCGGGAGTGGTGAACCCTAATCCGCTTTCTGCCGCAGAGCTCACGCTGCGCTGTGAGCAGGAGATGGATGCCATGACCGTCCTGCTGATGACGGACAACGGCTACTTCCTTTTGCCTGGTGGCACTCCCATATCAGCCCAACTGCAGTTTGCCCGTACCGTGGCCCGCCGTGCCGAACGCCGTTTGTGGACACTCCATCGCCAAGACCCCGTGAACGAGGATATTCTGCGCTTCATCAACCGCCTTTCGGACTTGTTCTTCGTCATGGCCCGCATGGAGATGCAGCGGCAGGACTGGCCGGAGGAGAAATGGCAAGAGTTTGCCTACAAAAGGAAAAGACAGTAAGCACTTATCGCTAACCGCCGGGAAGCTGTTTTCAGCATAGGGGTTCTATTTGCTGTCCGAGCCTTAAATCATACAGACATGCCCGTACTTCCGCTTCGCTGCCGATATGCTTTCCTGCATCGTCGGACAGCTTCACGCATTCGCGCCATTCCTGGTTGACGTTCATCTTGCATTGCGTCAGTTTCATTACGATGTTGGAGGGCTTGAATCCGGTATCATTCGTCAGATTGGTGCCGATGCCGAAGGAGCAGCGGATTTTGCCCCTGCAATGCTCCTGGATGTCGAGTGCCTTGCCAAAATCGAGCGCATTGCTGAAGACGATGGTTTTAGTGGTAGGGTCGATGCCCAGTTCGCGGTAGCGGGCAACGAGCTTGTCGGTGAAATCGAATTCATCGCCGGAGTCGCAGCGTACACCGTCGAATAGTTTGGCCTGCTTGCGGCTCAGGTTACTTAAGAAAATGCCGGAGGTATAGGTATCGGACAGTGCGATGCCCAAGTCACCGTCGTACACGTTCACCCAGTTTTCCAAGGCCATGTAGTTGGCGTGTTTGTAGCCGAACTGTGCGCCGTGGAACATGAACCATTCATGCGGATGCGTCCCCATAGGCTTCATGCCGTATTTCATGGCGAAGTGGCAGTTGGAAGTCCCGGTACAGTATTCGGCGGCTTCCTTCAGACGGTCTATGACTTTGTCCTGCACTTCGAACGAGAAGCGTCTCCGGGTGCCGAACTCTGAAAAATACAGCTGGTGTCGGTTGGAGAGTGCCACCTTTTCGGACAGTTTGCAGAGTATGCCGTCCATGTCGGCCACGTTTCCCAAAGAACGGTTCTTTATTTCGGATACGATAGAAAGCAGGGGGACTTCGTAAAGGGTGGCCTTGTACAGATAGTCCGTGATTTCAATGTTCAGGTGCCGGTCCTCGTCCAGATGGATGCTTACCTTCTCCGGCTGGAAGCGGAAGGAGGAGAGCCACTCCCAATAGACCCTCGGCAGGAAACGGCAGTGGCGGGTCATGTATTCCAGCTCTTCGGCAGTAAGTACGGTCTGTGCCAGGCTGTCCACCGCCTCTTGCAGTTCTTTCAGAAACGTGTCCGTATAGGCGGTGTCGTCTCTGTCCTTGAAGCTGAAAGTGCCCATGGCATAGGGAAACAATTTGATGTAGGCATACGAGGTGGTGAATTTGTAAAGGTCTGTATCGAGTATGGTATGAATCATGGCAAAATATTCTTTAGTTATGATGTTCGATTTTGGGGATGAAGATAGTGAAAATTTCTTATTTGACCAGCCTCTATCTGTTAACAACGGCATATTCCTATTAAACCATGTTATAAATGAGACCGTCATGGACAGAAATTTTGGATATTTCGGGGAAGTCCGTACATTTGCAATGTGTTTTTCATAGTATTAGATTTAAGGTTAACAAAAGATTGGCTGTCTGGGATAGATAGCCTTTTTTTATGCCTTCACTTTTCCTTTTCCGTAGAGGTGGCGTGTAGTGCAGAGCGCCAAAGTTCCATAGACCAATACTTGTATCCACATCGTCAGCATCTGCGGCCATACGTCGGCCAGCGTTCCACCCATTGAATTCAGTTTTACAAAAGCAAGTACGGCAGGACCTGCCGGAAACAGATAGTGGGCTGCCTGCCAATACCATGGCATCAGCTCCAGCGGATAGGACACGCCCGAAAGGAAGATATAGCCCACAGAGAAGAAGGCTATCATCAGTAACGGCGCTTCGGAGTCTGTAAACCAGCGGGAGACGGCCAGGGCAAGGAAACTCGTGCCCAGCAGGAAGGGTATCATCATTGTGACGATGTCTCCTCCGCTGCCGATGTGGGGGATGCTGAACAGATGCGGCAGCAGTCCCAGCAGGAATAGGGAGAACACCACATACAGCATGAAGTATACGAAGGTCCTGCCCCCGACAATCCGTAATGTATCCTTCAATGAGTCGGCACGCATCAGCCGTATTCCTTTTCTTCGGGCTTCCGCTTCCTCGCCCGTTAGCATGGCAATCACCATCAGCATCGTCTGGAAGATGATGACAATTAGGACGGCGGGAATCAGATAGGAACCGTAGCCCTCCGTATAGTTGTAGAGCGCCGTGCCGGACACGCTGACGGGAGCGGACGAAGCCACTGCCAGCAACCCTTGCGGAGGTAGGAATACGGTGCCCTCCATGCGGTGGGCATCGTTCACGGCAAGCATGACGCGCGCACTGGATTCTTGCAGTCCTTTGAAGTTGAGGAAAGCGTCCGTGGCGGCATAGAGTACGAAGACCGAAGTTTCGCCCCGTGCCACACGTGCCTCGAAGTCGGCAGGCAGGTAAAGGATGCCTGCCACGTCGCCCTGCTTCATCCATTGGCGGGCTTCGAGGATGTTGGGTGTCTGGCCGTAGACGGCGGTCTGGGGAGTGGCGTCGAGCAGTCGGATGTATTCGCGGCTGAGGGCAGAGTGGGAGAGGTCTACCACTGCGACAGGAGCCTTGCGCACCAGGTTGGGGGCGTACATGTAGTTGTAGAGCAGTCCGTAGAGGAAGATACCGCCTGCCAGCACGAGCAGGATGGCGGGATTGGTGGCGATGGCATGCCACTCGTGGCGGATGACGGAAGCTGTTGACAATGCGGTAGGTGGGCAAGGTGATGGGGAGGCGGAGATTGCTTCTTCCCTTATCTCTTTTTTTATCCACCATTTCAGCAACGGCAGTATCAGCAGTGCCGTCAATAGGAAGATGAAGAGTGTAGCTACCGACTGCCAGAAGTAGGCAAACCCTGCATCGAAGTAAATCATGGCTTGTGCCGCCTCCGTGAAGTGCCGCACGGGGAAGAGGTAGGAGGCCGCATGCACGGGCGCATACATGGCTGTAACGGGAAACGTGACTCCGGACAGCGTAGCCCCCAACGACCCCACCATGGATACTACACTGATGATATAGGCAATCTTGGGAAAGACAGAATAGATAAAGACCGCCAATGCCTGGGTAGCGATGATGAAGAGCACGGTCACTGCATTCATCAGCCACAGACTGCCAGCGGAGGGGATATGTAGCGGGCCGAACAGTACATAGTTTGCCAGGATACCGATGGACGAGAAGATGAGGGTATAGGGCAGCAGTTTCCCTGCTACGGCAGTGAGGATATTGCCTCGTGCCATCTCCAGCCATTCGCCGGCGCTGCCGAATTTCAGTTCGCTGCCTATGGAGTAGACGGTGGTGAGCAGGATGAGTATCTGGAACAGTACGAAAAAGAAAGGCTGGCTCAGGTAGATGGAGTAGTCCATGTCCGGATTGTAGAGGGGATGGGTACTGGCTTCTACGGGGAGCAGAAAGGTCTGTATCTGTTCTCCGCTGACTCCCAGAGCTTCGGCCTGCATCACGATGGGCGAGAGCGCCACGGGGGCAAGCGTATTCTCGAACGCCGCCATCAGCTCGCTGCCTACCGAAAGAAGGGCATAGTGGTAATAATAGGTGAGCGTTGCGCCAGTTCCCGTCACCGCCTTCTGTTCGAAGCGGGGCGGGATGACGAGGTAGCCGTATATGTCCTTCTGTTGCAATGCCCGGCGGGCGTCGGCTTCGTCGGTGAAGTGCTCCGTCACACGGAAGGTGGGGGCGGCAGAGATGCGCCGGGAGATATTGCGCGAAGTGGCAGTGTTGTCCAGGTCGACGATACCCACGGGAATGTTCTCCATCTGTCCGTTTCCGAAGATGGTGGCCATGAAGAACAGACAGAGTAAGGGTAGCACGACGCAGACGCCGAGGTATAGACGGCGGGAGGTCATGCGGTGCCATTCGCGACGGATAACCATGCGAAGCGCTTTCATTGCGCAGCCAAATTCTTTATCTTTCATTTTTCATTCTTCATTTTTAAAAGTACGGACATCCCCGGTCTCAATCCCTCTACCTGCTGTGTGGGACGTGCGTGTATCTCGAACGTCTGCATGTCATAGCTGCCCGTCTGTTTGGTGGATTTCCAGGTGGCGAAGCTGCCCAGCGGACTGATGTAATAGATGCGGAATTCAATGTCCTTGCCGTCGATGGCGGGGACATCGGCACGGAAAGTGCCTCCCATCTTGAACTGCGGCATCAGGTCCTCGCGTATGTTCAGTACCACGTGTGCATCGTCCATCACGACAAGGCTCATGATGGGAGTGCCGGGGGCCACCAGCTCTCCGCGTTTGGGGAAGATGGTGGCTATCTGGCCGTCTTCGGGAGCAGTCAGGCGGGAGTCGACGAGGAGGGAGGAGACTTCATCGACGGTGCTTCGCGCCGCTTCCACCAGGCTGCGGGCCGAGGCGCGGTCCTCGCTCTGCGCTCCGTCTACGGCCATCTGGTATTGCTCGTAGGCGGCACGTTCGGCGGCTTGGGCGGCTTTGTACATGGCTTCCACCTCGTCACGCCGCTGGGAGGTGACGACACTGTCCTTATAAAGCGTTACAATGCGCTGGTAAGTGGTCTTGGCGAGGGCAAGGTCGCTCTGCGTCTTGTTCCAGAGTTGCCGGGCGGTGGCCACAATCTGGCGGCGGGTACCGGCGTCTATCTTCTTGTTCTGCTCCTGGGCCACCTGCTCCAGGGCATTCACCTGGCGGTATTTGGCTTCGATGGTGGGGCTGTTGATGACGACAAGCGTATCGCCTGCCTTCACCCAGTCGCCCTCTTGTACGAGGAAGGAGTCCACACGTCCGGGCAGCTTTCCGCTGATACGTATTTCCGTTGCTTCCACTTGTCCTTGCAGGACCAGGGGCTGCCGGCTCATGAGTAATATGCCGGCAAGCGAAATGATGACCGTTGCGGCCAGGATAATGACGAATGCAATGCTGATGCTTTTATTATTGATTTTCATAAAGGGTAGGTTTTAATAAGTTGTCTCGAAATATTTCTCGAACCGTTCCGGCGTTCCGCAGATAGCCAGCAGGTTCATCAGTGCCACATCATATTCGTAGTAGGCTGCCAGACGCGCCACGCGGACGGTTGCCAGCATCGTTTCCGCATCTACGACCTCGGTACTGGTTGCCATGCCTTCGGTAAAGGATTTCTTGCGGATTCGCACCAGCTCTTCGCTCAGTTCGATGGTGGTATTCAAGGCGCGTACGTTGTCTTGTGCCTTTTGCAGTTGGGTGTAGAGCTTGTCGATGCCTACGCTCAGGTCTTCTTTGGCTTTTTCTTGTCCCAGGGCAAGGGTCTGTTGGGCTATCTTCGACTGGCGGATGCGCTTCTCACGTGCCAGTCCGTCGAACAGGTTCCAGGTGAATCCCACGCCTACGATGGTGCGGGGGACGAGGTTGCTTTGTATGCCGTGGGCATAGAGGGTCTGCTTGCCGAATACGGCGATGTCCGGCAGGTAGCCGCTCTGGTCGATGCGGAGCTGCTGGCGGGCAATCTGTGACTGCAGTTGCAGTTGGTTCACGGTGTAGTTCTCCACCCGCATGGCTTGCAGGAACTCCTCTTTGGCGGGCAGTTGGTCGTTGATGAAAAGCTCCGAAGTAGGATGGATGCTGCATGTGTCTTGCAGGTTGAGCAGGGTGCGCAGGGCACTTTGCACGACGGAGGCCTCCTTCCGGGCAGCCTCCAGTGAACGGGCAGCTTCATCCATATTCACTTGGGCAAAGAGCCGGCCTGCCTTGTCTATCATGCCGGCAGCTTCCAGTTTAAGGGCATTCTGGTAATGGCGTTGCAGGCTGTTGTAGGTCTCCTGCCGCACGCGTACTACCTCTTGCGCAAGTTTCAGCCCGAAGTAGCTTTCTGCCAGCAGGGTGCGTTGCGTGGCATCGGTCTGTCCCCGGTTTTCGCGGGCGATGTCTATCATGGTGTTGCCTATCTTCGAGGCCCGGATGCGCTTGCCGCCGGAGAATACGACCCATTCGGCGGTCAGGCCGACGGAAGTCAGGTTGCGTGGAGCCAGTGGAAAAGCGAGGGTATGGGAGCCTATCTGGTCGAGTATGCTGCTGATGAATTGGTCGTCCGGCACGATGTTGTGCACAAAGTCTTTTGCCGGGTCGGTGAACTGGGAAAGGGGCTGTTTTACCTCTATCTTTTCGGAAAGATGCACGAACGTACCGGCACCTTGCAGGGAGGGGTACCAGAGGGCATTCAGTTTGTCACGTTCCGCACGGGCGGCTTCAATTCCCTTGTCAGCTATTTTCAGGCTGCGGTTGCCGTTTTGCATCTGCCTTAGGGCATCACCGAAGCTAAGGGGAAGGGAGGTTTGTGCAGCCACTTCACCGATGGCAAGCAGCACGCAGGCAGCAACCGGAAAAAATCTCCGGCATGATAGATTATTCATAAGTTCGTTCGGTTTAGGGGTTCTTGTTTCTCTAAACAAGAGGAGGTGGGAATTGTTCAGTAGTCATCTTTTTGAATAGAACGTTACAAATATAGGAATAGTTTCCGAAGATATGGCTTATGAATGGGAGAGATATTCGGATTTGCACTATCTTTGCATTCGCTAAAATGGAATTTATGGAGAAACTTCATCCGATTATGTTTGCCGGGACGGGCAGTGATGTGGGAAAGAGCATCATTGCTGCCGCCTTCTGCCGCATCTTCAAGCAGGACGGCTATCAGCCCGCACCGTTCAAGGCACAGAATATGGCGCTCAATTCATTTGCCACTCCCGAAGGGCTGGAGATAGGCCGTGCCCAGGCTGTGCAAGCAGAAGCCGCCGGAGTGCTTTGCCACACGGACATGAATCCGCTACTGCTGAAACCACAGTCGGACCATACCTCGCAGGTTGTCCTTAACGGGCGTCCTATCGGCAACCGCAATGCTTATGAGTATTTCCGCAAGGAAGGACGCGACGAGCTGCGCCGGGAGGTTTGTGCTGCCTACGACCGCCTTGCCGCCCGCTATAATCCCGTCGTGCTGGAAGGCGCGGGAAGCATCTCCGAAATCAATCTGCGGGATACCGACCTTGTCAATCTGCCGATGGCCCTGCATGCCGGAGCCGATGTAATTCTTGTGGGCGACATTGACCGTGGCGGTGTGTTTGCCAGCGTCTACGGTTCGCTGATGTTGCTTCGTCCCCATGAGCGGGAGCGAATTAAAGGAATTCTTATCAACAAGTTCCGGGGGGATATACGTCTCTTCGAGTCGGGCATTACGATGCTGGAGGAGCTTTGCGGCATTCCCGTTGTCGGGGTGGTGCCTTACTACCGTGATATCTACATTGAAGAAGAAGACTCCGTGGCGCTTGCCGCAAAGTCTGTCCGTGCCGAGAAGGGAAAGGTGAACATCGCCGTCATTCTGCTGCGCCACCTCAGTAACTTCACCGATTTTAATGTCCTGGAACGTGACCCGCGCGTACATCTCTTCTATACCAACAATGTGGATGAGTTGGCAAAGGCCGACGTCATCCTGCTGCCCGGCTCCAAGAGCACACTTAATGACCTTTACGAATTGCGCCGTAACGGTGTGGCGGCTGCCATCATCCGTGCCCACCGTGAAGGTGCCACCGTGATGGGTATCTGCGGCGGCTATCAGATGATGGGGCAGGAGGTGCTCGACCTTGAGCATGTGGAGGGGGACATTGAACGCCTGCCCGGACTGGGACTGTTGCCCATCAGTACCCGCATGTCGGGAGAGAAGGTGACCCGTCAGGTGAAGTTCGGTCTGTGCAATCCCCATTCTCCATCTTCCACTCTCCATTCTCCATTCATGCAGGGCTATGAAATCCATATGGGAGTGACCACCCCTGTGGAAGGTACTCCCGATTCTCCCTTGAATCTTTTGGAGAACGGCTCTACCGACGGTTACTGCGTGGACTCCACCTGCATGGGGACCTATATTCATGGCATTCTCGACAATCCGGAATTCATAGATTTCCTGCTTGCGCCTTTTGCAGACAAACTGTCCGGGAATGCCGGCGCTTTCGATTACCATACATTCAAAGAAGAACAATACGATAGGCTTGCCGAGCACGTGCGTCGCCACGTTAACCTGCCGCTTATCTACCAAATATTGACAAAGAACCATGATTGAAGGACACGGAGACGATTCCTATAAATACAGCCGTCCCATTACGGCAAACTTCAGCTCGAACGTTTACAACAGGGTAGACCTCTCTGCCTTGAAGGCGCATCTGTGTGCCCGGATTGACGGCATCGGCAACTATCCCGAACCGGAGCCTTACACGCTTGAGGCCTGCCTTGCCCGCCGCCACCGTCTTCCTGCCGAGGCAGTGTGCGTGACGAACGGAGCTACCGAAGCCATTTATCTCACCGCACAGACTTTCCGCGGGACAAACACCGCCATTGTGCAGCCCACTTTCAGTGAATATGCCGATGCCTGCCGCATGCACGGCCATCGGGTCACTTCCCTCTATCGGCTTCCTGCGGAGAGCGAGGGGTATCGCTTGTCGGAAGAGGTGCGCATGCTGTGGCTGTGTAATCCCAACAACCCTACCGGAACGGTTGTGGAGAAGGAATATCTGGCAACACTTATTAGTCATAATCCGCAGGTATGTTTCGTCATCGACCAGTCTTACGAGTTTTTCACCTTGCGTCCGCTTTTCTCTGCTGCCGAGGCGGCAGAGTTTCCCAACGTCTTGCTGCTGCACTCCATGACCAAGCGTTATGCCGTTCCCGGTCTGCGACTGGGATATGTCACCGGCGCCCCCCACCTGCTGCACCGTCTGCGTACTAACCGTATGCCCTGGTCGGTCAACCAGCTTGCCATTGAGGCAGGGCTCCATCTGTTGGAACATGATGTTCCCAATCCGCTGGATGTGGCGTCTTACTTGCAAGAGGCTGCCCGCCTGCGCAGTGCGCTCGAGGCATTGGGAGGACTGGAGGTATGGGCCACCGAAACCCATTTCATGCTGGTGTGCCTCCGTATGGGCAAGGCTTCCGCCTTGAAAGACTATCTGGCCGGGGAGCATGGCATCTTGATTCGGGACGCCTCCAACTTTGACGGGCTGAATGAGCACTTCTTCCGCATAGCCGCCCAGAGCCGGGAGGAGAATGACAGGCTTGTAAAAGCAATAGGACAATGGCTTGAGGAGGAATAACCGATGGAAGAAGATGTACTTATACTTTTGGGTGTCGCCTTCAACTTGAACCTGCCGCTTCTCACTGCCTGGCTGCTCGACCATTGGCTGGGCGACCCGGCGTGGCTGCCCCATCCGGTTGTGGCTTTCGGCAAAGCCATTTCTTTCTGTGAGCACCGGTTGAACCGGGGCGATTTGCGTTTTCTGAAAGGTGCGTTTGTGGCGGTGTCTCTTGTCTTGGGGGTATACGTCATTACGCTTTTGTTGCTCCGCTTGGCGGCACTCTTTTCTCCGGGCATGCTTCTGACGGTGCAAATATTGCTGATATTCTATTGCTTGGCGGGCACTACGCTGGTTCGCGAGGTGCGTATGGTGTTCAAGGCGGTGGACCGTTCCTTGGAGGAAGGGAGGATGCAAGTGGCACGTATCGTAGGGCGTGATACGTCTGCACTCTCGGCGCAGGAGGTGAGAACCGCGGCATTGGAGACTTTGGCAGAGAATTTGAGTGACGGGGTAGTTGCCCCCTTGTTCTGGTATCTGCTGTTGGGAGTTCCGGGCATGCTTGCCTATAAGATGGTGAACACGCTGGATTCCATGGTCGGCTACAAGAATGAACGCTATCGTCGGTTCGGCTGTTTTGCTGCCCGTTTGGATGATGTTGCCAATTATATTCCCGCCCGTCTGACAGCCTTTCTGATGGTACTGGTTTCCGGTCGCCTTTCCTTGTTTGCTTTTGTGGGCAGATATGGCAGCCAGCATGCCAGTCCCAATTCCGGTTATCCGGAAGCCGCCCTTGCCGGTATTTTGAATTGCCGTTTCGGGGGTCCGCACAACTATTTCGGCGAGGAGGTATGGAAACCTTATATCGGTTCTAATGAACGGCCTCTGAAGACGGAAGATATGCGTGTGGCTGTCCGCATCAACCGGCGTGTGGAGTGGTGGATGGTGGTTGCCGTAATAGTGACATCGACCTTGGCTTCCTTTTGTTTTTAAAATGTTGTTATTTTAACTGATTCTTTGTCCGTTCCAAAAAGATATAATATCTTTGCAAGACCGCGTTGCATTAAAAATGTAACTTTTAAAGCAGACAAAGTCTTATAAATGAGGATAAAGCAACTATATATATTCCTTTTCTTTATTTGGTTCGGGAGCACAATAATTGCATCGACAACAGATAAAGCGGATTCTTGGACTAAAGAAAAGGAAAGTATAGTCCATGAGGTCATCTCCACTTTTCACAACAGCCTCGGTTTCGACTATCTGACCCGGGAGGAGTGTGACTCGCTGAATGCCGACGGCCTTTTGTCCCAATTGGATGAATCCCAGCGCTACTACACCTATTTCGAACTGGAAAGGATACTTATAAAATCCTCCCTTTTCCGTGGAGAAATCCGTATGGCCATTGCCCAGAGCGACCAGATGTACTCCAAAGCCCGCGCGCTTGCCTACCCCTTCGGCAATGCCCTTGCGCTGAATGCCATGGGAGAGGTGTACAGCTATACCGGCAGGCTCCGGGAAGCCGGTGCCGCTTATGAAGAGTCCTTGAGACTGCTGGATGGGATGGACGGGGAGGATGTGCATATCCGTATGCTACTGGTGGAACTGATAGATTATAACCTGCGCATACGGAATGTAAACGGCGCCTCGCGTTATCTTGCACGTCTGAACCTCTATCCGGAAGACCGGCTTTCTCCGCTGGAGCTGGCCATGCGCCACATCTCCAATGCTTCCTGCCAATTATTCAAGGGTGACTTGAAAGCTGCCAGCCATTGTCTGGTACAGATAGGCCAGCTTGAAACGCAGCTGATTCCGGAGATACGGCAATACCTTCTGATTATAGATGCCCGTTATCTGGTGGCCACCGGAGAGCATGAGGCAGCCTTGACCGCCTACAATGATTTCCTTCAAACCGAATATGCCCGGATAAACCATAACATCTACAAGGAAGCTCTGCTCGAAAAAGCGGATTTACTGGTGAAGATGGGAAACAAGGAAGAAGCCTACGGACAGTACGGCAAGGTCTTTTCGTATATCAAGACTTCGTTCGAGAAGAACTATCCCAAGGAGATAGACCGGCTCTGTACCCGTTTCCAGGCCGACCAACTGGCCTACCAGAACGAACGCGACCGCATTGTATCCATGCGTTTCTATCTGGCAGGCATCACTGTGTCCGTACTGTTTCTGATATTCCTCCTGGTGTTGGGCTGGAAGAAAATATTCCGTTTGAAGCATTCCCAAATGCGGCAGGAGGCGATGAAGGAGAAAGCGGTGCAAGCCATACAACGGAAGAATATGTTTCTTTCGAACATGAGCCATGAGGTACGTACACCGCTGAATGCCATTGTCGGATTCTCGGCGGTACTGACGGATGAGGACGAGTCGTTCGATGACGAATCGCGCCGGGAATTCTCCGAAATTATCAAGGTGAATTCCTTTCAGTTGCTGAAACTTATCAATGACATTCTGGATTTCTCGGATTTCGAGAATGACAATATAACCTTCAACATCCGCACGCATGATGCCGTGAAGTTGTGTAATGAGGTCGTGGAGACCGTGATGGCCTCGCGCAAGCTGGAGGTTGAAATGCGTTTTGACACGGATTTGTCCGTCTTGATGCTGGATACGGACGATGCGCGCCTCCGCCAGGTCTTGATAAACCTGCTGGTGAATGCCGCCAAGTTTACGGAACAAGGCTCCATTGTGCTGGAACTGAAGATGGCTGATGCCGGTACGGCACTTTTCTCCGTGACGGATACCGGATGCGGCATTCCACCGGAGAAGCAGCACTTGATTTTTGAACGCTTTGAAAAGCTGAATGATTTTGTGCAGGGAAGCGGACTGGGCCTTTCCATCTGCCAACTGATTGTGAAATATATGAACGGCAAGCTGTGGGTGGACAGTGGGTACACCCGTGGCGCGCGTTTCTGCTTTACACATCCTTTGAAGTATAATCCCGCATTACACGGAGGAACGGCGCAATGAAACGAATACTGATTCTCATCCATGTTTTGTTTTGCGGATATATCTGTCCGCTGCTGGCAGAAGACACGGGGGCTGTCCGGTATCAGGACAGCATCCTGAAGGTTGCCGATGCCCTGCCGGCCACCCTTGTCCGGCTGACGTATCTCCGTGACATGGCCTACAAGCACCAGTATGCTCCCTATAACATGACTTTTTCCACCCGTCTGTACGAGGAGGCGCGGCGGCAGAAGAACGCTTTCTATGAGAATATGGGCGCTTACTATCTGGCGGCATGTTATGACAAGAAACACGACCCGGACAGTCTGTCGTATTGGGTGGATGTGCTGAAGGATTTTGTCTCCCAGGTAGGCACTTACGATTATTATCTGGAGCAGAAGGCTGCCATCAGCCGCGCCCTGGCTTCCAAGAGACAGATAGAGAAAGCGGTGTATGTGGCTAAGGAGACGTTGGAGGAATCAAAACTCCGCCATAGCAATAACGGGATGATAGCGGCGTATAACAGCTTGGGATGTGCCTACGGAGTGTCCAGCCGCCCGAATGAGGCACTGGACTCTTTCTTGGAGGCTTACCGGAATTTCTCTCCCCAGACAAAGGCCAGCCTGAAGGTGGATATACTGTCGCGTATTGCCCAGGTATACGGCAATGGCGGTAAAGACAGCTTGAAGCTGCCCTATTTGCATGAAATGGACATGACGTTGCAGACGGTTATTTCCAAAGAACCCGAGACAAGGAAGAACTGGAGCAATTTCGAGATTGACTGCGAAGTGAAGTATATCCTGCACTACATGAACCGGAAGAACTTTACAGTGGCGCACGAGCATATCGAGAAAGTAAAGAAACTGCTTGAACCGCATGTAGATCCCGTCTTTTGGCTGAATGTCCAGTTGATACAGCTTCAATACTATGCCAAGACCGATGAGTATGACAAAAGCATCGCATTGATAGACGAGGTGACCCCTACGGTACTGAACAACTACGTCTCCACCTTTGCCACTTTGATAAACTACAAGGCGAGTACGCAATATGACAAGGGGGACATTGACGGGGCCATCGAGACCCGGCGCTACCTCATACGCAAGCAGGATTCGCTGAACAATGCCTTCTCGGCCAACCAGTTGAAGCAGGTGAAGGAGATTTACCACATTGACGAGCTGTTGTTGGAGAAGCAGAAGATTCAGGACATGAATTACCGTATAGGATTTATATTCCTGGGCGTCTGCCTGCTGCTGATGCTGCTTTTCTACTTGTATACGCGCTATGTCTCCGGAAAGATTGCTGTCGTAGAGAAGAAGACGGCTGAAGCCGCTTTGCAGGCAGAGACGGACAACATCGCGAAGGAACGTCTGAAATCGGAAATCAGCCATGATATACGTACTCCGCTGAATGTGGTGGTGGGCTTTGCCGAATTGCTGACCGGAAAGGAGGAGCTGGATAAGGAGACTAAGAGGGAATACGGGCAGATGATTCAGACCAATGCGGAAAGTCTGCTGAATTATGTCAACAGCATTCTGGAATTGTCCCGCTTGGAGTCCGGCAAGATTCAGTATGAGGACGAGGAGTGTGACATTATTCAGTTGTGCAGTGAGGTGCTGGATAAAGTGAACGGCCGTGAGGAGAGCACTGTGTCTGTCAGCCTGCAGACCGACCTCAAGGAACAGCTTGCGAGGACAGACCGAAGGTGGTTCGATACATTGCTTGTCAGCATGCTGACTCCGTCAGAGAATGACACTGCCCGTTATGAGGCGATTATCCGCATCAGACGCGACCGGAGTAAACCGCTCCTTTATTTCGACGTGGTCAACACCCCGTTTGCAAAGGTACATTTTGAGAATAAAACGAGCTTGATTCGCCATGAAATCAATGCCCATTTTATTCATTATTTTGGAGGTATCTACAAGGTGCAAACCGAAGCGGAGGAAGGCCCTACTATTTCGTTCACTATTCCTTGTCGAGATTGATGCGGACGATGCCGCCGTAGGGCGTCAATGCGTCGAAGGCTTCTTCGGCTTTGAGGATTCCGGCATAGAGTTGCGCGCAGATGAGTACGCCGCCATGTGCGAAGATGGCAACGCGCGTATAGGGCTTCTTCTTTAATTCGTCCAAAAACTGGCTGACACGCCGGTATTGCATAGTAAAAGATTCTCCACCGGTAGCTGCCACGTTCATGTAGTCGGCATACCATTCCTGCAAGCGTGGGTCTTCATTCTGCTCGAACGGCTTCATCTCCCAGTCGCCAAAATTGATTTCCATAATCCGTTTGTCCCGTTCTGCATCGGGATAGCCGCAATAGGTGGCGAGGCGCACGCAGCGGGTTAGGGGACTGGTGTAGACGTGGTCGAACGGAAGGTATGCCTTCAGGTTTTCTGCCGTCACGGCGGCTTCCGTTTCAAACGTGGGTTTCAGGGGAACATCGGTCTGACCGTAGCACATCCCCGGAGGAACATCTACCGAAGTGTGTCGAATGAGTATTACTTCCATCTTTAATTTTCAGTTGTTAATTTATAATTAGAATAAGGCTTCCCAAGTAGAAGGACAGTTCGCATAGCAGGAAAGTGGCCCCGCAGCAGTCACCCGTATATCCTTGTAGGCGCCGCTTCATCAATCGGTAGAGCAGGAAGAAGGTGAGCAGTGGGAAGAGGGTGGCAATCCACAGTTTTATAGGCAGCAGCAGTACGAAAGGAAGCAGACCGCAAAGAAATCCGGCCAGTAACTCGTGCCAGCTCATGCGGTTGTAGACGGTCTTGCTTTTGCTGTCTTCCTCTTTCCGGGCATAGGGCAGGTAGTTGACAATCTGGGAGGCACAGAATTTGGACCAGCAGTCACCGCTGAGCACAAGGATGCAGAGAAGTCCCAGTGGCAGGTGATGAAGTTGGAACAACAGCAGGAAATAGCATATCAATCCGATGACACCGTAGCTTCCGATGTGGGAATCCTTCATGATGGCAAGAGTCCGTTCTCGGGTGGTGCCGCCACCAAAGCCGTCGAGGAAGTCCGCCAGTCCGTCTTCGTGCAGGCAACCGGTGACAAGCAGGCGTGCGATGAGGGCAAGAATCCATGCCAATGACACCGGCATAATCTGTCCGGCAAGCCACAGCACTGCCGCCATCACGCCTCCCGTCAGCCAGCCTACAAGCGGCCAATAGGGAACCACATGCTTGAAACACTCTGCCGGTACTTCCTTGATTTTCCAGAAGGGCAGTCGGGTGAGCATGATGAATGCTGCTAAGATATTATTCATGTTAAAAGTATTTGGTGATGGAGGCATGTGCAAAGTTATCCATTTCATTGAGCATCCGCACGGCCGAGTCGACAATGGGATATGCACAGATGGCCCCCGTTCCTTCTCCCAAACGCAGCCCCAGATTCAGCAGCGGACGGGCATGCAGGGCGTCGAGTACCAGTTTGTGGCCCGACTCGTCTCCGCAGTGTCCGAAGATGGCGTAATCCGTCACTTCCGGGTAGAGCCTGGCGGCGGCAAGCAGGCAGTTGGTCATGATGAATCCGTCAACAAGGATAATCATCCTCAGCTCGGCAGCTTGCAGCATGGCGCCTATGGCCATTACCATTTCCAGTCCACCAAAGTAGCGGATGATGTCCCGGGGAGAGCCGTCGCCTTTGTAATTCTCCATAGACTGTTTCAGCACTTCGTATTTGTGGCGGATGCCCGCGCTGTCGAGTCCGCTACCTGCGCCGACACATTGTTCCAGAGGAATACCGGTAAAGCAGGTCATCCACAAGGAGGATGAAGAGGTGTTTCCGATACCCATTTCACCGAAGCTGAGGACATTGCTGCCTTCTTCATGGCATTGGCGCACCACCTCGGCACCCCGTTCCAGGCACATCTCCATTTCCTCTTCCGTCATGGCTGCCTCGTGCAGATAACTCCGGGTGCTTTTACGTACTTTCATATTGATGATGCCTTTCTCGTAGGGGAGGTCGTAGTCTACTCCTGCATCTACTATTTTCAGGGTAAAGCCGTGCTGCCGGCAGAGAAAATTGACACCTGCCCCTCCATGAAGGAAGTTGCTGATTTGCTGCCAGGTGATTTCCTTTGGAGACAGACTGACACCTTCTTCTACAATGCCGTGGTCGGCGGCGAAGATAATGTTTTGCGGATGTTTCAAGGTGGGGGATAATGTCTGTTGTATGAGTCCGATTTGGAGTGCCAGTTCTTCTAAAATGCCCAATGAGCCTTTGGGTTTGGTCAGGTTGTTGATTTTGTCAATCAATGCGGGACGGATTGACTCGTCCGGACGGGTGATATGAAATGTTTTCATCAGTCTGTTGAATTTTAATTGTTTGTTGTTTTATGAATGAGTGTTTTTTACGGTAAGTGGGATGCCGGATACCATCAGTATCACTTCGTCGGCACGGGCGGCTACATATTGGTTCATCCAGCCTTGCATGTCCGTGAACTTTCGTTGCAGTTCGTTCTCGGAAGTTCCTCCCATACCTATTTCATTGGTTACAAAGATGAAGGTTGCGTCTTGTGCCGTGAAGCGGTCGAACTCTGCCTTTACTGCGGCAAGTGCCCGGTCGGTATCAGACTCGAGGTCGAAGAAGAAATTGGTACACCACAGGGTGATGCAGTCTATCAGGACAACCCGTCCCTCCAGCCGGTGGCGGCTGAGTTCTTTCTGCTCTTCGATGTTTGTCCATTCCGGTCCCCGGCGTTCCTGATGTCGGATTACCCTCTGGCGGAATTCTTCGTCCCAAATGCGTGCTGTGGCAAGATAAACGGGAGTGGGAGAGAGCTCGAGTGCCAGCTTTTCCGCATAGGTGCTTTTGCCGGAACGTGCTCCTCCGGTGATGAGTATGATTCGTTTCATTGGTATTTAGTCTGTATTTTGAAAGAATATCTTTGTTTTCCCGAGCAAAAATAGGAAATATTTGACGAAACGTTTGTTTTTTTAGGAAGGAATTTATTAACTTTGCCACCGTTTTTAAGGCATGACCTTGGAAATGTTTATGCGGCAGTAGCTCAGTTGGTAGAGCATCAGCTTCCCAAGCTGAGGGTCACGAGTTCGAGTCTCGCTTGCCGCTCTTTATAAAAGGCTGAATACTTAGTTATTCAGTCTTTTTCTTTTTTAAGAACATTCATTCTCAGGTATTAATAATTCTTCTAAACTATTTTTTAAGCTGCACTTATATTGTTTTTCCCCTTTTTCTGTTTTTCTTATTGTTTGTTCGCATATGTAATATAGCCGAAATATATATTACATCGTGAATAGTAAATTTGCAAAAATGCAACACTTTAAAAGTTAATAAATATAAAAGAAGTGATAATATATTCTTTATATGTTGCTTTTATTAAAAATTATCCATTTATTTGTCTGACAAATAATACTAATAGGACTAATAATAACACGATTTAATATATGGAAAACTTAAAAATTGATGGGCAGTCGATTACTTTGGTAGACCAAGTGGAAGACAAGTTATTGAATTATTTCAGAAGTCAGGACTTGAAAGTGGGTGATTCTATCCCTAACGAAATTGAGTTGTCGTCAGCGTTGGGGGTAGCTCGTAGTGTTCTTCGGGAAGCTCTTAGCCGTCTGAAAATGATGGGAATGATTGAAAGCCGTACACGTCGTGGAATGATATTAACTGAGCCTTTCATCTTAGGGGGAATGAAGAGAGTGGTTGATCCCCGTATTATGAGCCAGGAATCACTTCTCGATCTTTTGGGATTTAGGGTTGCCTTGGAGATAGGAATCAGTAGTGACATATTTCATAATATTAAAGAGCAGGATATTATGGAACTGGAAGAGATTGTTAATGCAGGCGTTGCATTGGGGAACAACGAATATGCCAATCTCAGCGAATATACTTTCCATTCAAAACTATACGAAATAACGGGGAATAAGACGATTGTACAGTTCCAAAGCATCATTCATCCGGTTATGAACTTTGTAAAAACCAATTTGAGGGAACGGGTGGAAGCCATAAATATAGAATTGGAGAAAAAGGGAAAGATTGTAACTCACACCGATTTATTGAACTTTATCAAGAATAAGGATGAAATGGGCTACAGAAATGCTATCGAGCAACACTTTTATGTCTATAAGAAGCTGATTTATGATAGGGCAGTGTTAGGAGAACAGAATAAGGGTCAATCACAATAAAAATATGACAAATGACACGGATTGTAAATAATTGTGTTGCATTGGTATGCCTTTGTTTGTTTTGGGGGCAAAGCCTAAGAGCTGCAGATGCTTCTCATTCTGAGCAGATAAAGTGGGGCAACGAGAGTGTTTTTAATGAGGACCACAACACTTTGGGGCTCTTTTCCGGAGTACTTGGCGGACAAATTGTATTGGCAGGCGGCACTTCCGACGATTATAGCCGATGGGGAAGAAATGCGGTATGCCTTTCTGAAAATGCCGGATTCGCTTTGTATGAAGATGTGTTGTCCAAGCCGTTGGCTTATGGCGCTTCCATAACACTCTCTGACGGTATCTTGTGTATTGGAGGGCGTGATTCTTCCCAATGCTACGAAGATGTATTTTTTGTCACAATGCAGCAGGGCAAACTGAATGTTTCGGAAGATTGGCCGCCACTTCCTTTTCCGTTGTCTAACGCGGCAGGAGCACTACTGGACAATAAGGTATATTTGTTTGGAGGCAGGAAGTCGGTAAGTCCGTCCAGGTTATCGGATTCTTTTTTTGTGCTGGACTTGTCGAACAAGTCCAGAGGATGGAAAGAACTACCGGGCTATCCGGGATGCGTCCGGGAAGATGCAATTCTCGTGGTACAGAACAACGGCGTTTCCCCTTGTCTGTATTTATTGGGTGGACAGACGGAAACGGAAGAAGGGTTGTCTTCTTGCTTGACTGATGGATATGTCTATAACCCCCAATTGGGTAAATGGAGTTCATTAGGTTCGGATTTTCCGAAAGGAATATGTGCTGCTGTCGCCAGCGGAGCCAACCATATACTTCTTTTTCAGAAAGAGCCGGAAGATACACAGCATCTTAAAAAAGAGAATGCTTTATGGAAATACCATACAATTACGCAGACTCTTGTCAAGTCTGAATGTATTCCAGGTACCTATGACACCATGCAAGTCTTGCAAAGAAACCGTTCCTTCGTTATACTCGGTAGCAATGCCAGTTCCGGAACGAATAGACTGTACAGCCTTCAAGGGGATATTGTTCCTTTGGAAAAGGGGTTGGGACTTGTCAATATCCTTGTGATTATCGGTTATTTTGCCGTATTGGCCGGAATTGGAATTTACTTTTCACGGCGCCAGAAAAGTACGAATGACTATTTCAAGGGTGGAGGACGCATTCCGTGGTGGGCTGCCGGGCTGAGTCTTTTCGGAACCGCGTTGAGTGCCATCACCTTCATGGCTATACCCTCCAAGGCATATGCCACTAACTGGAGTTATGTGTTGTTCAATACCGGTATTGTGTTTGTTGCCCCCGTCATTGTTTATGTCTTTATTCCTTTTTTCCGGAGATTGAATATAACGACTGCCTATGAATATCTGGAGATACGTTTCAATGTCTTTATCCGGGTTATTTGCAGTCTGGCCTTTATTATTTTCCAGGTAGGGCGTATGGGCGTTGTGCTTTTTCTGCCCTCCATTGCTTTGAATGTGGTGACTGGATTGGATATATTCCTATGTATCGGTATTATGGGAGTCTGTAGTATTCTATATACAATGATAGGGGGAATAGAGGCGGTTGTATGGACAGATGCCATTCAAGTAATTATACTGTTGGGAGGAGCGATATTTGCAGTGATATACATCTCGTGTTCTCTTCCCGGCGGATTGGGTGAAACGATTGATATTGCCGTGGCAAACGGTAAGTTCGATTTGGGAGCGACGAACTTTGACTTGAAGGATGCTACGATGTGGACCGTCATTATTGCCGCATGTTTTACCCATCTTACCACCTATGGGACGGACCAAAGTATGGTGCAGCGCTATCTCACTACCTCTTCGATGAAAGAGGCACGGAAGAGTGTATGGACCAATGCGATATTGACTGTTCCCGCCACACTGATTTTCTTCTTTATAGGCACTGCGCTTTATGCCTATTACAAAGTGTATCCTGAGAATCTGAGTATCAGTATTCCTAACGGCGATGCCATTTTTCCGTGGTATATTTTTACCCAATTGCCGGTCGGTATTGTAGGGCTGCTTATTTCGGGCATCTTCGCAGCGGCAATGTCCACTTTGAGCGGCAGTATGAATTCGGCAGCCACAGCTTATATAGTAGACATTTATTCACGTTTCTTTCATAAGGGAGAGGGTGGCAATGAATTGCATGCGGCACGTATGGCAACTTGTGTGATAGGAATCATTAGTCTATCTTTTGCTTTTCTTATGGCAACATGGAATATCGCTTCATTGTGGGACGAATTTAACAAGATACTCGGGCTCATATTGGGCAGTATGGGAGGACTGTTCATGTTGGGCATGCTTACCAAACGCGCCAATTCCGGAGGAGCAATCATTGGTATAGTCGCAAGTATCATCGTACAATTGTTTGTTGCCAGATTCCAGACGTTCCATTTGCTTTTGTACACGGCATCCGGCTTTATCTCATGTTTTGTCATAGGTTATCTGGCAAGCTTGTTCTTTAAGAAAAAATAGGTTTGAACCTATCATTAATTATAATATAATTTTATTTATGAACAAACGACTTTTAACAGGATTAATCGCTGCACCATTTACGCCAATGCACGAAGATGGTTCCTTAAATTTGCAGGTGATCGGGCCGTATGCAGAGTTTCTGATGCAAAAGAAATGTGTGACGGGAGTGTTTATTTGTGGCACGACGGGAGAATCCGTTTCTCTGACAACTGAAGAACGAAAGGCTGTTGCGGAAAAATGGATGGAGGCAGCCAAGGGAAAACTGAAAGTGATAGTGCATGTAGGTGGCATGTCGCAGGTTCAGTGTGCCGAGCTGGCAGCCCATGCGCAAGCTATTGGAGCTGATATGATAGCAGCCATGGCGCCCTGCTTTTTCAAGCCCGGTTCTGTAGATGAGCTGATAGGTTTTTTCAAGCCGATAGCTGCATCGGCTTCCCGCTTGCCGTTTTATTACTATAACATGCCGTCCATAACCGGGGTTTCCTTGCCGGTACACAAGTTCCTTATAGAGGGCAAGAAGCAAATTCCCAATCTGGTGGGAGTCAAGTTTACTCATAACAACCTGATGGAGATGCAGCAGTGCATTCATGCGGACGGTGGGGCGTTCGAAGTCTTGCACGGTTTTGATGAGATACTGATTACCGGATTGTCGGTTGGAGCTAAGGCTGCCGTAGGCAGTACCTACAACTATGTTCCGGGTATATACAAAGCTGTGATGGAAGCCATGGAAAAGGGAGACCTTGAAACAGCCCGTGAAATGCAATGGAAATCTGTTGAAATCATTGATGTGCTGATAAAGCATGGGGGAGGAGTCAGAGCTGGTAAGATATTCATGAAACTGGCAGGAATAGACTGTGGACCATGTCGATTGCCGATAGCTCCTTGTTCTGAAGAAGAGCTGGAGGAGACAAGAAACGAATTGAAAAATACGGAATTCTTCAAATACATTAATTAACTAAAAACGATTGCCTATGGAGATATTGCAACAATACATCCAATGAAAAAACTCATTGGCCAACTTAAGTTTGACCCCCGAAAAGGGAGGGGAAACGAGTATTGGCACTTCCCGTTTCCCCTTAAATAAATTACTGAAACAATTTATTATTAAAATCGTAACAAAGATGAGAAAAATATTTCATTTTCACCTCATAACTTTTCTACTATTTTGCCCATTTTTGCTTTGGGCACAAGAATTTAACCTATCAGGTGTAGTAGTGGACAATACTGGTGAAACTCTTCCAGGAGTTTCCATCGCTGTGAAGGGTACGACTCGAGGAGTTATTACGGATATGAATGGCGCTTTCCAGCTGAAAGTAAGCAAGGGGGAAACTCTTGTATTTTCCTATGTGGGCTATGATGAACAGCAAATCCTGATTACTAATCAAAAGATTCTTAACATCCGGATGGAACCGACCACCATGGGGCTGGATGAAGTGGTGGTTGTAGGTTATGGTACCCAATCCAAGCGTACCGTAACATCCGCCATCAGCAAGGTGGATGGAGAAACATTGAAGGCAACTCCTATCAATACTGTGGGAGAAGGGCTGAAGGGTAAAATTGCGGGTGTACGCGTGTACAATGAGAACAATACTCCGGGTGCAGAGGCTACGTTCTTGATTCGTGGTGGTTCATCTATCAGTCAGAGTAATTCTCCTCTTATATTAGTTGATGGCGTAGAGCGCAGTACAGCGGGTATCAATCCCAATGACATCGAATCTATCGAAGTCTTGAAGGATGCCGCTTCTTCTGCTATTTATGGTTCGCGTGCATCGAATGGAGTTGTCCTGATTACGACAAGAAAAGGAAAAAGCGGTGCTCCTCGAGTGACGTTTGAGGCTTCCTTTGCAAACGAGAATGTGGAGCGGATGATTGAGTATCTGGATGCTACCCAAGCTGTTACTATCATGCGCGATCGTTGGGCTTCCGGACCCAGTCCGGAAAAGTTATACCTTGACGGATATGCTTATAGTTCCGGCAATACGGATGCTTCCAAGTTTTCTACCCGTTACCTGAGGGATGGAGAGAGCATTCCGGCAGGATGGAAGTCTGTGGCTGATCCGTTGGATCCCAGTAAGACTTTGATTTTTGAAGATAATGATTGGGCCAGTACTTGTTTCAAGAATGCTCTTTGGCAAAATTATTATGTGGGGATAGAAGGAGGTACGGAGAAATTGAGCTATGTGGGCAGTATTGGCTATATGAAAGATTCCGGTGTAGGTGTAGGCACGGCATTCGACCGTTTCAATGCCCGTACTAATGTAACTGCCAAAATCAGAGAGAACCTGACTTTCAGTAGCAACATAGATTACAGCCAGACGAATAGCGAAGAGTATGCCAGTCAGTATCAGGTGATTTCCCGTGGACTGATGACCCCGGCTGTTCAACGTAAATATTGGGTGTCTGACAATGAATGGTACGGAACCCCGACGCCAGGTCCAAACTCTTCGTCTCCGAATCCGAGCTTCTACTCGTATTTTAATGATAACAATCAGCGTACCAACCGTTTGGGGTTAGTCGGCTCTCTTGATTGGGAAGTTTTGAAAGGATGGCATGCTGTGGGCACCGCTTCTTTGTTTACGCAAAACAGCCATGGAGATACATTCATGCGTGCCAACCCGATGAATGGAACGCGGAAGGCGACTACCAACATGACGGATGAGCAACGGAAGAAACTGGAATTCTACACCAGCTATACAAGAACGTTTGCCGATAAACACAGCATCAGTGCGATGGTAGGATATTCCTATCAGCAATATTTGTACAAGTATGTGTATGCTGCCACTACCGGACACAGCTCCGACAAGATACCGACATTGAACGGAGGTTCTGTTTATTCCGATGCAACGTCGACCAAGCAGGAAGATGTGAATATCGGTTATTTCGGCCGATTGAACTATGATTATCTGAAAAGATATATGTTGACTGCTACTTTCCGTGAGGACGGCTCTTCCCGTTTTGCCAAAGGCAACCAATGGGGATTCTTCCCCGGATTGTCTGTCGGATGGGTTATGAGTGATGAGCCTTTTATGCAGAATATCGGTTTTATAAGTAATTTGAAGTGGCGTGGCAGTTATGGGCAGACCGGTAACAACTCCATCGGCTATTACGATGCATTAGGATTGTATGCCATTACCACCAGTTACGATCAAAGTGCTGCGACCGTTTCTTCGGCCATGCCTAACAAGGCTCTTGAATGGGAGACTTCCACACAATTGGATTTAGGTTTTGATTTAGGCTTGTTCAAGAACCGCATCATTCTGGGTATCGATTACTTTAATAAGATTACGGATAACCTGATTACTTCCAAAGTATTGCCCAATACGTCGGGATACGGTTCCATCCTTACCAATCTTGGAAAAGTACGTTTCCGTGGTTTCGATGCTGAAATAACAACACGTAACATTGTCAAGAAGGATTTCACGTGGGAATCTAAATTCACCATTACTTACGTAAAGAACAAGGTGCTTAAACTGCCCGAAAACGGACGGGACAAGAACCGCCAGGGAGGATACTCTGTAAAAATGCAGGATGGCACGACCAAAGAATTCGGAGGTGTTGCCGAGGGTGAACCGTTGGGGCGTTTCTATGGATATAAGAAAGACTTTATCATTACAACTCCCGAGCAGGCTGCCAATGCCCGTTATGACACCTCATCCAAAGGTTGGGACTGGACCACGAAACAGAAACTGGGTGTCGGAAAAAAGACTATCGGAGACTATGAGTGGAAAGACCTGAACGGAGACGATATCATCAACAGCAATGATATGTTCCTGCTGGGAAATACGATTCCCCATACCACCGGAGGTTTGAACAATACTTTCACTTACAAGGGCTTCACTTTGAATGTCTATCTTGATTTTGCTTTGGGGCACTCCATTTCCAATGGTTATCTTCAACGCCAGATGTGTAATTTCATGAATGGAAACACCAGCCTGCCTGCTGAAATCCTAAAATGCTGGAATGTGGGGGATGACCCGAGTAAGGCCAAGTATGCCCGTTTCTCAGGCAATGACTCCGATGAGTTGAATAAGAATTTCCGGGACAACTCCGATGTTTTCACCCAGAAAGCAGATTATCTCTGTATCCGTGAAATCTCTCTGCAATATGCTCTGCCTCAGGCATTGCTGGCAAAGATTGGTCTGAAAGGGCTGGTATTGACCCTGGCCGGAAACAATCTGCATTATTTTACGGAAGTAATAGGCCTTTCGCCCGAAGTAGGTGCATCAAGCACTTATTCCGGCAGTTTCAATACCTATCCGCCTATCCGTAAGTTCTCTATCGGATGTAAAGTTACTTTGTGATAAAAGAAGTTTAATACGAAAAATAAGAATTATGAAAATAAAAATATTATCCGGCATTCTTCTTATAAGTGGGGTCTCGTTTTTTACATCATGTCATGGAGACCTGAATGTGATACAGCCCAGCCAGTTCACCAGCTTGTCCATGTGGACAGAGGAGAGCGATGCTACGAGTGCGGTAAATGGAGCATATACCCAATTCCGTTCCGCCTTTTCCGATTTGCTCAATATCTATGGAGAGCTGCGCTCAAACTGGTATGAGAGTGGGGCGGTAAATGATGCGTTTTTTAATAGAGTGGGTACAAACGTATTGCTGAGCGGTGATGCAGGTACAAATTGGAGTAGCATATATACTACCATTAATAGTGCAAATTTGATTCTGAAGCATACTCCGGAAATCTCTTTCACCAATGAAGCTACACGCAGTGAAGTGATGGCCAATGCCTATTTCCTACGGGCATATTGCTACTTTACGCTGGTGCGGGTATTCGGTGACTGTCCGTTACTGACTTCCGGCTTTGAGTCAGAAAAGCAGGAGGACATGTATCCCAGCCGTACGGCGGCCTCTGAAGTATATGCTCAGGTCGAAACCGATATAGAAGAAGCTTTAAGGTTGATGCCCGCTTCTTCCAAGCTTCTCCATAAGGCATCTCCGGCAGCCATCAACATGTTGCGTACTGAATATTACTTATGGAAGGCAAAGCGTCTGGGAGGAGGGAATGCGGCTCTGAGTACGGCGCAGTCTTCTGTTGATGCGGTATTGAAAGCCGGATATGCGCTTCTTCCCACGTTTGCCGATATTTTCAATTTAAACAACGAAGCCAATTCTGAGCTTATCTGGACATTGCCCTATATCGTCAATGAAAATGTGACTCCGGGAACATCCCCCAACTTTTTCGCCTATTATCTGGCACCTAACGGTGACAGAACCCGGCTGAGGGAAGCCGGATATACCGAGGATGAGGTTCCTGCCGGTTCCCATGCCCAGTATGTTGTGCCCACGCAAGCCTATTGCGATTTCCTGGCTGAGGATGCACGTGACACGCGTACGGATGTTTCAGTACGGGTATTCGAGGATAAGTTCCTGACGGAAGAAGTACAGATTAAAAGGATGGTTGTGAAGTTCAAAGGCTCCTTTGCCAATGATACGCGTAGTTTTGACAGTGATGTCCCCGTCTATCGTTTGGCCGAAGCCTATCTTTTGAAAGCTGAAGTGGAAAACGCCTTGGGAAATACGGATGCCGCTTTGCAGAATCTGAATGTAGTGGCCAAGCGTGCTTATGGGGTAGACAACTACTACACGGCAAGGACTCAGGATGCCATAGACAATGCCATTATCAGCGAAATACTGAAAGAGTTTGTCGCAGAATCAAAAGCATGGTGGGCATACCTTCGCTTTAATAAGGAATTCGAGCTTATTGAGACCTTGAAGGGGCGTGAAGGGGAGAAGAATGTTACCTTGTGGCCTATTGCTCCTGCTTGTCTCAATACTAATCCGAATATAACACAAACGGAAGGTTACAAATAAATATTGGGATGATATGAGATATAAGACTATACTTTTACTGGTCTTGTCTGCTTGGGGCATCATGGCATGCCAAAATTATACGGATAAGATAACGGTGGAGATTCGGCAACCGGTATATCCGGTGTTGACATTGAAGGAGCATAATCCGGTATTGTGTCTGCGTCTGATTAGGAACAGCGGCGTGGCATATCAGTTGGAAAAGATAAATTTCACTTTGGATGGAACTGTCCGTTCCGGTGATGTCGTTTCCGCTTCGCTGTTCTTGGATGAGAATTGTGGGCAGGTTTGTGCAAGTGCCAAAACGGTGAACAAACAATTGAGTTTTAAGGTAGGCCGGCAGATAGAGGAAGATACACTGACATGCTGGGTGACACTCCGACTGAGGGATGATGCGGCGCAGGCTACAAGCAAGATTGAAATCTCATGCAGCAGTGTTCAGACAGACTTGGGGCTGGTGGGCATCCGCCAGTTGCCCGCAGTAAAGCCGCTCCGTATAGGAGTGGCCCTGCGGCAGCCGGGTCAGGACGGGGTACACACTTCCCGCATTCCCGGATTGGTAACTTCGACGAAAGGTACCTTGCTGGCCTTGTATGATGCACGCAATGAAAGAGATGACGATTTGCAGGGCGACATTGATATTGCCATCAATCGCAGTGAAGATGGAGGGCGGACTTGGCAACCCATGCAGACTGTTCTGGATATGAAAGAATGGGGCGGGCTACCTCAGAAATATAATGGAGTGAGTGATGGTTGCATCTTGTCGGATGATTTCACCGGAGACCTCTATGTCATAGGGTTATGGATGCACGGAGTCTTGGACCCCAAGACGGGCAAATGGATAGAGAATCTTACCGATACCTCGACCGTATGGAACCATCAGTGGCGTGCGCACGGTTCTCAGCCGGGATATGGTGTCAAACAAAGTTCTCAATTCCTAATTAGTAAGAGTACCGACGACGGACTTACCTGGAGTGAGCCGCGTAACATTACCCGCCAAGTAAAAAAGGAAAAATGGTGGCTGCTTGCTCCCGGACCGGGTCGTGGCATCACAATGGAAGACGGTACATTGGTATTTCCGGTAGAGGGGCGGAACGAAGACGGGCTTCAGTTCTCTACAATCATGTGGAGTAAAGACAAGGGCGAAAACTGGACCGTAGGCGAACCGGCCTACTACAATACCAACGAATGTCAGGTGGTAGAACTTTCAGACCATTCCTTGATGTTGAACATGCGTGAGCGCAGCAACCGGGGACGTCAGGAAGGTAATGGGCGGGCCATTGCCGTCACTGCCGATTTGGGAAAAACGTGGACGGAACATCCCACGTCGCGCAGAGCTCTCATTGAACCGGCTTGCCAGGCATCCTTGCTGCGCCATGATTATATTGAAGACGGAGAAGAACGTCATGTATTACTCTTTGCCAATCCTAATTCAAAAGAGCGCCGTAACAACATTACCATTAAGGTGAGTTTCGATGACGGGCAAACTTGGCCCGAGGAGTATTGGACGTTGCTGGATGAAGGTAGGGGGGCGGGGTACTCTTGCATGACTTCCATTGACGAGCATACCATAGGTATCTTTTATGAGGGGAGCCAAGCCGACATTCAGTTCCAGGCTATCCCGCTGAAAGAATTATTGAAGAAATAAAAGTATAACACCTTAAAAAATAGACAAATATGAAACGCAGTGAAATCAATCGATATATCCGCGAAGCCAAAGCATTTATGACAAAGTACCACTTCATGCTGCCTCCATGGGCGGACTGGACTCCGGACGACTGGAAGACCAAAGGACCGGAATGTAATGACATCCGGGAAAGAGCCATGGGCTGGGACCTGACCGACTTCGGCTGGGGCGATTTCCTGAAAATCGGCCTGACGCTGGTAACCCTCCGTAATGGAAGTCTGCAGAAGAAAGACAAACCCTATTGTGAAAAGATTATGTTTGTCCGCTGCGGACAAGTGACTCCCACCCATTTCCATTGGCTGAAAACGGAAGACATCATCAACCGGGGTGGAGGAATCCTCTGCATGCGTCTGTGGAAGGCCGACAAGGAAACTGAAATGCTGACTGAAGAACCGCTTGTCGTTTCCATCGACGGAGTCAGTACACGGGTAGCTCCCGGAGAAACGGTGCGTCTTGCTCCCGGACAAAGCATTTGTTATGAGCCTTATCTCTACCATACTTTCTGGGCCGAGGACGACCATTGTCTGGTAGGCGAAGTCTCTACAGTGAACGATGACATGAGAGACAACCGTTTCCTCACCCCCAAGGGGCGTTTCCCGCAGATAGAAGAGGATGTTCCGGCCGAACATCTGTTGTGCAACGAATATCCCGAAGTTTAGAAAGTATGAAAGATAAGACCAACCTGACGGGATTGAATCCTGATAATTTCCGGTCCGTAATCAACGGAAAGGATACCGGCCTTTATATACTGCGCAATGGCAGCGGTATGGAGATGTGCGTCACGAACTACGGGGCCATCGTCTTATCCATCATGGCTCCTGATAGTCATGGTAAGTTTGAAAATGTCGTCATAGGCTTCGATACGCTGGAAGAGGCCCGCAGGCAAAGCAAGGACTATTATATAGGAGCTACTATAGGCCCCGTAGCCGGACGCATATTGCACGGCGCTTTCCGTGTAGGAGAAAAAGATTATCACTTACAGCTTAACTCTGTTTCTAATACTCTGCACAGTGGTGATAACGGTTTTCACACGGTGGTGTGGGAAGCACAGCAACCGTGTGAAAACCAACTTCTCCTCCGGCATTTCCATGCCGATGGAGAAGCCGGTTTTCCGGGCAATGTTACGGTAAGGATGATGTATACCTTGACGGACGACAATGGGTTCCGTATAGATTATGAGGCGGAGACAGACCGCGACACCTTGTTCTGTCCCACCAATCATGCCTATTTTAACCTGGCGGGCATGGGAACTCCCACTACTTCCATTGAAGACCATCTGGTGAGGATAAACGCGGATTTCTACCTGCCTATCGACATGAATACGAACAATACCGGTGAAGTCAGGGCAGTGGGCGATACGCCTTTTGATTTCCGCGACTACCATTCCATAGGCGAACGCATCAACCGGAAAGACTTGCAGCTGCTCAACGGCCACGGTTATGACCACTGTTTTGTCTTGAAGAAACCTGCGCTGCATGAGCTCTCTTTCGCCGCCACCTGCATCAGTCCGTCCAGTGGGCGCAGAATGGATATCTATACCACAGAGCCGGGGCTTATCATGTACACCGGCAATTATTTGCCGGGCTTCACGGGCATGCATGGCACTGTGTATCCGCGTCGTAGCGCCGTCTGCTTTGAAACCCAGTGCTTTCCCGATACACCGAACAATCCGCATTTCCCCTCCATCGTATTACGTGAAGGAGACCTTTATAAACAGACATGTATTTATCAATTCAGTACGCAACCATGAAAAACAGAATCATTCTTTGTTTGGGATGCCTGCTGGCATTCCTCCAGCTCCGGGCACAAGTCAATACCAACCAGCAGCATTTGTGCAATCCTAATTCTTTTTCCATCGTCCTGCTGGGCGACCCGCAAAACTACGTGAAGTATGACTATAACCAGCCGGTTTTTGAGCTGATGACGGCGTGGACCGCTCATCATATAGACTCCCTCCGTGTAAAGGCGGTGCTTTGTACGGGCGACTTGGTAGACCAGAATGAATGTATTCTACCTCCCTTCCCGCGTTTCGGGAATCTTACGAGCCGGGAGCAGTGGACATTTGTGTCGCGGGCTTTCGGGCGGTTGGACAACAAGGTCCCTTATCTCATTTCTACCGGAAACCATGATTACGGCTACACCCGTTCGGAGAACTCGATGACCCGTTTCCCGGAATATTTCCCGATAGAGCGCAACAGCCAATGGAAAAAGACCATCGTGGCTGCAACCAATAATAGAAACGGCCTGCCTACGCTGGAAAATGCCGCAATGGAGATAACGGACGAGCATTGGGGGAGGATTTTGATTATTGCCGTTGAATTTGCCCCACGTGATGAGGTCTTGTCATGGGCAAGGGAACTGGTGGCTGCCCCACGCTTCAAAGACCACACAGTGATTCTCATCACCCATTCCTATCTTACCGGCTTCGACAGCAAGCGCATCACCAAAGAAGGCTATAAGATAACCCCGTCCAATACGGGCGAAGGCATCTGGCAGAAGCTGGTGCAACCTTCTGCCAACATCCGTCTTGTGCTGTGCGGACACTATGCCACTCCGAATGAACGGTTGGACTATACCACGGGATTCCGTACCGACAAGAATGCAGCCGGACACGATGTGCACCAGATGATGTTCAACTGCCAGGCGTTGGGTGGCGGCATGAGTGGAAACGGGGGAGACGGCTGGCTGCGTCTGCTCGAATTCCTGCCCGACGGACATACGGTGCAGGTCAGGACCTATTCTCCGCTTTTCGGCTTTTCTCCTCAAACCAAGGACAAGGCATGGCGTACGGAATCTTATGACCAGTTTCAATTCACGATAAAATAAAAAATATGAAGCGTATATCAATTATTTATTCATTAATACTCTTTTGTATGTATTTATCAGCACAGACAAGTCCGGAGTGGACTTCCGGAAATGCGAAGAAATGGATGAAAAGTGCCGTTTGGTCCAATGGCTGGACTGTCTCTCCCCATAAATCAGTCAATGCTGTTGAATTTGCCTGCCAATATCATAAGAACAAGGATGTCTGGGATGCTGCATTCCGCTTTCTTGCCGAACATGATTTGGAAGCGCTGTCCATTGGCAACCATGTCATTCTGGAGGGGAAATGCTGGGCTACGGTCAGTGAATACATTCCCAAAGAGGTGGAGAAAGGGAATATTGAAAGTCACCTCCGTTTTGTCGACCTTCAGTATGTACTCTGGGGAAATGAAAAGATGGGGCTGGCAAGTGACATCGAAGTACGTCAGGCGTATAATTCAAAAAAGGATGTTGCTTTTTATACCTCTTCCCGGATAAAACACTACTCTGCCGATGCCGGCAGTTTCTTCTTGTTTTTCCCTTCGGACATTCACCAGCCTTCTGTTCGGGGAAAGGGGGAACTTGTTAAAAGCAGGAAGATTGTGATTAAAATAGAATATGTAGATTAGTGTGTTTTCGGTTCTATTAAAAATACTATTTGTTTTTCAAATAAATTTCCTTTAAAATTTGTACTTTTGCCGACTGTTTAGAGAAATCAACGAAAACTTTAAAAAACGAAATAGAATGGCAGTAGAATTGAAAGACCTTACCAAACGTAGTGAGAACTATTCTCAGTGGTACAACGAGTTGGTGGTAAAAGCCGATTTGGCAGAACAATCGGCTGTACGCGGCTGTATGGTGATCAAGCCCTACGGATACGCTATCTGGGAGAAGATGCAACGTCAGTTGGACGATATGTTCAAGGAAACGGGACACGTCAACGCTTATTTCCCCTTGCTTATTCCGAAATCATTCCTCAGCCGTGAAGCGGAACATGTGGAAGGCTTTGCCAAAGAGTGTGCCGTCGTGACGCACTATCGTTTGAAGAACGATCCGAATGGCGGCGGTGTGGTGGTGGACCCTGCTGCAAAACTGGAAGAAGAGCTGATTATCCGCCCCACTTCCGAAACCATCATCTGGAACACCTACAAGAACTGGATTAATTCATACCGCGACCTGCCTATCTTGTGCAACCAGTGGGCAAACGTGTTCCGTTGGGAAATGCGTACCCGTCTGTTCCTCCGTACCGCCGAATTCCTCTGGCAGGAAGGACACACGGCACATGCCACCCGCGAGGAAGCCGAAGAGGAAGCGGTAAAGATGCTGAATGTATATGCCGAGTTTGCCGAAAAATACATGGCGGTGCCCGTGGTAAAGGGCGTGAAGTCTGCCAACGAGCGTTTTGCCGGTGCCCTCAACACCTACACCATCGAAGCGATGATGCAGGACGGAAAGGCTTTGCAGAGCGGTACTTCCCACTTCTTGGGACAGAACTTCGCCAAGGCGTTCGATGTGCAGTTCGTCAATAAGGAGAACAAGCTGGAGTATGTTTGGGCTACTTCCTGGGGTGTTTCCACCCGTCTGATGGGAGCGCTTATCATGACGCATTCCGATGACAACGGTCTGGTACTTCCTCCGCACCTGGCTCCGATACAAGTAGTCATCGTACCTATCTACAAGAATGCGGAGATGCTGGCTAAGATTGACGAGAAAGTGGCAGGCATTGTTGCCAAGCTGAAGTCAATGGGTATTTCCGTGAAGTACGACAATGCCGACAACAAACGTCCGGGCTTCAAGTTTGCCGACTATGAGGTGAAGGGTGTTCCCGTTCGTCTGGTGATGGGTGGCCGCGACTTGGAGAACAATACAATGGAAATCATGCGTCGCGATACACTGGAGAAGGAGACGCGTTCCTGCGAGGGTATCGAAGAGTACGTGAAGGATTTGCTCGAGGACATTCAGGCAAATGTCTACAAGAAAGCGCTCGATTACCGCAACAGCCGCATCACCAGCGTGGACAGCTACGAGGAATTCAAGGAAAAGATTGAAGAAGGCGGCTTCATTCTGGCTCATTGGGACGGGACTACCGAAACCGAAGAGAAAATCAAGGAAGAGACCAAAGCAACCATCCGTTGCATTCCTTTCGATTCATTTGTTCCGGGTGACAAGGAACCGGGCAAGTGTATGGTTACCGGCAAGCCTTCTGCCTGCCGCGTGATTTTCGCACGTTCCTATTAATAATACCCACCCCGGATTACGCGGATTAACACAGATGATTTTAGGAGTTCTGATAATCAGAAACTTTTATCTGTGTCAATCCGCGTAATCCGGGGTGATTGTATATCTTGATACGTCCTCTCGGTTTTAAATTTATAGAGTTATCTCTCATCATGAATTGATGAACAGCTATTTATATTGCTTCAGAAATTCTGAGATTGTTTTGCGTACAGTTTCCGGAGATTGTTTTGAATGAAGCATTGCTGCAATGACAATCCTATTCTCATCAATCAATAATATATCACGTTAGGGGAAAGTTTTAAATGACGGACAGTAATGTTGTTAAATAGAGTAGAAAAATCACTGTCTATAATTCCTATATACGGATGTTTTGCTAAAAGATTTACTTTGTCTTGTATCTTTTGACGTGTTTTCTGTGCCGTCAACATGCCAAAATTATTCTCTACATAAATAAGTATCTCTAAAAAGTGCTCATAAGCCAACTTAGACCAGACTATTTCCATCCCATGCGTTCATTTATCATACTCTCTATTTGGGAGTTTGATATACAGTGTCCTGCTTTATTCTCTTCTAAGGCAAATAGAAGGGCTTCAGCCAAAGCATCTCGGGGAATACTGTTGATAAAGTCGTCCATCGGTATGGCTGATTGATGATAAGTTGCCATCATCGGTTCTTGTGCCGTTTGTTTGGGAGAGTCCTGCTCTTTATATGGTTTAATTTTACCCATTGCTTTTATTTTTAATCAAAGGTAAACTGAATAAATGAAAACTCCTAATATTCAATCCATTTATTTTCCACTGCATCAAAGCCAACCAATCTACATACTATTGTAACCTCCTTCACATCTTCTCGTAACAACTTTCCCTCATTTTTGCAGCGTAAAAAAAGAAAGGAGGCCCGAATATGAAACTGAACAGAAATGACTATACCGTAGAGGCGGCAGCCGGCGGTGGTTTTTACGCTTATTTTATGAATAATGTGTTGTGCAGCGCCTACGGTGAAACGCCTGACGAAGCCTGCGAAAACCTGGAACAGATTGTTGACGATTTTGTCAGTGATATGTATATGGTCGAGGAATTTGTCTGATATTCCGGCATCATATGCCGACCGAATTATCCTTTTTACGTATTCATTCCATAAATTCTCTTGAAGTCATGTCTGTGCGGTGCCGGTGTCATCTCCGAGGAGTTCGATTTGGAACGTCTGCTGGACTTCTCGGAGCATTTCCGTCCGAACATGGCTTTCCGCTATTGGGTGCGTAGCTGCGACTGGCGTATCCTGCGCTGTATAGAGAGGGAAGAAAAAGAGGAAACCTTTTTCGGGGTTTCCTCTTCCTGCCGTCCTTTCTTTCCGGCGACTTAAATGCTCACGTTCATCGCATTGGCTCCCAATGCTCCTAAGATAGCGGAGGCTACTGCAATCACGACTTTCAGAATTTTATCCCAGATACTTTTTTTCATGCTATATACGTTTTAAAAGTTGAACATACGAATCGGTAGTAAAATCAGTCATACTTATCCCAACGGATTTTCGCCCTGGTCTCCGTCCGAACCGCCTCCGTCTCCCGAGCCGGAACCGCCGCCGGAGCTTCCTCCTTCACCGTCTCCCTTGTTCAGCAAAGCTTCCAGGTCGTAGAAGTCAATCTTCTGCCCGGCACGCGTGGCGGCGATGTCCGGTCTTACGGTGCTGGAAGGCCGGAAATTGATTTTCACCGCTTTGATGTTCTTGGCGGTGCACTCCTTTACATCCAATACGCCTGCCGTACGCGCCGACAGGCTGAATACGCCGAAGTTCTTGATATTCACCGACTGGCCGCTGTAGAGGGTTGTTATCATGGCCTCCACAAAATTGGTCAATACACTCTGGATGTCTCCCAGTGTCAGCGAACTCTTCTCTTTCATCACATACGCAATGTCGTCCAGCGTCGCATTGTCGCCCAGTGTCACCAGCTGCGGGTAGAACTTTGCCACCGCATCTGCCTTTCGAGGATCTTTCCTCGCAATTTTCTTGAATGGTACTCCCATAAACAATTAAATAATTAAAAATTAACAATTAGAAATTAAAGTCCCGTATTGCAATACTCTTCTCTTTCTCCTTTAGGGGGGGGAAGAGGGGTGCTGCAAAAGTACTCCTCCGGCTTTTTCTGCTCATGGCTTTCTTCGGGTTACGCCGTCTCTTTCCCGTTTCCTTTCTGTTCAGGAAAAGTTCTTCGTCCGATGCCCGTTTATGTCTGTATATGCTTGGTCATATCGCTGATATTCAGTATCTTTATGGTGTAATAATCAACCAATAACATAAGGAATGAAAACAGAAAAAGAAAAGAGGGAAGAGGAGGAGGAAGACCTTCGTCCGTTCCGCATCCACGCCTATTCGAAGGAGGAGCTTGCCATGCTCTACAACCCGACTTACTGCATCAGCAATGCCATCTATACCCTGGCGGCATGGATACGCCACAACAAGGCGCTGAAGGGTGAGCTGGAGAAGGTGGGCTACAACAAATACCGGCGCACCTTCACTCCGCTGGAAGTGAAAGTGCTGGTGAAGTATCTGGGAGAACCCTGACAGGATGTCGGCCGGAAATAGGGAAGCCTTGTAAGGAAAACGCCAATATATGTAAAGCCCCGTAACAATATATGTTGTCATGCACAACAATATATGTTACGGGGCTTCTCTCTTCTCCTCGAATACCGGTTACTGATATAGCTGGATGTCCACTACTTCATATTCGGTCGTCTCCTGCTCGTTGGTCCGTGTACCGAATCCGTACTTTTCCAGTGCCTGCACCAGTACCAGCTGGGTGTGCGGGTTCACCTGCACCTTCCCGAATATGCTGAGCTTGGTCAGTATGACGCTGGCAGGGAGCCATTTTACCTGCAGGTCCTCGGGCAGCGGTTTGCGGAAGAAGACGAAGAGGTTCTCCTCCACGGGGTCTTTCATGCGGTGCCGTTCGTTGTGCTTGTTCAGCTGTTCTATCTCCTCGCCCTCGTACCAGTATCTGAAACCGTCTTTCAGCAAGGCGAGCGCCTGGGCGTAGATGCCGGGATGGTTCACCGGGGTGTGGTAGTCTATGCCGGTGACGGTGATGGGGAGGAAACGCCGGTTTCCACCGATGTCCTGCAGGCACTGCCGGTTGTTGGTGCTCGCGATGAAGGAGCAGTGGCGGGGCAGGGTGAAGGCTTCGATGTCGTAGGCCTTGCGCTGCGTCACGTTGTCCTGCGCGATGATTCGCTTCAATGCTGCCAGCTCGCCGGGCTTCACGCCTTCGAACTCCTCCATGTTGATGATGATTCGCGTGGCGAGCAGGCGGGCATCGTCCTTGTTGCTCGGGTCTATTATGCCGTTGTAGAAGTACTCTTTCCACTCGGGCGGCAGCAGGCGCCGAATCCAGCTGCTCTTTCCCTTTCCCTGCTCGCTGTAGAGGATGATGACGAGCTGGTTCATGTCCTCGTCGCTCAGTGCGCAGGCCACCAGGCCCACTATCCACCGTTTGAAGCCCTTCTGCCATAGCTCCCGGTTCTCGGTCGTCAGGGTGTCGGCCAGCCGGGCGATGTAGTCCGTCCCGTCCCAGGGGGGAAGCGCGTACAGATAGTCGGTGTAGGGGTTGAACTCCTTGGCGTAGTTGGAGTCTATCACGGCTCTGAGGAAATTCTGGTAGCAGGAGATGCCGGCCATCTGCAGGTCTACGAACATGGTGTTGTAGTCCTTTCCGCGCATGGGGCGGTAACCTTTTCCGGCATCTGCCGACGGGGTGTAGGGCATGAATTCGAGGCGGTCCAGGATGAGGTTCCTGCGGATGCCGTAGTGCTCTTCCAGAAAGCTCATCACTTGGTTGATGACGGGCTTTTTCTCTTCCTTCTTTGTGGCGGCTTCGCTGGTTTTGTCGGTATAGATGTAGGCATTGTGCAGGGGAGATTCCACGTCGGGATACTCTTGCCCGAACTCGTTTTTCGCCAGTCTGATGGCTGTCTGCTCGTCCAGGCCCTTGCTGTAGCATTTGTTGCCCAGGGCGAAGAGGAAGTTGTCGCGGTTGCCTGCCCGGAACCTGGTGGTGCGCTTCACGGCAGTCACGGCTTGGGAGAATATCAGCTTCTCCCAAGGCTTTGCGTCCTGCGGCGTGGCGGCAACGGAGGCGGGGAGGGGGTGTACCGTTTCGGCAGCCGTCCTCTTCTTGCCGCTTTCCTTCTTCGCAGGCGGGATGATGCGTGCCGGCAACGGGGAAATCTGTTCCAGCAGTGCGGCATTGATATAGGCATGCGGGTCGAAGGACATGAAGTATCCCCGCGAAATGTCCTTTCCGCTTCCGTCCACCTCTACTCCGAGAAGGGCCTCGTAGTGCTCTTTGGCGGCGCTGTACAGCTTCAGGTGTATCTCCTCGAGCGTGGCGTAGGTCACCTCGCCCTGCCGGAGACGGTCATACAGACGCCGGGCGTATTCCGTCTGCATGAAGACGAACAGCTTGTAGCCGTGCCTTTTGGGGGAGAGGAAACTGCCCAGGGTGTGCGGGTCTTCGTTGATGAGGGTCCGGGTCTGCTCCAACTGTCTCTCTTCCAGGTCGTCGATGTCGAGCGTGATGACGGGGTTGTAGCGGGTGATGCTCGGTGCGAGCCTTCTTTCCCGGTAGTTGGCCGTGAGGGTCCTGAAGGGAAGCTGCTTCTTGACGTGGTTGGCTTCCTCCACCTTTCCCTGCGCCACGAGGCTGGCGATTTTGATGATTAACTTGGCATGCTTGCCGTTTCTTATGTCAGCCATGTCCTGCGTGAAGGTTGTCTCCCCGCTGACGGCGCTGAAACCACGGTAGGTGGTCACTGGAATGTTTTCCATTCTACTTGTATTAAGTTTGCCTTATTGGCGGCGCAAAGATGCCGCTTATTTCCTTAGGAAGCAAAAACGGCCATCCGCAGTGGGATAGCCGTTTTTTTACAATTTGAATTCCTTGGTCCGTTTTACTCCTTGGGATATAGCTCATTGAAGAGCTTATATATCTCATCCTCAATACAATCGGGGTTCAGCGTATTGCCACTTCCGTCCGCGTCCATAAAGTTTACAAGCAGATGCAGCAACTTGGCGAAGGGGCTTACACCCTTCAGTCCGTGTTCCTTTTGGGGATTTATCAGCAGCGGGATGAAGGGTGTCAGGAAAGCCTTCCGCTCCTTGTATTCCACGGTTAACGACTTGTGTTCTACCATAGAAAGCAGGTCGATGGCCACTTGCACCTCTTTGCTCTCTTTGGTGTACAGCACTTGGTAATCCCTCCCTTTGATTTGCATCACGCTAATTGGCGTTTTTTTGTTCTCATAATTACAATTTGAAAATCTAATTTTATATTAAGTTAACGAATCGGGTGCAAAATTAATAAAAAAGAGAAGTCTGTGCACTATGTATTACACGGATTGGCACGGATTTTTGTAGTTTCTGTGCGTATCACTTTTGTGTATGTCCGTGCGTATCATCCTTTTGTTTCCGTGAGTATCCGTCACTCAGAACGTAGCGAAGAATTCTTCTCTGTGCTCCTCTGTGCCAATCTGTGTAATCTGTGGTGCCCCTCTCCGTGAACTAGTGAAGCGTGTGTGTAGTCTGTATGTATAGGGTGAGGTACCGGAACCTATGGTTATATATGTAACACACCCTTTCTTTAAAAAGATAAGAAATGACGCGTGTGCGCGTGTATCTTACCTAATAGGCGTAATTCTTTGATATATAGTGTGATGATGTCTGCATTAAAAAAGATTATCATTTTATCAATCAGAATATTTTGTACTTTCATTTCTTGACGTTACCTTTGCGTTCATTAAACGGAACGTGTTATAAAACATTTCTTTCATCATAAACGTTTCGTTGATAACGGCTTATCGCAAGATAGCTTGAATATAACTATTTCGTCGCCTTCCTTCCGAGATGGTGGAGGGTTTTGAAATAAAATGAATGCATATAGCCTATTTAAAGTAACCGCATTACATTACTTGACCGGGAGGTACTTCGCTACTCCGGTGTCCCCCAATCATATTTTTTTGTGAACGAGAATGCAGAAATGCACTGGTATGCAGTGCGTGTCACCTATAGCCGAGAGCTTTTTTTCAAGGATTACCTGGATGCAGCGGGCATTGAAAACTATATACCCATGCGCTATGAGTATGTCGTGAGGAAAGAGCGCCGCCTGCGCAAGCTTGTTCCTGCGGTCCATAACCTGGTCTTCGTCCGCTCCACCCGCGAGCGTATGGATGAAATAAAGAACAAACCGGGCATGAACATCCCCATCCGCTATATCATGGACCGCGAAACCCGCCAGCCCATCGTCATCCCGGACTCACAGATGCGCAGCTTCATCGCCGTGTCTGGCACCTACGACCAGGCTGTGCTCTATCTTGAACCCACCGAACTGAACCTCTCCCAAGGAACACGGGTACGCATCACCGGCGGCATCTTCGAAGGAGTGGAAGGGGTGTTTATGCGTGTGCGCCATGACAGGAGGGTGGTGGTGAACATCGAGGGGGTGATGGCGGTGGCGACGACGTTTGTGCATGCGTCGCTGGTGGAGGAGATAGGAGAAGGATAGAAGGGAAAACAGATTGTGTTTTTGAGTTTTTTCTTTTTTTGTTGAAGAATAATATCCATTGGAGAAATGATTTTTTGTTAAGAATAAAGATAATACTTGTTATAGCTCGTATTGGGTTCCTTATTTTTGTTTTTTAGATAGAAATTTCGATAATATGTAAAGGAAAGCGAAGCTCTACTTAAAATAAATAGATGTAATTCGTTTGCGTAAACTGTTTTCTAGCATCATGTTTTGCAATAGTGTAAATAGTTGAAGTGAATTGTAATTGAGCATGAATAAATATAAGCGATTAGGGAAAAATAGTTTACTTGTATTTATAGGTTCCATAGGCAGTAAGTTATTAGCCATATTGATGCTGCCTTTTTATACGGCATGGCTTTCTGTAGAGAATTATGGAGATATTGATCTGGTAGGCACTTATGTCTCATTGATAATGGGAGTGGTAACCCTATGTATAACCGATGCTATTTTCAGGTTTCCACAGGGTAAAAGCATAGACAAACAACGAACATTCTTTTCTTCAGGGCTGACAGTAGTTTCGCTCTCTTTGATTCTTTTTGGAGCAGTTTACTATTATTTATTGAAATATGTGGAAGATATTCAATGGGGGGTATTTGGCTCTTATGCTGGATATATATACGTCTTGTTGATTTTTAGCTTTTTACAATTATATCTTCAACAATTTTCAAGAAGTATAGACCGTATGTCTGTATTTGTAGTATCAGGCATTATTTTAACGTTTGTTACGGCTATATCTTCGTTATTATTAGTACCCAAGTGGGGTGTGGACGGTTACATTATTTCTCAATTGACCGGTTTTATTATTTCTTCTTTATACACAGTAGTTTCTATACATATACATACTTATTTATCGTATAAATCAATATCTATATCAACGATAAAAGAAATGTTGTCTTATTCGATTCCTATGATACCTAATGCTACACTTTGGTGGATATTAGGTACATCGAATAGATTATTTCTTGAATATTACCATTCGACAGACTTCGTTGGAATTTTTGCGGTATCCAATCGATTTCCGTCGATTATAACAATGGTGTTCAATACTTTTTTTCTTTCATGGCAGATTTCCGTGTTAGAAGAATTTAAGAAGCCCGATTTCCGGTTATTTTATAACCGTATCCTGAGACTGTGTTTTGTTTTATTATTATTGGTCGGTTTCTTCCTTTGCCTATCTAGCTATTGGCTAATCAAGTTTTTTGCGGACGAGTCTTATCTTGATGCTTGGAGATATATTCCATTTTTAGGACTGGCAGCAGTTTTTTCATCACTCTCTACTTTTGTGGGAACTATGTTTATGGCAACAAAGAATACACGCTATTTCCTTACCACCAGCCTTTGGGGAGGTTTTGTTTGCTTAGGAATGAACTTTTTGTTAATACCTCGATATGGAATCATGGGGGCTACTGTGTCATTACTGATTGCACATTTTGTTATATTATATTTGAGAACCATGAAGTCTGATAAATTTGTATGTCTTGATGGAAAATATGATTATCTATTGCAAATAGTGTTTTTGTTGGGAACTGCTGTTAGTATCTTATTTTTAGATACATGGTTCTTGAGAATGTTATCATTCCTGCTTTTTTTCTCTCTATTCTTGGTTTGGAATAGAAACTTTATAAAAGAGAGTAAAAATAAAATTGATTTTGTAATAAACAATAGATAATAAAATGTGTCTTGATAATGAAATAGGAAGTCCTAAAATTATTGTATTTGGAGAAAATCATCATAATACTTTAGGACTTATTCGTAGTTTGGGAGAAATAGGTCTGTTCTCATACTTAGTGTTAGTGAACTCCAATGGCTTGTATCCTTTTGTTGCGAAAAGTAGATACATAAAAAAAGTATGGATAGTGGATAACGTTCATGATGGTTTAGGTGTCATTTTAAGTGCATTTAATGAAGAAGAATGCAAGCCATTAATATTTCCGACATATGATAGTGAGGTTAAAATTCTTGGTGTAAATTTTGAAAAAATGAAGGATAAATTTATATTACCTGCTATTATAGATCGAAAGTGGACATTAGAGGAATGTTTGAATAAAGAATTTATGCGTACTCTTGCTCAAAGTATAGGGTTGAATACTCCTCAAAGTTGGGTTGTGGATTGTTCAGAAGAAGTAAATTTGCCCCAAGAGCTTATTTATCCTTGTATCGTAAAAGCAATAGATAGCTCTAGTAGTCCTAAAAATTATACTATACATCAATCTGAGCGTTCTTTGTTGGAGTCTATTAATGAGTTAAGTAAATATTGTGACATTGTACAAATACAAGAGTTTATCTTCAAAAAAACGGAGGTCATACTTTTGGGTTGGAGTGATGGAAAGGGAACTACTGTGATTCCCTGCTTGATGGATAAGATAAGAGAGTATCCAAGATACTTTGGTACTACAGGATTAGGTAGAGTCACAAAGAATATAGAGGAGTATATTCAAGTCGATAAGGTGTATGAATATATTAATCGTATGGGATATAGTGGTTTATTTAGTGTTGAATTCCTTTTGTCTGATAGAGAAGCTTACTTTTTAGAAATTAATCTTAGAAATGATGGTAATGGATATTTGCCCACTTATGGAGGAGTCAATTTGCCTTACCAATGGTATTTGGCTATGACCGATAATCAATTGATATTATCTTCTCTTCCTAAATATATAAATCATGATTTTATAATGATGAGAGAATTTTCAGATATAATGATTCCTATAAAATATGGATATTCTTATTTTAAGTGGTTTAAGGATTACTTACATGTTGATTGCTTTTTATATTGGAATAAAAAAGACAAAATGCCTTATTTCTATTATTTGTTTAACAAAATATTTAGATGTATAACAAGAATATTAAAGTGAATATGCGGAAAAAAGTACTCTTATTATTGTATTTTGTTGCATATTATCTTGGTATAATCCTTTTCTTTTACTGGATAAATCGCAGAAAACAACGTATTCTTGTTTTTCATCATATCATACCGGATGACTATGTAAATACTAGTTTTGAGCAGAAGATAGTTTGTACATCCCGTTCTAGATTTGAATGGATGATGGCTATTGTTAATAAGCGATTAAAAGTAACAACCGAATTAGGGGAGCCGGAATCAGCCGTTATAACTTTTGATGATGGGTATCGGGCAGCATTGATAGCGGATGAGGTGTTGGCGAAAAGTGCAAATAAAGCTTATTTTTTTATACCAATCGTAAATGTCGATTCTTTTATGCCTTTGTGGATAGACCAAATAATGGCATGGTTCGCTTATGTACCCGAAGGAGAATATAGAATTGTAAATCGCAAAGTAAGAATTGGGGATACGTTAAGCAGGCAACAAGAATTTTCTTCGTTAATCAATACATTGTATGAAAAATATGATAAGGTTTCCATATTAGGGATGTTGGAAGATATATATCCTTTCAGAGACTTACCTATTGATAAGGCATATTTTGCTCTCCGCTTTAAGGGACTGACATCGGAAGAAATCTTGGAATTGAAAAGGAAAGGCCATAAGATAGGAGGTCATTCTGTAAGGCATGATATATTGTCGATGCTTGACGAATGGGAGTTACGAGAGGACTTCAAGGAATGTTCAGAATATATGGAACGCTTGTTTAATACAAATTTATATGCTTATCCTTTCGGACATAGACGAGATGTAACTCCCGGTGTTATGAAAGAATGTAGCCAATCTGTTTTCACACTTGCCGTGATGAATGAGTATAATTCGGAAGCTTCAGATTTTTCATTATCGCGTATGAATATAAGTCATTATAATTCCCGTTTTGAGATAGAAGCCTCTTTATCTGGTTTTACTCAATGGCTTAAAAATGTATTAAGATGAATCAAGTGAATCAGACTGCTCGTCCGACTCGGATAGCGGCTTGGGATTTGTTAAAGTTGTTTGCTATATTTTTAGTGGTATATGGTCATTGTATGCAACATCTTTTGGAGGTAGATACCAGATATAATCCTATGTTTCTATGGATTACCTCTTTTCACATGCCATTATTCATGACTTTGTCCGGATTGTTTGCAAGGAATTCTTTTCGAGCATCTTTTAAAGATTATTTTATGAAACGTGGCAGGCAGGTCCTTTTGCCTTGTCTGTCATGGAGTTTGATTATATTTGCCGTTATCGTTATTTTAGGAGGTGACTTGCAAATATATACGATAAAATCATTCGCAATCAATTCTTTATGGTTTTTGAAAAGTGTGTTTGTTTGTGGTATTTTGGGATTTATAGCGTTTAAATCCCAACGCAATCGGGTTATGTGGGTTGTATTGACTCTTTTACTTAGTCAAGTGATATTGATTTGGAATGTATTTATTATGTATCCTTGTTTTCTTTTCGGGATATGTATTTTTAAATATTTGTCATGGATCTTGAAATACAAGTGCCTTGTGTTAGTGATATCGGGGTTGTTATTTATGGTATTTTCTTTATATGTATCTTTTTCACCTAATTTTTGGGTTAGGGATCAGGGTATCCGAGAAGCTCTTTTTTCAGGTACATTGTCCTTAATGGATAATGCTCTTTTTTTAATGAAGGTTATTTTGAAGAGGTATTTTCAGTTATTTATAGGGCTGCTAGGATCGTCTTTTTTTATCACGCTATTTTTTCTATTGTTTACCGGGTTACGTAATGTCTACTTGCTAAATTTAGCTAAACTGGGACAATATACATTAGGTGTGTATGTCATACAATCGCTTATTCTTGAAACAATACTTGTCCGATGGATTTCTTTTAGTAGTGATTACTTTTGGTCGTTTGATTTTGTGATAGCTCCTCTCATATCTTTGTTGATAGTTTATGTATGCCTATTCATTAATAAGGTAATTGTTTTCAAAGAGGGTAAACTTGCTACATTACTTTTTGGAGTCTCATGTTCGTAAACTTCTCATGATAAGTTGTAGAGATTTTTGTTATGTTATTTACTTATATAATATATAATGTAATACTTTTATTTGTATTGATATTTGGGTATTATGTAAAGGTGTCTTCGACGAAATTATCCGAATATATTTGTAGGACTATTGTGTTTTTATCAATTGTAATACCGGCTTCTATTCGTAAAGGAATAGGAACTGATTATTGGAGTTATGTGGGATTGTATCAGTGGTATAGTACAAATAGTGATGAACATGAAATCGGTTTTCAATTATTGGGGAAGTTGATGAATTTTTTCGGGTTTAGTTATCAATCGTTTATCGCCTCTCTAGCAATTCTAGCTTTTGCTCCAGTTTGTTATTATGTTCCGAAGAGAAATTTTTATCCGTTTATTGTTATTTATTTCTTTTTGCTATTCCTTAGTTGTATAAGTACTACTCGACAGGCGATATCGATAGCATTAGTAACTTGTGGAATATTTGCGTTATATAAAGAAAAGGGAACAATGAAGTACTTGTTCTGTGTAGTACTTGCCTTCTTTTTTCATTATTCTTCCATATTGTATTTCCCTATTCTGTTGTTTAAAAACATCAAATTTTCTAATACTAATATTTATATATGTTTAGGAATAATATTGATGATTATGTCTAGAGCCGATTTTATTGATAATTTATTTGCTAGTTCGATATTTCAAGATTCTCCTTATGGTGTATACGCTACTATTGGTCAATATAATAGAGAGGCTGAAGTAGGAACTGGACTAGGGATAATATTAAATTTGATGCTACCATGTTTATTTCTTATGCTAAATCGTAAAATTTCAAAGTATTATGACCATGTAGGCTTTTTTGTGTTTTTGACCATGTTGTTTGTGACGAGCTATTTTTTAGCTTCAAAAGTACATATTTTTGGTCGATTAATGGGATGCTTTATTTTTCTCCCAGCTTTTTTAATTCATCCAGTATGTAAAACTTTATCGTTGAAATATAATAACTTTCTCATATTCTTATTTTTTATAATATATTTGATATTATATGAAAAAATGATTGCTGTTAGCCAATCTAGCTTGGGAAATGGGCTAGGTATTTCTCCTTACACTACTATATTCGATTGATTGAAGATAATTATATATTTGACATAATGATAGATATTGTTCTTCTGTGGGTTGATGGAAATGACCCAGTATGGCTAGCGGAATATGAAAAATATGCTCCAAAGGTAAACGGTGATAAGCGAAATGTGCGTTTTCGCGATTGGGACAATTTGAGATTCTTGTTTCGAGGAATTGAGAAATATGCTCCTTGGGTCAGCAAGGTGCATTTCGTGACATGTGGACATATTCCAGATTGGCTGAATTTGAATGCACCTAAACTTAATTTTGTTAAACATTCGGATTTTATTCCTAATGAGTATCTTCCTACATTCAATTGCAATCCGATAGAAATGAATATTCATCGGATAAAAGATCTTGCGGAACAATTCATCTATTTTAATGACGATACTTTCTTGATCAATTCAGTTTCGGAAGAACGTTTCTTTAAAAACGGATTGCCTTGCGATATAGCAGCTTTAAATACAATGCAACCCAATACACAAGGTATAGACCATATCATTTGCAATGACTTGATATTGATTAATAAATATTTCGCTAAAAGGAGTCTTTTAAAAGAACATTTTGGGAAATGGATTAATGTCAGGTATCTCAGTCAATGGTATCGTACTTTGGCATTATTACCTTGGAGCATGCATACAGGTTTTGTCGATCCACATTTACCTAATGCTTATTTGAAATCTACGTTTGAACGGGTTTGGGAATTGGAACCTGACATACTACAAAAGACTACTGAATCCCGTTTTAGGAATATTACGGATGTAAATCAATATCTTATAAGATATTGGAGACTTTGTTCCGGTGAATTCTCTCCTTATAATGTTTGGAAGGACTCAGAATTGATTACCATACAAAATAATAATTTGGACTATATATCAGATGTGATACGTAATCAACGGAAAAAAGTGGTTTGCTTGAATGATGCGGATTCAACAGTTGACTTTGATAAGGCTAAAATGTCATTGATTAGGGATTTTGAGGTAATCCTCCCTGAGAAATCATCGTTTGAGAAATAATCATTTATATAGAGTTGTCAATGTCTTATTTAGTATAATAATGGATATCAAAGAATTAGTTAGGACCGGAATGTTTTCTGTGGGATATTTGATGTGTCATACTAAAAAAAGTAGAGTAGTATATTATCATGATGTCCATGTCGGTGATTCATGGACAAAAATGTCGACTCCTTTTGAATTGTTTAAATTGCATATAAGTGCTATACGAAAATCGGGGTTTGAGATTGTCCGTGATATTAATAATCCAAAAGGGGAGATACAAATCGCTTTCGACGATGGATTTCGTGGGTTGTTGGATTGTATGGATTGGTTGGTTTCCCAGAGAATATATCCTACAATATTCATCCCTATTTCATTGATTGGAAAAGAAGGGTATCTGTCTGAATCAGAGATATTAGAATTGCATAACGCAGGTTTCAATATTCAGTCGCATGGCATACGGCATAAGAACATGAGTGCAATGCCTGTGGACGAACTTTTGGATGATTTGTATGCCTCTAAAGCTTATCTCGAGAACTTCTTGGATAAGCAGATTGATAGTATTTGCTACCCTCAAGGGTATTATTCGGACCGGGTTATTTCTGAATCTCAAAATGCAGGTTATAAAAAACTTTATATTTCAGTACCGGGAGTATACGATATGGATGTAGCCTTGAAACATAGAACATTGTTTCAAACGATGTCTCCTCTTCAAGTTCGATTGACTCTTTATGGGGGAATGGATATTCTTTCGTCTCATTATAAGAAAATGCATTATAACACGATACGTAAATATTGATGGATACAGAAATATATAGTAAAAGACTCTCTGTTTCAGATAAAGAGCTTTTATTGCGATATTTGGCGAAAGCATATCCGTTTCGGACTAACCTTAATGCTTTTATTGATTTTACTTTATCGTATGTGCCTAAAGAAGGAATGGAAAAATCTTTATTGATTTTTAAAGGTAAAGAAATTATAGGAGCAAATATGTTCTTACAAACAAAAGCCAAGATAGGGAAGACTGAATATGATATTGTTTGGTCGTATGATACAAAAGTCTTGGATGAGTATCGTAAGACGGAGGCCGGAACTATTATTTGTGGGGAAATATTTTCGAATAAAAACAGTTTTGGTGCTGGATTATCCGGTATCTCAGTAGAGCTTAATAAGCGGATGCATGCTAAATTTATAGCGAAATCGCTTGCCTTTATTCGATTGAATAGATATTTGTTCAAATATATTTTTGCGCTATTTTGCCCTTCTATACGGAAACCATTAGTTGATGATTCTTCTTATCCACGTGAAATTAAAACTCGTTTAGGGCTATTTCGTCGATTAGAAAAGGCTATAGATTTGAATCAGCCTCGAGGCAATTACTGGAATGACAACCTGATAGAATTTGAACGTTCTACAAAGTTTCTTGATTGGCGTTTTTTTACATTGAAAGATAAATATCAAGTATATGCCCTTCGTAAAAAGGGGGAAAATGACGTGTATTTTGCTTGTCGGCAATATGATTTGTCTGGCATACCACTTCTTTATGTGGTGGATTATAGATTTTTGATTGATGATTTTGAAGAGCAGAAGGCAATTATAAAAGCCGCTCTTTTGCTATCAAGGAAAATGAAATTTGCTGGAGTATATATTCGTTCATCCTTGCCGGGATTATCAAAGCTGTTGAAAAACAATGTTTTTATCATGAAAAAAGGGGGGGCTGATATAGTAACTCGTTTTAAACCGGCTATTCAAGAGGAATATTCAGTTTTCCATACTCCGGCTGATTCAGATATGGATTTTAAGTGAATTGAGATATATTAAATTAATGGTTAGTACTCTCTGACATATTCTAAAAATAGCTATCATTAACATTTAAAACAGATAATAATGGAATTAAAAGACTTTATTGAGAATTTTGCTCAGCAATTTGATGATACAGAAGTATCTGCTTTTACGGCTGAAACGATGTTCAAGGATTTGGACGAATGGAGTTCACTCATTGCCCTCTCTATAATCGCAATGGTTGACGAGGAGTATGATGTACGGATCAAGGGCGATGATATTCGTTCCTCTGAGACGATTGAAGACTTATTTGACTTAGTAAAAAGTAGGAAGTAATGGCTTTTCTACAAGTAAACAATGTGGAAGTTGTGGGAATGGCTGTTACCGTTCCCTCAACTATTGAAGAGACTGTTAGCATATATGAAAAATGGGGAGATTATGACAATTTCGTTGCCACTACAGGTATAGAAAGACGTCGTAAAAGTAACTTTACCACATGTTCGTCCGACCTCTGTTTATGTGCTGCCGAGAAGCTGATTGCCGAGTTGGGGTGGGAGAAAGGGAGTATAGATGCTTTGGTGTTTGTTACTCAAACGCCAGACTATATTCTACCTGCTACATCTGCTATACTTCAACAACGTCTTTGTTTAAGCGAATCTTGTTACACACTTGATATTAGCCTTGGCTGTTCTGGTTGGGTTTACGCATTGAGTGTAATATCTTCTTTATTGCAAAATGGCACGATGAAACGAGGATTATTATTGGCTGGTGATACAATATTGAAAATCTGTTCACCGGAAGATAAGAGTACATATCCTTTATTTGGTGATGCGGGTTCTGCGACTGCTTTGGAGCATAAAGAAAAATCTTTTCCTCTTCAATTCTATTTCAATACAGATGGAGAAGGAAGGGAAGCAATCATTATCAGGGATGGTGGTTATAGGAATCCGTTTACGGTTCAATCGTTAGATAGAATTCATCAAGGTGAAGATATAGAGCGTAGTCGTTTAGAACTAGAGTTGGATGGTATGAACGTTTTTTCGTTTGGTATATCTAAAGCACCTAAATCAGTTAATGGTTTGTTAGAGCATTTCAATATCAATAAAGAATCTGTTGATTGCTTCACATTTCATCAGGCTAATCTTTTTATGAATGAAAAAATCCGTAAAAAGTTAAAATTGCCGGCTGAAAAAGTACCTTATAGCTTAAAAGACTTTGGTAATACCAGCTGTGCTTCAATACCTCTTACGTTAGTATCCCAAAGGTCTGATGAATTGCGTGTAAATAAATTATCTCATATAGGCTGTGGATTTGGTGTGGGGTTGTCTTGGGGATCTGTTTATTTCCATACAGATAATATTAAATGCCCTGACCTCATAGAATTTTAATTAATATGTATAATCCATTTTCTTTGGAAGGAAAAACTGTACTTGTGACCGGAGCCTCAAGTGGTATCGGCCGCTCTATTGCTATTGAGTGTTCTCGTATGGGGGCAAATGTGGTACTGACGGCTCGTAATGAAACTCGTCTTAAAGAGACTCTATCTCTAATGGAAAGTGGTAAGCATCTTATTTTCCCCGCTGATTTGACAAAAGAGGAAGATATTATCAAGATTGTAAATGAGATGCCCATGCTCAATGGAGTTGTAAACAATGCCGGAGTAGGTAATCGTGTATTGTGCAAAGCTATCAAGGAAAGCAATCTAAACGAAGTGATTCTCCCTAATTTGTATGGTCCCATCTTACTTCAACGTCATCTGCTCAAAAAGAAAAGAATTGCAAAAGAAGCTTCTATTGTGATGATTGCTTCGAGAGCTCCATTTGCGCCATCTATTGGTAATGCTGTTTATGCGGCTTCAAAAGGAGCTATTCTTGGTTATGCGAATGTGCTTGCATTGGAATGTGCACCACAGAAAGTAAGAGTCAATTCTATCTGTCCCGCAATGGTTTGGACTGAACTGATTGAAAAGGATGCGGCCTTGATGGGAGCGGATTATGAGGACTTACAACAAAAATATCCCTTAAAGAGGTATGGCAAGCCGGAAGATGTGGCTTATCTGAGTATTTATTTACTTAGTGACGCAAGCTCATGGATGACTGGTTCGGCTATTGACTTGACTGGGGGGGCGAAGGGACTCTAACGCTGTGATAAAAAGTATTATGAATGCATATATAAAAGAAATTGTATATTACCTGCCCCAAGCGGAAGTTACGAATGAGGCGATTGTTCGTGACTTTCCGGAGTGGAGTGTTGAGAAAATCGCTTCAAAGGTGGGGGTGGAAAAGAGACATGTGGCGGTGGACGATGAAACTGCTTCGGACATGGCCATAAAAGCGGCTGAATGCTTATTTCAAAGAGGGAAGATAAAAAGGGAAGATATTGACTTTGTACTGTTTTGTACGCAAAGTCCCGACTATAAATTGCCGACATCCGCTTGCATTATCCAGCATCAATTAGGATTGCGCAAGGATATAGGGGCATTGGATTTTAACTTGGGTTGTTCCGGTTATGTATATGGTTTGTCACTTGCCAAGGGATTGATAGCCGGAGGTATCGCCTCTAATGTTCTATTACTAACAGGTGAAACCTATAATAAATATCTACATCCAAAAGATAAGGGTAACCGTACTATTTTTGGAGATGCTGCTACCGCTACAGTGATAGGTACATCTGGATTTGCTCAAATCGGAGAGTTTTGCTTAGGAACAGATGGAAACGGGGCAAATAATTTGATTGTGAAATCAGGGGGAAGCCGTATACCCGAATTGCAAAATGATATCGAATTTGATGAGAATGGTAATCCTATCTCTTCTGATTATCTTTATATGAATGGTAGTGAGATATTCACTTTTACATTAGACATCGTACCTCCATTGGTAAACACTACATTGGCAAATAACGGATTGGAAAAGGAGATGATAAGCCAGTTCGTGTTTCATCAAGCCAATAAATATATGCTGAATTTTCTTAGGAAGAAACTTAAAATAGAGCAAGACAGATTTTATTATTGCCTATCCCGGTTTGGTAATACCGTATCCAACAGTATTCCTATCGCTTTGCGAGAGGCTATAAATGATGGTACGATTCGTAAAGGGGACAATGTTCTTTTGGCCGGATTCGGTGTAGGCTATTCTTGGGCTGGAACTATATTAAAATTTTAACTGTTAGCGTCCCATTATGACATCTTGCTTATTTTACTAAATGTCTTATTTTACCTATCCTAAAAGAATTTTCGAAAGGTGGTATAGAACTGATTGAGCCATTCTCCAATGACTCCCTCCTATCTAAGAATTTTTCCTTGAAAGACATCATCATGATGGCGAGACCTCATAATTTGATGCTTACTGGTCGCAAGGACTATGAGAATTTCTTGTTGATAACGACCGGAATCAATATTAATAATCAAAAAATAAGTCCACTTTTTGAATTATTAACTAGGAAATCTCTTTTATGGGCTATTTTCTGTACAATATGCCAATATTGGGTATTTACATTTTTCAGAACAAATGAACATTCTAATAAATTGCTCCAATCTCAAGAAAGGTGGAGGGCTTCAAGTCGCTGATTCGGTTTGTACTTGTTTGAATACAATTCCCCAACATCATTTTTTTTTAGTATTATCTTCATATATGGATGATACTGCTGATAGGGTATCGAAATACAAAAATGTCACTGTGGTGCGTCATGATATACAAAACAGTTGGTGCACATTGTTTTGGGGACGTGATAAGGTTATGGATAATATGGTAGCCAGATACAATATTGGCGGAGTTCTTACCATATTTGGACCTGCAAGATGGAAGCCAAAATGTAAACATCTATGTGGATTTGCCAGATCCCATCTCGTTTTGAAGGACTCACCCTATTTTCAACGTATGGCTTTGAAGGAAATAATGATAGAAAAGGTGAGAAATCTTTATTTATACTATTATTTCAAACGTGGTGTGACTGCTTTTTGGACTGAGAATCCTTATATTTCAGAGAAAGTAAAGCACTTGTTTCCTACCATAAAAGCCTATACTGTATCGAATTATTATAATCAGGTTTTCGATGATGAGAATAATCAAATAGAACATCCCTTACCGTCTTTTGGCGGCTGTACTTTACTGTCCATAAATACTTCTTATCCTCATAAGAATTTAGCAATTGCTATAGAAGTCGCTCGATATCTTAAAAAACATTATTCCGAATTTAATTTTCGGTTCGTTTTTACGGTGACAGAGAATGACTTGCCACCTATTCCCTCTTATTTGCGGGAGCACTTCTGTCTGATTGATAGAGTTAGTGTGGCAGAATGCCCCTCCTTATATCGTCAGGCAGATATAATGTTTCAACCAACTTTACTTGAATGTTTCACTGCCACATATGTTGAAGCGATGCGAATGCAGGTGCCAATTTTAACTACAGATTTGCCATTTGCTCATGGATTATGTGGAAATGCAGCTGTGTACTATTCACCGTTAAATGCAGAAGACTGTGCTAAATCAATCTATAAAATGGCTGTAGACAAATCTTTTCAAGATTATCTGGTCAGAGAAGGAATAAAACAACTTAATTCCTTCGATAATTATAATCGGAGAGCAGAAAAATTAATCGATTTGATATCAAATTTGGATGATTAATACATATTATATTTATGTCAATATTCAAAGATAAAGTCCTCCTTATTACCGGAGGCACCGGATCTTTTGGTAATGCCGTATTGCGTCGTTTTCTTGATAGTGACATCAAAGAGATCCGTATTTTTAGTCGTGACGAGAAAAAGCAGGATGACATGCGTCATCACCTGCAAAATCCCAAAGTAAAATTCTACATTGGTAATGTCCGTGACCGCCAGTCTGTGGACGGTGCCATGATGGGAGTGGATTATGTGTTTTCCGCCGCCGCCTTGAAGCAGGTTCCCAGTTGCGAGTTCTTCCCGTTGCAGGCTGTGCAGACCAATGTGATCGGTACGGACAATGTACTGGAATCCGCCATAGCGCATGGTGTAAAGAATGTGGTGGTACTTTCTACCGACAAGGCCGCCTATCCCATCAATGCCATGGGTATCAGCAAGGCCATGATGGAGAAGGTTGCCATAGCCAAGGGCCGTGCGTTGGGTGAGGAAGCCGGTACAACCATCTGCTGTACCCGTTACGGCAATGTGATGGCAAGCCGCGGTTCTGTAATTCCCTTGTGGGTGGAGCAGATAAAGAACGGCAGGCCCATTACGGTAACGGACCCCAACATGACCCGCTTCATGATGACGCTGGACGATGCCGTAGATCTGGTAATCTATGCGTTTGAGCACGGGCACAACGGTGACTTGTTCGTGCAGAAAGCTCCTGCCGCCACCTTGGATGTACTGGCGCAGGCCTTGAAGGAAACATACGCGCAGGTTGATCCGAAATACGGTGAGACGGAGGTGAAGACCATCGGCACGCGCCACGGCGAGAAACTGTATGAGACACTGGTAACCCGCGAAGAGATGGCAAAGGCTGTCGACATGGGCGACTACTACCGCATCCCCTGCGACACCCGTGACTTGAACTATGACAAGTTCTTCACGGAAGGCAATGAGGATATTGCCCGTATAGAGGACTATCACAGCCATAACACTGCCCGCCTGGATGTGGAGGGCATGAAAAAGCTTCTTTTGAAACTCCGTTTCATCCGCGAAGACCTCGGGATGGAGGAAAAGGCGAAGAGCGCGGAAATCAAGAGTGAATAAGTCTTTAATTTGAATAATACAACAGGAAAGAAAGAGGGAATGTATTGTTCCTTTAGAAAAAAAAACTATCTTTGCCATATTGAAACTAATAATTGAGAATATGGCAGCAACAGTATTAAATTCAGTTCAACAACATCTTTTGAAGATGTTTGCTTTTGATGGTTCGGAGGAGCGATTGAATGAAGTTAAAGAAGTGTTGACCAAATATTTTTCTCAGAAGTTAGATGACCGCTTGAATGACTTATGGGATTCGGGAGTTTTAAACCAAGAAAAACTTGATGAACTGAGAAAAATTGATGTCCGTACACTTCCGAAGAGATGAATAGAATTGTATTAGATACAAATAGCTTGATACAGTGCATTTCTCCCAAAAGCAGGTACCGTAAGATTTGGGATTGCTTTTTGGATGGAACGAATCAGTTATGCGTTTCTGATGAGATTCTTAATGAATATGAGGAAATATTAGAACGTTTGGCAGGTGTGGAAATAGCTAAGCTGGTGATTGATGTCATTCTCAATAATCCTTATACTTTGTTCTTTACTCCTTATTATAACTTCAATCTGATAAAATCAGATCCGGATGATAATAAGTTTGTGGACTGTGCAATTGTGGCTAATGCCAAGTTTATTGTTACGGAAGATCATCATTTTCATATATTGAAGCAATATAATTTCCCAAAAGTAAGTTTTATAGGTTTGGATGATTTCTGTCATTCACTATGAATATCTTCTCTTTTCTGTGACAAACAGAACCCATTAGTTTATGAAAATCTTAGTAACCGGCTCCCGAGGGTTTGTCGGCCGGAACCTTGTATCCCAGCTGCACAACATCCGTGACGGGAAAGCCCGCAATTACGGCATTGCAGGTGAGGAACTTGCCATTTACGAATATGACATGGACAGTGACCCGGCCGAACTGGATGTCTATTGCAGACAGGCTGACTTTGTCTTCAATCTGGCGGGCGTAAACCGTCCCAAGGATGCGTCTGAGTTTATGAAGGGGAACTTCGGCTTCGCCTCCACGCTGCTTGATACATTGAAGAAGCACGGCAATACCTGTCCGGTAATGATTTCCTCTTCCACGCAGGCCGCACTCGACAACCCTTACGGTGAATCGAAGCGGGCAGGGGAGCAACTGTTGTTCGAGTACTCCAGGGAAACGGGGGCAAAGGTACTGGTGTACCGCTTCCCGAATGTTTTCGGCAAATGGTGCCGCCCCAACTATAACAGCGCGGTGGCCACTTTCTGCAACAACATCGCCCATGACTTGCCCATCCGGGTGAACGACCCTTCGGTGGTGATGCATCTGGTTTACATAGACGATGTGGTGGACGAGCTTGTCTCTGCCCTGAGCGGCAGGGAACACCGCAACGGGGATTATTGCGAAGTACCCGTGGTGCATACCATTACCTTGGGCGGCATTGTGGAACTGATAAGGTCTTTCAGGCAAATGCCCGGTACCTTGTCCGTCCCGGATTTGAGCGATGCCTTTACAAAGAAACTCTATTCCACATACCTCTCATACCTGCCTGAAGAACGGTTCAGCTATCCCTTGAAGATGAATGTGGACGACCGTGGCAGTTTTACGGAGATTATCCGTACTTCCGACCGCGGGCAGTTCTCGGTGAACATCTCCAAGCCGGGCGTTACGAAAGGCCAGCACTGGCACCATACCAAGAACGAGAAGTTTGTGGTGGTGAGCGGGCACGGTCTGATACAGCTCCGCAAGATAGGTACGGAGGAGGTTGTCAGCTTCGAGGTAAGCGGCGGGAGGATGGAGGTCGTGGAGATGATTCCCGGTTATACGCACAACATTGTCAACCTTTCGGAAACGGAAGACCTGGTGACTTTCATGTGGTGCAACGAGTGTTTCGACCCGGCACGTCCGGACACTTATTTTGAAAAAGTCTGAAACGAGTTAAAGAATATAGGAACAGATGGATATAAAATTGGATTATTCGCAAGTCAGGTTTCAGGAGAACGGCAGACTGAAACTTCTGATTATAGTGGGCACCCGTCCGGAAATCATCCGCCTGGCGGCTGTCATCAACAAATGCCGCAGTTATTTTGACTGTCTTCTGGCCCACACCGGCCAGAATTACGACTATAACCTGAACGGTGTCTTCTTCCGTGACCTGAAGCTGAAAGCCCCCGATGTGTATATGGATGCCGTCGGTGATGACCTCGGTGCCACGATGGGGAATATTATCAACGCCAGCTACAAGCTGATGGTGCAGGTGAAACCTGATGCCGTGCTGGTGTTGGGAGACACGAACTCCTGCCTGAGCGTGATAGGCGCGAAACGTCTGCATATCCCCATCTTCCATATGGAGGCAGGCAACCGCTGCTTTGACGAGTGCCTGCCTGAGGAGACCAACCGCCGTATTGTGGACGTCATTTCCGATGTGACCCTCTGCTATTCGGAGCATGCCCGCAGATACCTGAACGCTTCGGGCGTGGCGAAAGAACGTACATACGTAACCGGTTCGCCCATGGCGGAAGTCCTGCATGAGAATTTGTCCGAAATAGAGTCCAGTGATATTCATCAGAGATTGCATCTCCAGAAAGGTAAATACATCCTGCTTTCCGCGCACCGGGAAGAGAACATTGACACGGAGAAGAACTTCCTGTCCCTTTTCAGCGCGGTTAACGCTATGGCCGAGAAATATGACATGCCCATACTTTACAGTTGTCATCCCCGTAGCAGGAAACGTCTGGAATCAAGCGGCTTTGCACTTGACAGACGTGTGATTCAGCATGAACCTCTCGGTTTCCACGACTACAACTGCCTGCAGATGAACGCCTATGCCGTTGTGAGTGACAGCGGTACCCTGCCTGAGGAGAGCAGTTTCTTCACTTCTGTGGGGCATCCTTTCCCGGCTGTATGCATCCGTACGAGTACGGAGCGTCCCGAGGCTCTTGACAAGGGTATCTTTGTCCTTGCCGGCATTGATGGGAAATCCTTGCTTCAGGCTGTAGATACTGCTGTGGAGATGAATAGGAGTGGTGACGATGGCCTGCCGGTGCCCAATTATACGGATGAGAATGTATCGGCCAAGGTTGTGAAGTTGATTCAGAGCTATACGGGGGTGGTGAACAAGATGGTTTGGAGAAAATAATGGTGAGACATGCCTAAGAAAATCTTGATACATAGCCTAATTTTCAGTCCGGATGGAGTTTCGACAGCCTATCTTTATAATGATATTGCTCTGAAATTCCAAGAAAACGGTTATGAAGTATTGGTATTGACAACTACGCCTCATTACAATGTTGTGGAATCACAACTGGCAGCACAACCTCTGAAATGGAAGGTTTGGGGGATTTGTAAAGAAAGCTGTTTTCATGGAATCAGAGTTCTTCATGTACCCCAGAAGAAATTCAGAAATACATTTCTGCGTGTCCTGGGATTTGTCTATTGGCATATTATCTCTTTCCTGATTGGTTTGTCCCAGAGAAATGTAGATGTCATACTGTCACCTTCCCCTCCTTTGACTATCGGTGTAATCAACATTTGGCTGGCGAAAATCAAGGGATGTAAAACCATATATAATGTGCAGGAAATATATCCTGACATCTTGAAACGAAAGGACGGGCTTGTTATAGAACAGCTACGTAGGATGGAACGGTATGTTTATAATAACTCAACGGCCGTAACGACAATAGACCAGGTCTTTTATAATGTAATAGCCGGAAGGTTTAAGGATAAGTCCAAGCTTTGTATAATACCTAATTTTGTAGATACAGAATTGTATAATTCTCAGGGTGGAAATGTAGAATGTCTGAATCCCCATTTTTTCCCTGCCACAGATTCTTTGAAATTGCTTTATGCCGGGAATATTGGTTATGCCCAAGATTGGGAGCCCTTAATTTGTCTGGCAGAAAAGACGAAAGGGTTTTCCATTGAATACTTTATAATCGGTGAGGGAGTCATGAAACCCGTTCTTGAGGAGAAAGTACGTGAGTTGGAGCTGGATAATGTGCATATTTTGCCCTATCAGCCCAGAAGTTTGATGCCGTCCATTCTTGCCTATTCAGACATCCAGTTTATTTTCATGAACCCTGAAATGGAGATGCAGGGATTCCCTTCCAAGGTTTATACAATCATGGCATGTGGTAGGCCTTTATTGGTCTGCTCGGGAAAGGATACGCCTATCATCAATTTCCTGCAGGAACATGGCTGTACAAAATTGATTACAGAGAAGAGTTTGGAAAAGAAGGTGGGAGAAATGGCGGATTGGCTGAATTCCGTCTCAAGAAGCGAACTGGCTTTACTGGGTCGAAATGGTGTAGAGGTGATTAAGCGATTATATTCAAAGGATGTGGTAACTCAAAAATATGTAGACTTAGTTGAAGCTTTATGAACATACGATATTTATCAGTCAATGATTAGGATAACTTGATATTTCCGGGTATCTTTGTGGAAAGATTGGATGTATGAGGAAGATTAAGCCATATAAGGAACAAGAACCGATGGTGCCGAATGTTGGTGAGCCGGTAGTTGTATATACGGGTAATGAGAATAATCCGAATATCGTTACGGAAGGACGTGATGACATTAGGCATGCTATTTCCGGTGAAGAATTATTGGATAGACTTTGCCCTCGTATAAAGGCTTTGTTTGGATGAGAGTCGTATTCGCTCCCGAAGTAGAGGAGGACTTGTATGGACTTATAAAAATACTTGTTGAGAAGGAGTATTTGGGTACTTATCCTTTTGCTATTTCTTATGTGGAAGAACTGATAGCTGATATTCAACAGAACATTCATTCTAAATTAAAAAAGAAAGCGCCCGCTTTTTTTGAGCGTTATGGTAAGGATATGTATTACATCACTTATCAACGTAATTCTAATACGACGTGGTATATTTTCTTCTCTGTCATTGGAGATACTTATTTTATTAAATACATAACCAATAATCACGTTTCCGGTCAGTATATTTTTTAGCATATTTCAATGAACATACTCGTCACTGGAATCCACGGCTTTGTGGGTTCCAATCTCGTTGTTGCCCTAAAGGAACGTCATAGCCTTTACGGGCTGGATATTGTCGCTCCTGAAAAGGAGGGGGTGGTAAAGACTTTTTTCTGGAAGGATATCGAACCGGCTTCTTTTCCGATGCGGAATCTTCCTGAATTCGATGCCATTATTCATCTGGCTGGTAAAGCCCATGACACGAAGAACCGGTCTGCTGCCCAAGCCTATTTTGATATCAATATGGGATTGACCCAAAAGATATTTGATTTCTTTCTGGAATCGTCTGCGAAGAAGTTCGTATTCTTCAGTTCTGTGAAAGCCGCTGCAGACAGTGTGGTGGGTGATATGCTGACTGAAGATGTGGTGCCTGCTCCGATAGGACCGTATGGGGAGAGCAAGATAGCTGCCGAGAATTATATTCTTGGCAAGTTGAATGTTGAAAATGGAGAACTGAAAGTTAATCCGTATGATGACAAGCAGGTCTATATCCTGCGTCCCTGCATGATTCATGGTCCCGGCAACAAAGGCAATCTGAATCTTCTTTATAATGTGGTGAGGAAAGGCATCCCCTGGCCTTTGGGGGCTTTTGAGAACAGAAGGTCTTTTACTTCAATAGACAATCTCTGCTACGTGGTGGAAGGTCTTTTGACCAAGGAGGTGGCGAGTGGTATCTACCACATGGGAGATGACGAGGCCTTGTCCACAAATGAGCTGATAGCTTTGATGTGTCGGGCTTTGGAGCGTAAGCCGCATATCTGGAAGATAAACAGAGGACTGATGGAGTTCTGTGCCCGGCTTGGGACTCTGCTCCATTTGCCTTTGAATACAGAGCGTCTGCGCAAGTTGACAGAGAATTATGTGGTGAGTAATGCGAAAATAAAGGCTGCCCTGGGAATTGACAGAATGCCGGTGAGGGCAGAGGAGGGGATAGTGAGAACGATAAAATCGTTCTCAAATATAAAAGTAAACAATTAAGAATTAAAAATTAAAGAGGAAAATATTGTTATGTATTATCTGCTTATACTGGTTCTGCTGTTTTTAGCAGAACTTTTTTATTTTAGAGTGGCTGATAGGTGCAATATCATCGACAAGCCCAATGAGCGGAGTTCTCATACGAAAGTGACTTTACGCGGTGGTGGGATTATTTTCTATTTCGGAGCGTTGGCCTATTTCCTGACGAGTGGCTTTGAATATCCCTGGTTCCTGCTTGCCTTGACACTGGTGACGTTCATCAGCTTCGTGGACGATATAAAATCCACCGGACAGATGACAAGACTGCTTTTTCATTTCTCTGCCATGGCTTTGATGTTTTATCAGTGGGGACTGTTCTCCTTGTCCTGGTGGTGGATAGTCATAGCCTTGATAGTCTGTACGGGTATCATTAATGCCTACAACTTTATGGATGGCATTAACGGCATAACCGGCGGTTATTCTCTGGTTATTCTTGCTGCGTTGGCTTATGTCAATAAGGAGGTGGTTACTTTTGTGGAAGCGGATTTCATCTATACCGTTATCTGTTCCGTTCTAGTCTTCTGTTTCTTCAATTTCCGCAAGCGTGCTAAATGCTTTGCCGGTGATGTGGGTTCGGTGAGCATTGCCTTTATCCTTCTTTTCCTGATAGGCAGGCTCATCATTGAAACGGAAGATTTCAGCTGGATAGTCCTTTTATCCGTTTATGGTGTGGATAGTGTACTGACTATCATTCACCGCCTGATACTTCATGAGAATATCGGGCTGCCGCATCGCAAACATCTGTATCAGATTATGGCGAATGAGCTGAAGATTCCTCATGTCATAGTCTCTCTGGTCTATATGACAATACAGACTTTTATAATAGTAGGATATATTTATTACCAACGGTATGGCTATATCTTCTTGATAGGGTGTATCTTACTGTTGAGCGCAATATACGTACTCTTCATGAAAAAGTATTTTTCAAGACATATCTCTTGAATTACTGTCTTCCATTATACAATTTCCACGGTCACCTGAATACCCAAAGCTTTGGCAATACGCTCGATATCACGCTTCTTTGTTTTTGTATTGCTGCAGGTCATAAGAAACCGTCCGTTGCCTAATGGTTTTTGAGCGCGCTGGTATTTCTCATGAAGTGTGTTTGATATCAAGGGAATCTTGCATACCTTGATATTTAAAGATTGCACTTGTTCCACACCTACTGTCATCACAAATTGCCGGAAAGTCTCGGCTGCTTGTGTTTCTTGAATTACTTTCCCATTACCAAAAGTAATCTTTAATCGGGATATTGGAGTATTGCTTTCCGTATCATTGGTTACTTGGTACAGTTTCTTTGCTGCTTCAAGAAATCTTGGAAATAATGTTCCCCACTGGTTGTTGACAACAATTTTTGTTCCGTCTGCCAATAAAATAACTTCATCAGGCTTAAGAAAGTAACGTTTCTTTAAATCGGGATGAGATTTGATTTTTTCTTGGACTTCTATCAAGGTACGTATTACACCCAATGCTTTACTGTGTAAATTGGATGGAAAGACTTTTTCCAGTTCAACATAGTTTATGTTGGGATGGTCTTTGATATAGTGCTTGATTACTTCCAATACAAAACGTCTTTTGACATAGAAGTTGATTCCATCCAATGAGAATTTTGTATGGTCTTTGGAGTCACTTTCTTTATAGTCGTTTTGTGAGTTTTTAGATGTTTGTCTCGTTTTAAGTTGTAATGAAGGGAGAATGCTCTTATTTTCGTAATGTACTGTAAGCGTAAGATTGGCAAATTCTTCATTAATGGCGGATTCCTCAAATCCTTCAGCTGTAAACTTGTCTTTGAGCAACGAAATCATATTCTTTACCCCATTGCCTTCGGATAAGAATTCTGACACCCTCCTATGCAGATTATTACGCGCTTGGATTTTTTTATATTGCTCATTACAGAATGTTTCTATTTTTTCCAGATTGAATTTGTCGTAAGTTAGCAGGTCACAGATGATGGAACCATTTACATCTTCTTTCTTAAATTCTGCTGTAAATACACAAATGGGATTCTCTCCATCATTGGGAATGTCATAGTAAAGTTGTATCTTTTCTCCTATATATAATCCGACATTAAGTTTCAACTGGCGCATATACGACATCAGTTGATTTTCTTGTCTTTCATTTCGTATATTAGACGGACGCTTTATTTCAATAGGGAGTACGGGGGATTGTGTGTCATGCTCGTTCTTTCGCCAAAGTACAATGTCCGGGCGTATGGAGTTGCTATTGCCTATCGGTAATGTATATTGGGATACCATTGTTCCATTGGTCTTCTTCCATCCAAGAAATTTCAGGCAGTTCTCTATTTCCCGCTGGTAGTCACCTTCTACCGAATTTGTTTCAAAATACGGTATCAGTGTTTCCACAATCTCAGGCCAATTTTCATTCATCTTTTATCGGGTTATATTAGGACATATTGTTTACACTTCTTTGGAGTGTGCATAAAGCAAATGTATTGACTTTATTTGAACTGCCCAAATTATAGTCATAAAAAATGAATCGGGCGGTGTACGATAAAAACAAATAGTCCCGGATTCTTGACAAAGAATCCGGGACTATTTGTTTTTATTGTTTTTGAGGGGCTTTACTTAGCCGGCTTCAACCATTTGTCCAGCCATTCAAAGAAGGTACGTTGCCACAGCACGCCGTTTTGAGGCTTCAGCACCCAGTGGTTTTCGTCCGGATAGATAAGCAGTTCGGCAGGAACGCCACGCATCACGGCTGCATCGAAGGCGGCCATTGCCTGGTTGGCAAGGATGCGGAAGTCCTTCTCTCCGTGGATGCAGAGGATAGGGGTGTCCCATTTGTCGACAAAGAGGTGCGGGGAGTTGGCGAAAGTGCGTTGTGCCGTAGCGTTGTTCTTTTCCCAATAAGCGCCGCCCATATCCCAGTTGGCAAACCATTTCTCTTCCGTTTCCAGATATTGCATTTCCATGTTGAAGATACCGTCGTGTGCGATGAATGCCTTGAAGCGTTTGTCATGGTGTCCGGCAAGCCAATATACGGAGAAGCCTCCGAAGCTGGCACCTACGCAACCCAGGCGGTCTTTGTCGACGAAAGGTTCCTTGGCCATTTCGTCAATGGCAGTGAAGTAGTCCTTCATGCACTGGCCGCCGTAATCACCGCTGATGGCTTCGTTCCATTCTACACCGAAGCCAGGAAGACCACGGCGGTTGGGAGCTACGATGATATAGTCGTTTGCCGCCATAATCTGGAAATTCCAACGGTAGCTCCAGAACTGGCTGACGGGACTCTGAGGACCACCTTCACAGAAGAGGAGGGTGGGGTACTTCTTGTTAGGGTCGAACTGTGGAGGATAAATCACCCAGGTCAGCATCTGCTTGCCGTCGGTGGTCTTCATCCAGCGGGCTTCCACCTTACCCATCTCCAGCTGGTCGTAAATCTGCTTGTTTTCTGTGGTCAGTTGCACTGCTTCTGCAAAAGCGTCGCCGTTGCGTGCACTGTTTACGGCATAGATTTCGTCGCCCATGCTCATGGAGTGGCGTTTGGCGATAATCTTGTCTCCGCAAAGGGCAAGCGAAGCATAGTCGTACATGCCGTCGGTGAGCTGGGTAAGCTTGTCGTTTCCGGCAAGGTCGATGTTGTAAATCTGTGTCTCGCCATGCCATACACCGATGAAGTAGATGCTCCGGGAATCTTTGTTCCACAAGAAGGCGTCCACGTTCGATTCGAAAGCTTTGCTTACAAAACGTTTCTCGCCGGTCTCGAGGTTCATGATAAACAAGCGGTTCAAGTCGGCTTCGTAGCCGTCACGTTCCATGCTCTGCCAGGCGATGTATTTGCCGTCGGGAGAGTATTGGGGATTCGTATCATATCCCTTGTTTTCTTCCGTGATGTTTTTGGTTTCCTTGGAGGCAAGGTCGTAGATATAAATGTCGGAGTTGGTGGAAATGGCATACGCCAGTCCGGTTTTCTTACGGCATGTATAGGCCACCTTATCAGAAGACGGGCTCCATGCCAGCTGCTCGATACCGCCCCAGGGCTTCATCGGGCTTTCGTATGGCTCTCCCTCAAGAATATCAGTGACATTGCTGATGGCATTGCCGTCGAAATCGGCAACGAATGGATGGGGAGCAGTAGTCACCCATTCGTCCCAATGCTTGTACATCAGGTCGGTAACGATGATGCCGGTGGCTTTAGGAAGGTCCGGATGTTTGTCTGCCGTACTCTTCACGGTCTTTACCTGGGCAATGAAAAGGAGTTTCTTGCCGTCGGGCGAGAAAGAGAACCCTTCGATGTCTCCCTCGTATTGAGTCAGCTGCTTGCGTCCGCTGCCGTCGGGATTCATTTCCCATACCTGGCTGCTGCCGCTTTCGTTGCAAAGGAAGGCAAGCTTCTTGCCGTCCTTAAACCACGTGGGCTGTCCTTCTTGCCAGGCGTCATGCGTTATCTGGGTATTGTCACTACCGTCGGCATTCATGACGAAGACTTCGCTGTTACTCTTGTTCTGGGGCACGCTGTAATAAGATACCGTGTAGGCAATCTGCTTTTCGTCGGGGGATACGGCCACACTGCCGATGCGTCCCATCGCCCAGAGTGCCTCGGGTGTCATACGCTTTCCTTCAATCTTGATGTCCGACCGCTGGATGAGCGTTGCTGCGTCCTGCTGCTGTCCGGCATCTTTTGTGCCTCCGCAAGAGGCCAATGTCATGGCTGCTGACATAAGTAGTAGATTTACTTGTTTCATATATGCTTTTTGTTTCAGTTATTTTAATGCAAAGATACTAAATTTTCCTTCCTTGCCAATTTCCACGTTTGATATATAGCCAGCAGAAAATGAGAATAAAGCTGGAATAAACCATTTCCGAGGTCCAGCAGATGGCCACGTCGAGTTGTAGAATCAGAATAATGTAGGTGATATAGGCTGTGTAGATGACCAGCGTAGCCATCTCCAACCCCCATGCCGTACGCGTGTTGCCGGTTCCGGAAACTGCCTGGAAATAGACATTGGCGGGAACCAGAAACAGATAGGTGGAGCACATCACCCAGAGTGAATGCACGGCAGCGTCCTGCAGGTCGGGCATGTCGGTATAAATTCCCAGAATCAGCTTGGGGAACAGCGCGAAAAGCAATGCCAGCGGAAGTACGAAAACATAGGCTATGCGTACATGCTGCCGGATAGTGCCTGCCACGCAATCGGAGTGGCCTGCACCGATGAGGTTGCTGACCAGTGAACCGCAGGTAGAGGCAAATGCCATGAGTACCATGAACAGTATGCCGGACACATTGCGGACAATGTTGGTCACTGCCAGCGAGCGCTCTCCCAGATGCTCTACATAAAGGAAGAAAAGGAACCAGGTGGAGAGGGAGAAGAAATTCTGTATCATGGTCCAGAAAGAGACGTTCAGCATCCGTTTCAATACGCCCAGCCGGAACTTAGGAATACGGTCCAGCCCGTACTTGCGGCAGTCGATGCGGCTGCGGGTATAGAGGATGAAGAATAACAGCGAAACCAGCTCGGCCAGTGAGGAGCCGATGGCGGCTCCGGCAATGCCGAGCGCCGGGAAACCGAATTTACCGAAAATCAGGATATAGTTGAATACGACATTGCTCAACACCATGACGATGGAGTTCAGTGTCAGTGTCTTGGTCTGGGTGGTTCCCAAGAAAAAGGCACGGAACATGACTGCGCTGAACGAGAAGAAGGCACCGAATACACGCCAATGCAGGTAGCTGGTGGCTGCTTCGTAGATATGTTCCGAAGCGACGATGCGTTTCAGGATAATCGGTGAGAAACAATAGGATAGCAGGAACATGACTGCCGCCATCCCGACTTGGAAATAGATGCCCTGATAGAACAAGTCACCGATTTCCTTATACTGCTGTTCGCCGTTGCGCCGGGCAATGAGTATCTGGGCCCCGATACTGAAACCGAAGGCAACCATGAAGATGACCATGTAGAAGACACCGGCGATGGCAGATGCTCCCAGCTCGACTTCGCCCACACGTCCGAGGAAGGCGGTGTCCGTCATACCTATCAGTTGCTCCATAAGGAGGCTGATTAGGATGGGGTAGGCTATAAGCCAGATTTGTTTGTAGGTGTATTTAGTCTGCATAATTTAGAGTCTGTGATTTTTTCATTGGCGTAAGGATAAGAAAGCCGGGCAAATGTCATTGTCCGGCTTTCTGCAAAAGAATATCTTGAACGGTAGTCTTACTACTTTTTGTTCTGTCTCTCTTTCATCATCTGTTCCTGCTGTTTCTGCATGGCTTCCAGACGGGCGGCGAAACCGGTTTTCTTCATCTTCTTCGGGTCTTTCTTGTTGGCTTCCAACTGGGCAAGAAGGGCTTCCTCATTGGTTGTCTTGCGCATGATGAGCGTTGTTACCACACTGATTAACGTAGAGATGAAGTAGTAATAGTTCAATCCCGAAGGATAATCGTTCAATATGAAGAGGAACATGACAGGCATCAGGTATGACATCCACTTCATGGCAGCCATCTGCGGATTGGCACCCGTATCCTGCTGCTGCATCATGTACTTCGTGTTCAATATGTTGGTAACCGTCATCAGCAGGCAGAACAAGCTGAGGTGGCTGCCCAGGAACGGGATATGGAACGGGAAGTTGATGAACGCATCATAAGTGGAAAGGTCGTCTGCCCATAAGAAGCTCTGTTGGCGGAGTTCAATGGCACTCGGCACGAACATGAACAAGGCCATCAGGATAGGGAACTGTATCAGCATCGGCAGACATCCGCCCATCGGGCTGACTCCGTACTGGCTGTAGAGGCCCATCACTTCCTGCTGCTTCTTCATGGCATCTTCCTGCTTGGGGTACTTCTTGTTTATCTCGTCGATTTTCGGTTTCAGTACGCGCATCTTGGCAGAAGACATGTAGGTCTTCCACGTAGCCGGGAATACCACTGCCTTTACAATCAGCGTCATGAACAACAGTACGATACCCATGCTCAAACCCCAACTGGACAACCAGTCGAAGATGTTGATGGTGAACCATTTGTTTATCCAGCGGATGAGCGGCCAGCCCAGATAGACCAGACGGTTCAGCTCCCACTTATCGTCACGTCCCTTGTCGAGTGCGGTCAGAGTCTTGTAGTGATTGGGGCCGAAGTAGAAGAACAGCTGGGTAGGTTCCTTGCCGGTAGGATCGAACTTCGTGCTCATCTCTGCAGAATAGTCCTTGATGTAGCCGCTGCCTTGAGTCTCCATCTTGGAACTCAGCTTGGTCTTTTCAAAGTCGGCATCTGCCAGGAATACCGAAGAGAAGAACTGGTTCTTGAAGGCAATCCAGTCCAGACGTTCCGGAACTTCCTTTTCATCGTTCTTGTTGGCGGACAGATAATCGGTACCCTCTCCGGCGATTTTGTAAGTCAGCTCAGCCAGACGGTTCTCGTAGGTGTAACCCTTCTCTATCTGACGGGCACGCTGAGACCACTCGATGTCCACATAATTGTTGGTAGCCGCCAGCTTGCCTTCCATATTGACTGCCTGAATAGTAAAGTCTATCAGGTATGTGTCATTGTGCATGCGATATGTAAAGTCGATATAGCTGTTGCTGTCTGCCGACAAACGCATGGTGACGGTACTGTCCGTACGGTTTACTGCGGTGAAATAATAGTCTTCCGTCTGGATAGTCTCTTTCTTGTTGTAAAAGAGGAAATTCATGGAGGCGTCGTTGCCGCTGAACAGTGTGACGGGGGTCGTCTTGTCTTGTCCCATGTATTCCTTCAGCGTGGCCGAAGCTATGCGCCCGCCTTTTGTATCTACGGTTATTTCTGCCAGGTTGTTCTGGATGGTTACCTGCGAGTTGGTTCCTTGACGGGCGTCGAAGAAGAGGGCAGTGGAGTCAACGCTTGCTTCCGCTCCGCTTTCGTTGGCCAGGGCTGCTTCCGCCTTGGCTTTCAAGTCGGCTTCGCGCTGTTGCACCTGGGCTATGGAGTCGTAGTAACGTTGCTGTGCTTCCAACTGCTCCTGGCTGGGACGGCTCAGAAAGCTGAAACCTACTAACAATATCGCTATCAGAACAAGACCTGTGATGGTATTTTTATCCATTCTTTGTTGATTACAGATTACTAATTACAAATTATTTCTTTTCGTTTTCATTTTCAATGGCGGCCTTCACGAATGCTACGAACAGCGGGTGCGGATGCAATACCGTACTGCTGTATTCGGGATGGAACTGGGTACCGACAAACCACTTCAATGCGGGTATCTCGACAATTTCTACCAGATCCGATTCGGGGTTTATACCCACACACTTCATGCCTGCTGCTTCGTAGGCCTCCTTGAAGCTGTTGTTGAATTCGTAGCGGTGGCGGTGACGCTCCTGGATATGCTCGGTACCGTATGCCTCGTATGCCTTGCTGCCTTTCTGCAGAACACATTCATAGGCACCCAGACGCATGGTTCCACCCATATTGGTGATGGACTTCTGCTCTTCCATGATGTCGATAACATTGTGCGGTGTCTTTTCATCCATCTCACGTGAGTTGGCATCGGCGTAGCCCAGTACATTACGGGCAAATTCGATGGCGATACACTGCATACCCAGACAGATACCGAAGGTGGGGATGTCGTGCGTACGCGCATATTTGATGGCTACGAACTTGCCGGCAACGCCGCGTTCGCCGAAGCCTGGACCGATAAGTACGCCTGCCATGCCTTTCAGGGCTTCTGCCACATTCTCGTCAGTCAGCTTTTCACTGTTCACGAAGTCTACCGATACCTTGCGGTCATTGTAGGTTCCTGCTTGTGAAAGGGCCTCGCGGATGGACTTGTAGGCATCCTGCAAGTCATATTTGCCCACCAATGCGATGTGCAGCGGGGCAGTCTCTTCGGCTTTGTGACGGCGTTCGAGGAAAGCGCGCCACGGTCCCAGTCCCGGAGTGTCGCCGACGGGAAGTCCCATTTTCTTCAAAATGGTAACGTCCAGTCCCTGGCTCTGCATCAAGATAGGCACTTCGTAGATGGTAGGCGCGTCGATGCTTTGCACCACGGCATTCTCGTCCACATTGCAGAACAGAGCCACTTTCTTGCGCAGGGTGGTACTCAACTCGTGTTCCGTACGCAGTACGAGGACATCAGGTTGGATACCGGCACTTTGCAGTTCCTTTACGGAGTGCTGGGTGGGCTTGGTCTTCAGTTCACCGGCAGCTGCCAGGTAGGGGACATAAGTAAGGTGTACGCACAAGGCGTCTTTTCCCAGTTCCCACTTCAGCTGACGGATGCTTTCCAGATAGGGCAGAGACTCAATGTCACCCACTGTACCGCCAATCTCGGTAATAACAAAGTCGAATTTGTATTTGTTTCCCAGCAGTTTTACATTACGCTTGATTTCGTCTGTAATATGGGGAATAACCTGAATTGTCTTTCCCAGATAGTCACCCCGGCGCTCTTTGTCGATGACGCTTTTGTAGATACGTCCGGTCGTGATATTGTTGGCCTTGGTGGTCTGGATGCCCAGGAAGCGTTCGTAATGGCCCAAATCGAGGTCGGCTTCGTGGCCATCCACGGTAACGTAGCATTCGCCGTGTTCATAAGGGTTCAGTGTACCCGGGTCGATGTTGATGTACGGGTCAAACTTCTGGATGGTTACCTTGTAACCTCTTGCTTGCAGCAATTTACCGATGGAGGATGAGATGATACCTTTACCTAATGAAGAGGCAACACCACCGGTGACGAAAATATACTTTGTTTCTCCCACAACTATATTATTTTATTAATTGTTTAATCTAATGCCAAGAGCCTATACGGCTTGTCGTTCAAGGTGCATACTGCTCCCGTCAGTACACGTAGAACTTAAAAAGCGCAAAATTATAAAAAAAAGAGGAAGTAGAGAAAGTTTCGATGAAACAATTATTAAAAAATACGATTTCATCGAAGAAAGTCCTTCTTGCCTTTTTCTTATGGCTTTTCTATGTTTTCTAAACATTTTAAGCTAAATTTGCGCTCGAAACATAGACTTTAGGGCATTATGAAGAATAGACACATTGCATTTTGGTTAATTGCTACGATGATTTCTTCGTCGGTGATGGCACAGAATACGCTGGATACCGCCTCGAAGAACAGTGGACAGGAAACAACTGCCAAAGCCGACACCTTGCCGGATATAATGAAAGAATACATGATTCTGAAATTGAAACCGGAAGGTATGGGGTACAGGCTGGATACTGTTTCCATATTATATGAAAGGTATATCGGAGTGCTGGATTATTTGAATGACCCCACGACTCCGGAGCGTTATATACCTTCCAATCCGAACTACTATAGGTTGTTCCTTCCCCTTACCTATTATTATGCCCCCATGAGACGCCTTTCCAAGGTGGACTGGCATTTCCAGGTGCCTGATACGGTGCCTGCCCTGACGCGCGAGATGTTGCCGTTCGACACACTGAGTTTCACCTCAAAGGACCGAGCCAACAAACTGGTGGACCGTACGCTGCTGAACACGTATGTAGATTGTCCCAATCTGGTTGTAATGACCGAGAAGGAGGTGATGAAAGGGAAGATATTCAAGGATAATATAGAGAAGGAGGTTTCTTCCAAGCCGTCCGTCGTGAAACTGTTTGCACAAGAGAATATGGTGGGAGTGAAGGAGGAAGCCGACGTGATTATCCACAAGCCCAACTGGTGGGTGACGGGTGGAAACGGTTCATTGCAGATTACCCAGAACTATATCTCCGACAACTGGTACAAGGGAGGTGAGAGCACTAACGCCGTGCTTGCCAACCTGCAATTGTTTGCCAACTATAATGACCGTGAAAAGGTGCAGTGGGAAAATCTGCTCGATGCCAAGCTGGGCTTCAGCTCCGCACCTTCCGACGAGTTTCATAACTATCTGGTAAGTACCGACCAACTCCGGCTGTACAGTAAACTGGGTATTCAGGCTGCGTCCAAGTGGTATTATACCATCACGACTGAGTTTAAGACCCAGTTCTGCAATGGCTACAAGGCCAACAGTGAAGAGCTGGTTTCGGCTTTCTTTGCTCCGGCAGACTGGTCGAGCAGTATCGGTATGGACTACAAGTTGAAGAAGCAGAAATTCAGCTTGTCCGTTTTCATGGCTCCGCTGACGTACATGCTGCGCTATGTAGGAAATAAGGGGGTGAATGAAGTGAGTTTCGGTCTTGATGAGGGCAAATGCGTGAAGCATAACTTCGGTTCGCAGATACAGCCTACACTTTCATGGACCATCATTCCTTCCATCACGCTGGATTCCCGCTTGGACTTCCAGACCAGTTATGAGTGGACACGTATTGAATGGGAAAACACGGTGAACTTTGTGCTGAACCGCTATCTTTCCACCAAGCTCTATGTGCACGCCCGCTATGACGACAGTGCCAAGCCGACGGAAGGGGACAGCTATTTTCAGGTAAAAGAATTGCTCAGTTTCGGTATCAATTATAAATGGTAAATAAACAAATGGTCTGTTCGGAGTGAACAGATTATCTGTTTTGGTTAGTCAGACGGTCTGTTTTTCCTTGACAGACCGTCTGTTTTTTGTCTTTTTGTAGTCTGTGGCAGGTGAAAAAACATAAAAACATAGAAAAAGCACGTTTACGAACACAGAAAATGCATAGGAAAGGTTTGCAGTTCACAAATAATGCGTAAATTTGCCGCGATTTGTAATGCACACTTTGCAAAATGGCGAATACTATAAAACATCAAGGTATTGTGGAAAACATAAACGGTTCTCATCTCCAAGTGAGAATCATCCAGACTTCAGCGTGCGCTTCGTGTAGTGTCAAGGGACATTGTACCTCTGCGGATACAAAAGAGAAACTTGTCGATGTGGCCGATGCCAATGCCGCATCCTACCAGCCCGGCGACCGTGTATGGGTGACGGGCGAACTTTCAATGGGAGTGATGGCAGTTCTGTTTGCCTTTATATTTCCTTTCCTTATTCTGATAATCTCACTATTTGTCTTTATGGCTATCTGGAATGACGAGCTGCGTTCCGCGCTTTGTTCGCTAGCACTTCTTGTACCTTATTATTATATATTGTGGCTGAACAAGTCGCGGATGGGTAAGAAGTTCTCATTCTCCGTACGACCGATGAACTAACTAATAATAAAACAAATAATTAATAAACAACTAATTTATGAATGTAATTCTGATTGCAGTGATTTCATTGGGAGTTATAGCGCTGGTATCAGCCGCTATTCTTTACGTGGCTTCCAAGAAATTCGCCGTGTATGAAGATCCGCGGATTGCCCAGGTAGCAGAGGTGCTTCCTCAGGCAAATTGCGGTGGATGTGGTTACCCCGGTTGTAGCGGATTTGCAGATGCTTGTGTAAAGGCAGGTTCGCTGGATGGTAAACTTTGTCCGGTGGGTGGACAGCCCGTCATGACAAAGATTGCCGAGATTCTGGGCTTGGATGCCGCTGCTGCCGAACCTATGGTTGCGGTGGTGAGATGTAATGGAACTTGTGCCAACCGTCCTCGTGTGAACCAATACGATGGCGCCAAGAGTTGTGCCATTGCGGCTTCTCTCTATGGTGGTGAAACGGGTTGTAGTTATGGCTGTCTGGGATGCGGCGACTGTGTGGCTGCCTGCCAGTTCGATGCTATCCACATGAATCCGGAGACCGGACTTCCCGAAGTGGATGAGGAAAAGTGTACGGCTTGTGGAGCTTGTGCCAAGGCTTGTCCGAAATCTATTATTGAAATCCGTCCTCAAGGCAAGAAATCACGTCGTATTTACGTACAGTGTGTAAACAAGGACAAGGGGGCCGTAGCACGCAAGGCTTGTACCGTGGCATGTATCGGTTGCGGCAAGTGTGTGAAGGTTTGTCCGTTCGAGGCTATCACGCTGGAAAACAATCTGGCTTACATTGACCCCAATAAGTGTAAATCCTGTCGCAAGTGCGAGGAAGCTTGTCCGCAAAACACAATCATTGCCCTCAACTTCCCGCCGCGCAAACCGAAGGCTGACGATGCAGCTCCCCAAGTAAAGGTTGCAGCTCCTAAAGCTGAGGTTGAGACTCCCAAAGCAGAGGTTTAGACTTCCCAAGTTGAGGTATGAATTAATAAAGTAAATAAACGACTAAAAATACAGAATTGTATGTTGAAGACATTTTCAATTGGTGGAGTCCATCCACACGAAAATAAACTTTCAGCACATCAGCCTATCATCAAGGCAGAGATTCCGGCCAAGGCCGCTATCTTGCTGGGACAGCACATCGGTGCTCCTGCCAAGCCTATCGTTGCCAAAGGTGATGTTGTGAAAGTGGGTACAAAGATTGCCGAGCCCGGCGGTTTTGTATCAGCAGCCATTCATTCGTCTGTCAGCGGGAAAGTCGCTAAGATTGACACGATTGTCGATGCCAGCGGTTACGCCAAGCCTGCTATATTCATTGACGTAGAAGGGGATGAATGGGAAGAATCCATTGACCGTTCCGAAACGTTGGTGAAGGAATGCAGTCTGACCTCCGAGGAAATCGTGAAGAAAATCGCTGATGCCGGTATCGTAGGTCTGGGCGGTGCATGCTTCCCTACGCAGGTCAAGTTGTGTCCTCCTCCTGCATTCAAGGCAGAGTGTGTCATCATCAACGCCGTAGAGTGCGAACCGTATCTGACTGCCGACCATCAGCTGATGCTGGAACATGCGGAAGAAATTATGGTAGGTGTATCCATTCTGATGAAAGCGGTAAAGGTGAACAAGGCATTCATTGGCATTGAGAACAACAAGCCCGATGCCATCCAGCTGATGACGAAAGTCGCTTCCAGTTATGCAGGTATCGAGGTGGTACCCTTGAAGGTACAATATCCGCAGGGTGGTGAAAAGCAGTTGATTGATGCAGTCATCAGTCGCCAGGTTGCAGCCGGTGCGCTGCCTATCTCCACGGGAGCTGTGGTGCAGAATGTGGGTACCGCATTTGCCGTTTACCAGGCCGTACAGAAGAACAAACCTCTGTTTGAACGTGTCATTACCGTGACTGGTAAGTCGTTGGCAAAGCCGTCCAATTTCCTGGCACGTATCGGTACGCCGATGAAGCAGCTGATTGAAGCTTGCGGCGGTCTGCCCGAAGATACGGGCAAGATTATCGGCGGTGGCCCGATGATGGGTAAAGCTCTGGTAAATACGGATGTACCGACAGCCAAAGGAAGCTCCGGTATTCTGATTATGAACGAGAAGGAAGCCAAGCGCGGCGAGGTACAGCCTTGTATCCGTTGTGCCAAGTGCGTGGGAGCCTGCCCGATGGGGTTGGAGCCGTATCTGCTGGCTACCGTTTCGGCCCACGGAGATTTTGAAAGAGTAGAGAAAGAAGACATTATGTCGTGTATAGAATGCGGTTCATGCCAGTTCACTTGTCCTTCCAACCGTCCGATGCTGGATTATATCCGCTTGGGTAAGGGTAAGGTAGGAGCGATGATCCGTGCACGTCAAGCTAAAAAATAACGAAGTATGAATAAATTAATCGTATCCCTTTCGCCCCACGTTCACGGCGGTGACAGCGTGAAGAAGAATATGTACGGTGTGCTTATCGCATTGATTCCGGCATTTCTCGTTTCGCTTTACTTTTTCGGACTGGGTGCGCTGATTGTTACGGCCACTTCCGTAGCAGCCTGCTTGTTCTTTGAATGGGCCATCGGCAAATTCCTCATGAAAAAAGAGACCACAACCATCACCGACGGCTCTGCCATCATTACCGGTGTGTTGCTGGCCTTTAACCTGCCTTCCAACCTGCCCATCTGGATTATCATCCTTGGTGCCTTGTTTGCCATCGGGGTAGGCAAGATGTCCTTCGGAGGTTTGGGTTGCAATCCCTTTAACCCTGCACTGGCAGGACGTGTATTCCTGTTGCTTTCATTCCCCGTGCAGATGACGACATGGCCGGCTGTAGGCCAGTTGACAGCCTATACGGATGCCACGACGGCTGCTACGCCGCTGGCTATTATGAAAGGTGTCATCAATGGTGCTCCGGGCATGTCCCTGAGCGACCTTCCGGGAGCTTTCGACCTTCTGATAGGTAATAATGGAGGATGTCTCGGTGAGGTGAGTGCCTTGGCGCTGCTGCTTGGTTTGTTCTACATGTTGTGGAAGAAAATCATCACCTGGCACATTCCGGTATCTATTCTGGTGACGGTATTCGTGTTCTCCGGTATCATGTATCTGGTCAATCCGGAACTTTATGTATCCCCGGTCGTACAGTTGTTGTCCGGTGGTCTGATGCTGGGTGCTGTCTTTATGGCTACGGACTACGTGACTTCTCCGATGAGCCACAAAGGTATGCTGATTTATGGTGTTTGCATCGGCCTACTGACTGTCATCATCCGTCTGTTCGGTGCATATCCGGAGGGTATGTCGTTTGCCATTCTGATTATGAATGCGTTCACTCCGCTCATCAACACCTATGTTAAACCTAAACGCTTTGGGGAGGTAGCGAAGAAGAAATGAAAAAGTTAGAATCATCCTTGAAGAATATGTTGCTGGTACTTACGGGCGTTACCGCAATCTCCGTAGCGTTGCTGGCTTATGTAAACGAATTGACGAAGGAGCCCATTGCGCAGGCCAATGCAAAGACCTTGAGCGATGCCGTAAGTGCGGTGGTTCCGGGCTTCGACAATGACCCCATCGCCGAGAAGAAGATGCAGGAAGTAAACGGAGTACAGTATTCTGTATATCCTGCCACCAAAGGCGGAGAATATATCGGAGCTGCTGTGGAAGCTGTTGCCATGGGTTTTGGCGGTGAGCTGAAAGTGTTGGTCGGTTTCGATGCTGAAGGCAAAATCATCGACTACTCCTTGTTGTCGCATGTGGAAACTCCGGGGTTGGGTTCCAAGGCTGCCGACTGGTTCAAGAAAGGCAATAAAGGTGACATCACCGGCATGAATCCGGGTGAAGCTGCATTGACAGTGAGCAAGGACGGTGGTAAAGTAGATGCCATTACAGCGTCTACCATCACCTCACGTGCTTTTTTGAATGCAGTGAATGCGGCTTATGCTGCCTATGCCGGTCAGGAAACTGCCGACGGCACTACCGGCGCTACTCAAAAGAATGTTGAACAACCTGCTGATTCCGCAGCTCCCGAAGCTGTGGATACACTCAGCGCTAAATGAGAAAGGAGTAGAAGATATGAATAATTTTAAAGTTATGATGAACGGGATTATCAAAGAGAATCCTACGTTTGTACTCCTGCTGGGTATGTGTCCTACACTGGGTACCACTTCCTCTGCCATTAACGGTATGGGTATGGGACTGGCTACAATGTTCGTGCTGATATGTTCCAATGTGGTGATTTCTGCCATCAAGAATCTGATTCCCGATATGGTGCGTATCCCTTCATTCATTGTAGTCATAGCATCATTTGTGACACTGTTGCAGATGATAATGCAAGCTTACGTTCCTGCATTGTACGCCACACTGGGCCTGTTCATTCCGCTGATTGTTGTAAACTGTATCGTATTGGGACGTGCCGAGGCATTTGCTGCCAAAAACAATCCGGTGGCTTCCTTGTTCGACGGTCTGGGCATGGGCTTGGGCTTTACCATTGCACTGACATTACTGGGTGCCGTGCGTGAGTTCCTGGGAACCGGCAAGATATTCAACTTGAGTATCCTTCCTGAAGAATACGGCATGTTGGTATTTGTCCTTGCTCCGGGTGCATTCATTGCATTGGGCTATCTCATTGCTTTAATCAACAGTATGAAGAAGAATTAATAATGAAAAATTAAAAATGAAAAAATTGAGAACGTATCGGCGGTAGGCTGCCGGGCTTTTAATTTTTAGTTTTTAATTCTTAATTTAATGATTATGGAATATATATTGATATTTATCTCGGCAATCTTTGTAAACAACATCGTATTGTCGCAATTCTTGGGAATTTGCCCGTTCTTGGGAGTTTCCAAGAAAGTGGAGACTGCATTGGGCATGTCGGCAGCGGTGGCATTCGTGCTCACCATCGCCACTATCGTGACATTCCTTATTCAGAAGTATGTGCTCGACGCTTTTGATTTGGGCTATTTGCAGACTATTACCTTTATCTTGGTGATTGCCGCATTGGTGCAGATGGTAGAGATTATCCTGAAGAAAGTTTCTCCTTCTCTGTATCAGGCCTTGGGCGTGTTCCTGCCGTTGATTACTACCAACTGCTGTATTCTCGGTGTGGCTATCCTTGTTATCCAAAAAGATTATGATTTGCTGACGGGAGTGGTTTATGCATTCTCCACGGCACTTGGTTTCGGCTTGGCACTGACACTGTTTGCAGGCCTGCGCGAGCAAATGAGCCTGGTTAGTGTACCGAAAGGTATGAAGGGTACTCCGATAGCTTTGATTACTGCCGGACTGCTGGCAATGGCATTCATGGGCTTTTCGGGGGTTGTGAAGATTTAAAGAAGAAAAAACGGAAATAAAGTGGAAGGGGGATAAACTAAAATTTATCCCCCTTTTTCTGTTTTTATTAATTTATTTCCTTACATTTGTGGCGTATTGATAACCTAAAAGCTAAATTATCTATATTTAATATGAAAGGGAAAATCTTAGTTACGGGTGGAACCGGTTATATTGGTTCTCACACGGTGGTGGAACTTCAAAACGCAGGTTATGAAGTTGTTATTATTGATAATTTGTCAAACTCCAGCGCAGATGTTGTAGATAACATAGAGAAGGTATCGGGCATCCGCCCTGCATTCGAGGAATTGGATTGCTTGGATTATGCCGGTCTTGACGCTGTGTTTACCAAATATAAAGGCATTAAAGCCATCATTCACTTTGCGGCCAGCAAGGCTGTGGGTGAATCTGTCCAGAAACCATTGCTTTACTATCGTAATAACCTGGTTTCACTGATAAACCTGCTGGAATTGATGCCGAAGCATGGAGTGGAAGGTATCGTATTCTCTTCTTCCTGCACAGTTTACGGCCAGCCGGACGAACTTCCGGTAACGGAAAAGGCACCTATTAAGAAAGCTGAGTCTCCGTATGGAAACACGAAGCAAATCAATGAAGAGATTGTACGTGATACGGTTGCTTCCGGTGCTCCGATAAACGCCATCTTGTTGCGTTACTTCAACCCGATAGGTGCACACCCCACAGCATTGTTGGGAGAGTTGCCTAACGGTGTACCGCAGAACTTGATTCCTTATCTTACCCAGACCGCTATCGGCATCCGTGAGAAACTGAGCGTGTTTGGTGACGATTATGATACTCCCGACGGTTCTTGTATCCGCGACTTCATCAATGTAGTCGATTTGGCCAAAGCACACGTAGTGGCTATCCGCCGTATCTTGGAGAACAAGCAGAAGGAAAAAGTGGAAGTATTCAATATCGGTACAGGTCGTGGACTTTCCGTATTGGAACTGATTAATGCTTTCGAAAAGGCTACCGGTGTAAAACTGAACTATCAGATAGTAGGTCGGCGTGCCGGTGATATTGAGAAGGTATGGGCAAACCCGGAATTGGCAAACAATGAACTGGGTTGGAAGGCAGAAACAAGTATTGAAGATACTTTACTTTCTGCATGGAAATGGCAGTTGAAGCTTCGTGAAAGAGGTATTCAATGACAAACTTTGAATTTGTGTTTTTTAACAAATAGGCAATAAACAAATGCCTCCCCGCATTTGTTTATAATGTGCAAATCAGCCTGAAGCTGTTTATGTATATGTGAATATCCGTAACTAGTACGTATGCCTCCCCGGCATAGACAGGTAAGATTGCATAGTAGTTTTGTCGTGTTTTATTTTGTGTTTGTGTTGTGAATAAGCCTTGTCGAGAGACAAGGCTTATTTTTTGTATATTATATACAGAACCTCTGTTGTCAATTCAGTGTTTTTTTCATAAGATGGGTGGGCAATTCCTTTTTCTTGCTAATTGTTAACTGATGTTATCATGTCTGTAACAATTTGTTCCAATTGTAGTATTAATCGTTCAAAATAGTCTTTTTTGTTCAAAAAATGCTATACACGGTAACAACTACATGCAAATTGTTTATACATTTGCGTTGTTGTTTATGTAACTATTGGGATGAACAAACCATAGCTGACAAACGTTAATAGGTACGAGTACATAGCTGATGAAAGACGCGACTTGGCTGACTTGTTAATGAGGATACACGCGACTTACAACTTAGTATTGGGAAAAATAATTAAGGAAATATAGAATAAAAAGATTGCTTATGTCACAGATTGTCGGACATATCTCACAGGTAATCGGGCCTGTAGTAGACGTCTATTTCGAAGGAACGGAGGCAGAAATGATGTTGCCGAGTATTCACGACGCACTGGAAATAAAAAGGTCGAACGGCAAAAGACTGATTGTAGAGGTACAGCAGCACATTGGTGAAAACACGGTGCGTACTGTTGCTATGGACAGTACGGACGGCCTGCAGAGAGGAATGACAGTGCATCCGCTGGGAGGCCCCATCACCATGCCGATAGGTACACAAATCAAAGGCCGCCTGATGAACGTAGTGGGCGACTCTATCGACGGCATGAAGGAGTTGGACCGTACAGGTGCTTATCCCATCCATCGCGACCCCCCTAAGTTTGAAGATTTGACTACCGTACAAGAGGTGCTTTATACAGGCATCAAGGTTATCGACTTGCTGGAACCATATAGCAAGGGCGGTAAAATCGGTCTGTTTGGTGGCGCCGGTGTAGGCAAGACGGTGCTTATCCAAGAGCTCATTAATAATATTGCGAAGAAGCAGCACGGCTTCTCTGTGTTTGCCGGTGTAGGAGAACGTACACGTGAAGGCAACGACCTGCTGAGAGAAATGATTGAATCCGGTGTTATCCGTTACGGAGAAGAATTCAAGAAAGGTATGGAGGAAGGCCATTGGGATTTGTCCAAAGTAGATTATGACGAAGTGGCCAAATCACAAGTGTCTTTGATATTCGGTCAGATGAACGAACCTCCCGGTGCGCGTCAGTCCGTGGCATTGTCTGGGTTGACGGTGGCCGAGTCCTTCCGTGACATGGGAGCGGAGACGGACGGTCCGCGTGACATTCTGTTCTTCATTGATAATATCTTCCGTTTCACCCAAGCCGGTTCCGAGGTTTCGGCCTTGCTGGGCCGTATGCCTTCTGCCGTAGGCTATCAGCCGACACTGGCAACGGAAATGGGTGCCATGCAGGAGCGTATTACCTCTACAAGAAACGGCTCTATCACTTCCGTGCAGGCTGTATATGTGCCTGCCGATGACTTGACGGACCCGGCACCTGCCACAACGTTTACCCACCTCGATGCCACCACGGTGTTGAGTCGTAAGATTACTGAACTTGGTATTTATCCTGCTGTGGACCCGTTGGAATCTACTTCACGCATTCTCGACCCACACATCGTGGGGGTAGAACACTACGAAGTGGCACAACGTGTAAAACAAATATTGCAGCGCAACAAGGAATTGCAAGACATTATCTCCATCCTTGGTATGGAGGAACTCTCTGATGCCGACCGTACGTTGGTGAACCGTGCACGTCGTGTGCAGCGTTTCCTTTCACAGCCGTTTGCCGTTGCCGAGCAGTTTACGGGTGTCCCAGGTACAATGGTTTCCATTGAGGACACTATCAAAGGCTTCAAGATGATTCTTGACGGGGAGGTGGACTACCTGCCCGAACCTGCTTTCTTGAATGTGGGAACCATTGAAGAAGCCATTGAGAAGGGTAAGAAACTACTGGAGCAGGCAGGGGGAAAAACGATTAAAAATTAAAAGTCTGGGAGCTTTGATGATGAAAAAGTTGCATTTGAATATTGTTTCACCGGAGAAGGAACTCTTCAACGGGGAAGTGGAAAGTGTTACATTGCCGGGCACTATGGGCTCTTTTTCTATCCTGCCGCAGCATGCACCGATTGTATCATCGTTGGGAACGGGGAAATTGATTTACGCAACGGACGGTGAGGAACATGAGTTGGATATTCAAAGCGGATTCGTGGAGATGAGTAACGGAAGGGTTGCCGTCTGTATAGAACAGCAATAGGCTATTAAAAAATTAAAAATTAAAAAATAGAGGTTGTTGGCGTGACTATTACTAAGAGAAACTACTTATTGCATACAGCGCTCTTGACGGTATTGATAGGAATTGTAGGCGGTTGGGCGTATTTTTCGATAAATCCGCATCACTATTTCGGCGGTTATCCGCTGATTCCGCTTTTCTTCTTTGTTTTCGGAGTATTCATGATTAATATGACCGAAAGCTGCCGTCACCGGATGCCAGGACGAATGTTGCAGATTTATCTGCTGATGCGTGTGATGAGAATGCTGGTCTCCATGATTGTGATGCTGGTTTATTGCGTTGCAGTACGTGAGGAAGCCAGGGCGTTTTTGTTGACGTTTATAGCCAACTATCTGATATATTTGATTTATGATTCCTGGTTCTTCTTCACTTTTGAGGCGAATCGGAAACTGAAAAAGAAAAGTAACAATGAAAAGATTGCGTAACATACTGACTGTAATTCTGCTGGCACTGGGCATGTTGCTACCCGCCACGGTGCGGGCCGAGAATACGGTGGACGTGAAGGAGATTGTCTTCGGGCATATCGGCGATTCTTACGAATGGCACATCACGACGTGGGGCGAAACTCACGTTACGATTCCTTTGCCGGTAATAGTGCATAGCTCTACCACCGGATGGCATGCCTTTCTATCCTCACGTCTGGAGGAGAACGGTGGAAGTTATGAAGGCTTTTCCATCGCTCCCGCAGGAAGCAAGTACGAAGGCAAGCTGGTGGAGTATGATGCCACCGGAAACGAAATACGCCCGTTGGACATCTCCATCACGAAGGTGACACTGGCTTTGCTCATCAACAGCGCATTGCTGCTTCTCATCATTTTGAGTGTGGCGCACTGGTATCGCAAGCACCCGCAGGGAAGTGCCGCTCCCGGTGGTTTCATCGGGTTTATGGAGATGTTTATCATGATGGTGAACGATGATATTATAAAGAGCTGTGTCGGTCCGAAGTACCGTAAATTCGCACCTTACTTGCTGACGGCCTTCTTCTTTATTTTCATCAACAACATTATGGGGCTGATTCCTTTCTTTCCCGGAGGGGCCAACGTGACGGGAAATATAGCCATTACGATGGTATTGGCCATCTGTACTTTCTTGGCCGTGAATATCTTTGGAACCAAGACTTATTGGAAAGATATCTTTTGGCCGGATGTGCCCTGGTGGCTGAAGGTACCGGTCCCCATGATGCCGTTTATCGAGTTCTTCGGTATTTTCACCAAACCGTTTGCTTTGATGATACGTCTTTTTGCCAATATGCTGGCAGGGCACATGGCAATGCTGGTGCTTACCTGCCTGATATTCATCTCGGCCAGTATGGGACCTGCTTTGAACGGAACGCTGACCGTGGCATCGGTGTTGTTCAATATCTTTATGAATGCACTTGAGTTGTTGGTTGCCTTTATCCAGGCATATGTGTTCACCATGCTGTCAGCCGTGTTCATCGGTCTGGCGCAGGAAGAGCATAAGGAGAAGGCGGTGAAGTGATACGATTATTGGGAATATAAATATTAATAAAAATAACCATTTAAAAACTGAAAGTTATGTTACTATCTGTATTATTGCAAGCTGCTGCGGCAGGTGTGGGAGTTAGTAAACTGGGTGCAGCCATTGGTGCTGGTTTGGCTGTTATTGGTGCTGGTGTAGGTATTGGTAAAATCGGCGGTTCTGCTATGGAGGCCATTGCCCGCCAGCCGGAAGCATCCGGAGATATCCGTATGAACATGATTATTGCCGCTGCCTTGATTGAAGGTGTTGCTTTGTTGGCAGTAGTTGTGTGTTTATTGGTATTCTTTTTATAATGTACAATCTACCATTTACCATTTACAATTTGTCCGTGCAGCATCACCGCGCAGCCAAATTGTAAATCGTAAATTGTCAAATAGTAAATAAAATTATGTCATTGTTATTACCCGATAGTGGTCTGCTGTTCTGGATGCTCCTTTCATTCGGTGTGGTGTTTGTGGTGCTTGCCAAGTACGGTTTTCCCGTTATCACCAAGATGGTGGAAGGTCGCAAGACCTACATCGACCAGTCTTTGGAAGTGGCACGCGAAGCAAATGCCCAGCTCTCCAAACTGAAAGAGGAGAGTGAAGCGTTGATTGCTGCTGCCAACAAAGAACAAGGACGTATTCTCCGGGAGGCGATGCATGAGCGTGACAAGATTATCGTCGAAGCACGCAAGCAGGCGGAAGCCGCCGCGCAGAAGGAGCTGGACGAAGTTAAAAAGCAGATACAGCAAGAGAAGGAAGAGGCCATCCGCGATATTCGCCGCCAGGTGGCAGTCTTGTCCGTAGATATAGCCGAGAAAATTATCCGCAAGAATCTGGACGAGAAACATGAGCAGATGGAGATGATAGACCGGATGCTGGATGAAGTGCTGGCCGCAAGTAAAAACAATTAATTCTCAAAGAAATGGATATAGGAATCGTTTCGATGCGTTATGCGAAAGCATTGATGGAATATGCCAAGAGCATGGGGGCAGAAGATACTCTGTACAAGGAGTTTTGTATGCTCGACCGTAGCTTCAGGAAACATCCGGATTTGCGCATGGCATTGGAAAACCCCATCCTGACGATACGTGAGAAGTTAACACTTATCTGTACCGCTGCTGTGGGGGATGCTCCTGCGGGCCGTGAGTTTGCGCGTTTCATGACCCTGGTGTTGAAGAACCGGCGGGAAAACTTTCTCCAGTACATCTGCCTGAGTTTTCTGGATTTGTACCGGAAAGACAAGCATATCGGTGTAGGAAAGCTGATAACAGCCGTTCCCGTCAGCCAGGAAGTGCGGGAGCGCATCCATGACAGTGCTTCCTCCCTGCTGCATGCCAGCATGGAGCTGCAGACTGAAGTGGATCCCTCCATTGAAGGTGGTTTTATCTTCGACATCAACGACTTCCGTCTGGATGCCAGTATTGCTACGCAGCTTAAGAAAGTGAAACAGCAGTTCATTGATAAGAATAGAAGAATCGTGTGATTTACGATTTGACAATTTACAATTTACTTATTTAATAGTCTTGTGATGCGTAAGTTGTAGAGGTCAAACAGTATATGATTCGGGTTCTTTCAAATAGTAAATAGTAAATTGTAAAATAGTAAATACTAAGATGTTGTCTGAAAATATAAAAGTAAGCGAAGTCTCCGATATTCTCCGCAAGCAACTGGAAGGGATTGACACCCGCGTACAGTTGGACGAGATTGGCACGGTACTGCAAGTCAGTGACGGTGTAGCCCGTATCTATGGGTTGCGCAATGCCGAAGCCAACGAGTTGTTGGAGTTCGACAACGGCATCAAGGCCATTGTGATGAACCTCGAAGAGGATAATGTGGGTGCTGTGTTGCTTGGCCCTACGGATAAAATCAAGGAAGGCTTCATTGTAAAGCGTACCAAGCGTATTGCTTCCATCATGGTGGGAGAGGGTATGCTGGGCCGTGTAATAGACCCTCTGGGTGCGCCGCTCGATGGCAAAGGACTGATAGGCGGAGAACTTTATGAAATGCCGCTGGAACGCAAGGCGCCGGGAGTTATCTTCCGTCAGCCGGTGAATCAGCCGCTACAGACCGGTCTGAAGGCTGTGGATGCCATGATACCTATTGGCCGCGGACAGCGTGAACTGATTATCGGTGACCGCCAGACCGGTAAGACGGCCATTGCCATCGATACCATCATCAACCAGCGTGCCAATTTTGATGCTGGTGATCCGGTGTATTGTATTTATGTAGCCATTGGTCAGAAAGGTTCTACCGTTGCCTCTATCGTGAATACCCTGCACCAGTACGGTGCGATGGACTATACCATTGTGGTGGCTGCTACGGCGGGCGACCCGGCTGCATTGCAGTATTACGCTCCCTTTGCAGGGGCTGCCATCGGAGAGTATTTCCGTGATACCGGCCGTCATGCGCTGGTGGTCTATGACGACTTGTCCAAGCAGGCGGTGGCCTATCGTGAAGTGTCTCTGATTCTGCGCCGTCCATCAGGACGTGAGGCCTATCCGGGTGATATCTTCTATCTGCACTCCCGTTTGTTGGAACGTGCGGCGAAGATTATCAGCCAGGAGGAAGTGGCACGCGAGATGAACGACCTGCCGGACAGTCTGAAAGGCAAGGTGAAAGGTGGCGGTTCGCTGACTGCATTGCCCATTATCGAAACTCAGGCAGGAGACGTGTCCGCCTATATCCCAACGAATGTGATTTCAATCACTGACGGGCAGATATTCCTTGATACGAACCTCTTCAACCAGGGTAACCGTCCGGCCATTGACGTGGGTATCTCTGTGAGCCGTGTGGGTGGTAATGCCCAAGTCAAGGCTATGAAGAAGGTGGCAGGTACATTAAAGATTGACCAGGCACAGTACCGGGAGCTGGAAGCGTTTACCAAGTTCAGTGGCGATATGGACCCCGTGACGGCATTGACCATCGACAAGGGACAGAAGAATACACGCCTGCTGGTACAGCCCCAATACAGCCCGATGCCGGTAGAAAAGCAGATTGCCATTCTTTATTGCGGCACGCACGGCTTGTTGAGGAATGTTCCTTTGGACAAGGTCAGCGAGTTTGAACGCAACTTCCTTGAGTCTCTTGAGATGAACTATCGCATGGAGGTACTCGACGTTTTAAAGACGGGTGCCATCAATGACGATGTCTGCAAGAAGATTGAGGAGACAGCAGAGGCGGTTGCAAGACAATTCATGTAATTTACGATTGGACGATTTACGATTTACGATTGGGGCTACTCTATATGGTAAGTGGTAAATCGGCTGCAAGCAAAAGTAACTTCAATCGTAAATCGTAAATAATTAAATCGTAAATAGATATATGTCTTCACTGAAAGAGGTAAAAAATAGAATAAGCTCCGTCAAGAGTACACGCCAGATAACATCGGCTATGAAGATGGTGGCATCTGCCAAACTGCATAAGGCGCAGGGGCGGATTGAGAATATGCTGCCTTATCAACGGAAGCTGAATGAGATTCTGACGAACTTTCTGCGTACGGATGCTTCCTTCGAGTCGCCCTATACCGAGAAAAGACCCGTGACGAGAGTAGCGGTTGTGGCGTTTTCGTCCAATAGTTCCTTGTGCGGTGCATTCAACTCGAATGTGGCGAAGATGCTGGAACGGGCTTTGGAAGATTACCAGTCGCTGGGCAAGGAGAATATTCTGATATATCCCGTTGGGAGAAAGATGGAGGAAGCCGTCAAGAAAATGGGATATGTGCCGCAAGGCAGCTACCAGGTGATGGCAGACAAGCCTTCGTACGTTGAAGCGTATGAGCTGGCAGAGAAGTTGATGCATGAGTTTGTGGAAAAGCAGATTGACCATGTGGAGCTGATTTACCATCACTTCAAATCGATGGGTTCGCAGGTGCTGCTCCGCGAGAATTATCTGCCCATTGACCTGACGCAAGTAGCGCAGGAGGCGGCAGAAGATGTACCGGAGGATGCCCGCAGTTTTAATAATGATTACATTGTGGAACCTTCCGTCGGCGAACTGATAGCGGAACTTCTGCCAAAAGTGTTGAGTCAGAAGATATTTACCGTGCTTCTCGATTCCAATACTTCGGAACATGCTGCCCGTATGCTTGCCATGCAGACGGCGACAGATAATGCCAACGAGTTGATTCAAGATTTGACGAAACAGTATAACAAGAGCCGTCAGCAGGCCATTACGAATGAGCTGCTCGATATTATCGGCGGTAGCTTGAAATAGTTCGGATTGCCCCGTAAAGGGCTTTCTCAGGATGGGTACAAATAAATGGAATAATAGGACAAGGATAACGAAATAACCGCTATCTTTGTCCTATTATCATATATGACTACTGATGAAATCCGTATCATTCTGAGAGAGAGCGGATTGGTTGAATAATAAACATATCAATGGAGAATAATCCCGAAATAGCGCTTGCATGGCAATTCATTGAAAACACAGGCACTCATCTTTTTTTGACCGGCAAGGCAGGTACCGGTAAGACAACTTTCCTGCGAAAACTGAGGGTGGAGAGTCCGAAACGGATGATTGTACTTGCACCGACGGGAATTGCCGCTATCAATGCAGGCGGTGTCACCATCCACTCCTTTTTCCAAGTACCTTTTGCTCCTTATGTGCCCGAAAGCTCATTCAGCGCAGATGGCAAGGCAACCTACCGTTTTCGTTACGGGAAAGAGAAAATCAACATTATACGCAGCATAGATTTATTGGTCATCGATGAAATCAGTATGGTCCGTGCCGACTTGCTCGATTCGGTGGATGCCGTCTTGAGGCGGTTCCGCGACCGGAACAAACCCTTTGGCGGCGTGCAACTGCTGATGATTGGCGACTTACAGCAGCTGTCTCCCGTAGTGAAAGACGATGAGTGGCAGATGCTGCGCAAATACTATGACACGCCTTATTTCTTCTCCAGCCAGGCCTTGAAGCAGACGGAATATTGCACCATAGAACTAAAGAAAGTCTATCGGCAGAACGATGGGACTTTTCTTGAACTACTGAACCGCATTCGCGAAAACCGTTGTGACGGGCAAGTGCTGGAAGCCTTGAACCGCCGGTATATTCCCAATTTCGTACCAGATAAAGAAGAAGGATACATCCGCCTGGTGACCCACAATTATCAGGCCCAACGGATTAATGACCATGAGCTGGAACAACTTCCGGGACGCTCGTATGCCTTTCGTGCCAAGATTGACGGAAAGTTTCCCGAATATTCCTATCCCACGGATGAAGTACTGGAACTGAAACGCGGTGCCCAGGTAATGTTTGTGAAGAACGACACCTCCGGTGAGCACCGTTACTACAATGGCATGATTGGAGAGGTGACAGCCGTGTCGGCAGATGGAATTGAAGTGCGCAGTAAGGGAAGCGACGCTACCTTCTTACTTCAGGAGGAAGAGTGGACGAATGCCAAATACGTGCTTGATGAGGAAACCAAGGAGATTACAGAAGATATTGAAGGAACATTCCGGCAATATCCGCTGAAGCTGGCGTGGGCGATTACCATTCACAAAAGCCAGGGACTGACGTTTGAACGTGCCGTGATTGATGCCAGTGCCTCCTTTGCACATGGGCAGACCTATGTGGCTCTGAGCCGCTGCAAGACATTGGAGGGAGTGGTGCTCAGTGCCCCGCTTTCTGCAAAGGCCGTTATCAGTGACCATGCAGTAGATACCTTCACGATGGAGGCACGGAGAAACGAGCCGGACGAGAAACGCTTCCGTTCCTTGCAGCAGACCTATTTCCTGGAACTGCTGTCGGGCTTGTTCGATTTCCAGCCCATGGAGCAGGCTTTGCGGCGGTATGTGCGGCTGATAGACGAACACTTGTACAAGCTCTTTCCCAAGCAACTCGCAGCCTGCAAGGAGGAAATGGAACGTTTTCACGACAAAGTGACGAAAGTAGCCCAGAAGTTCAGTATCCAGTATACCCGCCTGATTGATACTGCGCAGGACTATGCAGCCGACCCGACTTTGCAGGGGCGCATACACTCTGCCGCCACTTATTTTCAAGAGCAGTTGCAACCGCTGGATGCGGTGATGGCGAGTACGGTAACTTCTGATAATAAAGAGTTGAAGAAGAAGCTCCGGGATGCCATGGAGGAGCTGGAGGAAGTGTTTGACATGAAGACTGATTTGCTGGATTATGTGCTGGAGAATGGTTTCCATATGGCAGGATACTTGAAGCAGAAAGCACTGCTTTCCATTGATGATTCGGCTTCGCAGAAGGGTAAAGGCAAAGGGAGAAGTGCTGCTGCCAAAGAAGGGCAGGGAAGCAGTAAGCTGGCTGATAAAGAGAAACGTCCGCGTGAGCGGAAACGCGATGCTGCGGCTGTTGAAGTACCCACGGATGTGCTGCATTCGGAACTTTACAACCGCTTGGTAGCATGGCGCAATGCAGAAGCTTCCGCATTAGGGCTGCCCGTATACACCGTCATTCAGCAGAAGGCAATTCTAGGCATCAGCAATCTGCTTCCTTCGGATAAGGCCATGCTTGTACGCATTCCGTATTTCGGAAAAAAAGGGGTGGAGAAATATGGAGATGTGATTCTGGAGATGGTACGTGTGTATCGCAAAGAGAAAGGACTGGCAGAGCCGGAGTTGCTGTAGTCGAATCTGCTGCCATCCGAACTTGCATTATTTACTATCCGAACATCAGCTTTATTCCTTCCTCCAGCGTATGCGGTCGATATCCCAGTTCCCGGCGTACCTTTTCTATACTCAGCCCGCTGAAACGGGGACGTGGCGTCTTTTCATTCATCTCCTTCGTAGTGACGGGACGGATGAGCGAGCGATTCAGTCCCAATACGTCCGCTACCCAATAAGCGATGTCTGCAATGGTCAGGCACTCGCTGCCACAGAGGTGGTAGATGCCGTTTTGTGGGTGATTTATCAGCTTCTCCACTCCTTGCGACACGTCTCCCACGAAGGTGGGCGTACGCCATTGGTCGGACACGACGAACACTTCCTCATTGTTCCTTAATCTGTTTGCCACCAGTTGGAGCACATTGCCATGCTGTCCGGGCAGGGAGGCACCGTACACCACCACTACACGCACGATGGCATAATCCTTGCAAACGGCAGCGATACGTTTCTCACCTTCCAGTTTGGTGTAGCCGTAATAATTAACGGGAGCGGGAATATCCTCCTCCGTATAGGGTCGGTCCGTATCACCACCGAAAACGAAGTCGGTGGAAAGATGGATAAAACGGCTGCCTCCCGCCTCACAGCATTCTGCCAGATGCTCCACGGCAGTAATGTTGACGGCATCCGCTTCTGCATGGTGCGTTTCGCAATAATCGGGGACGGAGAGGGCGGAGGTATTGATTACAACATCCGGCTGTACTTCCTGGAAAAGCTTTTCCACCGCCTGGCGGTTGCATATATCCGTACGGATAAAGCGATAGTCGCCCGAATGAGGACAGATGTCGTCGTGCAGGGAACAGCCCGTTGTCTGGTAAGACTGATTATGGGATAAATCGTCCAGGATGCGCCTGCCGGTAAAACCGTTGGCGCCTATCACCAATATTTTCCTTTTCATAATTACGTTTATAAATGCGCGATTGAAGACAGACAAAAGAAGCATGCTGGGGCTGCCAGAGTCACATTGTCACTTCGGCCCCTTTCAATATGGATAGTTCCTTCCCTGCTGCACTTCAATGCGTATGCCGAAGGCTCCGTTGGCTGATTTCAGCTCGAACGCCCCTTTGAAATTGTTCTTTTCCCAAGGCAGTGCGGAAGGGTTGGGCACTTTCCAGCCGTCTTTGTCATATTCGCCGTACGTATGGATGCGCATGCCGTTCTTCAAAGTGAAACTTCCCATTTGCAGGTTGTCAGTAGAGCCCCAGAAGCCCGTCAGTCCGAAGGGATTCGAACTGAAATACCGGGAGTTGCTGAGTGAGAATATGTTCGAAAGACCTTGTGAATAAGTCACGTTCGGGTTCAACTGGAAGATGCGGCTATAGTCTTTGCTGGCATCCGGTATCTCCAAAGTGAATTTGGGAAGAGTGGGGGTGGACAGATTCATCAGCCCCATATCCAGCAGGAAGCCGTCGTAATTCTTCACGTCCGGCAGAAGCTCCTTTTCAGACGGAGACATGCCTTCGGGAGACGCTTCGCCACGTACTGCAGTACGTACCGTATCGGCAGGCATCCCGTTCTGTGCGCTGACGGATGACATGCCTGCAAGTAAAATGATGATGCAGAAGAAGATTCGTTTCATAGTTCTTTGTTCACAATTTCAGTTGCTGTCTGCCGCATAGGGGCGGACTGAACAAAGATACTCGTTTCCCTCTATTTCTGGAAATATCTTTGTATTATTTCTATTTCTTTATACGAATGGTAGGGGCGAAGATGGGCGAATTTACCCATTTCATTTTAGTGGGGTCGTATCTTCGTTCCATCCCTCCGTTGAGGTCGAGCCAGTCCGTCACTTTCAGTTCCAGTACCATGCCATAACCGCTTTGCGGATACATCGGGTTCATATATCCATGAAAGGAGTTACTTCTCCCGTAGCCCGAATACTGGCCGAAGGCATGTAGACGCATGTAGGGATTGATGCGGTAGGATACGGAGGCATTGTAGCCTATGTCCCATTGAGTACCCCGGGGAGCATCCCTTTTGGCATACTGGGCGCCGGCAATGGAGGAGGGGGTAGAGATGGAATAGTGGGCGGCATACACTCCGCCGCTCAGTTCCCAATGTCCGTCGGGACTGTAATAAGTAACTCCTGCGCCAGCCTGCATGATGGAGCCCATTGCAGGATAGGTGTTATGGCTGCCGTACATCGTCAGTACGACTTCCGGCGAGAGCAGGAAATCGGCGAAACGCTGGAAGTCCCATTCAAAGATGTTTTTCTGAAAGTGTATCTTCTTCATGTCCGTCCAGGGCAGGGGCTCCACATAGTCGGAGGGAGGGAGATGGAGATTTATCTCTTCCTGCTGTTCGTCTTGCAGACTTTGTTGGGGCTGGCTTTCATCAAGGCCCGTACGCTTGTTCTCTTTTGGAGAAAAGGGAATCTGCTCTTTCTTTACGGGAGGCCGGTTCTTTATTGTGTCTTCCGGAATCTCGCTCTGTGCATAGGCGCAGAGTGAGGAACAGATAAAAGTAATGAATAATAACTTTTTCATAAATAGTAGTTTAGTTTTAGTTTAGTTCACTATTAGTTTATATCCTATTCCCCGCACATTGACGATACGGATGCGCTCGTCTCCGGCCAGTTTATGCCGCAGTTTGGTGATGAACACATGCAGGCTGCGGGAGTTGAAGAAGCTGTCGTCTCCCCAGAGGTCGAGCAATACGTTCTGGGTGTTGACCACCTGGTTACGGTTCTCGCAAAGACGTTTCAGTATCTCGGACTCGCGGTGGGAGAGTTCCACTTCCGTATCCGCGTTAGGTGAAGTCGGGGTGCCTGCAAAAGCAAGTCGTTGAGTGACGGAATTGAAACGGTAGTCACCGATTTCAAAAACGGTAGTTTCTTTGGGCTTTTCCTCTGTAAAGGAGAAAGCTTTGCCTACCAGGGCCTTTATGCGGATAATGAGTTCCTGCATTCCGAAAGGCTTTTTCAGGTAGTCGTTGGCACCCAGCTCAAACCCTTCCACCACATCGTTGATGGCGGAACGGGCGGTAAGGAACAGTACCGGGGTCTGTTTGTCGGTCTGCCGGATGCGGCGCACCATCTCAAAGCCGTCCATGCGGGGCATCATCACGTCTGCCACCAGCACGTCGGGACGGAGGTCGAAGAACTTGCGCAATCCCTCTTCACCGTCTGCTGCGGTGTGGATGATGAAGTTCTGCCCTTCCAATGTGTCCTTGATAATCATGGCGAGGGTCTGTTCGTCCTCAACCAGAAGTACGGTTATCTTTTCCATAATTGTCGCTTTTGTTACAAGTAATGTAAAGCTCCTTAACAAGTAATGTAAAGTACCCTAACAAATAATGTTATCATATCCTTATCGTAAAGGTACTTCCTTTTCCCAACTCACTCTTTACCGATACGCTGCCACCATGCTTCTCTATCATGGTCTTCACATAGAACAATCCCAGCCCATAGCCTTTCACATCGTGCAGATTACCCGTGGGTACGCGGTAGAATTTGTCGAAGATGTGCTTCTGCTTCTCGGGAGCAATACCGATACCGTGGTCGCTGACGGAGATTTCGGTCTGTTCATTCTGCCCTTCGACGGTTACCTTGCGGCAATGGATGGCCACTTCGGCCTCTCCGTGCGAATATTTGATGGCGTTGTCTATCAGGTTGCTGATGATGTTGCTGAAATGCGTGCGGTCGGCAAGTACGCTCAAATCTTCCGGTTCGATGTCCACCGATATGTGGACGGAGCTTTCCGCTTTCAGCTTGTGTTGTTCGATGAGCGTTTCCAGAATATCACGTATTGCAAACTCCTCCGGGTGCAGGCGGAAAGTCCTGCGGCGTTCCATACTCATGGAAAGTATCTGTTCAACCAGTCCACTGAGGCGCTGAAGCTGTTCCTGGCAGATACGCAGGTATTTGTCGCGTTGGGCCTTTTCCTCCGCTTGGTTGAAGTTGAGCAGAGCGTCGTTGGCGGCGTAGGCTACGGCGATGGGGGTCTTCAGTTCGTGGGTGATGTTGTTGGTGAAATCGCTCTTCATCTCTTCCAGTGTCTTCTGTTTCAAGATGGTGCGTATCAAGAACCAGAAGGAGAAAGCGAGTACAATCAAGATGATGAATGACGTGGTGAGAATGCCCGACATCTGCCGCAGAACCAGCATGCCGACCGGTTCCATGATGAGACGGTAGCTTTGACTTGTATTGATGTCGAAAGAATAATTATATTCCACGGCTTTTGAGGTAGGCACATAGCCGGGAGTACCGATGTTTACCAATGTATCTATATAGAGAATGGTAGAGTCCCATTTACTGCCTTTGTGAAGATGTAGCAGCCTATGGGGAAGATTGATGTTACGGTCGTGCAGGAATGAAGTCAGCAGGCTGTCATAAAGCATTACGTCGGGGTCGGAAATGATGTCCAGTCCCGAATGCAGTCCGCGCTGGAAGTAGGTGGCGAGTTCCAGCATACTGTTTTGGTCGCGCAAAATCACATCCAGTCCCCCTTTGGCACTCAATGCGGATTGGGGAGAGCTGTCCGAGTCCTTGACACTGACTTCCACGCGGGTTGAATCGTTCGGGTGGGTCACGTAAACACTGTCTCCTTTGGGCATGAAGGTTTCGTGCAGGGTAGCGTTGTCCAAAGAATCTTCACGGGAGATGGTGGTACTGCTACGGACAAATGATTTTCCGTCATCGCTGTATCCGGCTGATACGCTGACTTCACCGTGGTTGATGTCGTCCTGCTTCATTTTATCCACGCGTATCATCATTTCGTTATAGTCGCTCATGCGCATGGCTTCGGTGATGTCCCTTTCCATTTCACTGTGCATGGTATGGTAGAGCCCCGTCAGCCAGTAGGCTTGGTAGGCGAAGATACCGGCCAGGGAGACGATGACAAGTATGGCAATATATTTGAATGGCAGTTTCATGTTTGTTTCCGGTTACTTTTATACATACAAAGGTAAGATTAATATTGTGAAACCTATCATCCGATAAGACTAAATAACACTCCCGATAACACTGGATAACACTTGGTAAGCCGCTGATAACACAAGTTTCTGCTGATTCTGCCGTACTTTGCAGACGAAGATTTGCAGAAGAAGAAGAATATAAACATAAATAAAAAGAAGAACATGAAACGATTCTATTTACTCCCTATTGTATGCTGTGCTTTGAGCATCAGTCTTTCGGCACAAGAGAACAACGGCACTGCAACCACCTCCGGTGCGGACGACAACCGCATCCTCAGCGCCGACAGCCTTATCACGACCGATGCCCGTCTGGACAGTCTTTATCAGACCTTGCCGGAAGTGATGATTACCGGTGAACGCCCCATCGTAAAGGCAGCGCAAGGCAAGCTGGTGTACGACCTGCCCCGCCTTATCCAGAACCTCCCCGTAGATAATGCCTACGATGCCGTGAAAGAGCTTCCCGGCGTCATCGAGATGAATGGAGGGCTGCAGTTGGCAGGTCAGGGAGTCACCGTTATCCTGGACGGCAAAGTAACCACCCTCAGCACAGAGCAGCTCTATTCCTTGCTGCGCAGCATCCCTGCCAGCCGCATAGAGAAGGCGGAAGTGATGTACAACGCCCCTGCACGCTACCAGGTGCGTGGCGCACTTATCAATATCACCCTGAAACAATCGGCAGGCGGCCCCGGCTCCTGGCAAGGCGAACTCTATGCCAAGTATCGCCAGAAGCATAACGAAGGCTTTGAGGAACGCGCCAGCCTGCTCTTCAGCAAAAATAAATTCTCAGCAGATTTTCTTTACTCGCACAGCCATGGCCGGGGCTACTCTACTACCGACAAAGAGGCTGTGCACACTCTGGCAGACGGCTCGGTTCACCCCATGACAACAGATGAGGTGGGCCGTGGCCGCAGCCATACCCATAATTTCAGGGTAGGGGCGGACTATAACATCGCCAAGGACCATCAGCTGAGTTTCGTCTATAACGGTGGCTATTCCACCTCCCACAACTGGAAGGGCGTGACGGGCACGCAGGTGTCCACAACTCATAGCAATAGCACCGACTGGCTGCACAACGGCCGTCTGGACTATCGTACCCCTTTCGGCCTCAAAGCCGGTGCCGAACTGACCTACTACCGCTCTCCGTCCAACCAACTACTGCATAGCCGTATGCAGGATGAGGAACTCGATTTCTACACGGAAGACTGTCAGCGCATCAACCGCTGGAAATTCTTTCTGGCCCAGGAGCACAGTCTGGGAAAAGGTTGGGATTTGAATTACGGAGCCATCTATACTACCAGCATCGACAACAGCTACCAATATTATTATGACCCCGAAACCGGCGGACAACTGACCTCATCGGATGCCTTGAGCAATATGAAGTCCCGCCGCCGCGAGCAGACCTGGAATATCTATGCAGGTTTCAGCAAGAGTTTCGGCGACAAACTCGCTTTGGACGCTTCCCTGGCTGTGGAGCATTACAAGACTCCCGTCTGGAACCAGTGGGACTGGTATCCCATCGTCAACTTGAACTATATGCCGTCACCGGGACATATCCTTCAGCTCTCTCTGAGCAGCGACAAGGACTATCCCGACTACTGGGCGGTGCAGGATGCCGTCTCTTACATCGGTGGCGGATACTCTGAGCTGCATGGTAATCCGTTGCTGAAACCGGCACAAGAGTATGAGCTGAAAATGACCTATATTTTGAAGAGCAAATACATCTTCAGCGCTTGGTTCAACCATACCAAGGACTACTCCGTACAGACACTCTACCAATCCTCCGAACGTCTGGTTGAAATCTACAAGACACTCAATTTTGATTATCAGCAACAAGCAGGAATACAAGCCTCTATCCCATTTAAGGTGAAGGATTGGTTGAATTCTCGCCTTACCCTCATCGGCTTGTGGCATCGCGAAAAGGATGGTGATTTCTGGGATATTCCTTTCGACAGAAAGCAATGCTATGGCATTGCCCAGATGAACAATACTTTTACTCTCTCCACCAAACCCGACTTGAAGCTGACGGTGACCGGATTTGTGCATAGTAAAGCCATTCAGGGCATCTACGACCTGCCTACGTCGGGCAATGTGAATATTGCCCTGCGCTACGGCTTCGCCAAGAACAAAGCCATCCTCAACCTCTACTGCAACGACATTTTTGAGACGGGACAGATTTCTCCCCGCATCCGCTTCCAGACGCAGAATGTGACGAATCATTACTCATGCTTCCGCGAATTCGGCGTATCGTTTACCTATAAATTCGGAGGATATAAGGAGAAGCAACGGGAGGCGGTGGATACGTCGCGGTTTAAATAGATGGAAATAGCAGCGTGAAGGTACTTCCTTCTCCAAGGTGAGAGCTGACAGTGATGTTTCCGTTGTGCTGGTGCATGATTTGTCGTGAAATGGTCAGCCCGATTCCTGAACCGGATGGCTTGGTAGTAAAGAAAGGGATGAAGATACGTTCCAGTACATCCGGTTCGATGCCGGTCCCGTCGTCTGCCACACGCAGGTAGGGGTGGTCAGTGGAAGTGATGCCTGAGGAAAGAACGATATGTTCTGCCTCGTTTTCACGGGCATTCTTTATGAGGTTGATAAGGATCTGTTCAATCTGGGCTTTGTCTGCAATGATGCATAGGGAGTTTCTGGGAAGCGAGAGCTGTAAGTCGTTCCGTTCACTTTGCATAAGTTGCAGGGTATCTTGCAGAATATCCTGCGCGGTGTGTGGTTTCAGTAAGGGCTGTGGAAGATGGGAAACCTCCCGGTAGTTGCCGACAAAGTGTACCAATCCGTTGCCGCGTCGGCTGATGGTCTGGAGCATCTGGAGTATTTCGGATTTGGTTCCCTCATCGCCCTTCAGCTCTTCTATCTGTCTGGACAGCAGTTCAGTGAGAGAGATGATGGGGGTGATGGAGTTCATGATTTCATGCGTCAGTACGCGGATCAGTTTCTGCCAAGCCTCCGTTTCTTGGCTGTCCAGGGCAGAGTGTATGTTCTTCATGCTGGCGATGATGAGTTGTCTGCCTTGAATGGTAAATTCCATACCTGAGAGGGCAAGTTGGATATGCTCATCTTTCCGTTTAATTTGCAGGACAGATAGGTCACCGGCCTTGAGCTTATACAATTTTCCGGGCAATTCGGAGTGGAAAGGATGAAGGTCGTCGATCCTTTTGGGTACTTTGAGGGCTATATTGTCGGTATTTGAGCCGATGAGCCGTTTGGCCGCTTCGTTCATCCACTCCATAGTTCCGTCCGGGGTATAGACCAGTATGGCAATGTCTATGTGGTTGGCAAGTGCCTGGAAGTATTGCAGCCGACTCTCCTTCTTTTGCAGATTACGGCGGTAGTGCTCCAATGCTTCCTGCATCTCTGCCAGCAGTTCCGGCGGCAGCGAACGTTGGCTTTCACAGCCTTGTATCGGAGAAGAAAGAAATTCGGAATAACGTACAGCCCATATGAATTGTGCCATAGCCCGGGCTGAACGCAGAATATAACGGTAGATGGCATAGGCTACGCCCAGCGTTAGCAGGATGGAGATGCATAAACTGATGTAGAAGCCATGAAGGGCAAGGCAGGCGGTGGTTATGCAGCATAGCAGCAAGGCCATTGTCAGGCAGAGGGGAGATTTTGTCCAGGTTTGTTTCATAGCTTAAATTTCTCGATTCTTCTGTAGAGTGATGTTCTTGTGATGCCTAACATTTCTGCCGCCAGCGTGATGTTGCCGCCACAGATGCGGAGTACTTCGTTGATGTTCTCTTTTTCCATCCGTTCTATATTGTATCTTTCCCTTTCGGAGACCGCTTCTTGTGATTGCCTGTTCCGGAGGTTGAAGTCTTCCGCAGTCAGCAGTGTACTTCCGGAAAGAATTACTGCACGTTCGATGGCATGTTCCAATTCCCTTACGTTTCCCGGCCAGCGATAAAGCTGCATCTGCTTGCGTGCTTCTTTTGAAATGCCACGAAGGTCTTTCCTGTATTTCTTCTTGTAGCGTTGCAGAAAGAAATCGGCCAGTAGGAATAAGTCATTGCCCCGTTCACGCAGAGGAGGAATACGGATTTCAATCGTATTGATGCGGTACAGCAAGTCTTGGCGGAATTCTCCCTTGTCAATAGCTGCGTATAGGTCGGAATTGGTAGCGCATATCAACCGCACATCCACCGGATAAGAAGCGGTGGAGCCGATCCGTGAACTTCTCCGTTGCTCGATGACTGAGAGCAGTTTGGCTTGTAGCGGCAGTTTCAGATTGCCTATTTCGTTGAGGAACAAGGTACCTCCCGAAGCTACTTCCATCCGTCCCGGTTTACCGTTGCGCGCATCGGTAAAAGCTCCTTTTTCATAGCCGAAGAGCTCGCTTTCGAACAATGTTTCGGGGATGCTTCCCAAGTCTATCGGCACATACACTTCCTTTTTCCGGGGCGATTGTTCGTAGACATATCTGGCAATCAAATCCTTTCCCGTTCCGTTTTCTCCCAGTAGCAGGAGGTTGGCGTCTGTGTCGGAAAATTTGCGGATGGTCTGGAAAATGGCGTGCATGGCAGCCGACTCCCCGATTACTTTTGTCGGTTCGGCAGGAATGCAGAGAGTTCCGGCTTGTCCTTTCAAGGTCTCCTGCTGTTTTTTCAGTTTTTCCTTTTGCTTCTTCAAGGCTTCCACTTCCGTACGGCTGAAACTTAGTTGCAGGGCAGAAGACACGGTGGCCAGTAGTTTTTCGTTCTGCCACGGTTTTGGAATGAAGTCTGTAGCACCTTGTTTGATGGCTTGCACGGCTTTTTCCGTATCGGCATAGGCTGTGATGAAGATGACGACGGCTTTTGCGTCCAACCTTAGAATCTCTTCCAGCCAGTGGAATCCTTCCTTTCCACTGACGGCATCCCGTCGGAAGTTCATGTCCAGCAGAATGACGTCGAAACGAGTACGGGAAATGACGGGAAGTAATTCCCGAGGGTCGGAAAGGAGCGTGACGCTTTCTGCCAGTGGGCGCAACAGCAGCTTCAGAGTGAAAAGGATATCTTCATTGTCATCGACAATCAGTATTTTGCCTTTTTTCATTGCGGATAATTAAGTGATTAGATAGAGATTAAAAAACATCTTCTCCTTACAGATATGGGCAAAGGTACAGAAACTTTTTGAAAGTACAGTGTACGGAAGCGTGCATTTGGTGTACGATACCGTGCATTTTTATGTAAGTGTATTTAAGCTAAATATTTGATAAATAGATATTTACGGTTTGGTATGGTTATTGCGAATTATTCGTAGATAAGCTTTGCAACGAAAAAAACTCTATCGTCATTGTAAAATAGTAGAATGGTATGATACAACATTACATCAAAGTGGCGCTCCGTCTTATCGAACGGAGCATGCTTTTTTCTCTCATCAACATGCTGGGATTTGTGTTTGGTATGGCGGCGGCATTTCTTATTTATCTTTGGGTGGTGAACGAACTGACCTATGAAGATTATAACCCCGATACCGACCGCATTTATCGGGTAGTAGAAGTTGTCCGGCAGCAAACCGGTGAAATAACAGAGTCATCCAGTACTGTTCTCGCCTTGCCTGAAATCTTCAAAGAAAACTTCCCACAAGTAGAGGCTGCCACTGCCATCAAGTATATCGGAGAAGGGAGCATGGAGACTGGTGAAGGAAAAAGTCTTTCAGGATATCGTGTGTATACGGATACGGCCTTTTTTCAAGTTTTTCCATTTGAAGTAATGGCGGGTAACCTTACTGATATGAAAAAGGGTAATTACATTGTGTTATCCGAGAAGATGGCGATTAAACTGTTTGGCAGCGCCACGGCGGCAATCGGGCAGAAATTGAAAGAAGTGGCTGACGATTTATATGGCTGGGAAGCAAAGAAAGTGGTGGCAGTCGTGAAGATTCCTTCCAAATGCCATATCTATTTTGATATACTCTGTGACCTTGATAATTTTGCAAAAGCATATGGTATCGATCGTAACACTTTCCGTGAGGATCAGCATGTCTACGTCAAGATGAAACTTGGAGATGCAGGAAAGATGTATGCGAAAGAACACAGCGAGATGAGCCGGGTATTTTCCAAGCTTGGAGACAAGAATACACTGATTCGTTTCCAGCCTATCAAGGATATTCACCTGAAGACAAACTTTGCCGATCCCAATGTAAAGAATCATGGCAGTATGGCAAGCATCTATTTGTTTATCGGACTGGCTGTCCTGGTCATTTTTATGGGGGCATTCAACTTTATGACACTCTCTACGGCAAGGGCATCCATGCGTTACAAAGAGATAGGGGTGCGCAAGGTGACAGGCGCCAAGCGCAAGACGTTGATTACACAGTTCTTGTCCGAAGGTATGGTGCAGGCTGTCATCTCTTTGGGGTTGGCTTTGGCTCTGACGGAACTGATGCTTCCTCTTTTCAATGAGGCAATGGGTACTGAAGTATCACTGAATTTGAGTTGGAGTGTCGTGCTTTATGTCCTGTTCGGCATTGTTGGGATAGGGTGTGTCGCAGGCAGCTATCCGGCATTCTACCTTTCATCCGTCAATCCGCTGATAGCATTCAAGGGGGGCAAGAAAACCGGTAAGAAGGGAGGGATGCTGAAAGGCCTGATATGCGTACAGTTCATCATCACCATCACCTTGATGCTTGCTACGATGTTGGTTTATAAGCAACTGTATTTTATGCAGAATAAGGACTTGGGCTTGAACAAAGAAAATGTAGTGACGGTCTATACCAATCTGTGGTACAATGTCAATGACTTTAGGCAGGAAATTCTGAAGAATCCCAATGTGCAGAGTGTGGCAATGGGAAGCCCGATAGAAAATCTGTATGAAAACGGAGAAAAGAAAGAGGGGGGCGAAGCGGAATGGATAGATATGGATGGAAAGGTGAATACTTTGAAAATGGTGCCTATCATTGCAGACGATGATTTCATAAAGGTTTTCAACCTGGAGATGATAAAGGGGGAATCGCTGGAGGCAGATTATGACAACTACTGGGGTGGAGGCGCTCTACAGCGTACCGTCGTAATCAATGAGTCTGCCTGGAAGGCTATGAAGGTGGCAGATCCTATCGGAACGGAATTCCGCCTTACGGATACTTGGTGGGGGCATTTTAATTATCGGATAGTAGGGGTGGTGAAGGATTTCAACTTCCAGTCCTTGCGTGAGAAGATAAGGCCTGCTTTTATCTTTTATTCACCTGAACAGATGCAATATCTTTTTATTAGAATCTCTCCCGAAAACAAGAAGGAGACTTTGAAATTCATACAGCAGAAATTTGATGAGATGGCACCGCTTTTTATGAAAGAATTTCGTTATCAGTTCTTTTCTGATGCCTTAAACAAGAACTACGCCAAAGAGCAACAGCAGAGCAAGATGTTGCTGTTCTTCACAGTGCTTGCCATCGTCATAGCCATGATGGGAGTGTTTGGCCTGGTTGCCCTCTCTACAGAGCAACGGACCAAGGAAATTGGCATCCGTAAAGTGAACGGTGCACATTCCGACCGTATCGTGAAAATGTTCTGCCGCGAATATTTGCAGTGGGTGGGGATTGCCTTCATCATAGCTTGCCCTTTGGGATATTTCTTCATGCGGCATTGGATCAGCGAGTTTGTCTACCAGACACCAATCAGCTGGTGGCTATTCGTGGCAGTGGGTGCTGTCATTGCAGGCATTGCTTTGCTGACGGTCATTGGGCAGACATGGAGAAAGGCGTCGCAGAATCCGGTGAAATCATTGAGATATGAATGATAACATAAAATAAAGATATATGATAAAGACAATCGGACTCAGTAAAATCTTCCGCACGGAGAATGTGCAGACCACAGCCTTGAATGAGGTGAATATTGAAATCAATCGGGGCGAGTTTGTGGCAATCATGGGGCCGTCCGGATGCGGCAAGTCCACCTTATTGAATATACTGGGATTGCTGGACAATCCGACATCGGGCGAACTTTGGTTCCTCGGGCAGGAGGTGTCCCGCTTCTCGGAGAACAGTCGTACAGACTTACGTAATGGAAACATCGGATTCGTCTTCCAGAGTTTCAACTTGATAGACGAACTGACGGTTTTTGAAAACGTAGAATTACCTCTGCTTTATGCCGGAGTCCCCGTTCGCGAGCGTGTGGAGCGTGTAAATTGTGCTTTGGAACGGATGCAGATTGCACACCGCACGGAGCATTATCCGCAGCAGCTTTCGGGGGGGCAGCAACAGCGCGTTGCCATTGCCCGTGCCATTGTTACCAATCCCCATCTCATTCTTGCCGACGAGCCTACGGGTAACCTGGATTCTATCAACGGCAACGAAGTGATGGCGTTGCTGAAAGAACTGAACAGTGAAGGCGCCACTGTGGTGATGGTGACTCACTCGGAGGAGAATGCCCGCGAAGCGGGAAGGATTGTCCGGATGATGGATGGATGTATACTGACGGAAAGCTATTCTTAGTATCAAATACAGATGGAATAATCGGGGATTTTTCGTACTTTTGCAACTTTCAAAACATTAAAGTTGTTATTTAAAGAAAAGACTCTGTATGAAATCGGACATTGAAATAGCCCGCAGCATAGAGCTGAAGAAGATAAAGCAGGTGGCTGAAAGTGTGGATATCCCGCGTGACGAAGTAGAGAACTATGGCCGTTACATAGCCAAGATTCCTACGCATCTGATTGATGAAGAGAAAGTGAAGAAGAGCAATCTGATACTGGTGACGGCTATCACGGCTACGAAAGCGGGTATCGGTAAAACAACCGTGTCCATCGGGCTGGCATTGGGGCTGAACAAGATTGGCAAGAAAGCGATTGTGGCTTTACGCGAACCCTCGTTAGGTCCTTGCTTCGGCATGAAAGGCGGTGCTGCCGGTGGAGGATATGCCCAGGTGCTGCCCATGGAGAAGATAAACCTGCACTTTACGGGCGACTTTCACGCCATTACCTCCGCACACAACATGATTTCCGCTTTGCTCGACAATTACTTGTACCAGCATCAGGCGGACGGCTTCGGACTGAAAGAAATCATCTGGCGGCGCGTACTTGATGTGAATGACCGTTCCTTGCGGAGCATTGTCACCGGATTGGGACCGAGCACCAACGGCATTACCGAGGAGTCGGGCTTCGATATTACCCCGGCTTCCGAAATTATGGCTATTCTCTGTCTGGCAACGGACCTCGATGACCTCCGTCGCCGTATCGAAAATATTATTCTGGGATTCCGTTTCGATGGTACTCCTTTCACAGTGAAGGAGTTAGGAGTAGCCGGTGCCATTACCGTACTGTTGAAAGATGCTATCAACCCCAACTTGGTACAGACTACCGAAGGCTCTGCTGCTTTTGTTCATGGAGGACCGTTCGCAAATATTGCCCATGGTTGCAACTCCATTCTTGCCACAAAAATGGCCATGACATTCGGCGATTATGTAGTGACGGAAGCCGGTTTCGGGGCTGACCTGGGTGCGGAGAAGTTTTACAATATCAAGTGCCGCAAGAGCGGCCTACAGCCCAAGTTGACGATAATCGTTGCTACCGCACAAGGATTGAAGATGCATGGCGGCGTCAGTCTGGACCGCATCAAGGAACCCAATATGGAAGGACTGAAAGAGGGCTTCGGCAATCTGGACAAGCATGTACGCAATTTGCGTTCATTCGGCCAGCAGGTCATCGTGGCATTCAACCGTTTTGCCAGTGATACGGACGAGGAGGTGGAAGCTATCCGCCGCCATTGCGAAGAAAAGCTTGAGGTAGGTTTTGCCGTGAACAACGCCTTTGCCAAAGGAGGAGAGGGAGCCGTTGACCTTGCCAATCTGGTAGTAGATACTATCGAGAACAAACCATCCGAACCGCTGACCTTCACCTACGAAGAGAGCGATTGCGTGGAACGTAAAATAGAAAAGGTAGCCTGCAACCTCTACGGGGCAAGCGTAGTGACTTACAGTCTCCACTCCCGCAAGGTTATCAAACTGATAGAGCAGATGGGTATCAGCCATTACCCCGTCTGTATTGCCAAGACGCAGTACTCCTTCTCTGCCGACCCGAAGATATATGGTGCAGTCAACAACTTTGAGTTCCACATCAAGGATATTGTGGTCAATAACGGTGCGGAAATGATTGTAGCCATCGCCGGTGAAATTCTCCGTATGCCGGGATTACCCAAGAAACCACAAGCCGAACACATTGATATTGTGGACGGAAATATAGAAGGGCTGAGCTAAACGCGCGGAGCGCGTTTAGAATTAAAAATTAAAGGCTGCGCAGTTCAAAGCGAACATTGCGCAGCCTTTAATTTTTAATTCTTAATTTTTAATTCTGTTTGCTTATCAATAAGCAAACAGCGGGTATTCTTTCATCTTCGCATTTACGCGTGCACGTACCTCTGCGATGACTTGTTCGTTGTCTACGTTGGACAGAACGGTTTCAATCATCTCGGCAATTTCGAGCATCAGGTCTTCCTTGGCACCACGGGTTGTGATGGCAGGAGTACCCAGACGGATACCGGAAGTCTGGAAAGCCGAGCGGCTGTCAAACGGAACCATGTTCTTGTTTACGGTGATGTCGGCAGATACCAACGCTTTCTCGGCAACCTTACCGGTCAAATCGGGATATTTGCTGCGCAGGTCTACCAGCATGGAGTGGTTGTCCGTACCGCCGGAAACGATGGTGAAGCCACGGTCTATCAAGGCTTGTGCCAAGACAGCGGCGTTTTTCTTCACCTGCTTGGCATATTCTTTCCATTCCGGTTGCAGGATTTCGCCGAAGGCAACGGCTTTGGCTGCGATGACATGTTCCAGCGGACCACCTTGGATACCGGGGAATACGGCTGAATCCAGCAACTGGGACATCATCTTGATTTCTCCCTTCGGAGTTTTCTTGCCCCAGGGATTGGGGAAGTCCTTACCCATCATGATAACGCCACCACGAGGACCACGCAGAGTCTTGTGAGTAGTAGAGGTCACGATGTGGGCATATTTCACGGGGTTATCCAGTTCACCGGCTGCAATCAGTCCGGCAGGATGAGCCATGTCAATCATTAGGATGGCACCTATCTTGTCCGCGATTTCGCGCATGCGCTTGTAGTCCCATTCGCGGGAATAAGCAGAACCGCCGCCGATAATCATTTTGGGTTTCTCGCGCAGGGCAACTTCTTCCATCTGGTCATAGTCCACACGTCCGGTTTCCTGGTTCAGATTGTATTCGCAGGGAGTATAGATAATACCGGAAGTGTTGACCAGTGAGCCATGGGAGAGGTGACCGCCGTGTGCAAGGTTCAGTCCCATGAATTTGTCGCCCGGATTGAGCACGGCGAGGAATACGGCTGCATTGGCTTGTGCACCGGAGTGCGGCTGTACGTTGGCCCATTCTGCGCCGAAAATCTGTTTCAAGCGGTCGATGGCAATCTGCTCACTCTGGTCTACTACCTCACAACCACCATAGTAACGCTTGCCGGGGTATCCTTCAGCATACTTGTTGGTGAGGCAGGAGCCCATTGCCTGCATAACCTGGTCACTTACAAAGTTCTCTGATGCAATCAGTTCAATGCCTTTGAGCTGACGTTGGTGTTCTTTTTCGATAAGTTCGAAAATTAAATCATCTCTTTTCATTCTGCTTATTAGATAAGTTTGATAAATCTGTGTTCTCTTATTAAGCGCACAAATTTACGGGAAATAAATGAATAAATTGAAAGAAAAGGAAGAAATTTACTGTCAAAAGAACACTCCGAAAGAAAAACTTAGCACATTGTCCCTGCGGTGAAAACGGATTTCGTTTTTCGTGTTTTCGTCAGCAGCGTTGTTGTCGGCCGGAATATCGTATGTCACGCTCTTGGAGATGTTATGCAGCCCCATGTCGTAACGGAAGTCGAAAAAGACGCGTGAGATGGTGACGGATACGCCGACGGTGAAACTGAGATTGAGCGGACGCAGCCTTTCACGGATATTCACCTGGTCGAATTTCTCGAAGTCGATGTCACTTTTCCTGTCCCATATATAGCGCACTTTGGGTCCTCCAAAGACGGCAAGGCTGTACGGCCCCTCCTTGATGAAGTTGTATCCGTAGATGACGGGGATGTCTATACTGTGGATGGACGATGTAATGGAGGCTTCCTCCGGCCGGGCTCCTGATGCGGCGTCTTCGGGCAGAGGTTTCTCGAAGGTGATGTTGCACCGGTTGATGTTGTAGGATATTTCCGGTTGCAGGAAATGGCGGTCGAAGTTTATCCGCATGAAAAGGGAGCCGAAATATCCTATCTTGTAATTGTTCTGCACTTCGTCGATGGGCACTCCGTTGACGCTGAACTGGGATACAAGGAACAAGGAAGAGGTGAAACCGCCTTTGAAACCGAAATTGACCGGAGTTTCCTTGCGGTGTCTGGAATGCTCTTCGTCGGCAGTACCGGGCACAACCGGAGTCTGTCCCCACATCATGGCGGGGAAGGCCAACAGATATAAGCCCATCAAGATTCGTCGCAACTCCATCTCTTAAAACCTTTATCGCATTATTACTTCTTTTTCTCTACTGACCATCCGAATTTGCCTATCTTTTCTCCCAGCTCATAATATCCACCGTGCACATAGACCAGCGGATTCGTTTCCGCCAGTTCCAGTTTGCCGGTTTCAGGGTTCAGATTACGGGTATCGGCACGTACATTTACCACATCCGCTATAAACATGTCGTGCGAACCGAGAGCCATAATCTCCTTTACCCGGCATTCTATGCAAAGCGGTGATTCCTTGATAAGAGGCGCGCTGACTACGGTGCTTTTCCCCGGTGTCAGATGCATTTCCTCGAATTTGTTGTAGTCCTTTCCGGAGCGTACGCCACACCAGTCCGTGGCATGGGCCATGTCTTTCGTGGTGAGGTTGATGACGAACTCCATATTCCGCTTGATGATGTCGTAGGAGTGGCGTTCGGGGCGTACGGAGATATAACACATGGGCGGGTTCGTGCAAATCGTCCCCGTCCATGCGATAGTCAGAATGTTATATTCCTCCGGAGTGCTTCCGCAGCTCACCAATACGGCAGGCAGCGGATAAATCATTGTTCCGGGTTTCCAGTCTTCTTTCATATAATCTCAATATCTTCTCTGGTCTGCTCCTTTTCGCAGTAGTGGCATTTGATGACGCAATTGTCCTTATCCACGACATGAAACAACGTAGGCATAGGCTCATTGTTCGTGATGCACTTCGGGTTGGCGCATTTCACGATTCCGCGCAGCTCTTCGGGCAGGCGGACTTCGCGTTTCTCCACCACTTCGTAGTCGCGGATAATGTTCAGTTTTACATTGGGAGCCACCACGGCGATACGGTTTATCTCTTCGTCGCAGAAGAACTTGTCGGCAATCTTGATGATGCCTTTCGTGCCCAGCTTCTTGCTCTTGAGGTTGAAGCCGATGGTGATATTGTTGCTCATGTGTTCCAGTCCGAGCAGGGAGACTACGGTAAACAGTCTCTCGGAGGGTATATGGTCTATTACAGTGCCGTTTTCCAGAGCAGCAACCTGCAATTCCTGTTTCTTTTCGCTTAACATCTTGAAATATTAGTTATTAGACGATTCTACTGAATTACTCCTTTACTCTTTTTCACCTCATCCAGCGTGATGCCCAGTACATCGCACAGAATAGCTTCACGGGCATACAGTCCGTTTTGTGCCTGCTGGAAATAGTATGCCTTGGGATTGTCGTCCACATCATAGGCTATTTCGTTGACACGGGGCAGCGGATGCAGGATGCGCAGGTTGGGACGGGTATGTTCCAGCATCTTGTTGCGCAGGATGTAGACATTCTTCACCCGCTCGTACTCCATAAGGTCGGTGAAGCGCTCGCGCTGCACACGGGTCATGTAGAGGATATCGGCATCAGCGATGATTTCTTCCGTAAAGTCCGTATGTTCCACGTACTTGATGTTGTGCTCGCGGCAGTAGATTTTGTATTCTTCGGGCATCCGCAACTCGTCGGGAGCGATGAAGTGGAAAGTGGGGTTGAAGTGGCGCATGGCCATCAGCAGGGAGTGGACGGTACGGCCGTACTTCAAGTCGCCGACCAGAAAAATGTTCAGGTTCTCCAGTGTGCCTTGTGTCTTGTAGATGGAGTAGAGATCGAGCATGGTTTGTGAGGGATGCTGGTTGGCACCGTCTCCGGCATTCACAATGGGCACGGTGGTGACTTCACTGGCATAGCGTGCGGCCCCTTCGAGGTGGTGGCGCATCACGATGATGTCGGCATAGTTGCTTACCATCTTGATGGTGTCTTTCAGCGTCTCGCCCTTGGATGAGCTGGTGGCCTTTGGGTCGCTGAACCCGATGACACGTGCTCCAAGCCGGTTGGCGGCAGTCTCGAAACTGAGGCGTGTACGGGTGGAAGGCTCGAAAAATAAGGTGGCAACTACTTTCCCGTCCAATATATGCCGATTGGGATGGGCTTCAAACTCTTTCGCCATCTCGAGCATATAGAGGATTTTTTCCCGGCTATGCTCGGCAATGGTGACTAAACTTCTGTTTTCCATATCGTTGAATTCATTTATACTTTTCGAGAGTGTAAAGTTACGGAAAATATGCGGGCTACGGAAATATGCGGGGAAGTTTTTTGCGAAATATGGGCTGTTTTTTTAACCGTGTGGCTTGTTGTCCGGAATGCCACACTTCATCATCCGGAATGCCACACTTCGACAAAGTAAATGCCGCATTTCGCGAATGTTCAAGTGTGGCATTTGCCTTATTCAAGTGCGGCGTTTGCCTTGTCGAAGTGTGGCATTCCGGACAGTGAAGTGTGGTATCTCTTTACGCCGTCGCCGTCGTTCTTTTTAACGACAACGTCGTTTTTTTCTCTTCTCTTCTTATCTTATCTCCTCTTACGCGCGCGAGGGCAAGTTTTCATTGTTTCAATCTGTATTATAGTTCATTACGATGTATTTTTCCTTTCCGATTTTTTCTTCAAGTTTTCTAATTGTTTTGCAATCGTTTTGCATTTCACTGAGAGTTTCCATTAAAATAAACGGGCGTTTTTTTTGTGGATGCCGGAAATCTTATCCTGAAAAAGATATAAAAAGCATAGGCACATCCAATATATTTCCGTACCTTTGCCCTATTATTGAACTTTGATTTTAGCAACTGAAACATGATAAGGAAAGTCGTCAAAATCCTATGGATTTTCATCGCACTGATTTCGCTGGTGTGTGTCTTTATATTCTTTTCCATAGCCAAGGGCTGGATAGGCTATATGCCTCCGGTGGAAGACCTGGAAAATCCGAATTACAAATTTGCCACAGAAGTCTTTTCCGAGGACGGAAAAGTATTGGGTACTTATTCCTATAGTAAGGAAAACCGCGTGTTTGTGGGATACAATGATTTGTCGCCCAATATCATTAACGCCTTGATAGCTACGGAAGATGTACGTTTTGCCGAACATTCGGGCATTGACGCCTACGCCCTGACGCGTGCCGTAGTGAAGCGCGGCATCCTGATGCAGAAGAATGCCGGCGGTGGCAGTACCATCACCCAGCAGCTTTCCAAACAGCTTTATTCTCCCAGTGCCGACAATGTGATGGAACGTCTGTTCCAGAAGCCCATCGAATGGGTGATTGCCGTAAAGCTGGAGCGTTACTATACAAAAGAGGAAATCCTCACCATGTATCTCAACAAGTTCGATTTCCTGAACAATGCGGTAGGCATCAAGACTGCTGCCTTTACCTACTTCGGTTGCGAACCGAAAGATTTGAAGATTGAGGAAGCGGCTACGTTGGTGGGCATGTGCAAGAATCCGTCTCTCTATAATCCGGTGCGCTACAATGAACGTTCCCGCGGACGGCGCAATGTGGTGCTCGACCAGATGCGGAAAGCGGGATATATTACGGAAGCCGAGCGCGACTCCCTCCAGGCGTTGCCTCTGAAACTGAAGTACAACCGTGTGGACCACAAGGAAGGGTTGGCCACTTATTTCCGCGAATACCTGCGCGGCGTGCTCACCGCCAAGAAGCCCGACAAGGCCAACTACCGCGGTTGGCAGATGCAGAAATACTACGAGGATTCACTCGACTGGGAGAACAATCCGCTCTTTGGATGGTGCGAAAAGAACACCAAGAAAGACGGTACCAAATACAACCTCTACACCGACGGGCTGAAAATCTATACCACGCTCGACTCGCGTATGCAGCAGTATGCCGAGGATGCCGTGACAGAGCATCTGAAGGAACTGCAAGGTTACTTCTTCAAGGAAAAGAAAGGGGCCAAGAAAGCTCCCTACACCTTCCGTCTGACCCAGGAGCAGGTGGACGAGATTCTGGGACGTGCCATGAGGTTGTCCGACCGCTACCGCATTATGAAGAAAGCCGGAGCCACCGAAGCTGAAATAAAGAAAGCCTTCGATACCCCGGAGGAGATGTCCGTATTCAGTTGGGAAGGGGAGAAAGACACCATTATGACCCCGATGGATTCCATCCGTTACTACAAGTTCTTCCTTCGTGCCGGTTTCATGTCCATGGACCCGCGCAGCGGACATGTCAAGGCATACGTAGGCGGACCGAACTACCATTACTTCCAGTACGATATGGCCATGGTGGGACGCCGCCAGGTAGGTTCTACCATCAAGCCTTTCCTTTATACATTGGCTATGGAGAACGGTTTTTCTCCCTGCGACGAAGTGCGCCACGTGGAATACACGCTGATTGATGAAAACGGAAAACCGTGGACGCCGCGTAATGCCAACAAAAAGCTGATTGGTGACATGGTGACTGTGAAGTGGGGGCTGGCAAACTCGGACAACTGGATTACGGCCTATCTCATGAGCAAGCTGAATCCCTATAATCTGAAACGTCTTATACATACTTTCGGTGTCCGCAACCGTGATATAGTACCTTCCGTTTCACTCTGTCTGGGCCCGTGCGAGATTTCCGTCGGCGAGATGGTAAGTGCCTATACCGCATTCCCCAACAAGGGTATCCGGGTAGCTCCGCTGTTCGTGACCCGCATCGAGGACAACGACGGAAACGTGCTGGCAACCTTTGCTCCCGAAATGCAGGAAGTCATCAGTGTATCCAGCGCTTACAAGATGCTGGTCATGCTGCGTGCCGTTGTCAACGAAGGTACCGGAGGCCGTGTGCGCCGTCTGGGTGTGAAAGCCGACATGGGCGGCAAGACCGGAACGACGAACTACAATGCCGACGGCTGGTTTATGGGCTTCACGCCTTCGCTCGTGTCCGGTTGCTGGGTGGGCGGTGAGGACCGCGACATCCACTTCGATACGATGCTTCACGGACAAGGTGCTTCCATGGCATTGCCTATCTGGACCAAATACATGGTGAAAGTGCTCGGTGACAAATCTCTGGGATATGATGAAAATGAAACATTCCAGTTGCCCGAAGGCTATGACCCGTGCAAGGATGATGTGAATCTGGAAGGAGACACCCATATAGAAGAACCGATAGAGGGACTCGACGAACTGTTTAATTAGTTGAAAGGTGAAAATTGAAAGTGGAAAGGTAAACTTTCAATTTTCACCTTTTCCCCTTTCACCTTAAAAAATGGATTATACGATTAGTATTGGGAGCAACGAGCAGCGGAGGGAGAACATGGAACTGGCTCGCAGACGCTTGACGGAACTTTTTTCGGGAATACGTTTCTCGGAAGAGGAGGAGACGGCACCTTTGTTCTTTCACCGTCCGAATCTGTTCTCCAATCAGGTGGCATGCTTTGCTTCCGATAATCCGGTAGAGGAAGTCACCGCCTGCCTGAAAGCCATCGAACGGGAAGCCGGAAGGAAGCCCGAGGAGAAGGAGCAGGAAATTGTACGGCTGGATATAGACTTGTTGTCTTGTGACGGGACTGTCTATAAGCCAAAAGATTTGAAACGTGATTATATCCTGCGAGGATTGAAACAACTGTTATAATTAATAAAGAATATAAGGAGATGGGTCGATAGTATATGAACACTTTCGGACACACTCTCATTTTAAAAAACGAAGATTGAAAATGAAATTTTTAGGAATCATACCTGCCCGTTACGCATCTACGCGTTTTCCAGCCAAACCATTGGCGGTGTTAGGTGGAAAAACCGTGATACAGCGAGTATACGAGCAAGTGGCAGGAATCTTGGACGATGCATACGTGGCTACGGACGATGAGCGTATTGAAGCCGCAGTAAAAGCATTCGGAGGAAAGGTGGTAATGACTTCCACCGAACATAAAAGCGGCACCGACCGCTGTCAGGAAGCTTGTACAAAAATAGGAGGACAGTTTGATGTCGTGGTGAATATCCAGGGGGATGAGCCTTTCATCCAGCCTTCGCAGTTACAAGCCGTCAAAGCATGTTTCGACGATCCGGCCACCCAGATAGCCACTCTGGTGAAACCCTTTACGGTAGATAATGGTTTCGAGGCACTGGAAAATGTGAACTCTCCGAAGGTTGTGCTCAACAAAAACAGGAATGCCCTCTATTTTAGCCGTTCCATCATTCCCTACCAGCGTAATGCGGCGAAGGAAGACTGGCTGAAGAACCATACGTATTATAAGCATATCGGCCTTTATGCCTATCGCGTAGAGGTACTGAAAGAGATAACCGCCCTTCCGCAGTCATCCCTCGAGATTGCCGAATCATTGGAACAGCTTCGTTGGTTGGAAAACGGATACACTATCAAAGCAGGTATCACGGATGTAGAAACTATCGGCATAGATACTCCTCAAGATTTGGAACGGGCAGAAGAATTTCTTAAAAGCCATGGGCTGTAAACTAGAAAGCCCATGCTGAACCGAAGTGACCAACCCCGGATTCTTGAACCGGAACAACTGGTGGTGCAAAGGCCGGAACGTATCAAGTTGCCTAATGGCGTGCCATTGAGCGTGCTCAATGCCGGTGACAATGAAGTGACACGTATCGATCTCCTCATGGCAGGCGGCCGATGGCAACAGAAACAGCCCTTGCAGGCGTTGTTTACGAACCGCATGCTTCGCGAGGGCACCCGACGCTACGATGCCGCCCGGATAGCGGAAAAGCTGGACTATTACGGAGCCTGGCTGGAATTGTCCAGTGCATCCGAGTATGCCTATGTCACCCTTTATTCTCTGAATAAATACCTTCCCCAAACGCTTGACATATTGGAGTCTATCGTCAAAGAGCCGGTATTTCCCGAGAAAGAGCTGGGAGTGATTGTAGACAACAATATCCAGCAGTTTCTTGTCAACTCTTCCAAGGTGGACTTTCTGGCGCACCGCGGATTGGTGAAGGCTCTGTACGGCGGGCAGCATCCCGGCGGACGTCTGGTGCAGGAAGAGGATTATCGGCGCATCACTCCTGCGGTGCTACGCGAGTTTTATGACCGTTATTATCATTCCAATAATTGCAGCATCTACCTCTCGGGCAAGGTTACCGACGATTGCATCCGCCGGATAGAGTCCTTGTTTGGCTGCGAGGCTTTCGGTACGGATTTCCGCAAACCGGAGAAGACAGAATTTCATCCGGTTACCGCTTCCGGAAAACGTATCTTCATCGAACGTCCGGACGCCCTGCAAAGTGCCGTCCGTATGGGCATGCTTTCCCTGGACCGTAATCATCCGGACTACTTGAAGGCCCGCGTACTGGTCACACTGTTCGGGGGTTATTTTGGCAGTCGCCTGATGTCCAATATCCGGGAAGATAAAGGATACACATACGGTATCTCCGCAGCCATCATGCCCTATCCGGGGCAGGGAGTGTTGGCGGTCAGTGCCGAAGCCGCCAACGAATTTGTGGAGCCTCTTATCGGTGAGGTTTATCATGAAATAGACCGCCTTCAGAACGAGCTGGTTTCCGATGGAGAGCTTTCCATGGTGAAGAACTATATGTTGGGAGACATGTGCCGTAGTTATGAATCTGCATTCTCGCTGGCGGATGCCTGGATTTTTGTGCAGGTATCGGGCTTGCAGGATACTTACTTTGCCGAAGCATTGGATGCTGTCAAGGAGGTTACCCCACAAGAAATCCGTGAACTTGCAGGGCGGCATTTATGCAAAGAGAAATTAAAAGAAATAGTGTGCGGCAAAAAAATGTCATAAAAAGCGGGAGTTATCGCATCATTTTACCGGATAAATCCTACCTTTGTCAATTATCAACTATCAATTATCAATTAATGAAATATCTATATACTGCACTCATTCTGGCTTTCTTATGCCAAGGTGGAGCCACTGCTCAGGAAAAAAAAAGCGGCTTTTTCGATAAAGTGAAAAATACATTCTCTTCGGAGATAAAGATAGGTACCTATACGTTCAAAGATAACGGGGCCGTCTATACCGGTGAAATAAAAGGCCGCAAGCCCAATGGAAAGGGGAAGACCGTTTTCAAGAACGGCGACGTCTACGAGGGTGAGTATGTGAAGGGCAAGCGTGAAGGCTACGGTACATATATGTTTCCCGACGGTGAAAAGTATGAGGGGCAATGGTTTCAAGACCAGCAGCATGGCAGGGGTATCTACTATTTTATGAATAACAACCGTTATGACGGCATGTGGTTTCAGGATTACCAGCACGGTAAAGGAACCATGTACTATTACAATGGTGATATTTATGAGGGCGACTGGGTGAATGATAAACGCGAAGGCCAAGGAACGTATACCTGGAAGAACGGTTCCAAGTATGTAGGCTCGTGGAAGAATGACAAGAAAGACGGCAAAGGAACACTGACCTGGAATGACGGTTCCAAATATGACGGAGAGTGGAAAAATGATGTCCGGGACGGTAAAGGAACTTTTGAATATGCCAACGGTGACAAATACGTAGGTGACTGGAAGGACGACATGCAGCATGGCAAAGGTATTTACTTTTTCCATACCGGCGACCGTTACGAAGGTTCTTATGTTCAAGGTGAACGTACCGGAGAGGGCATTTATTACCATGCCAGCGGCAACAAGTATGTGGGCAGCTTCAAGGATGGAAAGCAGGAAGGCCACGGCACATTTACGTGGGCAAGCGGCGCCGTTTACGAAGGTAATTGGAAAGATAACCAACGTGACGGATACGGTACTTACAAATGGAATGTAGGTGACTCTTACGAAGGTGAATGGAAAGACAATAAGTTCAACGGCCAAGGTACCCTGATTCAGACCGATGGAACCAAATATAAAGGCGGTTTTGTGAACGGTATGGAAGAAGGTAGCGGTATCCAGGAGGACAAGAACGGAAACCGTTATGAAGGCTTCTTCAAACAAGGCAAGAAACACGGTCCGTTTGTAGAAACAGACAAGAACGGAAAGGTGATACGAAAAGGAACCTACAAGATGGGAAGGCTGGAGAATTAGAATTAAAAATTAGAAATTAAAAATTAAAGGCTGCGCAATGTTCACTTCAGAACCGCGCAGCCTTTAATTTTTAATATCTAACCGCTCCGCGGTTAGATAATGTATTGTGAACTGATTGATTCATTGTTCATCACCCGCTTGATGGTTTCGGCGAACATATCGGCAATGCTCAACTGTTTAACCTTGTCACATTTTTTAGAGTAGGGGATACTATCGGTAAATACCATTTCCGTTAGTGCGGATTCTTGTACACGGAAAGAAGCAGGGTCGGACATTACGCAGTGGCTGGCAATGGCACGGACAGATTTGGCTCCTGCTTCCAGCATGATGTTGGCAGCCTTGGTAATGGTTCCTGCTGTATCTACAATATCGTCTACCAATACTACATTCTTGTCTTTTACATCACCGATGATTTGCATGGTGGCAACCACGTTTGCTTTTTCGCGTGTCTTGTTGCACAATACCAGGGGTACACCGAGGTATTTGGAGAATGTGCTGGCGCGTTTTGAACCGCCGACATCCGGGGTGGCGATTACCAAGTCTTCCAGTTTCAAGGATTCAATATAGGGGAGGAATACTGCTGATGCATACAAATGATCCACCGGAATATTGAAGAAACCTTGAATCTGGTCTGCATGAAGGTCCATCGTAATCAGACGGTCGATACCTGCAACAGAGAGCAGGTCGGCCACCAGCTTAGCGCCGATGGAAACACGGGGTTTGTCTTTTCTGTCCTGACGTGCCCAACCGAAGTAGGGGATAACGGCTACAACGCTTTTTGCCGATGCTCTTTTAGCAGCATCAACCATCAGCAGAAGTTCCATCAAGTTGTCAGAATTAGGGAAGGTTGATTGAACCAGGAATACATGCGAGCCACGGATAGATTCCTCATAAGAGACTGCAAACTCACCATCTGCAAAATGGGTGATGTTCATCTTTCCCAGAGGGCAATCAAGGCTAGCGCAGATTTTCTCTGCAAGGTATCTCGAATTTGTTCCGGAGAATACCATAAAGGGTGCTTTTTCGCTCATTTGTGTAATAGATGTTACCTATTTGTTAATTTGCATGCAAAGGTAGGAATTTCCCGTTACATAAAACAAGAGTTATTGTATAAAAATTATTTTTCTTTCCCGGATTTATTCGTAGCTTTGCTTTATGAAACGACTTTCTTTTATATGGTTTGCGGGGTTGTTGTGCCTTTGTACAACAATGGTTTCGTGTGTGGGAACGGCACCCATGAAGGAAGTACGCCTTATCGACTCTCTAAACCAGGTGGCTTATGCTTTTCGTTATAAAAACCTGGATTCATCCTGCCATGCGGCATCAAGGGCCTACCGTGAAGTCAGCCTCTATAAACAAGGAAAAGCGGAAGCATCCAATAATCTGGGCTTTTGTGCTTTTATGCGCATGGATTTTGAGCAGGCCGAAAAGTTTCATATGGATGTCTATAATCTGACCAAGAATGAACTGGAACTCCTTATTGCCGACATCGGTTTGATGAAGATTTATCAGCGGACGGCGTTGAACAAGGAGTTCTACGATTATCGCAATAGTGCCTTGCACCGTATGAAAAGAATAGCGGAGGATGACAATCTGTTTGTGGACCAACACGAGCAAATGCGTTTGAATTATGCCCGTTCGGAATTTTATATTGTATCTGCTGTGTATTATTATTATTTGCAACAGCGTCCGGAAGCTGTAGCCTCTATTAATGAAGTTACTAAAAAACAAGAGTTGCTGGCAGATACCAATCAGCTGTTGTATTATCACTACATCAAAGGTTCTGCTGCCTTATGCGAGGGTGAGACACCGGATGAGCGAAGACTGAGAGAATTTGATGAGCTCTATACCGCATGGCAGTTGGCTTCGCGCAAGGGCTATCTTTACTTTGAGGGCAATGGAGTGCAGGGACTTGCCAACTTGATGGCTTCACCGGATAATTACGCATTTTTTCAAGACCGCCGCTCCCATGCCTTGACACGTTTTGGAGTACCGGTAGATTCGCTGCTTCCCATGCGTCTGGGGCAGTTGGCATTGCAAAAATTCAGCCAATACAAGGATTTGTATCAGATAGCAGGTGCATATGTATCTATCGGCAAATACCTGAATGCCCACAGTCACTATACAGAAGCTCTTGACACGCTAAAACTTGCTCTGGAATGTGTAAATGACCATCACCGCCTTTTCTATGACTGCCACGATAGTTTGGACTGGCTGAAAGCATTTGACCGTCGAGATACGATTTGTGCGGAGAAGGCATGGATGGAGCAGAAACTGAAAACCGTGCCCGAGTGGATTTCACGTATTCGTGAACAGTTGAGCGTTTCGTATGCAGGACTCGGAATGAAAGAAAAATCAGACTATAACCGCAATATTTACCTGGATATCCTTGAAGATACACGCCAGGATAAAGAACTGGAAAGCCGCTATCAGGCATTGGAAAAGGAGGCGGGGCAACTCAACGTCGTGTTGTCACTGGTCATTGTGGGCTTCGTGCTTGTATCCCTCTTCTTCTGGTTTTTCAACAAGCGTTCCAAAGACCGGAACAGAGTGCATCTCCGCCGTCTGCAGCTGATGCTGGATATCTGTCAGAAGATAACGGCATCCATTCCGGCAGATGCACAGACTGAGGAGGAAATCGTCGACTCTATCCGGACGGCTGTCTGCCCGGAATTGGAAAAGCTGTTTGGAGTGAAGGATATCCGCATAGACAACGGGCAATTAGTGTTCCCGCGTCGGATGAGCAAGGATGAGCAGGCGATGGTACGGGTGATAACTCCCTATATCCAATGGGCAATCGACAACGGCATGACGTCCATCTCCCTTGGTGACGAACGCCGCAGACTGGAAAAGCAACGCTACATTTACGAGCAGCACATCGCGGGGAACAAACGGCAAAATCTGATAAAGAAAGCATGTATGGCTATTGTCAACGGAATTCACCCGTACATAGACCGTATCATCAACGAAGTGCAGAAACTGACTCAAAAAGGATTCATCAAAGAGGAGCGGATCAAAGAGGAGAAATACCAGTATATCGACGAGTTGGTTACTACCATCAATGAATACAATGATATTCTTGCCCTTTGGATAAAGATGAAGCAAGGAAGCCTTAGCCTGAACATAGAGACGTTCGAATTGAATGAACTTTTCGAGCTGCTTAGGAAGGGAAGCCGTACATTCGAGATGAAGAGACAGTCGTTGGAGGTGCAGCCTACGGATATCCGGGTAAAGGCAGACAAAGCCCTTACATTGTTTATGATAAATACACTGGCGGAGAATGCCCGTAAATATACCCCTCAGGGCGGTATGGTGAAAGTATATGCACGGCAGGAGGAAGATTATGTGGAAATCTCGGTAGAGGATAATGGTTGTGGATTGTCACCGGAAGATGTAGCCCGCATTGTGGGAGAAAAAGTATATGACTCGAAAGCCATCGGTATGAGTGACGCTCCCGACAAGGAGGAATTGAGGAAGAACAAAGGAAGTGGCTTTGGACTGATGAACTGTAAGGGCATCATTGAAAAATATCGCAAGACGAATGATTTGTTCAAGGTCTGTCTGTTCAATGTGGAGAGCGGGCTGGGAAAAGGCAGCCGTTTTTATTTCCGTCTGCCTGCCGGTATCCGTAAGTCTGTGTCGGTGTTGCTCGTCGTGTTGTCTTTGTGCATGTCATCCTGCCGGCATGCTGTGGAACAGACTGCTTCCGGAGAGGTGTTGCCGGATTCTTTGGCACTGCTTGCACAGAATGAATACGAAGCTTTGCTGGACGAAGCCTCCGATTATGCCAATGAAGCTTATTACTGCAATGTGGACGGAGAATACGAACTGGCTTTACAATACATAGATTCGGCAATGTATTGCCTGAACGAACATTACAAGCAATACGCCCATCCTATACATCGCTATATGACGCTGACGGGAGACGGGGCGCCTGCGGAACTGGATTGGTGGAACCAGATGTTCAATTCGGATTTCCATGTAATTCTGGATATCAGGAATGAAGCGGCAGTCTCATTTCTTGCATTGAAGCAATGGGATGACTATAGTTATAATAATGCTGCCTACACTACCTTATACAAACTGTTGGGAGAAGACCAATCCTTGGAAGAATATTGCCGGCAGCTGGAGCGTTCCACCAACAACAAGATGGTGGGCATTTTGCTGGCGGTGATTTTGCTGTTCGTATTGCTGTTGGGATATTACATACTTTACTTCCGTAAACGTCTGGTGAACCGCTGGAATCTGGAGCAAGTGCTGGAAATTAATGGAAAGGTGTTCAATGCCTCCTTGTTGCCGGTTTCGGATACGGAGGAAATGTTGCAGCGTGAGGAGGATACATTGAAGGAAATCCCGCGGCAGATTGTAGGTTCCGCTTTTGATGCAGTGAACGAACTTTTGAGTATCGACCGGTTAAGCATAGCTGTATACAACGAGACTACACATAAGCTGGAATACACTTCCAATCCAGTGGAAGATACCGCCGTGGACGAGTTGCCTGTCCGAAGGAAATATATGGAGAATTGTTTTGAGCAGCAAGTGTACATATCGGAAAAGGGTATACAAGCATTGCCGCTTGTTGTGGATGCAGGCAATATGTGTCGTTGCATAGGTGTGCTGTGTCTGGAACGCAGGGAAGGTACGGAGCAGGAGACCGACCATTTGCTTTTGGAACTGATAGCCCGTTATGTCTCCATTGTAATCTTCAATGCAGTGGTTAAGTTGGCTACGAAATACCGGGACATCGAAGTGGCTCAAGATGAAGCCCGGCGAGCTTCCTGGGAAGACAGTTTGCTGCATGTACAGAACATGGTGCTGGATAATTGTCTTTCGACCATCAAGCATGAAACGATTTATTATCCGAACAAGATAAAGCAGCTGATAGGGAAACTGCGGTCCGGCAAACAGACAGAAGCGGAGGAGCGGGAAACGGTGGTTGCCATCAGCGAATTGATAGAGTATTACAAAGGTATCTTTACGACACTCAGTTCATGCGCTTCCCGCCAGTTGGAAGAGGTGACTTTTAGGCGTGCGACAATATCTGTGCCGGAACTTATGGCTACTGCCGGGAAATATTTCCGCAAAGTGTATAAGGGAAACAAGGCGCATATTGATTTTAAGATACAACCGTTGGAAGGACGGATTACCGGTGACTGGAACCAGTTGCGTTTCCTGCTTGAAAACCTGATAGACGAGGCTTGCTCCGTAACTCTGGATGGAGCTGTCTGTCTGTCGGCCCGGGAAGATGGGGAATTTATACGTTTTCTGTTTACAGATATGCGCAGGGAAAAGACCCGTGAAGAATTGAACCAATTGTTCTATCCCGACTTGTCCCGCATGACGGCCGGTGAGAAAGGAGAACTGTATGGTACGGAATATCTGGTGTGCAAGCAGATTATCCGCGACCATGACGAGTTTGCCGGACGCCGGGGATGCCGTATCAATGCCGAACCGGGAAAGGAAGGAGGTTTTACAATATATTTTACGCTACCGAAAAAATGAAATATGGAAGACAAAAAATTTAAAGTAATCATCGTTGAAGATGTCAAGTTGGAGCTGAAAGGGACGGAAGAGATTTTCCGCCATGAAATTCCCAATGCGGAGGTAATAGGTACTGCTATGACTGAGCAGGAGTTCTGGACATTGATTGAAGCCGGCGTGCCGGATCTTGTTCTGCTGGACTTGGGATTGGGAGGTTCGACCACAATCGGGGTGGACATCTGCCGGAATATCTTCAAGCGTTATCCGGGAGTACATGTGCTGATATTCACGGGAGAAATATTGAATGAGAAGTTATGGGTGGACGTACTTGAAGCCGGCGCTGACGGCATTATCCTGAAAACCGGAGAGTTGCTGACCAAAACCGATGTGCAGGCAGTGATGGACGGCAAGAAGCTGGTCTTTAACTATCCGATACTGGAGAAGATAGTGGAACGCTTCAAGAAATCTGTCCTGAATGATGCAAAACGTCAGGAAGCAATCATAAGCTATGATATTGATGAGTATGACGAGCGTTTCCTCCGTCATTTGGCACTGGGCTATACCAAAGAAATGATTGCCAATCTTAGGGGAATGCCTTTTGGAGTCAAGTCGCTGGAGAAACGGCAGAATGACTTGGTCGGCCGTCTTTTCCCGCCTAGTGAACGGGTGGGGGTGAATGCCACTCGTCTGGTGGTGCGTGCATTGGAACTTCGAATCTTGAATATAGACAATCTGGAAGCCGACGATGAGTAAACTCCGAATGCCACATCCCGCTACGATGTTCTTCCTGCTGACGCTGGCAGTCATCCTCCTTTCATGGATATTCGATGTCTATGGTCTGAGCGTGCTGCAACCGCAGACTGGAGAAGAAATACGGGTGCAGAGCCTGCTGAGTCCGGAGGGCATACGCTGGCTGCTGCGCCATGTCATAACCAATTTTACGGGATTCGCTCCGTTAGGGCTGGTGATTGTGGCTATGTTCGGAATAGGGGTGGCACAGCATTCGGGTTTCATCGATGCATGTATTCGCAGGGGGGTACGACGTCCACGTGATCCTTGGCGCATTATTCTGCTGGTCATTGTCTTAGGACTGTTGTCCAATATAGTGGGAGATGCAGGATATATCATTCTGTTGCCGATAGCTGCAACTTTGTTCCAGTCCGTCGGTCTGCACCCCATTGGAGGTATAATTACAGCTTATGTTTCAGTCTCTTGTGGCTATAGCGCTAATGTGTTTTTGAGTACATTAGACCCCATGATTGCCTCTGTAACGCAAGAAGCGGCTGATAGGATGAATATTGCTCCGGGGCAGACTGGACCGCTGTGCAATTATTATTTTCTCTTTGTTTCCACGTTCCTGCTTGCATTCATCATTTATCATATTACCCGCAGGAGCTTGTTGCCGCACTTGGGAATGTATGCAGGGGATATTCATTTTAATGGCTACAAACAACTGTCCCGCAAGGAACGGAGAGCTATGTTGGGAGCTGTATTTGCAGGCTTGCTGTATATTGCCATTATTCTGTGGGCTACATTCTCTTCATGGGGGATATTGCGGAGTGTCAATGGTGGGCTGATTCGTTCTCCGTTTATAGTTGGTATTCTGTTTTTGCTTTCGTTTGGAATAGGTTTGATGGGGATGGTCTATGGTTTTGCCTCCGGCCGATACCGTACGGACGGTGATGTGATAGAAGGACTTACGCAGCCGATGAAACTGCTGGGCGTTTATTTTGTGATAGCTTTCTTTGCCTCACAGATGTTTGCTTGTTTTGAATATTCCCACTTGGACAAGTGCATTGCCATTTTAGGCGCTAATCTGCTGTCCTCCGCCTCTTTGAGTAGTTTATGGATATTGATTCTCTTCATTCTTTTTACGGCGCTGGTCAATCTCTTTATGGTATCTGCCACAGCTAAATGGGCTTTTATGTCTTTCATTTTTGTTCCGGTATTGGCAAGTATGGGCATTTCGCCGGATATGACCCAATGTGCGTTCCGTATAGGTGACAGTGCAACAAATGCCATAACACCTTTTATGTTCTACATGCCACTTGTCTTGACCTATATGCAGCAATATGATAGGCAATCCACTTATGGTTCACTACTGAAGTATACTTGGAGATATTCTTTAGTCATTCTATTGGCATGGACCACCTTATTTGTACTTTGGTACATCAGCGGTTTGCCATTAGGACTGTAATGTCATAACCGATGAACAGCCCGCTTTCGATAACCCCGGTAATGGCTTTCAGTTTCTGTTCCAAATCAGGAACAATGTTGCTGAGATGAATGTCAAGAATGAAATTACCGTTTTCGGTAAATACCGGACCGTCTTTTCCTTCTGCAAGACGTAGGCTGATTTTTGAAGCTCCCAATAAGCGTATCTCGTTTTCCACATGGGAGAGAGCATGTGGAAACACTTCTACCGGTATGGGGTATTTGCTCCCCAGTTTGCTGACAAGCTTGCTCTCATCGACAATGATGTAAGTCTTGCCACTGCTTTTAATTAGGAGTTTCTCCTTAAACATGGCTCCGCCACGTCCTTTGATGAGGTTATTATGCGGATCCACTTCGTCTGCACCGTCGAATGTCCAATCCGGACGCTTATTCCACAGAGTAGTTTGCGGCAGGCCAAGCTGTATACATGTCATCGAAATTTCGGCAGATGCCGGAATGATTTCTATATGCAGAGATTCTTGTTTAACTCGCTGAGCTAATGCAAACAAAGTGAGATAAACGGTAGAGCCGGAGCCTGCTCCTATGGCATCACCGTCTTTGGCCAGTCCGGCAATTTCCTGGGCTACCAATTCCTTACTCGCCTTATTGCTGATTTTATTTGACCATTGCAATTCTTGTATCAACTGATTTTCCCATTCCATCTCTTTAAAATTTAGCTGTTATTACTCTTTCATTCATTTTCGGGTCAATGCTACTTTTCCTATTTGAATATTCCTCCATATTTTTACTTTTTATAATTAGTAACATTGATAATTTGCAAAATGTTTTAATACATCTGTATATAAATACCGTGTATCTTGTTTGTAAAGGTAACTAATCATTACTTTTTATGTAGCAAATGAGCCTTTTATACATAGGTAACGAAAAAAGGTGATACAAAAATTTGCAATATTCGTAAAAAAGCGTACCTTTGCACCGCAATTAAGGCTGGTTCCGTAGCTCAGCTGGATAGAGCAACGCCCTTCTAAGGCGTGGGTCTTGCGTTCGAATCGCAACGGAATCACAAGGGAAAATGCTAATAGGTTCATTGATAACTTGTTAGCATTTTCTTTTTATGATAGTTGCACAACATTTGCACAACTTGCGAATAGGGAAAGAAAAAGCCGGGAAATAATTCCGGCTATATTGTTGTTTTAACCCCACCGCTGATTTTAGGAGATGGGTCGTATTCTGCTTTTTGTCTTCGTTTCTCGTCCTCGTCTTTGAGGTACTTGTTCCTTATCTCTTTGATGTCATTCGTCATTTCCCATACCTTGAAGAAGAGGATGATTTGCAGTACTCCGAATATTAGGAGTATGATGGTTAGAAAGTCAATCATAATCTTATGTGTCTAATTTGTTATTTTAGCCATTTTGCAACTCCACCATGATGTGAACATGTTCCTCTACGGCTTTTGCTAAAACTATATGTTCCATCTCTACATAAAGCTGTTGCTCCAGGAGGCGCGGAATTATAATAAGTTGGAGATTGTACTCTTTCTCCCTTTGAATTTGTATAATATTTAATAGACGTACTGTTATTGTATGTAGTAGTACATTCTATTTTTTCTTTTGAAAGGTATTTAGTCGAAACATATCCTATGTATCCATTATAGTTTATCGGAATCCATTTACATTCACAGTCTTCATCTATGGTAACTTGAGTGCCTTTAGGTATTTGAGTAATAATAGCAGAGGTCGTATTAGGAGCCTCTCTCAAATTTAGATTTGCCATAACATATCTTATGGTATCTTGCTGAGTGGAAAGTTGGGCATTTAACAAGCAAGGAAATAAGAAAGAAAAAAATAGTATTATTCCTCTTTTCATAATCTTAGATATTTAGTTTGTTATTTTCTCCTAGAAGGAGCTCTTCTTGTATGTGGCTTAACATAAGTTCCATCCTTTCGATAGTATCCTTTAACTTGGACAGTACCACCAGTTGATGTTGGCTTATACTTATATTTTGTTGAATTACTAAGTGCATGATTAGAATGCGAATATTTATAAGTAGATGTTTCAGAATCAAAATTCCAATCAGATAAAGAACGAATTTTCTTTTCTGATAGGAATCTTGTTTTATATACATAACCTCTTTTGTTACCGTATTTAGCTCTTCTGTATTTCTTGTATTTTCCTGTTGAAATTAAGTTTTTGCCAACAGGTACTTCTATATATGTCGAGTTAGTATTTGGCGATGCGTATAACTTTACAGGACCTGCGGTTTCACATAAAAAATAATTGGTTGTACAACTACCGAATATTAGTATGAAAAATAGTAGTATTAATAATTTTTTCATGACTTTTATAATTTAGATTGTTCTTGAGATTTCTTATACAGTTTTTGGGCTTTTTCAAGTCTTGTAATATACTCCATTACGTCATATTGAACGAAAGCCCATTTCCCGTCTTCGTATCTAATACTTTCATTGGTTTCAAGTGCTTGCATCACTTGATTGTATAATGATGAATCTTCTTCAATTATTCTTCCGGCTCTACGTTCATTTTCTTTCATAAATACGCTTATGGCTATCTTGATGATTCTGACTTCATTATCATAATCTTTCTTTTTCCGATAGAGAATCATTAGTCTATCATAGGGATGTGTTGCTGGAAGTTGTGGTATGATAGCTTTTTCATATACAGCTATAGCTTCATTTATCATACCTTCCTTTTCTAAATCTATGCCCAATTTAATTAATCTTGAACTTTCATTCTGTATTTCTCGTTGAGATGCTTCTTCAAATTCTTCTTCCTGTTTTTGTTGAAGTCTTTCAAAGCGAGATTTTTCCAAATGGTTTAGTTTATATTCGAGTTCATCTTCATCTTTACATAAAACTTCTCTCGCTTTAATCCCACTTGTTTCTCCTACAATACCAGCACATTCCAGTTGGTCCATAATACGCCCTGCTCTATTATAGCCTATAGCGAATTTACGTTGAATTAATGAAGTGGAACCTTGTTGGTGGATAACAACTAATCGAGCTGCATCTTCAAATAGTGGGTCAAGCCTTGTCATGTCAACCTTTTCTACAGAGGGGTACTCTATTTTTTCTTCATCTTCCTCCGTTATGAATTCCTCTTCTTTTTCTTCTGTGTCTATAATTGCCCTGTTTATAGGCGTTTCTACAACTTTGGCATTATTACCGTTGTCAACCTCATTATTGCTTTGAACTGTTTCCTTCTTTTCAACCGACGATAGATGCAATGCAAATCCTATTATAATAAGAAATATAGATACAGAGAAGTGCACACCGCAAATCGGCAATATGATTGCAAGCGCATAGCATATCGCCGAGAAAAGACATCCTGTGTAATTTTTAATCTCATATCCAGAATCAATATTGCTTGATTGCATTCTACGATTAGATATACCATTACTACTGACTTTTGTTCTTGAGTAAATTCCGGTTCCCGGTATTCCGGTTGTTACATAAGTGCCACGCTTCCCAAAGTTAACTTTTGCTCCACGTGGACCAACTGACCAGCTTGTACCGGATTTGCTAATATTCATGTGCACTCCGGGAAGTATCTTAATTCTTTTTCTGAAATATAGTCCCATAGTATTTAGATTTCATCTACAATAATATATCACTTACAATATGTTGTTTAACTATCCATAAGCTCCTAACCTGAGCAATTTCTATATCGAAGTCATCAAACTCTTTTTCATTTATTGAATGAGCTATCCAGTATTTTCGAGATACTTCTTGGTCTTTATATCTGCGAATAACTTTAATGTGACCGTGATAATCTCCGGTAATTTCATCTTCAACAACTACTCCGAAAATATTCCCAAATGGAATTGCATTTGGATTATTACGAGGAAGAGTGTATTTTTTGAGTGCAACCCAGCATCCGGCAGGAAGCGCAGGCGTCATTGAATTTCCTACAATTTGGGCAACTCCTTCGCAATCTTTACAATCGGGAAGATACCAATAACGGGTAATATCTTCTGTTTTGCTTATCAATTCTGCCTGACCGGCGGCAAACTTGAAAGTTACTTCTGGAAGAAGATGAAATCCTTTCTCCATAGCTTCTTTATACTCCTTTTCGGAAGTTACAGCTATCCCGTTTGAAGCAGGAATATTGATTGTTTCGCTCAAGGCGTTTTCTTCCTTTAGTGGTGTTCCTCTTCCGGTGAGAATGTATTCTGGATTCGCATTCTCATAATACGAACAAAATGGAGCTATTATTTTAGTAGAAACTTCTCCTGTTTCCCCAGTTCTAAGTTTTGACATCATATTTTTTGTGATGCTTGGAATGGTAGTATACACTTTATAGTCATTTAAGCCAAGCTTTTCCATTACCGCATAAAATCTATCTTTAATAGTTTCCATAGTTCTTGATGGTATCATAAAAGATACTTATATTTGTGCTGGAATCAAGTTGCGGATGATACCAACTAAATTGTTTAACTGTTCCCGCAAGGGATTATATAGGCGACTTCACTTCAAACCGCAACTTTGGAGTTGGTCGCTTTACTTATTATTATGGAAAAGAATATTCCCGAAGGTTTTTCTACAGAATTCTTAGACAGCGATGAAGGTAAGGAGTTGTATTCTCAAATACAATCATCAATGACGGATTACCACTTCGTTACTTCACGTTCACTAAAGCGATCCTATTTAATAATTCAAGGAATCCTTCTATTTTGTCGGTGTGTTTCACGCCAGATAAAAGCTTGAGAATGTCATTCTTTCCATTTTTTGTTATAGTTATAGATTTAGGATTTGCTATACATTCAAGTAATCCTTTTACTACCACATTGCAAGTCGTTATATCAGAGAATTGTGATGTATGGAATAAGCATGCAACTCCATGATATAAAAATCTGTATTCTAATCCCAATGGGTCTTTTCCTAATAATAAATAATGATATATCATCCAGTTGGTGTTTTCAGAAACAGCCATGTTTTTTTGTACCATGAATGATGCTCCAGTTGATATTTCATCAATCTTATCTCTTGTGTTTTTTATGTCAATTATCGTATATATATTCCATCCTATCAAAATTGTAACAAGTAATGATAGAACACCAACCAATACGCCTTGATAGTCAAATCCTAACTCTGCCTTGTGAGGGCAAGAAATACATAATGCAATAATGCTTATCGCTATCGCAATTCCACTCAATACTAAAGCCCAATTTTCTTTCTTCATATTATAATAAGGTATAAACCGCTCTAATAGTTAAATAATGTTTGTTGCTATCTAAAAAGATACTATTTGTTTTGATGGTATCTTTTTAGATAGTATATTTGCATCATCAATCAATCACGTAGCAAAGATAAACTAAATGATTGACGATACAAATAGTATAAACATATTAAATCACACGATTATGAGCACGAAGAGTTTTTTACATGAAGTTATGAGCCTTGCATGGCAGTTCGTTCGCAAGAACGGTTTCACGATGTCAGAAGCATTAAAATGCGCTTGGGCTAACATGAAATTGAAATTGCAGATGAAAAGCAAGATTGTGAAATTCTATTTTCAAAAGGTGGATGGTTCTGTGAGAGAAGCCTACGGTACACTAAATGAAAAGCTGATGCCTGCCATTGCTGGTACTGACAACAGAAAGAAGAACGACACCGTTCAAACTTACTATGATACTGAACGCCAAGAGTTCAGATGCTATAAAAAGGCTAACCTTTTAAAAATCGCCTGATATGAGACAGTTTAGAGTATGTGACAGTGAGAAGCCTACGGGCTTGAAAAGGCTTTGGATAAGGCTTGTATAGACCTTGATAGAGTTGATAAGATGTCTGACACAGAGGCTTGTGCTTTCTGTAATACCGATACCAAAGAAGAGGCCTTAGAGGTTATTCAAGAAGAGATTGATTACATAGAGTTTCAACTTGATAGAATGGCAGTATGATAGAGGCATTGATAGTATTAGGCTGCTTGTATGCAAGCTACAGGCTTTTCAGAAAGCCGGGCGAGAAGTTCTTTTATGATGATTAATCACACGATTATATCACGCACGACAGTCCTATTGACAGCTAAAGACTGGCATCCGATAGCGAGAATCGGGTAGGGTACTATTGATTGGTTCTTTGATAAGTCTGTGAAAGCAATTACGGTGTAATTCATAAGCCGTTTTTGCCAACCAAAGATAACGAACGCACATAAGCAAGTTGGGGCTTGCGAGCTGTGCAATGTTTAACAATTAATAGATGTGTAACCATAGTCTTTGAGGTGTAAGTAATGACGGATTAGGCGACCGACACGCACATCGACAATATAGCCCTATTGACAGCTAAAGACTGACATCCGATAGCGAGAATCGGGTAGGGTACACAACCGCAGCAAAGGTTAGTGCTACTATCGTACTAAAAGCCACGGGCAAAGCGAAGTGCGCACCGCTTTACCTCATCCTTGTACGGGCGGTAAAATTTAAAATCACACGATTATGGGAAAAAGTATGTATAAATCACGTATGCCATATATAGGTATGCCGGTTAAGTGTAAACATCCCGGATGGGAAAGCAAGATTGGGGCGATTTGCGCCATCAATGGGGATAAAGTAATGGTAGAGTTCGGAAAGCACGATTTTGTAGAATTCTATAGTGATGAACTGGTTGCAATGACGATGTTATGAAGATAATTATGTTCTCTTTTTCGTAGCTTGTACTGCTTTGTATGACAATGATATTATGTAATTCCATAATAAAGGATGGTCCTCTATACATGACGGGGATTGTATTGACATCCACAATGTTTATTTTGTCTGTTATACTCGCAGTGATAACCGGTATGGAGTTGTGTAAAAAGTGTTAGTATAAACTGTTTTGTCGTGTTTTATTTTGTGTTTGTACTGGGTGTGCCGTCTGTGAAGATAGCGCACCTTTCTTATTGGGGCGTTCGGTGTAATGGTTAACACACCTCATTGGAGGAGACTGGCGGTTCGAGTCCGTCAACGCCCACCAATCATTCTAATATAACATTTATGGAAAAGGTAGAAAGTAAAGAGAAAATGAGAAACATGAAGAGAGGAGCCACGATAGAGCTGCCTATATCTTCACTTGAGACAATCCGCAACAACGTATCACTTCTAAATGCCAAGCATCTTCTTGAGGGTAAAAAATGGGCTTCAAAGTCTTATCCGAAAAAAGGTATTGTCGTTGTAAAAAGGGAGTCATAGTCATCTAACTCACACGATTATGGAACGGGTATTCACAGAACTCACCCCTGAATGCGAGATTACAGCACGGATGTATGCACAAGGGTATGAGAAAAAGGAAATCGCCAATTTTAAATGCCGGGCGGTTAGCACGATTAATAACCAATTGCAAAAGGCTTTTGAAATATTGCATGTACGGAATGGGAGAGAACTTGCAACAATGCTTTATGAACGGATAGCCGGTGTGAGGCTCACGATGGATTTTTCGCCTATAGTCCGTGTGTCCGTCGCATGTTGCTTACTGTGCATATTTTCTTTGTCACTTTACCACGAACAAGGTGATATGAGGAGGTTACGAAGATTTAGAATTGAACATATGGAAAGGGTAAGAGAATGAACATGGAGGATATTTTAAATAGTGGTGCCAATGTTACTTTGACAATAAAGTCCACTGATTTGAAAGAGTTCGCAGAACATCTTGTAAAAAAGACAGTGAGAGGTATCAGGGACTCTTTCATCAGACCGGAAGAGGATTACTTGACCATTAAAGAGGCAAGTCAGATTCTACATACCGATAAGTCAACCTTATGGAGATGGCATAAAATTGGATATTTGTGCAGGTTGGAAATAGGAGGTAAGAGATTGTACCGAAAAAGTGATGTAGATGCTATTCTACAGAAAGAGAATAATTAACCCTTTAAATTTTACGATTATGAGTAATGAGAAAGATTTAGTATTAAGAGATTCTGCATTTGAAATCCAAACAGCGGATTTAAGTAAGAATGAACTTCCTTCTTTGGAAGATGCGCAGGAGTTGCCAATAGATTTGTGTGGCAACTACTGGACGCCTGAACATGCTGGTGAGTTCAAGAAAATGTTTTTTGTGGAAATCAAACCACAAAAGGTCTTGAGTGCAACTAATCCGGACGAACTGATTGATTTGGATTGTGCCACATTTCTTGAAAAGACAGTAAACGGTACTGTTCAGACAGTGACAAACGGTTCCCGTAGGTTGGTTGGTATTCTGGAACAATATTTAGAAAACGGTTCTCTCAAAAGTGGTATGCCTCTTAAAATTACCTACATGGGTAAGAAAAAGAATAAGACCAATAATTTTCAGTCTGACAATTGGTCTGTAAGACCTCTTCGTCTTAACCTACCTGTTGCCGGATGATGGAGGATTTTAATATTGATGATTTTTCAGAGGGGGAAGAACTTAACCCCTCTGCCTATAATCCGGAAGATTATCCTACCAAAGAAACTGTTTTGGATTTTATCGCCTTGAACTGTAATGAGCCTCCTGTCAATATTGACCTGATGGAATTGAGTGTTAATGGAAGTGTAAAACGTGACCCTATGGAAATGTATCTTCAAAGTAAGTATATTTCTTCCTCTAATTTGAAAAATGCTCTTAAAACACCGCGCTCTTTCTATTATGATTGGGAACGGGTTTTTGAGGAGAAAGAGAAGCCTCACTTTCAATTAGGAACCTTTGCCCACATGGCATTTCTGGAACCACGTCTATTTGAACTTGTAAAAGTAGAGCCTAATTGTAATCAGGCGTCCAAAGAAGGGGTGTTAGCTATGATTCGGTATTATAATGAACTATTAGCGAAAGAAGCAGGCTATGTGAAAGAGGTTGAAGATGATATTCCTTCCGTTAATTGGAATTTCAATGTTTTAAAAGAATACCGGGATAGATTGAGACAAACCTGCATTGATTTGGGGTATTCTTTCATCAGCGAAGAAATGAGCATGATTATTAATGCTCTGAAAAGGAACTACTACTGGTATGGTGGTGGTATCATACAGCAGCTTTTAAAAGGTGCTTGTTCGGAAGTTTCTTTTTATGGACGAGACAAGGAAACCCAACTTGATGTAAGGGTTCGACCGGATTATTTCAATATAGAAGAGAATATCGGTGTGAATGCCGTAATCTCTTTTAAGACCACACGTGCCGATGACCTTGGTAAGTTCTACTACGATTGTGCCAAACTCAAGTACGAGCTCTCAGAAGGTATGTATCAGGAAGTAATGAGCAGTATTACCGGGCGAAAATTCAATGTAACTATAATGATTATGTTGCAGACGGTAGAGCCTTATGATGTAGCCGTTCTCTTCTGGTCTCCCGATGATTTGGCAAATGGGAAATATAAGTATCACTACGCTCTTTCGATTGTTAAAGATTGCTTTGAAAAGAAATGGTTTCCCGGCTATGATGCCAAGGCAGAAGAAGGTGCCCGTGGTATTATCGACATGCAGCTTCCTGAATGGAGCCATAAACTGCTTCATCCGGTGGCCATTGATGATTTTGAATGAATGGAACTGTGCAAAACCGATATTCAAACGATAGAGCGTCTTCTTAGGCAATGTTCTGAAAGAATAGAGAAGTATGCGCCTAAGACTTCCCCCGCTCAAGATTTATGCAGGCGTTGCAAGAAAATGATTAAACGAATAAACAATAAGAAATGACAGATTTAAAAGATTATTTGCCGGATGAAATAATATTCAAATTACCGACAACAGTAAAATTCCCCGAAGTGATTTTTCCTGATTGCATTTGCATGGATGATGTGAAGAAAAAACTTTCGGAACATTTTGTAACCATCCAAGAAAAGGATGTAATTGCTAACCGGGTGATGGATGAGTATGAAATATCCATTATTCGTGCCAATTATGGTGAAATAGCCGAGGAACAAATACCGGAACTTGAAAGCCAGTTTGAAAGTCTGAAGGCAAAATTCAATGCAGAGAAGAAAGATTTTGAAGCAAAGATTTCGGCTTTAAACACCCAATTCAAAGACTTGGTTAATTTGGCTAAAAAAGGTCTCAAGGATTATCCTTTGAAGATGATTGATACCTTCCGCATTCCAGTAATGGGGTATTATTTGTATTATTCATGGGTGAATGAAGCTTTTCGTTTGGCTTTGGTGCAAGAGATTCCTAAGCATGAATATAATGACCTGTTCAATTCGGGTGAAATGAACCAGGAAGCATTTAAATCCCTTGGGTATGAATTACCGGATATTGAGGTTAAGGATACCCGTAAGAATCTTCGCAAATTTGGTAAAGGCGAGGAAGTTGTAGAGGTTTGGGAAGAGGAAGGTCAGGATGTATGGTTAGAACATTGGATTGAGGATTTCCTTGATGAAAATAACGGTGAGATAATTCCTATACAACGCCATGAGTGGCACAGAGTTTCGATTGAAGAAAGTCCATGGAGAAAAGAGGAGAACTATGACGAGACTGAAGTACAAGAAAGGAAGGCCGTCGAAGTATCAGACGAGTTTGAAGAATAACCCCTATTGGGAAGAAGTAAAACGTAAGGTTCGTGTTCGTGACGGACACTGTTGCCGGATGTGTGGCAAGACCTATAATCTGGAGATTCATCATAAAACCTACCAGATAGGCGGTATGTCTATTGTCGGACATGAATTGGAACATTTGGGTTGTTTGGTAACTCTTTGTGAAGAGTGCCATGCGAAGGTTCATGAAAGATAACTTTGTTAACCTGCCTGCCCGGTCTGTGAAGATATGGCGGGTAAATGAGGGAATGTAGCTCAGCGGATAGAGCGCCGTGTGTGGTGGAAGGTTGAGAGTTCGAGTCTCTCAAGATATACTCTTAGCTTAACGGGAGAGCACCACAAACGGTAGTCGGTGGTTCGAATCCACCTGTTCCCACAAACTTGTGTTGGAAAGGGGACATGAAAGTGTTCGGTTGCAAATGGTTATTTCTGTAATGCGTATGCGGATAGTGTCCCCGATGCTATCAAGTGAGCAGTGCTACTGAACTGCATGAGAATTATATGTAATATCCCGTAGAATGCGCTTCGAGGCTTTTAATTCTAAATCAACAACTTGTCATTGTATGAATGCAAAACAATTTTATGATGAGGTCGTAAAACTTCGTCGTTTGCAAAAGAAATATTTTTGTATTCGTTCCTCTGGTACTTTACGTACCAGCAAAAAAACAAGAAAAATTTATTGATAGTGAAATAGACCGTGTTGAAAGATTGATTCAAAAACACCGTAATACTAATTTATTTGACCATGAGACAGATAAGCAGGAAACAAGCACAGTTGAATAGAGAGGTTGCTGCAATAAAGAAGAACTTACCTCCATGTTGTGCAATTTGTGGTAGACCGATGTCGGACGCTGCACATCTTGTTCCTAAGAGTATGTACCCGGAACACTATACCAATCCCTTAAATGTCGTTGGATTATGCAGGGAATGTCATAATAAGTATGATAATAATTTAGCCTTCAGACAAAGACAGAAACATCTTATTGAGCGTGTGAAGTCTTTTGATGAATGTGCGGCAAACAGATATTTTCATTTATGAACAGCTATCAATTGATTTCCAAACTCCGTAAGGTTCGGGGTGACACTTATCTTTCTACAGCTTCTCAGGCTCTTTATCACGAACTTGTTGCTATCTGTAATGATATGAAGTGGAAAGAAGTGTTTTTCATCCGTAGTAGCCTGCTTTGTGCTAATTTGGATATATCTGATAATACTTTGCGTAAATCAAGGGAAAGTCTTGCTGGCGCTCAGCTCATATACTATAAAACCAGCAAGGATAGACGTATAGGATGCTATTATTCATTTGTCAAAAGCATAGATGATGATGTTATATCGTCCTCAATATCTCCCGCAATATCATCCTCAAAAAATGCGGATGAAACTTCGGATGATATTGCGGGTGAAAACGTTAGTAGTAATATAGACACCTCCTCAATATCATCTTCAACATCATCCGCAAAATTTGCGAATGATAAAATAACATCATTCGCAATATCATCCGTAAATTTTGCGGATGAAAGTCAAATTCCACATATTATAGATAATATAAACATAAAACAAGAGGATAGTCTCGCGCATACGCACGAGAGCTCCCCACTTCCAAAGAAAAAATCCCGAAAGGAGATAAAGGATGAAAAACCTCTGGTCTATCCGTTTTCTTCAATAGCATTCATGTCCGCTTGGGAAACGCTTCGTCAGACACCGAAATGGAAAAAGAAACTTAATTACGCTTTGCAACTTTCACTTGATAAACTTTCCAAATTTGAAGAAGAATTTGCTATCAGGCAGGTTGAGAGAGCGATAGAATCTGGTTGGACAGGTGTGGTGTTTACTGGAACGGAGAGAGATTATCAAGAATGGCTAAATTTAAAATACAATGGAAGCAATCGGAAAACAGATGCAAAGCCGGACGAAAGCTCCGCCGGCATCCAATCAATCATCTTCGGTAAATAAGGCTAATCAGAAGCAATGGAGCAGGGTACAGGCTGACATATATTGGCGTAATCAACTCGTTGCATCTATGAAAACAATCTCGCCAGTCTTTATGGTTGATGATAGTAATCGCCAATTATTGAAAGCCCTTTATCAATGGGTTTGGGGGATTCCCGGAGTATTGGATGTAAGCAAGGGATTATTATTACACGGCTCTATCGGAGTTGGCAAGTCCACTTTGCTGAAAGGGCTACAGAACTATGCGGCAAAAATCGCCCGCTATTGTATTGGCGGCGCGGATGCTGGATTGACCTTTCAGTTCACCAGTGCTGCCGAGATTGCCTTGCTGTTTGCCGAGAAAGGAATTGTCGGGTTAAACCAATACACAGACAGATCATGTATGCACAATCTTGCCATTGACGAGGTGGGACGGGAACCTATGGATGCCAAACACTTTGGTACGGGCATCAATGCCATTCAGACCGTCTTGCAACTGCGCTATGAGCAGAGATATTGTTTCTACACCCACATGACTACCAATCTGGACCCGGACAAGGAGTTTTCCCAACGGTATGGAGCCTATATAGCCGACCGGGTGAAAGAGATGTTTAATGTGATAAAAATCGAGGGGGAAAGCCGAAGATGAAAGATATAAAACTGATAGCGACTATTCTGTCAATCCTGACAGCGTATGCCGCTTTTTATTTTGTCTGCTACTGGATAGCGGACTATTGTTTAAGGACTTACTTGTAACTGATGAAAAAAGACACACGATTATGAAACCAAGAAAACAACTAATTGACGCCGCCGTAGCCAATGGTAGCTTCAGAGAATGGGCAAAAGTTCCTAATGACTGGAAACCGAAGGAGATTGATTGAGTTATGAAATCATTGAAAGAGATATTATGTAGCTTAGAAGGGTTGTCCGGCATTGAATTATTTGTCATAGACCTATTCTGTGGGGCCGGTGGTTTGTCGGAAGGCGTGGAAGAAGCCCGTTTAAATGGCAATAGATGTGCAAAAGTAGTTTGCTGTGTGAATCACGATAAGAATGCTATCCTTTCACATGATGCCAACATTCCTGATGCACTTCATTTCATTGAGGATATTCGTACACTGGAGCTTTCACCGATAAATACTATTGTTGAACGTATCCGTGAATTATATCCTGATTCGATGATAATGCTTCATGCTTCTTTGGAGTGTACCAACTTCTCGAAAGCTAAAGGCGGTCAACCGAGAGATGCTGATAGCCGGACGCTGGCAGAACATCTCTTCCGTTATATTGATGTTATAGATCCTGACTACATTCAGATTGAGAATGTGGAAGAGTTTATGAGCTGGGGAGATATGGACGAAAAAGGGAAGCCTATCAGCATGGACAAAGGCAGGCTTTATCAGAAGTGGGTGCGCAATGTCAAGAAGTACGGTTACAACTTTGAGCACCGCATCCTGAACGCTGCCGACTTTGGTGCCTACACCACAAGGAAACGCTTCTTCGGCATCTTTGCTAAAAAGAGTTTGCCGATAGTATTCCCTGAACCGACCCACTGTAAGGGTGGTAGGCAAGATATGTTTTCGCGGCTGGAGAAGTGGAAGCCGGTAAAGGATGTACTTGATTTCTCTGATGAAGGAACTACCATCTTCAGGGAAAAGCCTCTTGCAGAGAAAACGCTTGAGCGTATCTATAACGGACTTATCAAGTTTGTAGCCGGAGGAAAGGATGCCTTCCTCGTGAAGTATAATTCTATGAACCGTACGGGGAAATATAACGCTCCTGGGATTGACGAACCATGTCCGGTGGTAACAACACAAAACAGACTTGGAGTAGCGCAAGTTTGCTTTCTTTCCAAACAATTCAGCGGACATCCCGAAAGCAAGAATGTATCAGTGGAAGAGCCTGCCGGAACAATCACATGCAGGGACCATCATGCCTTCGTATCAGCGCACTATGGGAACGGCTTTAATCGTTCGGTAAACGAGCCGTCTGCGACAGTTACAACAAAAGACAGATTATCATTAGTAACTCCAAGGTTTATCGCCAATGAGTATTCCGGCGGAGGACAACATACAAGTATTGACAATATTTGTCCGGCAATTTTAACCAATCCCAAGCAAAAACTTATAACATGCAAGCCTTGGATTATGAATACTTCTTTCTCAAATATTGGTAGCAACATAGAGGAACCGGCACAGACAATAACCGCAAACCGGAAATGGCATTATCTGATGAATCCACAGTTCAACAGTGCTGGCGGCTCCGTTGATAACCCCTGCTTCACCCTGATAGCACGAATGGATAAGATGCCGCCCTATCTGGTAGCAACAGAAAGCGGTCAGATAGCGATTGAAATCTACGACAATGATAGTCCTATGACCGTGAAGATAAAGGAGTTCATGGCACTGTATGGCATAGTGGATATTAAAATGCGGATGCTTCGCATTCCTGAACTAAAACGTATCATGGGCTTTCCGGAAGATTATGTGTTAGTTGGTACACAAGCTGACCAGAAGAAGTTTATCGGAAATGCGGTAGAGGTTACACAGGCAAAGAAGAATGCCGAAGCACTTTGTGCAAAACTTAGAGATTTAAGATTGAAGAAATTAAAAGAAGTAGCTTAATGAAAGAATATATAGAATTTTTAAAAGACAAGATGGCCATCAGCCGTCAGACCGGGTTCGAGGTCAATCCGGATGAACTGACACCGTCGTTATATCCCCATGTGAAAGATACTGTTCGCTGGGCGGTGTCCGGTGGTTGCCGTGCGATATTCTCCAGTTTCGGTATGCAGAAAACCGTTACTCAGTTGGAGATACTTCGGGTAGTCCTGAAACACAAAGGCGGCAAAGGGCTGATAGTTTGTCCTAAACGTGTAGTGGTTGAGTTCCTTACACAAGCGGAACAACATCTGCACATGAAAGTGACCTATGTACGAACTATGGCTGATGTGATGATATGCCCGACTGACATCATGGTTACGAACTACGAGCGTGTGCGCGACGGTGAAGATGGTGTAAGAATAGAACCTTCCTCCTTCACCGCAACATCATTGGATGAAGCGAGCGTATTACGTGGTTTCGGTACCAAGACCTACCAGGAGTTCCTTCCCTTGTTTGCGGATGTTCCCTACCGCTTTGTCGCCACCGCCACGCCATCGCCCAATAGATACAAGGAGCTGATACATTATGCCGGTTATCTCGGTGTGATGGATACCGGGCAGGCGCTTACCCGTTTCTTTCAGCGTGACAGCACGAAGGCGAATAACCTTACCCTTTATCCGCACAAGGAGAAGGAGTTCTGGTTGTGGGTAAGTACATGGGCGTTGTTCCTCACCAGACCGTCCGACCTTGGTTACCCCGATACCGGATATGAATTGCCGGAACTGCGTGTACATGAAGAAGTGGTTAGTGTTGATAACTCCACTGCCGGAACCGACCGTGACGGACAAGTGAAGATGTTCCGTGAGGCTGCTCTCGGACTTGCCGACGCAGCGAAAGAACGTCGGGACAACATGCAGGAAAAGATTGCCCGTGTGGTGGAAATCATTAACCGTCCTGAAAACAAAGACGACCATTTCCTTTTATGGCATGACCTGGAGAATGAACGGAAGGCTTTGTGTGACGCCATACCCGGATGTAAGGCTGTGTACGGCTCGCAGGATGATGAGGAAGCCGACGAAGTGATAGCGGACTTTAAGGACGGCCGTCTGAAATATTTGGCCGCCAAACCGGAGATGCTTGGTGAAGGTTTGAACTTCCAGTACCACTGCCATAAGGCAATCATGTTCATTGACTACCGTTTTAACGACAAGTTCCAGGCGATAGCCCGTATCTACCGTTTCATGCAGCAGCATCCGGTTGACCTTTATCTGGTCTATGCGGAAAGTGAGGGAGAGATATACAAGAGCTTCATGCAGAAGTGGGCGCAACACCGCGAGATGGTAGCCAAGATGACCGATATAGTCCGCGAGAACGGTTTGTTCGGCTTGCAGGCAGAGGAGAAGATGATGCGGTGGATGTTTGCCAGCAGGGAAGAAAAGTCTGGTAAACTGTGGAGGGCAATCAATAATGACAATGTTCTTGAATGCCAGACTATGGAAAGTAATTCGGTGGACCTAATTGTAACAAGCATCCCGTTCTCCAACCACTATGAGTACACTCCGACCTATAACGACTTCGGGCATAATGAGGACAACGGCAAGTTCTTCGAGCAGATGGATTATCTTACACCGGAGCTTATGCGTATTCTTAAACCCGGTAGGTTAGCTTGCATCCATGTGAAAGACCGTGTTTTGTTCGGCAACGCCACTGGTGACGGTATGCCCACCATCGACCCGTTCAGTGAAATGACTGTATTCCACTACATGAAACACGGTTTCCGCTACATGGGGCGCATCACGGTGGATACGGATGTGGTAAGGGAGAACAACCAGACTTATCGGCTTGGATATACGGAGATGTGCAAGGACGGTTCAAAGATGGGTATCGGTTGTCCTGAGTATGTCCTTCTTTTCCGCAAGCTTCCTTCCGACACCTCACGGGCCTATGCTGATTTGCCGGTGACAAAAAACAAAAGCGAATATTCGTTGGCCCGTTGGCAGATAGACGCTCATGCAAGTTGGAAATCATCGGGTAACTCCCTGTTGAGTTACGAGGACATGAAAGGGGCCGGCATTGACAAGATACGCCACCTATTCAGGAACTACGAGCGTGGGCACGTCTATGATTATGAGGAACACGTGTCATTTGCCGAAGAACTGGAGGCATATGGAAAACTGCCAAAGACATTCATGGCTGTTGACCCGGTAAGCAAGAAGCCCTGGATATGGGATGATGTCACCCGGATGCGCACGCTCAATACTAGGCAGTCGCAGAAGAAACGGCAGAACCACATCTGTCCCCTTCAGTTGGATATTGTCGAAAGGTTGATTGAACGATACTCAAACAAAGGTGAACTGGTGTTTGACCCGTTCGGAGGTATCGGCACCGTTCCCTATTGCGCAATCAATTTGGGGAGGAAAGGTCTATCTACTGAACTCAATTACGACTACTGGAAAGACAGTCTTTCATATCTGTATGAGGCGGAGATGGAGGTCAGCGCACCCACATTGTTCGACTTAATGAGCGATGCCGTATGAACGTTCACCAGACTGTTCCCCGTTCGGATTGTACATCCTTCTCCAAGTGCGGCAAGCATTCCCTTGCATATTGCAGGAGGTACGGTGCGTCCGAATGCGGACCATGTGAAATCGTGAGGAGGAAACCCCGTAACCGGGTGGTCGTTGACGGAGTGGAGCGTAAACTGTGCACCCGCTGTGGTAGAGCGCTTCCGTTATCCCGTTTTTTCGATAGAATAGCCCGTCGTAACGGTAAGGAATACCATCTGAAAGCGTCATGGTGCAAGATGTGTATGGCAGAGGTACAGAGCGAGCGGAATAGAAAAAATAATAAAAAATATTGAATTATGAGACCAATAAGGAATATAGAAGACATTGGAAATCTAAAGACAGATGAAAAACTGATTGAATGCCTAAATGGTGAAGTGAATTATTATCGTTTTTTGTGCTTGCATCCGAGAAACGATGAATACGTGATTCTTCTGAACCATTGTGAGGAACCTAAAAGGTTTTATGTTAAAAGCATTATAGACCGATTTTATACGGACTATACAACACGCGATATAATCACTTATAAGAGGGATTATGCTTTGGAGCAGGTCAAGTTCTGCGAGCAGGCATTATCCGAATTTGATAAGGAGGGTAAAATATGATACTTACTACTGATAAGATGGTATTTGTTACCAATCAAGATAATTCAGACGAATACATTGAGAATCTTATAACTGAGTATGGGACTAATCAATATCGCATAAAGATTGACCGTACACTTAGTCCACCATATTATCAATTATTCCACGAATGGAAAGAGGGCAAGCGACAACTTAATAATTGCTTGTTTGCTTCAAGCAAGTTGGAAAAGATTGTGAATTACATAAATCAGAACATTCAATAAGGATAAATTATGAAACAGACAGTAGAAGAAGCAGCAAAACAAGAACTTACGTCAAGTTATGCAATAATAGTTGAAGGTGAATTAGCCTATCAGAGACAAGCAATGTTGAATATGTTCAGAAAAGGTGCCGAATGGCAGGCAAAGCAATCCCCGTGGATAAGCGTAGAAATGGCTATTCCGAAAGATGATTCTCCCGGAGTAGTGCAAGTCATAACAGTAGACGGAAAAGAAGGTGAAATGGCGGCTCGTAGAGTGATGTATAATATTTATCCATACATCAAAACTGGATATGTCACACATTGGAGGCCGATACCAGCACTACCGAAAGGAGGCGAAGGATGAAAGCAATAACCATCAAACAGCCATGGGCCAGTCTGATAGTCCACGGCATCAAAGACATCGAGAATCGCACTTGGCCGTGTCCTAAGAAATACTTAGGGCAGAGGGTGCTGATTCATTCAAGCGCCGTCCCCATGGAAATGATTAATCCTAATAGTGTATTTACGAAAAGGCAATGGGATAGCTTTTCACTTGGATTCCAGAGTGAGATTATTTGCGGCAATGGATATGTAAATTCTGCTATCATTGGAAGTGTCGAAATTGTGGATTGTGTTGTGAATCACTCTTCCATCTGGGCAGAGAAAGGAGTTTATAACTGGGTACTGGCTAATCCTATCCTTTACTCCAAACCTATCGAGAACGTGAAAGGGAAACCGTCTTTCTGGGACTATTCCGGTATTAAAGAGGTAAAAATTGAGTGTCCGGAATGTGGCAGTATAGAAATTGCTGTCGAAGATTATACGACAGCTCCGTTTCCGACTTACCTGCATAGGTGTAATAAGTGTGAACATGTGATTATGGAAAGTGAGTGGAATGTAATAAAGTAGGATATGGAATTTGATTGGGGAGGGTTTGTTGTAACAGTTTTGATAATTTGCGTTACTGTATATAATTGTTTAAATAGCTATTGGAAGCATAAGTATAGGGACGAGAACAAAGGTGACTGATAGATACAAAAAAAGGCTATCTATCCCAGACAGCCAATCTTTTTTATTAACCTTAAATCTAATACTATGAAAAACACATTGCAAAGGTACGGATTTGTGGGAGTTATGCAAATTATGAGCCTTTGTTCAGCCATCTTATAACATGGTTTAGCAAGTGGATATATGTGTTAACCATTAACGTAATAGATTTATAAAATTAACAAATAGCCAATGAATAGAAATGAAAATGTCTGGACTGATGCGAAATGTGCAGCCCTTCGAGTTGAGTTCCTTACCAGTCGTGAGGAACTCTTTTTGTATGCAAAAGCCATCTATTCCGCTATGATATGGGGTAGGGAGGTGAACGAGAAAAATCGGGTTATTCAGGAAAAGGATAAGTCTGTTAAATAAAAGAAAGAGCCAACCCACGCACGACCATGAATCAGCTCCTCACACGATTATGATGCAAATATACTATTTACTTTTAAAATAATCGTGTTATGGAGCTGGATTTTAATAAAATCATTCGTCTTAAAAAGATTCGTATCGAGAAATCAGAACTTTCAGAGGAAGAAAATGCCTTGACCGCCCCGATTTTGAAAGACAAAAGCCTTATCCATGAAATCTACAAAATATTCGTTGAGTTGCTGAATGAGAGAGGATGTCCACCGAATATTGACAGTGTAACCCAGCGGAAGAAGTTCATTTTCATTATCCTGTATCTGTTTTCTCCAAGCTCGCTCGCCGGTGGGAAAATGACAGCAGGGTTACGACCTGAATTAGCAAGGGTTCTTGGAGTTCAATCAGAATGTACCATTTCCGACAATTGTGCTGATGTCGTGTTTCTCTATCAGAATTATGGGGACTTTAGTGGAGATATAGAGTATCTTTACACCGAAATCGTAAATCGGTTGAAATTCAAAGGGCTAATCAATTAATGAGCCGGAGTTTAGTGCTCCGGCTTTAAAATTTTATATATTTGCTCTTTGCTTTTTTCTCTAAATTCATTAATCATTGGGGCAATTGTAGTGTATTCTTCGAGCACTTTTTCTGAGATGTTTTCTAAAGCAGTTTTTCTTTCTTCTATTTTTCTTTGTAGTTTCTCTCTCTTTTCTTTTGATGGTGTTTCTGGTTTGATGTCATCTATTTCATTATTTATTTTAATTATTTCATGACATTTTAGTTGCTTTTCGGCTTGTATTTTAAGAAAAGCCAAAATTATCTTATGAAGAATATTGTGGATGTTATCGCTTTTGACAAATAGTCTTAATACTATTTCATCTTGTTGTACATTTTTATATAATTGATTCTGAGCATTAATATAATTATTTATTTGAATTGAATTATTGACATTTGGTATATTTAAAACAGAATCTATCCACATAAACAAGCTTTTGTTAACCTCAATAATAGCCTGACGTTCCATTGAAGTTATGTCAGTTTGCGCATTTGCCAAAATTGCTAATTTATTTTTAAGCTTCTCTGTTTCATTAATAAATTGACTTTCAACGGATTTTATTTCTTTAGTAATTTCACCTATGTCTTCTTTAGTTGCAAGATTCTTTCCTTTTTCCTTGAAGTAAGTGATGATGTATTGCACTAATCCTGCTATAATAGCAAATATTGTAAACTGTAACCAATAAGGCATAGTTATTCTCCTTTCTCTAATTTAATTTTCTTCCCACAATGAGGGCAAGTGATAGTGTTTTCCTCCTTGTCTTCATTCAGCAAATCAGTTATCCCTACACCTAAAGCCTTTGCTATTTCTCCTAACTTCCCAATGGTAGGGTTGCCGGACACAGCGGCATACAGGGCTTGATATGTCACTCCCATTCTTTTAGCAAGGTCTTGCATGGTAATACCCTGCTGTTTGCAGATTTCTTGTACTCTTAGCATGATATTCAAATTATAATTTGACGCAAAGATAGGAATAGTTTTCAAATTATACATAGAATACAGAAGAATAGTATCAAAAAATAATTTGAAAATTTTTCTATCAAAATTTGTTTTATTCAAAATAAAGTTTGATATTTGCAGTGTGACAATCAAAACATAGTTTGAATAATAATTTAAATATATAAGATATGGCAACAAAGAAAATTGATGAGAAGAAAACATTGAAGTATGCGGTAGCATTCTACTTCTGTACATCAGGTAAGATAAACTTCATGTTAGGCAATAAAATGTATCAGCATATAAATACTGTTTATGACCAAAGAGAAGATGGTAGAGGTTTCAATACCTGTGAAGTCGTTTATAATTACAAGGCTCAAAAGTACGAGGTTCTGAATGTAGATACAGAGATAGGCAACAAAGAGATTACGATATTATAAGTTTAACCAGCAGGGTAAAAGCCCTGCGCAATATATAAGATTATGAACGTAAATGAAGTTACAGTAGGTTTGAGATATAGAGTATCAGGTGATTTGTCTAATGGCTGTCATGCAGACGGTACGCCACGCATATCGCACGATGATGTAGTAAGAGTAATCAAACGAATTACAGATACACATGTGATTTTAGAGTGTGGACGTATGTTTATCATTAACGACAATCTCAAAATCGAGAAGTTCTAAGTTTTAATCCGGTAGCCTTCGGGCTACCACAATACACACGATTATGAAAGCGGATTTAGTTTTAGTTATCAGCCCCGAAGCTCCACTGATGAAGCAGCTGGGTAAAGTGTTGGGTAAGCTATGTACGCCGTACGACTTCTCTACTATAGAGAGGGGTGAAAAGTACATCACCATACAGCATGACGAGACTGGGCTTGTAGTGGCTTATACGAGTGAAAAAAGATTGAATGCAAAACATTAAATATAGTGATTATGAACTCAATAAATGAAAACGGTTGCAGCGTATGCCAACCCGGTAAAGAGAATTATTGTACCTACAACACCAGGTTGAGAGGAAAAAGAGTGAGAATGTACCAGTACGACTACCGTACTGATAGCGGTGAACTTTTTGCTTGTTGTGCGCCTACCTTAGAGGCATGCAGAGAAAGACGGGATAAATGGCTTAGTTCACGACAATAAGCCGATTGTCGTGTATAACGATTGAAGATATTTCGTTATCTTTGGTTGTGGTAGTACCTTTGGGGTACTATCTTTTTTATAGTATAAATTTAAAAATGATAGAATAGTATGAAGATTAATTATAAAGGTCAAGAGATAGAAGCGTATTCGCTTGTAATGAATAGAAACAACGCTTTAGATATTCTGAACGGTAAAAAGTGTATAGAAACTCGTATGCTCAGCTCTAAATATGAGAAAATGTTCACGGACTTCAATCAGATTGAGGAAAATGAAAAATTGAGAAAGGCTGGGCGTGAAGATGAATGTCAGTCTATTTTGAGAACGGATATAGAAGCTATTCATTTTTATAGTACCGGTGCACCGTGGACACTTGATGTAGCAATTGACGAGATAGGTATAGGTGAAGTGACAGAAGAAGGTATTAAGTTCATGCATGATGAATTTGATTTCCATGATTTTGATGAACAATTAAAAGAGTTCAAGAAGAATCCACCGAAAGAGTTGCCATTATTTTACTACTTACATATTTGTGAAATCATAAGCCATTCAGGTTTGAAATAATATAAGCCACTTGGGTGGCTTTGTTTATTTAGTAAAAGGATTGTTTAATTTAAAATTAAAGATTATGCCAGAAACGTATGCAACAGATGCAAGTGGTCAAAAGTATCGTACCCGAAAAGATTATGAAGCCGGACGATTTCAATCTATGGGGCGAAATGCAGCTCAGCGAGCAAGAATTAATCGTAGGGTAGGCGGTAGAGTTGTTTAATGATGGATAAAGCAATAGATATAATTAAAGAAGTTGCTTTAAAGGCTGATAGGGTTATATTGTTTCACTCGGCATCGGGCAAGGACAGTATAGCCCTTTTGGACCTAATATCACCTTATTTCAAAGAGGTCGTTTGCGCCTATATGTATGTTATAAAAGACTTGTCTCATATCAATCGTTATATAAATTATGCTTGCAGTAAATATCCAAACGTGAAGTACATTCAGATACCTCACTTTGCGGTCTATTCATTTAGGCGTATTGGTTACTTAGGATGTATTAAGAACGAGAAGCAGAAACTATACAATATGGCTCAACTTACGGATATTATAAGGGAGAAATATAATATCGAATGGGCCTTCTTTGGATTTAAGCAGTCTGATTCAATGAATAGACGTTTAATGTTACGTACATATAAGTTGAACGGTATTAACGAAGTGCAAAAGAAGTGTTATCCCTTATCTGAATATCGGAACAAAGATGTATTGGAGTACATTAGTCGAAAAGGTCTAATCAAACCCGAATCATATGGAGGAAAACATCAATCATCCGGCACTGACATAACGGATATTAATTACTTGTTATTTCTTCGTTCTAAATATCCATTTGATTTACAAAAAGTTATAAATGAATATCCATTGGTAGAACGGAAATTATTTGAATATGACTATGAAAGAGCTAAAACAAAGTGAAACAAGAATTATAAAACGCTCTCAAATAAATCTTAATCCGATTAACCCTAAAAGGCATTCGGACGAGAAAGTAAAGCTGCAAAAGAAAAATTTGCAGAAAATTGGTTTTCTTGGTGGTATTGTATGGAATGAAAAATCGAGGAATCTGATTGACGGGCATCGAAGGATTAAGGCAATGGACCTGCACTACAAATACGATGGTACATCTAAAACGGATTATGATGTAAAGGTTGAAGTCGTAGCTCTTGACGATAAGGCTGAGAAGGAACAGCTTACATATATGGCTGTAGGAAATACAAAGCCGGATATAGACCTTATAGCTGGCTACATTTCTGATATAGATTATACGAATGTCGGCTTGGACATTGGGGAATTGAATGATATTCTTTCCATAAACACAGAAATGCCATCTCAGTTAGATTTTGTGGATGATTTATTGTCCCCTCTGCCATCATTTGACGAAATTGAAACTCCCTCTGCGGATGAGAAGACTTATGATGAAAAGAAAGAGCACATGAAAGCCATTAAACAGCAAGTAAGAGAATTGTCAATAGAAAGACAGCAAAACGAAGAAGCTTATATTACATTGTCTTTTTCTTCTTACAACGCTAAAGAGGATTTTTGCGATTTGCTTGGTATCAGCACAGATGACAAGTTTGTAAAAGGGGAAGATGTATTAAAATTGATTAAGTGACGAAAGTAACAAATACGCGCGCACGTACACAAGGATATGGCTAAGAAACCTAATATAGAAGATTTTAGAAAGATTCTCCGCAAATCTGGTGGAAATCTGACTAAGGTTGCGGCTACGTTTAAAGTAGCTCGGAAAACTGTATATCAATGGGCGAAAGAAGATGTTGAATTTAAAGATGCTATATCAGATGAGCGCGGGGCGTTGGTTGATGAATGTTTGGTTTCTGCCCGTGTTCTTGCATTGGGTATTCCTGAAAAGGATAAAGATGGAAATTTCGTGGGTTGGCGTGAACGTCCAGACGGCTATATGATTCGTTATTTGCTTTCTACATTAGGGAAAAGCGAAGGTTTTGGGGAAGAATCAGAAGATGCTGATATTCCAACAGACATAGAGCACGGCATCAACATTGATTCCTGGATTAAAGACAAGCTGAAATGATAGTACCTCAAGAAATTTACCATCCATTATATGAGGATAAGGAAAAATTTATAATTCTTATCACCGGTGGGCGTGGTAGCGGAAAGTCTTTCAATGCTTCTACCTTTATTGAGCGGTTGACTTTTGAAATGACTCCCGTAGAGAAGATAGTTCATCAGATTCTTTACACCCGTTACACGATGGTTTCTGCCGGTATGTCTATCATTCCCGAAATGATGGAGAAGATAGATTTGGACGGTACCACGAAATATTTCAAGACCACAAAGACGGATATAGTCAATAAGATGACTAAGAGCCGTATCATGTTCCGGGGTATCAAGACTTCTTCCGGGAACCAGACAGCAAAACTGAAATCCATTCAAGGCATTACGACTTTCGTTTGCGATGAAGCGGAAGAGTGGACAAGCGAAGATGAGTTCGATAAAATAATGCTCTCCATTCGCAAAAAGGGTATTCAGAACCGGATTATCATTATAATGAACCCATGCGATTCCAATCACTTCATCTACAAGAAATACATTGAGAAAACTCACAAGCTGGTAGAGATTGATGGTGTGCAGGTTCAGATTTCCACTCATCCGAATGTGCTTCATATCCATACTACGTATTTTGATAACTTGGAGAATCTTTCCCCGGAGTTTCTGAAAGAGGTGGAGGATATGAAGGTGAGTAATCCTGAAAAGTATGCTCATGTGGTTATCGGTCGCTGGGCTGACGTTGCAGAAGGTGCTGTGTTCAAGAAGTGGGGAATTGTGAAAGAGTTCCCGCAGGAATGCAAAAAGGTAGGAATAGGGCAGGACTTCGGCTTTACTAATGATCCTTCCGCTGCTGTAAGATGTGGCATTATTGATAACCGTTTGTATGTTGATGAACTTTTCTATGAAACGGATATGCTTTCGTCGGCTATTGCCAATAGGTTAAAGCCTTTCTCTATGAAAGTTTTTGCCGATTCGCAAGACCCTCGATTGATTCAAGAGATAAAGAACAGAGGCGTGAATATCTATCCGGTAGATAAGTTTCCCGGCTCCATCAAAGCGGGTATTGATAAGATTAAAGACATGGAGTTCTTTGTAACAGAACGCTCTTACAATATTATTACTGAACTTCGGAAATATGTTTGGGATAAAGATAAGGATGGAAACTACATCAATGAGCCAGTAGATGAATATAATCATTTGATGGATGCCATTAGATATTATGTATTGGGTTGTTTGCTTGGACGCATTTTGAAGCCGAAAGATTTAACTGGAATATTCACACACTAAAAATATAAGCTATGCCATTGAATTTAGAAGAAATATTAGCATTGCCCGATATCGGGCAGAAGATAAACTACCTGAAGAAAGGTAGGAAGACTGAACTTCCCGACTGTTGTAAACTTTGGGACGATTGGAATCCGGAACGCCATGAAATTATGGTTGACAAAAAGAAGTATCCGGACAGAAAGGTTCTTGAAAAAGAAGCTGAGAAACACTTCGATGAAAAAACTGGTAAGACTTATGAAATCGAAGCAAAGTATAAGACTGAACCGGTGAACCGTATTTCCATTCCATTGGAACAGGATATAGTGAATATTCAAACTGCTTTCACGGTCGGCACAGAACCGTCTATGGATTGCACTCCGACTGATGATGATGAAAAGAAGCTGCTGGATGCGGTAAAGGCTGTATTTAAATCCAACAAAATCAAATACCAAAACAAGAAGATTGTCCGTGCCTGGCTCTCCGAACAAGAAGCGGCAGAATATTGGTATGTTACCGATGATGATTCGTTTTGGGCAAAGTTTTGGAAGAAAGTTAAGACTACGTTCGGTGGTAAGGTCAAGCCCACCAAGAAACTGAAAAGCGTGTTATGGTCTCCATTCAGAGGTGATAAACTATACCCGTTCTTTAACGATGAAGGTAAAATGATTGCTTTCTCACGTGAGTACAAGAAGAAGCTCATGGATGATTCGGAGATAACTTGCTTTATGACTATCACTGATAAGATGGTCTATCAGTGGGATTTATCTAAAGGGTATGAAGAAAGAACGCCTTTTACTCATGGATTCCCCAAATTACCGGTTCTCTATGCCTACCGTCCTGAACCTTATTGCAAAAAGATAAAGACTTTTCGGGTTCGGTTGGAGAAATTATTATCCAATTATGCAGATTGCATCGATTATCATTTCTTCCCTTTATTGAAACTTATCGGTGACGTGGAGGGTTTCATGGGTAAGGTTAAGGATAGAATGGTCAAACTTACAGGTGAAAGTGCGGATGCCCAGTATCTGACGTGGAACCAAGTTCCGGATACGGTACGTTTTGAAGCAGAAACACTCACCAATATGGCTTATGATATGTCAAACACTCCAAGAATATCCTTTGAGACGTTGAAGGGGGTAGGCAAAGCATCAGGAACCGCTTTCCGCTTTATGTTCATGGGTGCACACATGGCGGTAGAAAATCACGGTGAGGTTATCGGCGAGTTTTTACAGCGGAGAGTAAATTTCATTGTTTCCGCTTTAGGCTCTATCAATCCAACCGAGTTTAGCAAGGCATCGCAAACCATTGACATAGAAACAGAACTGGTTCCATATATGATTGATGATTTGAATGATAAGGTGACTACTGCCGTTTCCGCTGTCAGTGGTGGCATCTGGTCAACGCGTGAGGGAATCATGTTTGCCGGGAATGCTGATAGGGTAGAAGAGGAGCTTGCAGAAATCAAGGAGGAGCAAGCGGCAAAGAATGAGCAAATCGGAAATAAGGGACAGAAAAATGCCTCTTAGTCAGAAAAATTATAGGGATTATAATTTTAGTACAAGAAAAATAGAATATTTTGCGGCAACATCAAAGAATTGCCGCTAATTTTTTGCTTGAATAGTTGTAGGTAATTAAATAATTACCTATATTTGTAGGGTAATCAATAGAGAAAGGTATGCCAACGATATTTATTTTATTTGGTTTTCGTTTTATGTTTTACGCTAATGACCATGAGCCTATACATGTTCATGTAATCAAAGGGGATGTAAGTGCTAAATTCACTTTATTTCCAGTTACATTAATCAAAAATAATGGCTTGAAGTCATCTGAACTGAAACTTGTAGAATCAGTTATAGAAGAAAATCAAGAAGTAATAGCAGAGCATTGGAATAAATTTTTTAATAAATCAAAATAAGTGGTTATGGAAAATATCATAGTTGAAAAGGTATGGTTGACTGATACGGAGGTATGGATACGTACCACTGACGGGAAGGAGGCATGTGAGAAGTTTTCAGATTTCCAAAGGCTGAAATGGGCTACTCCTGCGCAGCGCGCAAATTTCACAACGAGCCATGACGGAATACATTGGAAAGAGCTTGATGAAGATTTGAGTTTTGAGGGATTCTTTCGGGAAAGGAAATCTAATCCTCTTTATGATTTATTTATAGCTCATCCTGAATTGAATGCTGCTGCCATAGCACGACGTTTAGGTATTTCTCAGAGTTTGTTTGCTCAATATGTAAGCGGAACAAAGAAGCCGTCTAAGAAACGTTTTGAAGATATTATAGAAACAATACGTTCAGTAGGGCGTGAATTAATGGCTGTACCGGCATAAGTTACAATACTTTATTTAGGCGTGATTCCATTCGGTTTCACGCCTTTTTTATACCATTTTACGACAATCGTTTCATTGTCGTGTATCACCTATCTGATAATTTTTCACATAGCTTATTAATGCCGAAATTTACCGTAGAAATTTATAAATCAAATTCATACGGTATGACAATCTTAGAACAAATCTTGGCAGGGCTGCAACAGAAGTTTACTGGGGTGGACACTGCTATCTTAACCCGAATTGCCACTAAGAAGGCAGAGGGTGTAACGGACGAGACAAAGGTAAACTCCATTGTTGAGGGTATCAGCTTCTCGGACGTGCTAAATTCCTATGGTGATTTCCGTGCCGGGGATGCTTCCAAGACCGCAGTTTCCAACTACGAGAAGAAACATAACCTTAAAGACGGTAAGCCAATCGAGACTACCACAACCACCAAAACGGAAGAGAATAAAGACGATGTGCCTGCATGGGCGCAAGCTTTAATTGACTCCAACAAGAACCTTTCTGATAAGCTAACACAGTTTGAAACGGAAAAGGCTCAAGCAACACGTAGCCAGCAGATTTTGGCAAAGGCAAAAGAGTATGGTATTCCCGAAAACTACGCCAAACGATGCGCCATTAAGGACGATGAGGACTTGGACGCATACTTCAAGGACTTGAAGCAGGAGTTCGCAAATGACGGCTTCAAAGGCGTAACCCCTCCCGAATCAGCGGAAGAGAAGATTGAGAAAGAATCTGAATCTATCGCCAAGATGATTGATGAGGGAACGAAAACTATTGTTGAACAAAACAAGAATTAATTATGTCAGCAGGATTTAAGTATGACTTGGTTCCGCCCGTTGAGCAAGAGGAACGCTACGATGTCCAGACCGGCATTCGTAGACGTGGTCCGTTCAAACTTGATACGCAGAACCTGGTAGTGGGAAGTTTTCTTCCCGGATTTACACCGATTTGTGCGGACTTGAAAAACAAGTTCGCTTATGCGGTAATCAATGTGAGAGTTGCGGAAACCTATACCACTGGTGGAGAGGCTTTGTCTATCAAAGTAGCTAAGAACTCTTTGGCTTATGTGGGTATGTTTGTCGGAAGTGGTAAGAAAGGTGCAGAAGTAACGGCAATTGATAAGTCTAATGCCAACTACGATGTATTGACTATTAAGGCTGCTTTTGGTGAGAATATCGCCAAAGATGCCGTATTATTCAATGCGGTTGCAGTTGATGGTTTAAAACAAAAGCATGTAGCTAATTCGGCTTTGTTTAACCGTACAAAGGTTGAGGACGGAATCACATTGGTTTCATTGCTTCGTACAGCCGCAGAAATTGAACCCTCAAAATTGATTATGCCGTTCTCCGAGAACGATAAAGCCAACATGAAGGGATGGTTTGAATTTAACGAGTAAGGAGGTAGGATATGTTTTTAACGATTCAAACATTATTCGATGATGCGAACATTGTTTCCGCTATCATCAGACGTGTGAACCAGACACGCAAGGACACAATCTATTGGCAGCAGTATCTTACTTTCCGCAGAGTGACTACTCGTGTGTTCAAGGATTATATCGGTTCTGTAACCGGAGTTATGGCCGGCTCCATCAATTCGCGTTTTGGAGAGAAACCCATCCGTGAACGTCGGAACATCGGTTCCGGATATGGTGAGATTGCCTATTTGGGTGATGCTTATCAGATGTCTATTGACCGTCTTTCTGAATTGCAGGATTTGATTGACAAGTTCAATGCCGCTAAGCCAGCCGACCAAAAGGCTGCAATGGAAGAGATTGTAAACTTCCTGGCAGACGACTACCGTCAGATTACCCTTGCCGCCCACAAGCGTATGGATATTATTGTCGGTGCGCTGTTGATGCTTGGTGAAGCCACCGTTTACAACAAAGACGCTGCAATCACTTCCGGTCAGACCAATAATAAACTGCTGGAGATTACCCTTCCGTTCAATTTTATCAAGCCGAAAAGTGGAGATGTGGTTGTGGACGGAAAGAATATGTTTATCTCTTATTTGAGAGAGAAACTTCATTCCTTGGCACCGGACTATGGCGTTTATGCCAAGATGGTTATGACTCGTGCATCTTTCAACAAGCTTATTCTTGGTTCATCTGAATTTGGTGAGCAGTACAAGATGATTCTCGGCAGCAACGAAATGAAGTTGAGTACGGGATTGGTTTCCTCTTCTTTGGCTTCCGAAGTGTTCACCGGCATCGGTTTGCCGCGTATTGAAATCAAGGAGGACTACGTGAAAGACCAGACGGGAAAGAATGTGCAGATTTACGCGGATAACCGTATTACTCTGTTACCTTCTGACAACATTGGTTATATGCGCCATCATACCCCGTATGAAGCGACAGACCCAGTACAAGGACGTACTTATATCCCGTCAGAGGGGCAGATGCTTATCTCCAACTACCGTGACAAAAACGGTCGCTACATGGAATATACGGCAGAGTGGATTCCGCAGATTTCCAATCCAGATTTGATTACCAATTTCGATTTGAGCGAAATTGCATCCATTCAATCAGCATAAGGGGGTAGGATATGAAAGTAAAGGTTATATCAGTTTTCCGCGACAAGTTCACCGGAAAGTATTATACTCCCGGTGAAGTGATTGAAGTCGGTGAGGAAGCCCGTGTGCTGGATATGGAAAGCCGCAGACTTGCTGAACGGATTGAGGCAAAAAATACCGAAGTGAAAGCCCCTGAAGAAAAGAAGGAGGTGAAAATCTCTCTCTTTGAAAAGGAGTTTGAGAAGAAGGCTTTGATTGATGCTTTGAAGTCCATCGGCGTGCAGGCTTCCGGCAATATGAAAGAAGAAACTCTTTTGGCTAAGGTCTCAGAACTGGATGAAGAATCAACTGCCAAGCTGAAAGAAGCATTAGGTATCGAGTAAGGATAGGGTAGTGTTTCTACCCTTCCATTGTCTAATTTTATAAACCAGAAAAGAAATGAAGAATTTTATTTTTGCCATGTGTGGCTTTTTGATGATGTCTTTGGTCTCGTTGGACGTGCAGGCATCAAGTGTGGAATCTCCCAAGTGTGAGTATGTGAATCCATCTGTTGATGTTGGTTTGCCAGACATTCAGTGTATCACTTTTGAAGCATCTTCTGTTGATTGTGTTGTGCTGATCACTCCGCAGCCAATATTTATGGTTGTGGATAGTCCGGTGAAGCAAACAGTAACTATTACGGCAATGCAAAGGAAACAGATTTCAGTTCCTAAATGCCCGTTCCGGTACGTCTATAAGTCGAAGTATTGCACACATTATAGCCATACAGCATATAGTACACTGATTACACCATATTAAGATGACGGTAAACGACTACATACAACAGAAGTTTCAGATATTCGGCATTCAGGTATCGGAGGCTGACATTTTGGATATGTGTCTTACCTCGAAGATAAGCGGAGAGGATGAGATGAATGAGCATTGCTGTGTCCGTGTCTCTGTAGCAATTGCGAAGTTCATCCCCTCTCTTTTGCTTCGCGCCACTTCAATCAGTGAAGGCGGTTTTTCTATGTCTTGGAACATTCAAGGCATTAAGGATTACTATTCATTTCTGTGTAAGCAGTACGGCTTGAAAGACGAACTGAGTAACAAACCTAAAGTGACTTTCTTATGATATTCGCTCCACACATATTGCAGGTTAAGGTTATCACCCCGATGGATAAGGATGAGTTCGGCAGACCTATTCCCGGCACAGGTGGTGAGAGCTGGCAGGATATATGCAGATGCCGTTGTGATGATGTGAGTGCGGAAAAGAAAGTATCTATCAATGGTGCTTTGTATGATTTCATGTAGCTAACACTTGAAAAGGGACCCGGGTAGCATTTGAAACGTGTACCACC